>JBBCJT010000186.1:0-34142 GCA_037190665.1 Rhodovastum atsumiense | reverse complement strand
GCCCACGCTCAGACGCGGGCTGAGGCTGCCGTAGGGATCCTGGAAAACGATCTGCATCTCCGCACGCAGCGGCCGCAAAGCGCGCCGCGACAGGCCCCCGATGTCCCGCCCCTCGAAGCGGATCGTGCCCTCGCTGTGCTGGAGCTGTACCAGCGCGTAGCCGAGCGTGGACTTGCCGGACCCCGACTCGCCCACCACGCCGAGCGTCTCTCCCTCCCGCACCGCGACGGAGATGCCGTCCACCGCCTTCACATGCGCAACCGTGCGGCGGAGCAGGCCGCGGCGGATGGGGAAATGCACGCGGACATCCTCCGCCTCGATCACCGGCGCCGCATCAGCAGCGACGGGCTCGGGCGCGCCGCGCGGTTCGGCGGCGAGCAGCATGCGGGTGTAGGCGTGCGACGGTGCGTCGAAGACCATCGCGGTCGGTCCCGCTTCCACCACCCTGCCGTCCTTCATCACGCAGACGCGGTCGGCGTAGCGGCGCACGATGGACAGGTCGTGCGTGATCAGCAGCATCGCCATGCCCAGCCGCGCCCGCAGATCGGCCAGCAGGGCGAGGATCTGCGCCTGGATCGTCACGTCCAGCGCCGTCGTGGGCTCGTCCGCGATCAGCAGCTTGGGTTCGTTGGCGAGCGCCATCGCGATCATCACGCGCTGGCGCTGGCCGCCGGAAAGCTGGTGAGGGAACGCATCCAGCCGGGTGGCGGCATCCGGGAAGCCGGCCATCGCGAGGCATTCCACCGCGCGCGCACGCGCCGCGGGGCGCGGGATGTCCTGGTGCAGCAGCACGGACTCGGTCACCTGCCGGCCGATCGTGTGCAGCGGGTTGAGGCTGGTCATCGGCTCCTGGAACACGATGCCCGCCACGCCGCCGCGCGCATCGCGCAACTCCGCTTCCGGCGCGCCGACCATCTGCCGCCCGTCGAGCACGATGCGACCGGTCGGGTTCGTTCCGCCCGACGGCAGGAGCTGCAGGATCGACAGCGCGGTGAGCGACTTGCCCGACCCGCTCTCGCCCACCAGCGCCAGCGTCTCGCCCCGGTCCAGCACGAAGGTCACGCCATCGACGACGCGGCGTTCGCTGAAGGCGACGGAGAGGTCGGTGACCTCCAGCAGGTTCATCGTCCGCCTCCCGGCTGCTTGCGCGGATCGAACGCATCCCGCACCGCCTCGCCCACGAACACCAGCAGCATCAGCACGCCGCCGAGGACCACGAAGCCGGTGATGGCGAGCCAGGGCGCCGACAGGTTGTTCTTGCCCTGCTGCACCAGTTCGCCCAGCGAGGGCGATCCGGGCGGCAGGCCGAAGCCGAGGAAGTCGAGCGAGGCGAGCACGGTGACGCTGCCCGACAGGATGAAGGGCATGAACGTCAGCGTGGCGACCATGGCGTTGGGCAGGATATGCCGCGACATCAGCCTGATGTCGGATACGCCGAGCGCGCGCGCGGCGCGCACGTAGTCGAGGTTGCGGCCGCGCAGGAATTCCGCGCGCACCACGCCGGTCAGCCCGGTCCATGAGAACAGCAGCAGGAAGATCAGCAGCACCCAGAAGGACGGCGTGACGATCGAGGACAGGATGATCAGCATCAGCAGCGCCGGCAATCCGTTCCAGATCTCGATCACCCGCTGGAAGATGAGGTCGACCAGCCCGCCGTAATACCCCTGCACCGCGCCCGCCGCGATGCCGATGGCCGAAGCCGCGAGCGTGAGCGCGAAGCCGAACAGCACGGAGATGCGGAAGCCGTAGACCACGCGGGCCAGCACATCCCGCGCCTGATCGTCGGTGCCCAGCAGGTTGCGCAGGCTGGGCGGCGCGGGTGCCGGCACGGGCAGATCGCGGACCACCGTGTCGTAGCGGAACGGGATCGCGGGCCACACCGCCCAGCCGTTCTTCGCGATCTCCTCGCGCAGGAACGGGTCCTGGTAATCGGCCGCGGTGGGCAGGCCGGTGGGGTCGAAATCGCTCTCCGCGTAATCGACCAGCACCGGGAAGAACCACGTGTCGTTCATCCGGATGACGAGCGGGCGGTCGTTCGCGAGCAGTTCCGCGAACAGCGACAGGCCGAACAGCACGGTGAAAACGAGGAAGGAGACGTAGCCGCGACGGTTGGCGCGGAAATTCGCGAAGCGGCGGCGGGTGAGCGGGGTCAACGCCGCGCCTCGAAATCGATGCGCGGATCGACCACGGTGTACATCACGTCGCCGATGATGTGCATCACGAGGCCCAGCAACCCGAAGATGTAGAGCGTGCCGAACATCACCGGATAGTCGCGCCGCATCGCGCTCTCGAAGCCGAGCAGGCCCAGCCCGTCGAGCGAGAAGATCACCTCCACCAGCAGAGCGCCGGTGAACAGGATGGAGATGAAGGCGGCCGGGAAGCCGGCGACGATCAGCAGCATCGCGTTGCGGAACACGTGCCCGTACAGCACCCGCTGCTCCGGCGCGCCCTTGGCGCGCGCGGTGACGACGTACTGCTTGCGGATCTCCTCCATGAAGGAGTTCTTGGTCAGCATCGTCAGCCCCGCGAAGCCGCCGATCACCAGCGCGAGCGTGGGCAGTGCCGCGTGCCACAGGTAGTCGAGCGCGCGCGCCGGCAGCGACCAGTCCTCCGATCCGGGCGAGGTCAGGCCGCGCAGCGGGAACCACTGCACGAAGGACCCGCCCGCGAACAGCACCACCAGCAGGATCGCGAACAGGAAGCCGGGGATGGCGTAACCCGCGAGCACGACCGCCGACGACGCGACGTCGAACCGCGATCCGTCGCGCACCGCCTTGGCGATGCCGAGCGGGATGGAGATCAGGTAGATCAGCAGCGTGGACCACAGCCCGAGCGTGACGGAGACCGGCATCTTCTCCACGATCAGCCCGATGACGGAGCGGTCGCGGAAGAAGGAGCGGCCGAAATCGAAGGTGAGGTAGTCGCCCACCATCTTGAAGAAGCGTTCGTGCGCCGGCTTGTCGAAGCCGAACATCTTCTCGATCTCGGCCACCAGCGCCGGATCGAGGCCGCGGGCGCCGCGATAGCGCACCTCGCCCGTCTGCTCGCCGGTGCGCGGGCCCTGTCCGCCGCCGCGTATCTCGCCGCCGCCCTCCCCCGTGACGCGGGCGGTGGAGGACACCGCCTCGCCGCGCAGCTCCGCCAGCATCTGCTCGACCGGGCCGCCGGGGGCGAACTGCACGACGAAGAAGTTGATGAGGATGATGCCGAACAGCGTCGGCACCACGAGCAGCAGCCGGCGCAGGATGTAGGCGGTCATCGGTCAGGTGGCCTTCGGCGAAAAGGTGTGCCGGCGGCAAGGGCCCTCACCCCGGCCCTCCCCCGCAGCCATCGGCCCCGCCCCCGCCCTCACTGCGGGCGCGGACCCGTGGACCACCACGTATCGAAGGCGATGCCG
Source organism: Rhodovastum atsumiense (assembly GCA_037190665.1). Lineage (GTDB taxonomy): Bacteria > Pseudomonadota > Alphaproteobacteria > Acetobacterales > Acetobacteraceae > JBBCJT01. Next base: position 30,745 of record JBBCJT010000186.1, on the reverse strand, counting down.
GTGCGCGGGATGTGCTCCGGCCGGGCGAAGCGGTTCCAGTAGGCGACGTTGAACTTGCGGCTGTGCCATTGCGGCACGACGTAGTTGCCCCACAGCAGCACGCGGTCCAGCGCCTGCGTCGCCGCCACCAGCGCGTCGCGGTCGGACGCGTTGATCACCGTTTCCACCAGCGCGTCCACGACCGGATCGCAGATGCCCATCAGGTTGCGGCTGCCGTTCTCGTCACGCTTGGGGCAGGTCCAGAACTCGCGCTGCTCGTTGCCGGGGCTTTCGGACTGGCCGAACAGGACGACGATCATGTCGTAGTCGAAGTCGTCGCTCCGGCGCTGGAACTGCGCCGTCTCCACCGTGCGCACCGAAACCTCGGCCCCGAGCCGCTGCAGCGACTGCACATAGGGCAGCGCCACCCGCTCGAAGGTCGGGTTGTCGAGCGTGATCTCGAAGGCGAGCGGCCTGCCCTGGGCGTTGACCAGCTTGCGGTCGCGGATGGTCCAGCCGGCCTCGCGCAGCAGGTTGAGCGCGATGCGGAGCTGGTCGCGGTTGTTCCCCGACCCGTCAGTGACAGGAAGCGTGAAGGGCGTGGTGAACAGGTCCGCCGGCAGCTTGTCGCGGTACTTCTCCAGCAGCGCGAGCTCCGCCCCTTCCGGCACGCCGGTCGCGGCGAACTCGCTGTTGCTGAAGTAGGAGCGGGTGCGCGTGTACTGGCCGTAGAAGAGGTTCGCGTTCATCCACTCGAAGTCGAACACCCGCATCAGCGCCTCGCGCACGCGGCGGTCGCGGAACACCTCGCGGCGGGTGTTGAAGCCGAAGGCCTGCATCCCCGTGGGCAGCCGGTGGGGGATCTCCGCGCGCACCACGCGCCCGTCCTGGGCCGCGGGGAACTCGTAGGCGGTCGCCCAGTTGCGCGCGATGTTCTCCTGCCGGAAGTCGATCTGCCCGGCCTTGAACGCCTCGAACGCCACGGTCGCGTCGCGGAAGTACTCGTAGCGCAGCACGTCGAAATTGTCGGTGCCGACCTGGGTGGGCAGCTTCTCCCCCCACCAGCCCGGCACGCGGCGGTAGGAGACGGTGCGGCCGAACTCGAACCCGTCGAGCTTGTAGGCGCCCGATCCCAGCGGCGGCTCGGTCAGCGGGCGGGAGAAGTCCCGCCCCTCCCACCAGTGCTTCGGCAGCACCGGAAGCTGGCCGAGGATCATCGGCAACTCCCGGTTGTTGGGATCGCGCAGGTGGAAGACCACGCGGCGCGGGCCTTCCGTCTCGATCCGGGTCACGTCCGCGTAATAGGCGCGAAAGAAGGGGCGCCCCTTCTCGCGCAGCGTCTCGAACGTCCACTTCACGTCCTCGGACGTGATCGGGTGGCCGTCGTGGAACTTCGCGCCCTCGCGCAGGATGAAGGCGACCCAGCTCCGGTCGTCCGCCAGTTCGATCGTCTCGGCGATGTTGGCGTATTCGGTCGACGCCTCGTCCGCGTTCTCCTTCAGCAGTGTCTCCCACAGCATGCCGATGCCGGCGGCGGGCGACCCGCGGATGATGAACGGGTTGAAGCTGTCGAACGTGCCGATCGCCGCCAGCGCCACCTCGCCGCCCTTGGGGGCCTGCGGATTGACGTGCGGAAAATGGGTGAAATCGGCGGGCAGGGCCGGCTCGCCGATCAGCGACAGCGCGTGCGTGCGCGTCTGCGCAGCGGCAGGCAGGGCGAGTGCTGCGGCGAGCAGGGCGGCGGCCAGACGCATAGGTCGTCTCCCGGTGGTTGAAGCGACCATACCGATGCAAACGCGGCCGGGGCCAGTCACGCTCCGGCCAGCAGCGCGAGTGCCGGTTCCAGCAGGGCGGGATCGCCCACGGCGACGACGTTCCCGTTCCCGCGCGCGCCGAGCGGCTTGCCGTCCCAGCCGGTCATGCGCCCGCCCGCGCCCTCGATCACGGGGGCAAGCGCGACCCAGTCCCAGGGCTTCAGGCCGGGTTCCGCCACGATGTCGATCTGGCCGAGCGCGACCAGCCCGTAGGCGTAACAATCCCCGCCCCAGCTCGTCCGGCGCACCGCCCCGCGCAGCCGCCCGAAGGCGTCCCACTCGGCGGGGCCGAATATCTCCGGGCTGGTGCAGGACAGTTCCGCGAGGCCGAGCCGCTTGCACTCCCGCCCGCCGACGCGACCGCCGAACGGGCTGCGGAACCGCGTCGGGCGGCCCTGCACGCCGACCCAGCGCTCGCCCGTCACCGGCTGGTCGATGATGCCCAGCACCGGGCGGTCGCCGTGCAGCAGCCCGACCAGCGTGCCGAACTGGGGCCTGCCGGTGATGAAGGCGCGGGTGCCGTCGATGGGGTCGAGCACCCAGGTCCATTCGGCGCCTTCGTTGTCGGTGCCGAACTCCTCGCCGACGATGCCGTGCCCGGGAAGCCGCTCGCGCAGCACGGCGCGCATCACCTGCTCGGCGGTGCGGTCGGCGATGGTCACGGGGCTGGCATCCGCCTTGTCGTCCGCCGGCGGCACAGTGCGGAAGAAGGGGCGCACCACCGCGCCCGCGGCATCGGCCAGCGACTCGGCGATCGCCACATAGGCGTCCGGAACCACGCAGCGCCCTCCGTTCGGGGGCGGCATTGCCGGCTGGCGGACCCGCCCCTAGGTTGCGCCGCACCCTTAGATGTCGCACCGCAGAGCTTCAACCCGCCAAGCATGAATCCCATCGTCGTCATTCCGGCACGCCTTGCCTCCAGCCGCCTGCCGGGCAAGCCGCTCGCCGATATCCACGGCCGCCCGATGATCGCCCATGTGCTCGACCGCGCGCGGGAAGCGGACGTCGGCCCCGTGCTCGTCGCCTGCGGCGATGCCGAGATCGCCACCGCCGTCGAGGCCGAGGGCGGGCTCGCGGTCATGACCGACCCCGACCTGCCGACCGGCTCGGACCGGATCGAACAGGCGCTCGGCCGCCACGATCCGGAAGGACGGCATGACGTGGTGGTGAACCTGCAGGGCGACCTGCCGGTGCTGCCGCCCGCGCTGGTGCACGCGGCCATGTCCACCATGGAAGACCCGGAGACCGATATCGGCTCGCTCGTCGCAGAGATCCGCAGCGCGGAGGAAGCCACCGCGCCGTCGGTGGTGAAATGCGTCTGTGCCTTCCGCGAGCATCAGACCGTCGCGCGCGCACACTACTTCAGCCGCAGCATCGTACCCGGCGGCACCGGGCCGCTGTGGCATCACATCGGATTGTACGTGTACCGACGCATCGCACTGGAACGCTTTGTCCGCCTGCCGCCGGGCCTGCTGGAGAAGCGCGAATCACTGGAACAGCTCCGCGCGCTGGAGGCAGGCATGAAGATTTCCGTCGCTCGCGTCGATCACGCACCCTTCGGCGTGGACACGCAAGCCGATCTCGACCGTGCGCGGGCGATGCTCGCGGGGCGCGCATGATGAAGGGACCGATCGCCTTCCAGGGCGTGCCGGGCGCGTATTCCGACCTCGCCTGCCGCACCGCGTTCCCTGGCCTGCCCACCCTGCCCTGTCCGAGCTTCGAGGCCGCGATCGACGCGGTGCGCGAGGGCCGCGCGGGGCTTGCGATGCTGCCGTGCGAGAACTCGCTCGCCGGCCGCGTGCCGGACATCCACCGCCTGCTGCCGGACAGCACGCTGTCGGTGATCGGCGAGCATTTCCAGCGCGTCGAGCACTGCCTGATGGCGCCGGCGGGCGCGAGCCTCGCCACCATCCGCCGGGCGCATTCGCACCCGGTCGCGCTGGGACAGGTGCGGCGCATCCTCGCCGAGCTGAACCTGACCGCCGTGGTGGAGGCCGACACCGCCGGCGCGGCGGAGCTGATCGCCCAGCGCGGCGGCACCGAGGACGCGGCCATCGCATCCTCGCTCGCCGCCGAGATCTACGGGCTGAAGATCCTGCGCGAGAACGTGGAGGACGCGGCGCACAACACCACGCGCTTCTACGTGATGGCGAAGACCCCGCGCATCCCGCCGGTGGACGCGCCGGACAGCGTGACCACCTTCGTCTTCCGCGTCCGCAACGTGCCGGCGGCGCTGTACAAGGCGCTCGGCGGCTTCGCGACCAACGGCGTGAACATGACCAAGCTGGAGAGCTACATGCTCGACGGCGAGTTCACCGCCACGCAGTTCCTGTGCGACGTGGACGGCCACCCCGAGCAGCCGGCGCTGCGCCGCGCGCTGGAGGAGCTGCAGTTCTTCTCCCGCGAGGCGCGCATCCTCGGCGTCTATCCCGCACACCCCTTCCGGCAGGAACAGGAAGCCGCGGGCGCGGGCGACTGAGCCGGGACGCTGACCGCCGGCGCCGGAGGTCGTAGGATTCCGGCATGAACAGCACGCCCCTCAGCATCTTCGCCGCCGGCAGCCTGCGGGTGGTGTTGCCCGCGCTGACGCAGGCGGCCGCGCGCGGCATCGGCGTCTCCGCCACCGTCCGGCACGGCCCGGCCGGGCTGATGCGGGAGCGGATCGAGCGCGGCGACCGGCCGGATATCTTCATGTCCGCGGATACCGGCCACCCGCGCAGCCTGACAGCGCAGGGGCTTGCGCATGAACCCCGCGTCTTCGCGCGTAACGCCATCGTGGCGCTGGCGCGGCGGCAGGCGGGGATCACATCCGGGACGCAGCTGGACCGGCTGCTCGACCCCGCTATCGGCATCGGCACATCGACGCCGCTGAAGGACCCGTCCGGCGACTATGCCTGGGCCATGTTCCGCCGCGCGGAGGCGCTGCGGCCGGGCGCCTTCGCCGTGCTGGACGCGAAGGCCCGCAAGCTGGTCGGCGGCGCCGAACCGACGCCGGGCGCGCCGAGCTACAGCCCGGTGGAAGAAGCGCTTCGTACAGGAACGGTCGATCTGTTCCTGGGCTACGTGACCGGGCTGCGGCTGCTCGCGGCCGGGGATGCGTCGCTGGAGATCGTCACGATCCCGCCGGAGATCGCGGTGGTGCCGGAATATGCGATGGCGGTCCTGCACGGCAGCAGGCCGGAGGCGATGGCGTTCCAGGATTTCGTGCTCGGGCCGCAAGGGCAGGCACTGATCGCGGCGGCCGGTTTCTCACCGGTCGGCTAGGGTCAGGGCCTATCGGTATCCTGCGGCGACCCCGAACCTGCCATCAGAACAGCGGCTTCAGCGCGAGCGCGAGGCCGAGCGCGACCAGCGTCGCCTGGAAGCAGCGGCGGAATGCCGCGACCGACATCCGCTCCCGCGCCCGCGTGCCGAGGAACTGCCCCGCCAGCGCCGGGGCCAGCGCGATCAGCGAGCCCGTCGCGAGCGCGACGTTCCACGCGCCCACCCGCCACAGCGCGATGCTGAAGGCGATGGTGGCGGCGAGGAAGGTGATGCCCATCGCCCGCACCAGCGCGTCCTTCTCCAGCCCCAGCGCCTGCAGGTAGGGCACCGAAGGCAGCACGAACACGCCCGTCATCGCCGTCAGCAGCCCCGTCGCCGCGCCCGTCAGCGGGCCGAGCCACACTTCCTGCCGCGGCGTCACCACGAACCGCGCCGCGGTGAGGCCGAGCGCGCCGTTCGCCACCAGCGCGACGCCGAGCACGATCAGCGCCACTTCGCCCAGCCCGCGCAGCAGCGGCATCGCGGCCACGGTAACGACAAGCAGCGCCGCGAGCATCGGCCACAGCCGGCGCAGCAGCGCGGCGCTCTCCGCGCCCGTGGCCTGCACCACGTTGGTGACGATGTTGGGCGCGGTCAGCAGCGCGGCCGCCTGCGCGGGCGGCATGACGAAGCTGAGCAGCCCGACGACGATCGTCGGCATGCCGACGCCGACGACGCCTTTGACGAAGCCGCCGAGCAGAAAGACAAGGAGGATGCCGGTCCATTCCATGCGTGGATGCTCGCTGTCCCGATGCGCCGGTTGTTTCGTCCGCCGCCGAAGCGTCAGCGCGCCCGTGCCGCGAGCAACCCGCCCGCGGCCACCAGCAGCGCGGCGAGCAGGGCGCGCAGCGTGAACGGCGCCTCCCCCGCGAGGATCAGCAGCAGGGTGGAGGCGACCGGCGTGGCGTAGGCGAGCGTGCCGAGCAGCCGCGGGTCGCCCCGCTTCATGCCGATATCCCACAGGAAGAAGGACGCCCCCACCGGCCCCGCGCCGAGCAGGATGACGGCGACCAGCGCACCCGCATCCGGCAGCACCGTCGCCTCGGTGGCGAGGTGCGTGAGCGCGGCGAGCGCGGCGGAGCCCGCGCAGAACCCCGCCACCGCTTCCGTCGGCACCGACGCCAGCCGCCGCGCCAGCACCGAATACAGCGCCCAGACCACCGCGCAGGCGATCGCGGACAGGTAGCCGGCCAGCGCCTCGCCGCGGAAGGACGCCCCATGGCCGACCAGCAGCACGCAGCCCAGCAGCGCGAGCGCGGTGCCGGCCGCGTGGCGCCAGGTCAGCGTCATGCCCAGCAGCGCGCCGCTGAAGATCACGATCAGCAGGGGCCAGAGGTAGTTGAGCAGGTTCGCCTCGACCGGCGGGGCGAGCGCGAGGGCGAGGAAGAACAGCGCGTGGTAGCCGAAGATCCCGCCCACCCCGTGCAGCCAGGCGATCGGCCTCTGGCGCAGCGCGCCGAGCCGGCCTGTGACAGCAAGCCAGGTCAGGCCCAGCGTGCCGGAGACGGCCAGCGCCATCGCCGTGAGCTGCAGCGGCGGGATGCCGGCGGCGAGGCGCGTGAGCAGCGCGAGCGTGGTCCAGAGCGCGATGGCGCCCATGCCGGCAAGGGTTGCGGGAGACATGCGGGGCTTGAAGCCGAGGCCGCGCGGCGCGGCAAGGGCGGTTCGGTGCCCGGCGCATGGCGGACCCTTGCGCGATACGGGTCAGCGGCGAGCGGCGGCCGCCCGATACCGGCCAGCCTTTATTCGAACCCCGCGTCCACCGGCACCCGCAGCGCCTCGGCCAGCCGGTTCGTCTGCCCGGCCATCGCCAGCACTGCGAGCAGTTCGCCATGCATCGCCTCGGTCATGCCCTTCGCGCGGGCGGACGCGGTATGGGAGGCGACGCAGTAGCTGCAGCCCGCCGTCGCCGAGATGGCGATGTAGAGCATCTCCTTGGTCAGCGGATCGAGCGCGCCGGGCGCCATCACCACGCGCAGCCGCTCCCAGGTCTGCCGCAGCAGCGCCGGATCGACCGCGAGCGCCTTCCAGAAGTTGTTGACGTCGGCGAGCCCGCGCGCCGCCTTGATCTCGTCGAACACGGCGCGGACCTCCGGCCCGGCCTCGGCATACTCGATCAGCCTAGGCATCGGTCGCGCCCGGGAGGGGGCGGTAGGGCAGCGGCGCGAAGCGCGTGCCGTACAGCGTGATGTCGCGCCATACGTCGCCGGTCACGTAGGGATCGGCGTTCATCCAGTCGCGCGCCGCCGCGTCCGTGTCGAAGCGCACCACGGCGATGGAGCCGATCATGCGCCCCGAGTCGTCGAGGACCGCGCCGCCGAAGGCCAGAGTGCCGTCCGCGGCCATCGACCTCACGCGCGCGAAATGCGCCTCCCGCACCTTCATCCGCCGGTCGAGCGCGCCGGGGTCCTTGCCGTCCAGCGCGACGATCACGGTGTGCGTCCGCTTCGTCGGCAGCGTCGCGCCTTCCGGCACCAGCGGCTGATACGGCAGCGGCGCGATGCGCATCGGGAACACCGTGCGCTGCTTCCACACATCCCCCGCGGCGAACGGTTCCTTCGAGAGATAGTCGTCGACCCCTTCCTGCGACGGCACGTCGAGCACGATCAGCGAGCCGGTCGGCCCGCCCGCCTCGGGGAACAGCGGCACGGCGAGCGCGAGCCGCCCGTCCCGCGCCCAGCCCTCGATCACCCCCAGATGGCGGTCGCGCACCGCCATCCGGCGGGACATCGCGTCCTTGTCCTCGGCATCGAAGGCGACGATCGCATAAGCCATGCAGTGCTCTCCCGTGCAGACGGCGGGCCAGCCCTGCGGCCGACCCGCCATGGGTCTTCGTTTCGCGCGCCCTGCCGATGACAGGATCACCGGCAAGGCGCGGCGGCATCATACCAGCGGCACGGATCCCTGGCCCGTGCCGAGGCCGTGCAGGCGGCCCGCGTCCCGAAGCGCGAGCCAGACAGCCGAAGGTTCGCCCCGTGACCCCGGGGCGACCACGAACCGGATGCGAGCGGTCAGCTCATCCGGCCATCCGCATCAGTACATATGCTGCCCGCCGTTGATCGACATCGTCGAGCCGGTGATGAAATCGGCATCGTCGGCGGTGAGGAACACTACGCCGCGCGCGATGTCGGTCGCGGTACCGAGCCGGCCGCGCGGGATGCGGGCGATGATCTTCTCCAGCACGTCCGCCGGGACGGCGCGCACCATCTCCGTGTCCACGTAGCCGGGCGCGATCGCGTTGACCGTAATGCCGGCCCTCGCGCCTTCCTGCGCCAGCGCCTTGGTGAAGCCGTGGATGCCCGACTTGGCGGCGGCGTAGTTGACCTGCCCGTACTGGCCGGCCTGGCCGTTGATGGAGCCGATGTTGACGATGCGGCCGAACTTCTTCGCCAGCATCCCGTCCCACACCAGCTTCGACAGGTTGAAGCAGGACCCGAGATTGGTATCGACCACGTCGTCCCACATCTTGCGGTCCATGCGCTTCATGGTGCCGTCGCGGGTGATGCCGGCGTTGTTCACCAGGATCTCGATCGGCCCGTGCTTCTCGCTGATCTCCGCGACCGCCTTCTGGCAGGCGTCGAAATCGCCGGCGTCGAACTTGGAGACGGGGATGCCGGTCTCGGCATTGAAGGCCTGCGCTGCGGCGTCATTTCCGGCATACGATGCGACCACGGTTCGACCCGCGGCCTTGAGTGCGGTGCTGATCGCGGCGCCGATGCCGCGTGTGCCGCCGGTAACGAGTGCGACGCGAGCCATGGACGGTGTCCTCCCTTTGTCATTTTGCCGGTTCAGCCAGTGCATACCGTGGGCCGGATGCGCGGGGTTGGGCAAGCCTGCGCATGAGCGTAACGGCCGGCCGGCTTGACCCCCCGTCCCCCATCCGTCACACAGCCGCCGCCCGGCCCCATGCCGGCGCGGCGACCGGGCCAGCCGGATCAATCGCGACAAGAGGCCGAACCACGCCATGCGCGACAAGGGCGAGTATCTTTTCACCTCGGAATCCGTTTCCGAGGGGCATCCGGACAAGGTCGCCGACCGGATCAGCGACACCGTTCTCGATGCCTATCTCGACGCCGATCCCTATGCGCGCGTCGCCTGTGAAACGCTGGTCACGACCAACCGGATCATCCTGGCCGGCGAGACCCGCGGCCCGGACACCGTCACGCCGGACCTGCTGCACCACCTCGCACGCATGGCCGTGCACGACATCGGCTACGACCAGGAGGGCTTCTCCTGGAAGAACGCGCATGTCGAATGCCACCTGCATGCGCAGTCGGTGCACATCGCCCAGGGCGTGGACGCGGCCGGCAACAAGGATGAGGGCGCGGGCGACCAGGGCATCATGTTCGGCTACGCCTGCCGCGAGACGCCGGAGCTGATGCCCGCGCCGCTGTACTACGCGCACCTGATCCTGCGCCGTATCAGCGAACTGCGTCGCAACCATGACAAGTCCGTCGCCGGCCTGCTGCCCGATGCGAAGAGCCAGGTGACGCTGCGCTACGTGGACGGCAAGCCGGTGGGGGCGACCTCCATCGTCGTGTCCACCCAGCATGCCGAAGGGCTGGACCAGTCGCAGATCAAGGCGATGATCCGCCCGATCGTGGAAACCTCGCTGCCGAAGGGCTGGATGTGCCCGGAGGACGAGTTCTACGTGAACCCGACCGGCACCTTCATCATCGGCGGGCCGGACGGCGATTGCGGGCTCACCGGCCGGAAGATCATCGTCGACACCTATGGCGGCGCGGCCCCGCATGGCGGCGGCGCGTTCAGCGGCAAGGACCCTACCAAGGTGGACCGTTCGGCCGCCTATGCCTGCCGCTACCTCGCCAAGAACGTGGTCGCCGCGGGGCTCGCGGATCGCTGCACCATCCAGGTGTCCTACGCGATCGGCATCTCCAAGCCGCTGTCGGTCTATTTCGACCTGCACGGCACCGGCAAGGACATCGACGAGGCGAAGCTGTCCAAGGTCGTCAGCGACCTGGTCAACCTGTCGCCGCGCGGCATCCGCGAGCATCTGCAGCTCAACCGCCCGATCTATGCCGTGACCTCCGCGTACGGGCATTTCGGCCGCACCCCGGACGAGGAGAAGGGCACCTTCACCTGGGAACGGACGGATCTGGTGCCGGAGCTGAAATCGGCCTTTGGCCGCGCCTGATCCGCAGCCCGACCGGCTGTACGGCCGCCGCCGGGGACACGCGCTGCGTCCCCGGCAGCAACGCCTCATCGACCTGACCCTGCCAAGGCTGGACCCGGCGCCGATCCTGTCCGATCCGCGCGGCGGATTCGGCCTGCCCGAGGCTTGGCTGGAGATCGGCTTCGGCGGCGGCGAGCACGCGCTCGCCCAGGCCGAGGCCAACCCGCAGGCCGGCCTGATCGCCTGCGAAGTGTTCGAGAACGGCATCTGCTCGCTGCTGTCGCGGCTGGTGCCGGAGGGCGCGGACGAGGCGACCGCGCCGTTGCCCGCCAACCTGCGCATCTGGTCGCATGACGCGCGCGACCTGCTGCGCCGACTGCCGGATGGCGCGCTGGACCGCGCCTTCCTGCTGTTCCCAGACCCGTGGCCCAAGGCGCGGCACGCCAAGCGGCGCTTCGTGCACCCTGACAACATCGCCGAACTCGCCCGCGTGCTGCGCCCGGGCGGCGAGTGGCGGATTGCCAGCGACCATCCCGTGTATCAGGACTGGGTGGCGGAGATCCTTCCCGCCCAGACCGCCTTCCGCATCGCCGCCGTGACCGATACGCGGCCGGAAGGCTGGCCCGGCACGCGCTACGAGGCCAAGGCGGTGCGGGAAGGACGGCATCCGCGCTGGTGGTCGCTGATCCGGACTTGATGCGAGACGTTCGCAACGTCATGTGAGGGCCCATGCCCGACGATCTGTCCCCGCCGCGCAGCGCGGCCGCGCTCGGTACCCTGCTCTCCCGCGTCTCGGTCAAACCGGCCGAACTGGTCGCGCCCGGCCCGTCGGACGCCGACCTGAACCGCGCCGTGGCCGCCGCCTGCCGCGCGGCCGATCACGGCGGGCTGCGGCCGTGGCGGTTCCTGGTCTTCCGCGGCGACCAGCGCGGGGCGTTCGGCCGGCTGCGGGAAGCGGCCCTCGCCGCCCGCGACCCCGCTACCCCGCCAGCGGTGCTGGAGACGGAGCGGATGAAGGCGGACCGCGCGCCGGTCGCGATCGTGGTCGGCGCGAAGCTGCGGCCGGGGCACAAGATCCCGGTGTGGGAACAGATGGCCTCCGCCTCGGCGGCGGCGATGAACCTGCTGAACGCGCTGCATGCGATGGGCTGGGGCGCGATGTGGGTCTCCGGCGCGCTGATCGAGGATGAGGGGCTGCGCACCTCGCTGGGCTTCGCGAAGACCGATGCGCTGCTCGGCTACATTCATGTTGGCACACCGGCCAACCCGCCCGCCCCGCGGGAGCGCCCGGACCCGGCGATGTTCTGGCGCGACTGGGCCGGCGAAGCGCGTGAGTGGGACTGACGCGCGAGGCCATTCGCTGACTTGGCGTTGCCACGCCACCTCACACCAACTTCTCCCTCGATTCGATGAAGAGGAGCCTCCCTCTCCCGCTTGCGGGAGAGGGCCGGGGTGAGGGCGTGTCCGCCAGCACCACGACGACGCTTCGCCTCCGCGCAACTCCCCTCACCCTGTCCCTCTCCCGCCGGATGGGAGAGGGAACCTTGCACGACGGTCCTTGCCTTCGCCCTCGCGTGCCCGGCCTTCACAAAGCTTCCACCCGCATATGTCGGCCAGCCTTCGGCTGACCCGATATGAGGCCCCATGTGAGTCCTCGTCTCCCGCGCAGCGGATATCGTTCGCGTCGCCAATGAAAGGGTCATCGGCAAGGCCCGGCGGCATCCCCCCGCCCATCGCAACCGCCCCAACGAAAGCACCCTAACCCGGCCGCCACTCCGGCGCGGCGAGCGCGAATCCGTCGAAGCTGAACGCCGGCGCGACGATGCAGCTTGCCAACGTCCACGCGCCCAGGCTGCGCGCGCTCTGCCATGCCCCTGCCGGCACCAGCCCGTGCAGACCCTGCGTCCCCGCAAGCGGGCCAAGCACGTTCGCCCGCGCCTCCCGCCCGTCCGCGGACACCGACAGTTCCAGCGGCGCGCCGGCCTGCCATATCCACAGCTCGGCAGCATCCACCGCATGCCAGTGGCTGACCTCGCCGGCGGCAAGCAGGAACAGGATCGCCGTGCCCGCACCGCGCACGCCACTGGCCGGCGCATCGCGCCATGTCTCCCGATAATGCCCGCCCTCCGGATGCGGGGAGAGGCGCAGGGCGGCGATCACCGCATCGGCGGAAAGGTCCGGGTCACGCAGGTCCATGTGCGATGCTCCCGCCTGCGATGCACGGCGGCAAGCCGCACCGCGCGTTGACCGGCGTGCGCGCGCGACGCAGGGTCCGCGCGATTGCCAGGGAGGGCAACATGGCTCTGCGCATCGGCATCGCGGGTGTCGGCGGACGGATGGGCAAGCTGCTGGTCGAGGAAGCCCGCGCGGCGGGCCATGCGGTCACCGGCGGCCTGCTGAAACCCGGCAGCGCGAAATCCGCACCCGACGGCGTGCCGGCCTTCACCGATGCCGCCGCACTCGCGGATGTCTGCGACGTGATGATCGACTTCACCATCGCCGCCGCCGCGCGGGACAATGTCCGCGCCGCGGCCGCATCGGGCACGCCGCTGGTGCTCGGCACCTCCGGCCTGTCCGCTGCTGACGAGGCGGCGGTGGCGGAGGCGGCTCGGCACATCCCCATCGTCTATGCGGCCAATTTCGCCCCCGGCGTGAACCTCGCCCTCGCGCTCGCCGAGAAGATGGGCGCGGCCCTGCCGGCGGAGGCGTTCGATGCGGAGATCGTGGAGATGCACCACCGCCAGAAGGTGGACGCGCCTTCCGGCACCGCCGTGGCACTCGGCCGCGCCGTCGCGAAGGGGCGCGGCATCGACCTTGCCGCCAACACGGAGAGCGGCCGCGACGGCCACACCGGCCCGCGCAAGACCGGCGCGATCGGATTCGCCGCGCTGCGCGGCGGGCAGGTGGTGGGCGAGCACACGCTGCTCTTCGCCGGCGCGACCGAGCACATCGCCCTGACCATCCGCGCCTTCGACCGCCGCGCCTTCGCCACCGGCGCGGTGCAGTCCGCCGGCTGGGTGGCGCGCCGCGAGCCCGGCCTGTACGACATGATGGACGTATTGGGGATGAGATGAGCGGCAGCGGCGAGGACTACGTCTACGACGAGGCGAGCGGAGAGTGGATCAGCGCCGCCGATGCGGCCGCGAAGGCGGAAGCGTCGCGGGCAGCCGAGGGCGTGGAGGTGCGCGATGCCGTCGGCAATCTGCTGGCCGATGGCGATTCGGTGACGCTGGTGAAGGACCTCAAGGTCAAGGGCACGACCCAGACCCTGCGGCGCGGCACCGTCATCCGCACGATCCGGCTGACCGGCGATCCGCAGGAGATCGACTGCAGGCATGAGACGATCAAGGGCCTCGTGCTGCGCGCCGAATTCGTCCGCAAGCGATGATGCGCCACTACGCCTGCGCGATCCTCGTGAAGGACGACCGCATCCTACTGGGCAGGCGCGCCCCGCATCGCAAGGCCTATCCGGACCGCTGGGATGTGATCGGCGGACGGATGGAGGCCGGCGAGACCGAGACGCAGGCGCTGCGCAGGGAGCTGGGTGAGGAGATCGGCGTCGTTCCCGCCGCGTGGCAGAAGCTGTGCAGCATCCGCGACGGGGGGCCGGCTGCGCGCGGCGACGCGCTCTATCACATCTACCTCGTCCGTTCCTGGACCGGCGATGGCCCGGCCATGACGAATGACGAGCACACTGCGCTCGCCTGGTTCACGGTCGAGGAGGCCTGCGCGCTGCCCGATCTCGCGCTCGACGAATACCGGCTCGTCTTCCGGCGCATCGCGGCGCCGGCCGCGCCGCGGGTGGCTGTGCCGGCACGGTGAAGCTGCTGGAGCATTTTCCGCTGACGCGGAGTCGGCACCTTCCCGCGCCCCCGCCCGACCACCCAACGACAGTATGCTGGTCCGGGTGACCGGGCGGAGGCGCGGGCCGGTGCCGACTGATCGAAAAACGCTCTAGGGTGCCCGCCATGCTCACAGGCAAGCGCATCCTGCTGATCGTCTCCGGAAGCATCTCCGCCTACAAGGCGCTGATCCTCGCCCGGCTGCTCGGCAAGGCGAGCGCGACCGTCACCGGATTGCTGACAGCGGGGGGCGCGCGCTTCGTCACGCCGCATGCGTTGCAGGCCGTGACCGCCGGGCGCGTGTTCGGCGAGTTGTGGTCGCTCGACGAGGAAGCTGCGGAGGGGCATATCGGCCTCGCGCGGCATCACGACCTGATCGTCGTCGCGCCCGCCTCCGCCGATCTGCTGGCGAAGATGGCGACGGGGCTCGCGGACGATCTCGCGAGCACGGTGCTGCTCGCCACGCGCGCGCCTATCCTCGCCGCGCCGGCGATGAACCCGGCGATGTGGGCGCATCCCGCCACGCAGGAGAATGTCGCCACGTTGGTGGCGCGCGGCGTCGCGTTCGTCGGACCGGAGGACGGGCTGATGGCCGAAGCCGAGACGGGCGTCGGCCGCTTCGCGGAACCGGAGACGATGCTCGCCGCCATCCGCGCGCATTTCACCGCCGGCCCCCTTGCCGGCCGCCACTTGCTGGTGACCAGCGGGCCGACGCACGAGCCGATCGACCCGGTGCGCTACATCGCCAACCGCTCCTCGGGCCGGCAGGGCCATGCCATCGCCGCCGCACTCGCCGCGCTGGGCGCGCGTGTCACGCTGGTCAGCGGGCCGGTCGCCCTCGCCGATCCGCCCGGCGCGACGGTGGTGCGGGTGGAGACGGCGGAGCAGATGCTGGAAGCATGCCGCGCCGCGCTGCCCGCCGACGCGGCCGTGTTCGCCGCGGCCGTGGCGGACTGGCGCGTGCTTCAGCAGGCGACGCAGAAGCTGAAGAAGCGCGCCGATGCGTCGCCGCCGCAATTCGCGCTGGCGCAGAACCCCGACATCCTCGCGACCCTCTCGGCCCCCGGGCCGGCGCGGCCGGGCCTCGTCGTCGGGTTCGCGGCGGAGACGGAGAACGTGGTGCCGGAGGCGCAGGCCAAGCGGCTGCGCAAGGGCTGCGACTGGATCGTGGCCAACGATGTGTCCGGCGACGTGATGGGCGGCGCGCGCAACACGGTGCACCTCGTCACCGCCGAGGGGGTGGAGGATTGGCCGGACCTGCCGAAGGAGGACGTGGCCGCGCGCCTCGCGCGGCGCATCGCGGAGGCGCTGTAGGATTCGGTTTGGCCGGCGCGTGCCCGTCGGAGGTCGTGCCGGTCGGACCATCGGCCAGTGGGGCGATACGGTGCGCGTGGCGACCCGCGCCGAACAGAAGCTGAAGATCTCGGACAGGGTGCGGCAAGGTCGCGGCCTTGCCGAGCAGGGCGGCGTGCGCTGGCGGCGGGCAGCGCCATGGTGGTCCCCGGCCAGCGGGTTCACCGCCATCCCCGTGCCGCATCCGCCGCCTCCGCGGTCGGGACCTCACCGGCCAGCCTTTCGTCTGACCCGATATCGGTCTTCGCTTCGCGCGCAGCCGCCATACCAACCCCCACGCGCGGATATCGTCGCCTTGCCGATTGGAAGGTCACGGGCAAGGCTCGGCGATCTCAGACGCGGCCGGGAACGTCCGGGCCCAGCGATCCGGCAACCCTCAGCAACGGGATGCTCACCACCCGGGGTCCGCTGCGACGCGCGGAACCGGCCCATCGCACGCCACCACCTCCCTCGCCGCCTCCACGGGATCGGTCATGCCGTGTCGGACCATCACTGATTGAATAATGTATTGCAATTTTCCCCTTAAGATTGTGTAACTCATCAACCCGGAGTTGCAGCAAAAGGGCTGCCCGGCCGACGAAACGGGCATATGCCACTGGACCTGCTTGCCTTGCGCCTGTGGCACCGCCGCGCCGCCATCGCCCTGATGGCGGCGGCGCTGTTCGCCGCCGGCGCGACCGCGATCCTTACCTGGCCGCGCGCCTACGTGGCCGCCACCATCCTGGCGCCGGCGGAGACGAATGGCATCGCCACCAGCCAGATCCTCTCGCCCGCCCCGCTGCTCGGCGGCGGGCTGCTGGACAGCCGGCCCTCCGGCAACTTCGCGGTCTATCTGGCCACGCTCCGCTCCACCGACGCCGCCGCGATGCTGCTGCGGGAGACGGCACTCGCCGACAGCCTCGCCACCCAGCGCCGCGCCGGACTGATCGGGAGGGCCCGTGCGGCGGCGGGCATCGACCGCGCGGTCACGCTCGACGACGCGGTCGCGTGGCTGCGGCGCAACCTGTCCGTGACCCCCGCGCAGCAGGTCGTGACGTGGACGCTGGAGGTCGCGCACCCCGACCGCGACCTCGCGCTCGACATTCTCCGCCGCCTGCATGCCTTCGCGGAGGCACGGATCCGCGACGACCTGCGGGCCACCGTAGACCGCCGCCTCGCCCTGCTGGGCGAACGACTGACGGCGGAGCGCGACGTGTACCAGCGGCAGGCGCTGTACGATCTCGTCGCCCAGCAGCAGCGCTTCGCCCTCGTGCTGGCGGCGGACGAGGCGGTGGCGGGGCGGCTCGTCTCCCCTCCCTCCGTCGAGGTCGAACCTTCGCTGCCCAACCGGCCGCTGCTGCTGATGCTGCTGGCGCCGGCAAGCCTGCTCGCCGCGCTGGCGCTCGCCGCGCTGCGCGTCACCGCCGGAGTGGCTGTGTATCGCCGCCTCCATGCCGGCTATGCCGACTGACGCCCGGAGCGTGGCGCTGGCGGCGGGGGCCATGGCGGCGCTGCTGCACGCGGCCGGCGCGCTGAAATCGGTGCCGCCGCTCGGGCGGCTGCCCTTCGACCTGACCGCCGCACTTGCCATCGTCTTCGCACCGGCGCTGGCGCTGCTGCTGCTCATCCGCGACTGGCGGATCACGCCCGCCGTGCTGCCCGGCCTTGCAGCCTTCGCACTGCTGCTGGTCTGGCTGGTGGTCGGCGCCTCCTGGTCGGTCGCCGCCGGTGGCAGCGCCGCCAAGCTGCGCGACGCCGTGCTGCTGGGCCCGCCGATGCTGCTGGCCGGGCTGGTCGTGGGAGGCGACGACACCGCGCGGCGCGGCGCGGCGATCGCCACGCTCGCCACCGGTCCGCTCATCGGCGTCGCCGTGGCGTGGGGCCTGATCAGCGGGCAGGTCGTACTGGGCGGGCCCGCAGAGACCGAGCTGGTGCGGGTGCAGTACCAGCACGCGGGCATGGCGATGGCCTCCGCTGCGGGGCTTGCCGCGTTGACAGCGACGCAGCAGCGCGGGCCGCGACGCTGGCTCGCCGTCGCGCTGGTCGCAGCCCTCGCCGCCCTCGCCCTGCTCCCGGGCGGACGGGCCGGACTGGCCGCACTGGCGCTCGCAGCCGGGATCGTGCCGATGCTCGCACTGCTCCGCGCCGGCCGGACCGGCATGGCCCTGGTCATCCCCGCAACGGTGGCGCTGATCGCCGGCTTTGGCCTCGCCCTGCTGCTGGCACAGCCCGAACTGGCCAGCGGACTCCGCACCGTCGAACGGCTGGCGACGGGTGATGTGGTCGAAGCGTCGCTGCGCCTGCCGCTCTGGCGCGCCGCGCTCGATCTGGCGGGCGAGACAGCGCCCTTCGGGGTCGGCACCGGTGCCTTCCCGGTCGCGGCAGGGTTCGGCGACTGGCGCGGCCGCCATCCCCACAACCACGCGCTGGAGGCGCTGGCAGAACTGGGCCTGCCCGGGCTGCTGCTCTGGGCCGGGGCGTGGGGCGGCGCCCTGATGCCCGCCCTGCGGCGCTGGCGGGAGCTGACGCCCGACCGGGTCGGCGTCATCGCTTCGCTCGCCCTGCCGACGCTGGTGACGATCATGGTCTCCACCGATCTCGGCAACCGCATGGCCTGGTTCGCCCTCGGCCTGATGCTGTCGCTGGGGGTGGAGGCGCGGCCGGCGCCGCGCGCGGCCTGGGCATGAACTACGCGCGGCACGGCAAGCGGGCGCTGGATCTGAGCCTCGGGGCGGCGCTGCTGCTGGTTGCCCTGCCGGTCATGGCGACCGTGGCGGCGGCGGTGCTGGTGATGCTCGGCCGGCCGGTGCTGTACCGGGACCGGCGCGCCGGGCGCGGCGGCGCGCCGTTCACCATAATCAAGGTCCGCAGCATGCGCCCCGGGCAAGGCGAGGATGCCATGCGCCTCACCCCGTTCGGCCGCAGGCTGCGCGCCTCAGGGCTCGACGAGCTGCCGCAGCTTTTCCACGTCCTGGCCGGACGGATGAGCCTCGTCGGCCCGCGGCCGTTGCCCGTCGCCTATGTCGGCCGGCTCGACCGTGCGGCCCGGGCGCGGCTCGCCGTGCGGCCGGGCATCACCGGGCCGGTGCAGGTCGGCGGGCGCAACCTCCTGCCGTGGCCAGAACGCTTCAGGCGCGACGCCATGTATGCCAGCGGCCCCACACTCGCGGGCGATCTCGCGGTGCTGGCGCGCACGCCCCTCGCCCTGCTGCGGGCCGGTGCCCGCGCGCCGGGTCATGCGACCTCCCCCGCGCCCGCCAGTTTGGTTGA
Organism: Rhodovastum atsumiense; assembly: GCA_037190665.1. Taxonomy (GTDB): domain Bacteria; phylum Pseudomonadota; class Alphaproteobacteria; order Acetobacterales; family Acetobacteraceae; genus JBBCJT01. The sequence goes on along the minus strand of JBBCJT010000186.1, from coordinate 12,071 downwards.
TAATTATACAATCTAATTCAACTCACACTTGCAGCGACCCGGGCGAGCATTTATGTAGATTTCGTATACACTATGGTGCGGCCCGGATTGCGGCTTCTTCCCTTTCCCGACATCGAGCAGGCCCAGGTGCCGATCCTGCTGTCGCCGCCGGAACGCACCGGCCATGAGGAACGGCATCTGGCGGAGATGCTGGCCTCCGGCTGGATCGCTCCCGCCGGCCCCACGGTCGCCGCCTTCGAGGCCGCGACCGCCCGGGCGACCACCTTTGCGCACGTGGCCGCGCTGGCCTCCGGCACCGCCGCGCTGCACATCGCCGCGCGGCTCGCCGGCGTCGGCCTCGGCAGCGAGGTCTGGACCAGCGCGCTGACCTACATCGCCACCGTCGCGCCGGCGGTGCAGATGGGCGCGCGGCCGGTCTTCTTCGATGTCGATCCCGGAAGCTGGACGCTCGATCCCGACCTGCTCGCCGACGCGCTGGAACAGGCCGGGCGCAACGGCCGGCTGCCGGGTACGGTGATCGCGGTCGATCTCTACGGCCAGTGCGCGGATATCCAGACGCTGCGGACGATCTGCGACCGCTGGGGCGTGGTGCTGATCGCCGATTGCGCGGAAAGCCTCGGCGCGATGGCGCACGGGCGGCACGCCGGGCGCGGCGCGCACATCGCCGCCTTCTCCTTCAACGGCAACAAGATCGTCACCTGCGGCGGCGGCGGCGCGCTTGCGGCCGAGGACGGGGAGCTGATCGCCCGTGCGCGCTTCCTCGCCACCCAGGCCAGGGAGCCGGTGCCGCACTACCAGCACGAGACGACCGGGCATTCGTACGTGCTGCCCGCCCCCTGCGCGGCGATCGGCCTCGCGCAACTGCCGCGTCTCGCCGCCCGCGTCGCCGGACGCCGCGCCGTCTTCGATGCCTATCGCGACGGGCTCGGGGACATACCGGGGCTTTGCTTCATGCCCGAACCCGACTGGTCACGCAGTTCCCGCTGGCTCACCGCCGTGCTGCTGCCGCCCGGCATGCGGGAGGCGGTGCGCCGCGCGCTGGCGGCGGAGCACATCGAGAGCCGGCCGGTCTGGAAGCCGATGCACCTGCAACCCGTCTTCCGCCATGCCCGGCGCGTGGGCGGCGCGGTCGCGGCCGGGCTGTTCCGCGACGGGCTCTGCCTGCCCTCGGGGCCGATGCCGCCGGAAGGCCAGGCGCGCGTGATCGCCATCATCCGCCGGGTGCTCGGCGCCGGATGAGCCTGCGCGTGCTCTACCTCCACCAGCACTTCACCACCCCGGACGGCGCCGGGGGGACGCGGTCCTGGGCGATGGCCCGCGCGCTCGCCGGGTGCGGCCATCGCGTGACCATGGCCTGCGGCCTGTCGGAGGGCACGGAGAGCGGCCTGTCCGCCCCGTTCCGCCGCGGCCGCCGCACCGGACGGGCCGGGCCGCTGCGGGTGGCTCAGTTCGCGGTGCCCTATGCCAACGCAATGGGTCCCGTGGCCCGCAGCCGCGCCTTCCTGTGCTTCGCCGCGCGCAGCACGGCGCTCGCGGTCGGCGGCGGGTTCGACGTGATCGTCGCCTCCTCCACCCCGCCCACCGTGGCGCTGCCCGCGCTCGCGGCCCTCGGCATCGCGGGCGTGCCTTTCGTCTTCGAGATCCGCGACCCGTGGCCGGACCTGCTGCTGTCGATGGGCGCGCTGCGCCCCGGCCTGATCGCGACAGGCCTGTCGGCGCTGACCGGCCGGGCGTGCCGGGGCGCGGCCGGCGTGATCGCGCTGTCGGAAGGGGCGGCCGCATCCGCCCGCCGCCACGGCGCGCGCCGCGTGGCGCTGATCCCGAACGGCTGCGACCTCGACCTGTTCGGCCCGCATGTCGCGCCCGTCCGGCCAGCGGTGGCCGCACCATCGGAAGTCGTCTTCGTCTATGCCGGCGCGCACGGGCCGGCGAACGGGCTGGATACGCTGCTCGACGCCGCCGCGATCCTGCGCGGCCGCGACGAACGGCGGGTGCGGCTGCTGCTGGTCGGCGACGGCGCGGACCGGGCGCGACTGATCGGCCGCGCGCAGGCCGACGGGCTGCACAACGTCACCTTCGCGCCCGCCATGCCCAAGCGCGCGCTCGCCGCCCTGCTGGCCGGCGTGCAGGGCGGGCTGCTGTGCCTTGCCCCGGTGCCCGCCTTCGCCGAGGGCACTTCGCCCAACAAGCTGATGGACCTGCTCGCTGCCGGGCTGCCGGTGGTGTCCAACGTGCCCGGCCGCGCGGCGCGCTGGCTGGCCGAGGGCGAGGCCGGGCTCACCGCGACCACCGCCACCGGCCTCGCCGACGCGATGGCGGTGCTGGCGCGCGACCCCGCGCGGCGGGCGGCGATGGGGCAGGCGGCGCGGCGGCTTGCCGTGCGCCGCTTCGACCGGCGGGTGCTTGCCGCGCAGTTCTGCGCGGTGGTCGAGGCGGCCGCCCGCCCCCTTCCGGTCCCACACCCACGCGCCCACCACGGCCTCGATCCCGATGCTGCCTGAAGTCCATCTCGTCGCCGCTGCGCGGCCGAACCTGCCGAAACTCGCGGCGCTGTGGCACGCGCTCGCCGATTCCATGCCGTTCTGCCGGCCGGTGCTCGTCCATACCGGCCAGCACCACGACGACGCGATGTTCGGCGCGCTGCTGCGCGACCTCGGCCTGCCATCGCCGGATGTCTCGCTCGGCGTCGCCGGCGGCAGCCATGCGGAACTGACCGCCCGCACCATGCTCGCCGCCGAGGTGCTGTGGCGCGGCCGCCGCCCCGCCGCGGTGATCGTGCCCGGCGACGTGGATGGCGCCCTCGCCGCCGCGCTGGCTGCCGCCAAGCTGTTCCTTCCGCTGGTGCATCTGGAAGCGGGGCTGCGCTGCGCCGATACGGACCTGCCGGAGGAGATCAACCGCCGCGCCATCGACGCGGTGGCGACCGGGCTGTGGGCGCCCGACGCCACGGCGATGCATGCGCTGGCCTTCGAAGGCCGCGCGGAGGCCGCCGTGCTGACCGGCAACGCCATGATCGCCACGCTGGAACGCACGCGCCCCGCCTGGAGCCACCGTCCCGCGCCGATGCCCGAGCGGCCGTTCGGTCTGCTGACCCTGCATCGCGGGGCGAACGTGGACAATCGCGCACGCTTCGCCGCGCTGCTCGACGCGGTGGCCAGGACCGCAGCCATCCTGCCGCTGCTGTGGCCGCTGCATCCGCGCACGCTGGCGCGGCTCGCCGCCTACGGGCTGCGCGTGCCGAAGGGCGTGCAGACCGTGCCGCCGCTCTCCTATCTCGACTTCATCGCCACGCTCTCGCAGGCCGCGATCGTCATCACCGATTCCGGCGGCGTGCAGGAAGAGACGACGTATCTCGGCGTCCCCTGCCTGACACTGCGCGACACCACCGAACGGCCGCTGACGCTGACGCTCGGCACCAACCGCCTTGCAACCGCGGCCACGCTGCCGGAGGCCGTGGCCGCGATGCTGGCCGATCCCCCGGTGCCGCAGCGGATCCCCGGCTGGGACGCGCTGGCCGGCTGGCGCATGGCGGACGCGCTGGCCGAACTGCTGCACAACCAGCAACGCCGGGCGGCCTGATGCGCCCTGTCCCCGTCTGCTTCGTCTCCGCCGCGCATCCGCCCGAGGATGTGCGGGTGGTGGTCAAGGAGGCCGCGAGCCTCGCTGCCGCCGGCTACGCGGTCAGCCACCTCGCACCGGCCGCGCGCACCGCGCGCTGGACGGCGCATGGCGTCGACATCGTCACCTATGTGCGCCGCCCGGGCCTGTCGGGGCGGCTGCTCGCGCTGCCGGCCCTCGCCCGCCGCGCCGCGCGGTCGGGGGCACGGGTGCTGCACGCGAACGAGCCGGACGCCTGGCTCGCCGCGCTGATCGCCGCCCGCCGGTCCGGCGCGCGCGTGGTGCTGGACGTGCACGAGCACTACCCATCCACCTTCGCCGTGCTGCACGCCCCGCGTCCGGTCGCGCGGCTGGCGGCGCGCATGGTCGCGCGCTTCATCCGCTGGGCGACGCGGCGGGCCGACGCGACAGTGGTCGCCAAGGACGGGCTGGCGGCGGACTGCCGCGGCCGGGTGCTGGCCGTGCGCAACTACGCCCTGCTCGCCTCCGCACCGCCCCCCTGCCCGCGGCCCGCCGCGCCCATGCCGGTGATCGTGCATGCCGGGGCGATGACGCGCGCGCGCGGCTGGCCGGTGCTGCTGGATGCGCTGGCGCGGATGCGCGTTCCGGCCCGGCTGCGGCTGATCGGGCGCTTCACCGACGGGTCCGCGGATGCGTTCGCCGCCCGCGCCGAAGCCCTCGGTCTCGCCGGTCGCATCCAGCTCGATCCCTGGATGCCGCACGCGGCGATGATGGCGGAGCTGTCGCACGCCGATATCGGCGTGGTGCTGTTCCAGCCGGGCCTCGCCAACCACACCCACGCCCTGCCGCACAAGCTGTTCGACGCGATGGCGGTCGGCCTGCCGGTGGTGGTGCCCGGCCACGCCGACGAGGTCGCGGCCGCCGTGGCGCAGTCCGGCGCGGGACTGGTGGTGGACGCGGCGGACGCGGACGCGGTCGCGCAGGCGCTGGACCGGCTCGCCGCCGATCCCGCGTTGCGCGCACGGCTGGGCACGGCCGGCCGCGCGGCGGTGGAACAGCGCTATTGCTGGGAGAAGGAGGCCGAGGGACTGGTGGCGCTGTATCGGGAGCTGACGGCGTGACGATGATCTACGTGCTGGGCGGGGGCGGTCATGGGCGTGTGGTGCTGGACATCCTCCGCTGCGCCGGCACCCCGGCGGCGGGGCTGTTCGACGACGCGCGCACCGAGGCGCTGGAGGACACGCCGGTGCTGGGCCGGCTCGCCGACGTGCTGACGCACAAGGGTGCCGTCATCGCCGCCTTCGGCGACCCGGCATTGCGCCGGCACTGGGCGGACGCGGCGGAGAAAGCGGGCCTCGCGCACGCGCGCGCCATCCATCCGGCGGCAGTCATCGCCCGCTCGGCGGCGATCGGCGACGGCGCCACGGTCTGCGCCGGCGCGGTGATCGGTCCGGGCGCCGTCATCGGAAGGCACGCCATCGTCAACACGCTCGCCGGCGTCGATCACGACTGCATCGTCGGCGACTACGCCCATATCGCGCCCGGCGCGCGGCTGTGCGGACATGCGCGCGTGGGTGCGGATGCGCTGGTGGGCGCGGGCGCGATGCTGCTGCCCGGCGCGGTGGTGCCGCCCGGTGGCGTCGTGCCGGCCGGCAGCGTGTGCCGGGCCTGACGCGGCGCGCCCGCCCCCGCTATACCGACCCCATGGCGCTCCGCGGTCCCCAGCTCAACCGCATCCTGCTGAACGTCGCCGCCGATGCCGGACTTGCCGCTCTTGCGGTCCCGCTGGCGCGCGCGCTCTCGATGCCGGGCGAGTCCATCCTCCATCCCGTCTGGCTGCTGCTGCTCGGCGCGGCCTCGGTGCTCGCCGCCGGGCTGCCGGTGGGGCTGTCGCGCCAGTACTGGCGCTTCGCCGGCATGCGCGACCTGATGTCCGTCGCCATCGCCTCGGTGGCCGGCGCGGCCATCTTCGCGGTGCTGACGTGGCCGACCGACGCCTGGGTGCCGTCCAACCCCGCCTTTCCCGCCATCCACGCGCTCACGCTGCTCGCCCTGCTCGGCCTGCCACGGCTGCTCTATCGCTGGAAGCAGTCGCACCGGACGCATGACGGCGACGGCGCCGACGCGCAGACCTTGCTGCTCGCGGGCGCCGGCGACGGAGCCGACATCTTCCTGCGCGCGCTGGAGCAGGACCGGCGCATGACGTGGCGGGTGGCCGGCATCCTGTCGATGCGCTCGCGGCAGGCGGGGCGGCGCATCCACGGGCACCCCATCCTCGGCACGGTGGACGACCTGCCGGCGGTGCTGGACGACATGCGACAGGCCGGCACGCTGCCGACGAGCATCGTCGTCACCACCAACGAGATCTCCGGCGTCGCGCTGGTGCGGATGATCGAGGCCGCCGACCGGCACGGCATCTCCGTCCGCCGCGCGCCCAGCCCGACCGCGCTCGCCCCAGCCTCGCGCCGCGCCGGCGACCGGCCGGAGGAGGCGCGCAAGCGGCTGGAGCTGCGGCCGGTCGCGATCGAGGACCTGCTCAACCGCCCGCAGGTGCCGCTGGACCGGGAAGGCATGGCGCGGCTGGTGCAGGGCAAGCGCGTGCTGGTAACCGGCGCGGGCGGGACGATCGGCTCCGAGCTCGCCCGACAGGTCGCCGCCCTCGGCCCCGAACAGCTCCTGCTGCTCGACAACGGCGAATACGCGCTGTGGCAGATCGACCTGGAACTGGGTGAGACCCATCCTGCGGTCGCGCGGCGCGCGCTGATCGCCGATATCCGCGACGAGGCGCGGATGCGCGCGCTGTGCGCGGAGTTCCGCCCCGAACTGGTGTTCCACGCCGCCGCGCTGAAGCACGTGCCGATGGTGGAGGCGAACCCGCTGGAGGGCCTGCTGACCAACGCCTTCGGCACCCGCATCGTCGCCGATGCGGCGCGCGCGGCGGGCGCGCGGCTGATGGTGCTGATCTCCACCGACAAGGCGGTGAACCCGACCTCCGTGATGGGCGCATCGAAGCGGCTGGCGGAGATGTACTGCCAGGCGCTCGACATCCGCGCGCGCGGCGATGGCGAAGGCATGCGCTGCGTCACCGTGCGCTTCGGCAACGTGCTCGGCTCCACCGGCTCGGTGGTGCCGCTGTTCCAGCGTCAGCTCGAACGCGGGGGGCCGCTGACCGTTACTCACCCGGACATGCAGCGCTACTTCATGACGGTGCGCGAGGCGGTGGGGCTCGTGCTGCAGGCCTCCGTGGTCGGCGCGGGCGATCCGGGCGAGGTGAAGGACGGAGGCATCTTCGTGCTCGACATGGGCAAGCCGGTGAAGATCGTGGACCTCGCGCGGCAGATGATCCGGCTCGCGGGCCTGAAGCCGGAGCAGGACGTGGAGATCCGCTTCACCGGGCTGCGGCCGGGCGAGAAGCTGTTCGAGGAGCTGTTCCACGGCAAGGAGCCGCCGCGCGCCACCGCCTATCCCGGCCTGCTGATGGCCGAACCGCGCACCGCGGACGCCGCCATCGTCGGCCGGGTGCTGGAGGAGATCGCCACCCAGGCGCGCGCGGGCGGGCGGGCGCAGGCGCTCGCGATCCTGTCGCGCATGGTGCCCGAGTTCGAGCACAACACGGGCACCACGGCGGAGGCGCAGTGATCAGCGCCCCTCATCGCCTTGTCCCTCAGGCGATAGCCTTGCGAAACCCTCCCCCTCTCCCGCCTGCGGGAGAGGGCCGGGGTGAGGGCGCGTGCGCCGACGCGACAGCGAGGTTTCGCCTCCGCCCGGCCCCCTCACCCTCCCGCGCGAGCGCGGGCCCCTCCCTCTCCCGCCGGGCGGGAGAGGGGGCCTTGCACGGCGATCCTCGCCACGAGCCGAGGGCCGTGGCGTTTCTGGGAGGATGCGCCGGATCGCCCCCCTGCCTCCCGCTTCGGGAGGCAACGGAGCGGGACACTGTCCCGACCGAACACGCGGGGCTCGCGAGGCGGAGCCGCGCGACCTGTCCCTGAGCCTTGCCGACACGCTGATCGCCCGCATCACGGACCGGCACGCCGCGATCGGCGTGATCGGCCTCGGCTATGCCGGACTGCCGCTGGCGCGGCGCTTCGCGCATCTGGGCTTCCGCGTGCTCGGCTTCGATACCGATCCGGTGAAGGTCGCCGCGGTGAATGCCGGCCGCTCGCCGCTGCCGGGCCGGCCCGCGCCGCTGGACGCGCCGGGGCTGCAGGGAGCGGAGATGGCGGCGGCGGCGCGGTGCGACGCGATCTGCCTGTGCGTGCCGACGCCGCTGGGCCCCGGACGCCTCCCCGACCTGACCGCGATCACCGACAGCCTCGCCGCGCTGCGCCCGCACCTGCGCGCGGGACAGGCGATCGCGCTGGAATCCACCTCCTACCCCGGCACCACGGTGGAGACGGTGGTAGCGACGCTGCGCGAGGCCGGGCTGACGCCGGGCGTGGACGGTTTCGCGGTCTACAGCCCGGAACGCGAGGACCCCGGCACGGCGACGCATTCGGTGGGCCACGTCCCGAAGCTCGTGGCCGGTGCGACCGGAGCGTGCCTGCGCGTCGGCCTCGCCCTGTACGGCGCGGTGGCGCCGGAGCTGGTGCCGATGTCGAGCCCGGAGGCCGCGGAACTCGCCAAGCTGCACGAGAACGTCTTCCGCGCCGTGAACATCGGGCTGGTGAACGAGCTGAAGCTACTCTGCCACCGGCTCGGCCTCGACGTGCACGAGGTGCTGGACGCCTGCGCGACCAAGCCCTTCGGCTTCATGCCCTTCCGCCCTGGCCCGGGGCTGGGCGGGCATTGCGTGCCGGTCGATCCCTGGTACCTCGCGCATGCCGCGCGCCGGGCCGGCACCGATCCGGCGTTCATCGAGACGGCCGCGCGGGTGAACGACGCGATGCCACGCTGGTGCGTGTCACGGTTGCGCCACGCGCTGGGCCGGCCGCTCGCCGGGGCGCGCGTGCTGGTCCTCGGCATCGCCTACAAGCCCGACATCGCCGATGCGCGCGAGAGCCCGGCGCTGGAGATCCTGCGCCTGCTGGATGAGGCAGGCGCGCGGGCCGACTACCACGACGCGCTGCTGCCGGAACTTCCCGCCACCCGGCGGCTGGGCGCGGGCCGGCGGCGGTCGGTGCGCCTGCATCCCGCCACACTCGCCGCCTACGACGCCGCCATGATCGTCACGCCACACTCCGACATGGATCTTGATTTGGTCAGAAGCAGCATCGCGGTGTTGGTGGACACGCGCGGCGTGCTCCGCGCGCACAAAGATGTGGTCCAGGCATGAACGCTCCGCTTCCCAAGACGATCCCGTTTCTCGACCTGAAGGCGCAGCAGGCGCGCATCGCCGCCGACCTGCGCACGCGCCTCGACCGCGTGCTGGAACACTGCCAGTTCATCCTCGGCCCCGAGGTCGCGGAGCTTGAGGCCGCACTCGCGAAGTTCTGCGGCGCGGCGCACTGCGTCAGCATCTCCTCGGGCACCGATGCGCTGCAGATCGCGCTGATGGCCGAAGGCATCGGCCGCGGCGACGCGGTGTTCCTGCCCGCCTTCACCTACACCGCCACCGCCGAGGTGCCGCTGGTGCTGGGTGCCACGCCCGTCTTCGTCGATGTCGATCCGCGCACCTTCCAGATGGACGTCGCCGATTTCGAGGCGCGCATCGCCGCCGTGAAGGCGGAAGGCCGGCTGCGGCCGCGCGCGGTGATCGGCGTGGACCTGTTCGGCCAGCCGGCCGACTGGCCCGCGATCAACCGCGTGGCGGCGAAGGAGAACCTGTTCACGCTGGACGACTGCGCGCAGTCCTTCGGCGCGGTGCTGGGCAACCGCCCGCTCGGCAGCTTCGCGCACGCCACCGCGACCTCCTTCTTCCCGTCCAAGCCGCTCGGCGCCTATGGCGATGCGGGCGCGCTGTTCACCGAGGATGCCGACCGGGCCGCGCTGTTCCGCAGCCTGCGCACCCATGGCGAGGGCACCACGCGCTACGACGTGCTGCGCACCGGCATGAACGGCCGGCTCGATTCGATGCAGGCGGCGGTGCTCCTGGCCAAGCTCGCGGTGTTCCCCGAGGAGATCGCGGCGCGCGAACGTCTTGCCGCCTATTACGACAGCCGGTTGGGCAACGCGGTGGACATCCCCGCCCGCGTGCCCGACAGCCGCGCCGCCTGGGCGATCTACTCGATCCTGCTGCCCGGCCAGGCGCAGCGCGACGCGGTGCAGGCCTCGCTGAAGGCGGCCGGGGTGCCGAGCGCGATCTACTACCCCAAGCCGCTGCACCATCAGCCCGCCTACCGCGATCACCACGGCGGCGCGCCGCTTCCGGTGGCCGAGGCGCTGGGCGGGCGCATCCTCGCCCTGCCCATGCACGCCTACCTGTCGGAGGCGGATGCCGCACGCGTGTGCGACGCAGTGATTGCAGCAACCGGCTGAGACTTGCCAAGCTGCCTCCGCGGACTCGGGCGGAGGCGTTGATGCGACGCAGGACCCTGATCGGCGCAACGGCGGCAGCGGCGGGCCTGTCGGCCCCCGCGCGGGCCCAGCCCGAGCCGGTGGACGTGGCACTCGTGCTCGCCGTCGACGTCTCCCGCTCGGTGGACGACGAGGAGGCGCGGCTGCAGCGGGAAGGCTACCGCCGCGCCATCATGGACCAGCGCGTGCTGACCGGGATCACCGGCGGCATGATCGGCGCGATCGGCGTCACCTACGTCGAATGGGCCGGCTGGCAGTTCCAGACCCAGACCATCCCCTGGACCCGCATCGCGGGCGAGGCGGATGCGATGCGCTTCGCGAGCGCGATCTCCGAGATGCCGCGCGTCTCGCTCAACTGGACCTCGATCTCGGGCGCGATCCGCTTCTCGATGGAGGTGCTGGCGAACTGCCCATACGACCCCACGCGGCAGGTGATCGACATCTCGGGCGACGGGGTCAACAACTCCGGCCCGCCGGTGGACGAGCTGCGCGACCAGGCGGTGGCGAAGGGCCTGATCATCAACGGCCTGCCGATCGTGAACGACCGGCCCGGCTTCGGCTGGCTGCCCCCCGGCGCGCTGGAGCAGCACTACCAGGAGCGGGTGATCGGCGGCCCGGGTGCCTTCGTCATCGTCGCCGACGGGTTCGAGGCCTTCGACCAGGCAGTGCTGCGCAAGCTGATCCGCGAAATCGCCTGAGCGGCGAAAAGCTCGCCGCCGGCTGACGGCATGGGTTCCATCCGTGCCTGTCCATCCGTTAATGTATCCCCCGGCTGAAGGGGACATGCCATGCGCCGCTGCCTGATCATCGCCGGCCTGCTCGCCGCCGGCACCGCTTTCGCCGCCTATCGCGACATCGAGCGGGTGGATTACGGCCAGTGGACCTTCACCGCGGCCATCGACGACAGCGACAACACCTATTCCTGCGCGGTGTCCACGCACTGGAACAATATCGGCCGCGAGGTGCGGCTGGTCGCGCTGCAGCAGCCCTATTCGCTGAACCTCGCCATCAAGGACCCGCGCTGGTCGGCGGGCCAGGGCCGGATCGGCACGATGCGGCTGAACGTGGACGGGGCGAGCTGGAACGCGAACACGGACGCGATCAACGCCACGCTGATCAACGCGCGGCTCGCGACCGACGGGGCCGCGGTGGCCCGCTTCATCTCCGCCTTCAAGGCCGGCAACACGCTGTCCATCACCACGCCCTGGGGCGAGCGGGTCGTGGCCGGGCTGCGCGGGTCGTCGGCCGCGACGACGGCGATGCAGGACTGCATGGACCGCTACTTCGGCGGCCGCCCGCCGGTGATGCGCGCGCCGCAGCCGGGCTACGGCGGCGGCGTCTCCGGCAAGCCCCCGCCCGCGGGCGGCAGCAAGTTCTGAGAGCGGCGGCACGGGCGTCCGGCTCGTGCCGGCCTCGGCATAGTGCCGGGCCCTGCCGGCGACCGAACGGGATCCGCGCGCAGGATCGGTGTGATGGTTACGGGCGAAACGAGGACGACCGCCGTCCCGGCGGCCGGTTCTCCTGACCGAAAGCAGGAGCGGAGCGGTGCCGCCTAACTTGGCGTCAGGTCGATCCAGTACGTGCCTTCCATGGGCACGGCCGCGAAGCGCGCGTTGAGTTCGGCCAGCGTGGCGTCGGCGTCGATGCCGGCGGTGCGGTCGGGCTGGATCCAGCGGGCCAGCTTCTCGATGGCGAGGATATGCGCCGGCGTGTCGTTCGCGCCGTGCCACAGCGCATGCGCCCGCCCGCCGCGCACGGCACCCAGCACGTCCAGCCGGTCGCGCTGGATGACCTCGAGGAGGCTCGCGCGCGCGTCCGCGGGCGCGATGCCGGCCCCCATCAGCACACCGCCGCGGCCGTTGAAGGACCCGCCCGTCGCGACATAGACGGCGGGGTCACGCGACAGGACGTACTCGTAGCTCAGGCTGCCGGTGTTGCCGGGGATGCGGTCGGCACCGAGGTTGTGCCCGCCGGCGAGTGTGATGAACCCGTCGAACACGCCGCGCCCGGGCGAATTGCAGCAGGGCGTGCCGCCGGCA
>JBBCJT010000185.1:0-12301 GCA_037190665.1 Rhodovastum atsumiense | reverse complement strand
ACTGCGTGCAGTACGGGCAGATCCCGCTGCCGGAATTCGCCGCGATCTGCCGCGAGGCGGGCGTGCCGGTGATCGTGGACGCCGCGTCGGAATACGACCTGCGCGGCTTCCTCGCGGCGGGGGCGGACCTTGTCATCTACTCGGCGCACAAGTTCCTCGGTGGGCCGACCGGCGGGATCATCGCGGGGCGGAAGGACCTCGTGCGCGCGTGCTTCCTGCAGAATTCCGGCATCGGGCGCGGGATGAAGGTGGGCAAGGAAACCATCCTCGGCACCATCGCGGCACTGGAGGCATGGGAACGCCGCGACCATGCGGCCGTGCGCGCACGGGAGCAGGCGGCGCTCGACCTGTGGGTCGCCGCCTTCGCGGACCGGCCGGGCGTGACGACGACGATCGAGCCCGATCCCACCAACAACCCGCTCGACCGGCTGAAGGTCGCGCTCGATCCCGAACAGGCGCGCATCACGGCGGCGGGACTGGAGGACCGGCTGAACGCGGGCGATCCGCCGGTATCGGTGCGCGATCACGAGATCGAGCACGGGTTCTTCTACCTCGATCCCTGCAACCTGCATCCGGGCGAGGAACGCATCGTCGCCGACCGCATCGTCGCGGAACTGGAGGAAGCGCGGAAGCGCAACGCGCCGGAGCCCTACGACCTGATCGCGCGCAAGGTGCGACGGGCGGAGCGGCTGCGGGCCTGGCCGGATTGAGGCAACGGGGCTCTGCCCCGTACTCCCCGCAAAGGGCCGGGGGCCCTTTGAACCCCATTTCCCAAGTATCGGGTTCCAAGGGCCTCCCGGCCCTTGGTGGGTTCAGGGCGAAGCCCTGATGGGGCGCGGGGCAAAGCCCCGGCATTCCTCTGCCGGACGTTGGCGTTACGACACGCAGGCCGTAGTTTCCCGCCCGGAGAATCACCATGCACCGCCGGACCCTGCTTGCCGCCGCCGCCCTCGCCCCGCTCGCCACCGCACGCGCCCAGGGTGCGCCGATCCGCTTCGTGCTGGGCTTTCCGGCGGGCACCACCGCCGACACCTCCGCGCGGCTGTTCGCCGCCGAGATGAAGGACGCGCTCGGCGGCCCCATTGTGGTGGAGAACCGCGTCGGCGGCGGGGGGATGATCGCGGCCGAGTACGTCGCCAAGGCGGCGCCGGACGGGCACACGGTCCTCGTCGCCTCCAACGGGCCGATGGCGATCAACCGCCACCTCGGCGCGCGCATGCCCTACGACCCGGATCGCGACTTCGTGCCGGTGGCGATGCTGGGGACGTCCCAGCAGTTGCTGATCGTGCCGCCGTCCTTCGGCCCGCGCGATTTCGCCGCCTTCCTCGCCGTCGCGCGGGAGAGGGAGATCTCCTACGCCTCGGTCGGCACCGGCTCGGGCAGCCATCTGGTGATGGCGGGGCTGGTGGCCGAGGCCAAATTGAAGGCGCAGCACGTGCCCTATCGCGGCGGGCCGCAGGCGCTGACCGATCTGGTCGCCGGGCGGGTGCAGGCGATGGTGCTCACGGCCGGCTCCGCGCTCGGGCTGATCGCGGACGGCAAGCTGCTGTGCCTCGCGCAGACCGGGCCGGGGCGGCTGCTGCCGGAGGTGCCGACGCTCGCCGAACTCGGCTTCCCGGGGCTGGAACTGCCGACCTGGAACGCGCTGTACGTCCCGCGCGGCACGCCTGACGAGGTGGTGCAGCGCATCGCCGCCGCCGCGGTCGCCGCACGGGCGGCGCCATCCGTGCGCGAGGGCATGGCCAAGGCTGCGTTCGAGATGCCGGCGCTGGAGACGGACAGGCTCGGCGCCTTCGTCGCCGCCGAGAGCGAACGGTGGGCCGCGATCGCGCGGGCGACCGGGGTGACGATGAGCGACTGAGACCGGCGCCTTGCCGGTGTGTTTTCGTCGGTGAGGTGAGCGGTATCCGCGCGGGGTTGGTACGACGGGTGTGCGCGAAGCCATGAGGCCGCACCCCCTCACCCCAGCCCTCTCCCCCGAAGCGGTGGAGAGGGAGCTTCTCCTTGCTCCCTCTCCCGCGTCAGCGGGGGGGGGGACCACGATGTGGCCGGTCAGCCGGGGGACCCAGCCGACCCCAGAACGCCGTCCGCCACGCCACGGACCAGCAGGCTGAGTGCGATATCCGCCAGCACGACCAGCGCCGCCTGCCCGCCGCGCAGGCCCAGCGCCAGCCGCGCGGCCTGCCATTCCACGCTGATCGCCGCCACCAGCGCGACCACCGCGGCGAAGATCGCGATCGCTCGGGGGAAACCGAGCCAGCCCGGCACCTCGCCGGCCAGGACGAACAGGTACTGCACCACGTTCGTCCAGTTCCACGCCGCGAGGAACCGGGGCCAGAGCGGGCCCGCGCCCATCGCCTCCGCGATCGGGATGGAGGCGAGCGCGAAACCGAACCAGGCCGCGACGAACGAAGATGTCTCGATGGCCACCAGCGCGCCGAGCCCGACCTCGGATGTCGTTTCGGCATAGGCCATCAGCCGCAGCGCCATGTAGGCCGGCCAGCAGATCAGCGCGGCGGCGCAGGACCGCCACACCGCGTCCGGCTGGGTCGGCAGCAGGGAAAGCCCGTCGCCGTTGCCGCCCGCGAGCCGGAACGCGCCCTGCAGGCCGAGCGCAGCCTCCAGCCGGAACATCAGCCCAGCGCCCCGGCGATCAGCCGCGGCACCGCGAGGCAGACCAGCGTGCCCAGATTGGTCAGCACCACCAGCAGCGCGGCCATCCCGCCCGACAGGCGCAGCGCGTGCCTCGCGACGAACCAGTGCAGCGACAGCGCGTAGACCAGCACGCCCAACAGGACGAGCAGCCCCGACAGCTCTGTCGGCAGGCCCAGCATCACCAGCACCGCCGCGCCGAGCAGCAGGCCCATCGCCGCCACCGGGATCGCCCACTGGCACCAGTTGAAGGCGGCGGCGAAACGGGGCCACAGCGCCTCCCGCCCCCAGGCGCGCGCCACCGCGTGGGACACGACGAGCGGGGCGAGCAGCGCGCAGGCGACGATGAACAGGTCCCGCAGCGCGTACCAGCCCGCACCGTTCGCCAGCGCGATCAGCGATCCGGCGACGGGCAGCGCGGCGAGCGGGATCAGCGAGGTCGCGACCGCGTTCGCATCATCGCCGATATCGGCGAGGCCGATGGCGCGGAAGCGCGCGATCCGGGCGATGCCACGCACGAGGTTGCGGCCCGTCGTCCCGCTCACGGCACGAACTCGCGCAGTACCTCCAGATAGGCGGACGACAGGGCGTGCAGCTCCGCCACCGGCACGCGCTCATCGGTCTGGTGCATGGTGCTGCCCACGAGGCCGAACTCGGCGACCGGGCAATGCAGCGCGATGAACCGCGCGTCCGAGGTGCCGCCGCCGGTGTCCAGCGCGGGCTCCGCGCCCGTGCCGCGCGCCACCGCCGCGCGCAGCCGGTCCACCAGTTCGCCGGGCTGCGTCAGGAACGCCTCGCCGGAGACGGAGACGTCGCAGTCGAACCGGTCCGCATGCAGGGCGATGGTGGCGCGCAGCCAGGCGGCGAGCGAGGCGCCGGTGTGGCGGTCGTTGAAGCGGATGTTGAGCTTCGCGCTGGCGGAACCCGGAATCACGTTGGTGGCCGGATTGCCCACGTCCACCGAGGTGACCTGCAGCGTGGACGGTTCGAACCAGTCGGTGCCGGCATCGAGCGGGGCCGCGGTCAGCGCGGCGAGCGCGTTCACCAGCCGGTGCACGGGATTGTCCGCCTTCTGCGGATAGGCGGAGTGCCCCTGCCGCCCCTCGACGCGGATGGCGGCGTTCAGGCTGCCGCGCCGGCCGATCTTGATCGTATCTCCCAGCACGGCCTTGCTCGTCGGTTCCCCCACCACGCACAGATGGGGGATCTCGCCGGCGGCTGCCATCCAGTCGAGCACTTTCACCGTGCCGTCCACCGCGGCGCCTTCCTCGTCACCCGTGATCAGCAGGCTGATGGAATGGTCCGCCGCGCCGCCATTCGCCAGATGGGTCTGAACCGCGGCGACGAAGGCGGCGATGTTGCCCTTCATGTCGCAGGCGCCGCGCCCGATCAGCGACCCGTCGCGGACCTCGCCCGCGAAGGGGTCGACCGACCACGGGGCGTTGCCCGGCGGGACGACGTCCGTGTGGCCGGCGAAGCAGAAATGGAAGCCACCGCTGCCGCGCCGCGCGTACAGGTTCTCGATCTCGCCGAAGCGCAGCCGCTCGATACGGAAGCCGAGCCGGGCGATTGCCGCCGCCAGCACGTCCTGCGCGCCGTCGTCGGCAGGCGTGACCGAGGCGCGGCGGACGAGGTCGCGGGCGAGCGGGAGCGGGTCCGCTGGAGGCGCCAAGATCAGTCCCGCAGCAGCTCGTTGATCGAGGTCTTGGCGCGCGTCCGCTCATCCACGCGCTTGACGATCACGGCGCAGTAGAGGCTCGGGCCCGCCGATCCGTCCGGCAGCGCCCGGCCGGGCAGCGAGCCGGGCACGACGACGGAATAGGCCGGCACGCGGCCGACGAGCACCTCGCCCGTGGCGCGGTCGACGATCTTGGTCGAGGCGCCGAGGAACACGCCCATCGACAGCACCGAACCACGCTCCACGATCACGCCCTCGGCCACCTCGCTGCGGGCGCCGATGAAGCAGTCGTCCTCTATCACCACCGGGGCGGCCTGCAGCGGCTCCAGCACGCCGCCGATGCCCGCACCGCCCGAGATGTGGCAGTTGCGGCCGATCTGCGCGCAGGACCCGACCGTCGCCCAGGTATCGACCATCGTGCCGCGATCGACATAGGCGCCCACGTTCACGAAGGACGGCATCAGCACCACGCCCGGCGCGATGTAGGCGGAGCGACGCACCACGGCCCCCGGCACGGCGCGGAACCCGGCCTCGCGGAAGCGGTTATCGCCCCAGCCCTCGAACTTGAGGGGAACCTTGTCGTAGGCCCCCGCCGCGGTCTCCATCGGCGCGGAGTCAGCCAGCCGGAAGGAGAGCAGCACGGC
The DNA here is from genome assembly GCA_037190665.1 of Rhodovastum atsumiense. Taxonomy (GTDB): domain Bacteria; phylum Pseudomonadota; class Alphaproteobacteria; order Acetobacterales; family Acetobacteraceae; genus JBBCJT01. The sequence goes on along the minus strand of JBBCJT010000185.1, from coordinate 7,327 downwards.
CTTCTTCAACCAGTCGTTCACCCGCCAGCCGCCGGCGCCGTCCGGTTCCGCGACACGCAGCTTGCCATCGTCGAGCAGGCCGAGCGCGGTCTCGACCGCCTCGCGATCGGCCCCCTTGGTGGCGGGGGACACGCCGTCACGGGCCTCCCACAGCGCCTCGATACGCGGCTTCAGCTCGGTCGCACTCATTCTGTCCGGGGTCCCTCGGCAACGGCGGCGGCGGACCATGGAGAGGGGGTGAGCGGCTGTCAACGAAGGCCCGGAGCGCCCGCTTCACGGCCCGTTCACCAGTTCATGACGGAATGTGCCCGTGAGCCAGAGCGACGACGACAAGCCGGAAGACACGCCATCCGGAGCATGCGCCGGCACCGCGGCGCTGAGCGGGGCGCTGCTCGACAGCCGCCAGCGCTGGCGGGATTTCGTCTCGCTCGCGGCCGATCTCGCGTTCGAGGTCGACGCGGAGGGCCGCTTCACCTTCGTGGCGCCCGATCCGGCGCTGGGCTGGCACGCCAGCCGGCTGCTCGGCCGCTTCGCCGCCGAACTGCTCGATTCGGCGGGGCTGGACGATCCGTTCCTCGCCACCCGGCCGGTGCGCCAGCTTCACCTGTTCCTGCGGCGCGGCGATGCGTCGGTCGCGTCCTGCGTGCTGTCGGCGGTGCCGCTTCTGGATCCGTCGGGCGGGCCGGGCGGCGCGCGCGGCATCATCCGCGACGTCACCGCCAGCGAGGCTTCCGGCGAAGGCGTGGCCGCGGCACTGCGCCGCACCTCGGTGATCCAGGACATCCTTGCCCGCATGCGGCACGAACCCGTGGCCGCCCGGATGATGAAGGCGGCGCTGGAAATGCTGCTGCCCGCGCTCGGCGCCGACGGGGTGGCGGTGGTGGAGGTCGGGCCGCGCGGCGTGCGTCTGTCGCACCACGTGGGAGCCGCGCCGACGCCCGTGCTGGCGGAGGGCGCGGGGCTGCTGCGGCTGGAGGGCCGCCAGCCGGCAACGCATATCGGCGCGGACGGCGCGGCCATGATCACCATCGCCTGCCCGGTGCGGGAGGCCGAGGCCGCGGCGCTGGTCGCCTGGCGCGCCGCGGGCGGGCGCGACTGGGACCAGGAGGACCGGCTGCTGCTCGCCTCGGCCGAGGCGCTGGTGCGGCTGCTGCTGACCCAGGAGGCGACCCAGCGGGAGATCCTGCGTCAGGCCCGGACCGATCCGCTCACCGGGCTGATGAACCGGCGCGCCTTCCTCGGCGAGATGGAGCGCCGGTTCGACCGTCTGGATCGTGACGGGCGCGCCGCGACGCTGCTCTACCTCGATATCGACGCGTTCGGGTCGGTCAACGAGACATGCGGCCACGAGGTGGGGGACGAGGTCCTGCGCTCCGTCGCCGCGCTGCTGGAACAGACCTTCCGCCCGACCGACCTCATCGCGCGGCTGGACGGGGACAAGTTCGGCGCGTGGCTCGACGGCGCCGATGTCATGACCGCGGCGGAGCGGGCCGATACCCTCACCCGCGCCGCACCGGAACTGCTCGGCGAGCTCGGCGGCGACCGCCGGCTGAGGATCACGCTCTCGATCGGGCTCGCGCAGCGCCTGCCGCGCGGACCGGAGACGATCGACCAGATGCTGCGCCGTGCCAATCAGGCGATGCAGGCGGCGAAACGCTCCGGCCCCGGGGAGTGGCGCGCGGCCGCGGATGCGCCTTGAACGCGGCGCTGGGGGCCTACGAGCGCGACAAGCAGGCGCTCGCCGGCGGGGACGCCGCGGCGCGCCGCGACCTGGCGACGCGGAGCGACATCGCGCCGGAACTGCTGTTCTTCCTGTGCGGCGATCCCTCCGCGGAGGTGCGCGTGGCCGTCGCGTCCAACGAGGCCGCCCCGCCGCAGGCCGAGTCCTGTCTGGCCACGGACATAGACCCGCGCGTGCGCATCGCGCTGGCGCAGCGGCTGGCGCGGCTTGCCCCGTACCTGTCCGATATCGACCACGACCGCCTGCGGCGGCTGCGCTGGCAGACGCTGGTGCGGCTCGTGCAGGACGCGGCCACGACCGTGCGCGCGGCGATCGCGGATGCGGTGAAGATCATGCCGCGCGCGCCGCGCCAGCTCATCCTCGCGCTGGCGCGCGACATCGAGCCGTCAGTGGCGGAACCCATCATCCGCCTCTCGCCGCTGCTGACCGACAGCGACCTGATCGCGCTGATCGCGGCCCCGCCGGCGGAGGAAACGGTGACGGCGGTGGCGCGGCGGTGCGGCCTGTCGGCCGCCGTCTCCGACGCCATCGTGGAAACCGGCATCGCCCCGGCCATCGCGGCCCTGCTCGCCAACGATTCGGCCGCGATCCGGGAAGCGACGCTCGACCGGCTGATCGCCGGCGCGGCGCAGCAGACGTCGTGGCACGAACCGCTGGTCACGCGCCTGCGCCTGCCCGCTCGGGCTGCGCAGGCCTTGGCCGAGATCGTCGCCGAGGACCTGCTCGACACGTTCGCGGCGCGTGCCGATCTCGATGCGAAGACGATGTCGACGCTGCGCCGCCGCGTCGGCCAGCGGCTCACCTGGCTGAACCGGGCGGAGGCGCCGCCGACGTCAGAGCCGACGGCGACGGCGCTGGCGGATGCGATCGGGCGCGGCGAGGCCGATGCTGTGGCGGAGATGCTTGCCACCGCATCCGGCATGTCGCGCGCGGCCGTCGACCGGGCGAGCCAGCTTCGCAGCGCCAAGGCGCTGGTCGCCCTGTGCTGGAAGGCGGGCTTCGACATGCGGATGGCGATGGCGGTGCAGGTCATGCTGGGCCATATCGGCCCGGGCGCGGCGCTGGTCGCGACGGCAGCCGGCGACTACCCGCTCTCCGTGCCGGAGATGGAGTGGCACCTCCGGTTCCTGAACCGCCTCGCCCGCTGACGCCACGCGCGGCGCCAGCCTTGCGCCGCTCAGCCGCGGATCAGCGTGCCGAAACCACCATCGGTGAAGAGTTCGAGCAGGCAGGCGTGCGGCACGCGGCCGTCCAGGATCACCGCACCCTTCACGCCCGCGCGCACCGCGTCCGCGCAGGTCTCCACCTTCGGGATCATGCCGCCGCTGATCGTGCCGTCGGCGGTCAGCCGCTTCACATCGTCCAGCGTCAGCTCCTGCAGCAGCCGCTTGTCGCCGTCGAGCACGCCGGGAACGTCGGTCAGCATCAGCAGCCGCTGCGCGCCCAGCGCGCCGGCCACCGCACCGGCCACCGTGTCCGCATTGATGTTGTAGGTCTGCCCGTCATCGCCCACGCCCACCGGCGCGATCACCGGGATCAGCCCCGCGCCGGTCAGCGCATGGATCACGCGCACATCGACCTGGGTCGGCTCGCCGACGAAGCCGAGATCGAGCGCACGCTCGATGTGGCTCTCCGGGTCCTTGACCGTGCGGGTCACCTTGCGCGCCCGGATCAGCCCGCCATCCTTGCCGCAGATGCCCACCGCCAGCGCACCGGCGCGGTTGATCAGCCCGGCGACCTGCTTGTTGACGGTGCCGGCGAGCACCATCTCGACCACCTCGACCATCGCCGCATCGGTCACGCGCAGTCCCTGCACGAAGGTCGAGCGGATGGCGAGCCTGTCGAGCATGGCGTTGATCTGCGGCCCGCCGCCATGGACCACGACCGGATTGACGCCCACCTGCTTCAGCACGGCGATATCGCTGCCGAAGGTGCGGGCGAGGTCGTCCTCGCCCATCGCGTGGCCGCCGTACTTCACCACCACCGTGGCCCCGGCATAGCGGCGCAGGAACGGCAGCGCCTGGCTGAGGATGCGGGCCTGCTCGGCGGCGGCCTTGCGGTGGGCGGTCTGGTCGTCGGTCATGGCGTTCCCCGCGGACTTGCGCGCGTGTAGGTATCGGTCCGGCCCGCGGTCAAGCCGCGGGCCGTTCCGTCACACGATCTGGTTGCGCAACGCTTCGCCCTGCCGCAGCCGCTTCAGGTTCTCGGCCAGCGTGTCGAGCACGTTGCTCTCGTACAGGTTGGTCTCGCCGCCGGTGTGCGGCGTGATCAGCGCTGTCTCGAAACCCCAGAGCGGCGAGTCGGCCGGCAGCGGCTCGTCGTAGAACACGTCCAGCCCCGCGCCCGCGATGCGCTTGTCGCGCAAGGCTGCGATCAGCGCGTCCTCGTCCACCACGCGGCCGCGCGCGCAGTTGACCAGCAGCGCGGAGGGCTTCATCGCCGCGAACGCGGCTGCATCCACCATGCCGCGCGTCTGCTCGGTCAGCGGGCAGGTCAGCGCCACCACGTCCGCCTGCGGCAGGAACTCGCGGAAGCGATCCTGCGTGACGACGGTGATGCCGTTGTCATCGGCGTTGCGCACCGTGCGGCGGGTGGCGATCACCTTCATCCCGAAGGCCTGCGCCAGCCGCGCGAGCCGCGAGCCAATGGCGCCGTAGCCGGCGACCAGCAGCGTCTTGCCGCCCAGTTCCTGTTCGCGCGTCGCCGGATCGGGGTTCATCCCCACCCAGTTCCGCTTCGTCTGATTGTCACGCGCCGTATGCAGATGCCGCATCAGCGCGAGGATCAGGCTGATCGCGTGCTCGGACACGGCGTTGGCGTTGCCGCCCTGGTTGCTGGCGAGCCGGATGCCCCGCGTGCGCAGCTCGTCCTGCGGATACTGGTCCACGCCGGCGCTGATCGACTGCACCAGCTTCACCCGGCCCATCAGCGGCAGCAGCGTGTTGCGCCACAGGCCGGAGATCACCAGCACGTCGGCCTGCGGCAGCAGCGTCTCCGTCTGTTCGGCCGTCCGTGCTTCCAGGATCTCGGCCGGCAGGTTGCGCGCGCGGGCGGTGGACGCGAGCGCGTACACGGCATGGGCGAACAGGATCGTCGGGCGGTCGGGCAGGCCGGTCATGGGGGCGTGGTCCTCCTGGCTCTCATTGCCGGCCAGCCTGTCGGCCGACGCGGTATCGAATCTTTACGTGCGCCCGGCCGCCGCACCAACCCTGCGCGCGAATACCGTTCGCCTTGCCGATGAGAAGCCCATCGGCAGGGCTCGACGGTCTCAGACGAAGGTGGCGATCTCGGCGCGCAGGTCGGGGATGCCGAGTCCGGTCTCGCTGCTGGTGGCGATCACCTGCGGGTGCGCCGCCGGGCGCGCGCGCGCAAGGCCCACCACCTCCGCATGGCGGCGGGCAAGGGCCGGCGGCTTCACGCCGTCCGTCTTGGTCAGCACGATCTGGAACGTGATCGCCGCCTGGTCGAGCAGGTCCATCGCCGCGCGATCCGACGCCTTCGTCTCCACCCGCGCATCCAGCAGCAGCAGCACGCGCCGCAGCATCGGCCTGCCGCGCAGGTAGTCGAACATCAGCCCCTGCCAGTCGGCCTTCACGTCCTTCGGCGCCTGCGCGTAGCCGTAGCCGGGCATGTCCACCAGCATCAGCCGCCCGCCGAGGTCGAAGAAATTGAGCTGGCGGGTGCGCCCCGGCGTGTTGGACGCGCGTGCGAGCGCGTTCTGCCCGGTCAGCGCGTTCAGCAGCGACGACTTGCCGACATTGGACCGCCCGGCCAGCGCCACCTCGGGCAGCGCGCTGTCCGGCAGGTGGTCCAGCTTCTGGGCGGCATGGACGAAGCGGCACGGCAGGGCGAACAGCTTCCGCCCTGCCTCGATCGCGTCCGCGCTCAGGCCTTGGCCTTCGCCACCGGCTTGCCGGCCTTCTCCGCCGCCGTCTGCCGCATGATGAGCCATTGCTGTCCGATGGAGAGCAGGTTGTTCCATGTCCAGTAGATCACCAGCCCGGCCGGAAAGGAGGCGAGCATGAAGGTGAAGATGAAGGGCATGAAGGCGAAGACCTTCGCCTGGATCGGATCCGGCGGCGTCGGGTTCAGCTTCATCTGCAGCCACATGGTGAAGCCCATGAGCAGCGGCCACACGCCCAGGTGCAGCAGCGAGATATGCGCCGCCGGATCGAACGGGATCAGCCCGAACAGGTTGAACACGTTCGTCGGGTCCGGCGCGGACAGGTCGCGGATCCAGCCAAAGAACGGCGCGTGCCGCATCTCGATGGTGACGAACAGCACCTTGTAGAGCGCGAAGAAGACCGGGATCTGGATCAGGATCGGCAGGCAGCCGGCGGCCGGATTGATCTTCTCCGCCCGGTACAGCGCCATCATCTCCTGCTGCATCTTCGCGGGATCGCCGCCGAGCCGCTCCTTCAGCTCCTGCATCTTCGGCGCGAGGAGCTTCATCTTCGACATCGACTTGTAGGACTTGTTCGCCAGCGGGAAGAACAGCAGCTTCACGATCAGCGTGAAGATCAGGATGGCGATGCCGAAATTGCCCGTCAGGTGGAACAGCCAGTCGATGACGTAGAAGAACGGCTTGGTCAGGAAGTAGAACCAGCCGAAGTCGATCGCCTTGTCGAAATCGCGCACGCCGTGCTGGTCGCGGATGCGGTCGAGCGTGCGCACTTCCTTGGCACCGGCGAACAGCCGGAAGCTGCTCTCCAGCGTCGCGCCGGGCTGCGTCACCGCGGTCTCGGGCTTGGCGACGTCGACCTGGAACTGGTCGCGGCCCGCCACCTGGACATGGCGGAAGGCGAAGGTGCTGCGGATCGTCTCCTGATCCGGGATCAGCGCGGACAGCCAGTACTTGTCGGTGAAACCGGCCCAGCCGCCGACGCTCTGCCCCTCGAAGGCGAGGCCGTTGCGCCGCGCGCCCTCGTCGCGGGTGTTGGCGTAGGTGAATTCCTGCAGCCGGCCGTCGACGACGCCGACCAGACCCTCATGCAGGATGTAGAAGCCGGCGGTCTGCGGCAGGTACTCGCGCCGCACCCGGCCCCACGGGGTCAGCGGCACCGCGGCGCCGGTGTCGTTCACCACGCGCTGCTGCACCGAGATCAGGAAGTCCGGCTCCAGCGTCAGCACCTGCTCGAAACGCAGGCCGGCGCCGTTGTCCCAGCTCAGCGTCACCGGCGCGTCCGGCCGCAGGCTGGTGGCCGATGCTGTCCAGACTGTGTCGTTGTCCGGGACCTTCACGCCCGCGGGCGCGGTCCAGCCGAACTGCGCCCAGTAGGGCTGCGGCTTCACCCACGGGGTGAGGACGGCGACGTTGGGCGAGTTGCGGTCGATCGTCTCGCGGAAATCGTTGAGGCGGATGTCGTCGATCCGCGCGCCGATCAGGCTGACGGTGCCGGTCACGCGCGGGCCTTCGATCGTCAGGCGCGGCACTTCCACCGGCGTCGGCGGCTGCGCGGCCGGGGTGGCGGGCGCGCCGGGCACGACGCCGCCGGCCTGCTGCTGCGCGGCCGGGGTCTGCTGCGCGGCCGGCGTCGGCGCCTGGGCCTGCGGCACCGGCTTCGGCGGCGGGAAGACAAGCTGGAA
>JBBCJT010000184.1:0-6884 GCA_037190665.1 Rhodovastum atsumiense | reverse complement strand
TGGCGGATCGCCGCATCGCGGCCTTTCTCGCCGCCAATCCGCCCTATCGCGGCGAGCACTGGGTCAGCGCGCAGGAGGCGGCGATCCGGCTGCTGCATCTCGCCTGGGCCGCGATCCGCCACGGGCGCGATGCCGACCCGCCGACGGGGCTGCGCGCGGTGGCGGCGCTGCACTGGCGGCGGATAATGGCCGGGCGCGCCTATGAGGCGGCGCAGGACAACAACCACAGCCTCGCCGCCGCCGCGGCCGGGCTCGCCGCCGGGCTGCTGGGCGGCGGCCGGACGCTGGCGGCACGGGCGCTCGCCCGCACGGAGCGCACGGCGGGGCGGCTGTTCGCCCCTTGCGGCGCGTTCAGCCAGCACTCCGCGCGCTACCAGCGCATGGCGGTGGACCTGCTGTCGCTGGCCGCGGCGATGGCGGAACGGCAGGGGCTGCGGCCGAGGTTTGCCGCGCAGCACGCCGCCGCAGCAGCCTGGCTGGACCGGCTCACCGATCCCGTCTCGGGGCGGATGGCGCGGCTTGGTCATGACGACGGCTCCGCGCTTGCCGCCCCGCCGCCTCCGCCCGCCCCGCCGCGGCCGACGCGCTGGTCAGGACGCGGCTTCATGGGTTTCGCCGCCGGCGCCGCCTGGGCGGTGCTGCGCGTGCCCGGCAGCCGGCACAGGCCGGCGCATGCCGACCTGCTGCATCTGGACCTGTGGCACGCCGGGCGGAACCTGCTGTGCGACGGGGGGACCGGCGCCTACCACCCCGCGCCGGCGGATCGCTGGTGGCTCGACCATTTCCCCTCGGTCGCCGCGCACAACACGGTGCAGTTCGACGATGCGCCGCAGATACCGCGGCTCGGCCGGTTCCTGATGGGGCCATGGCCGGCAGGAGGGCCGCTGCCGGATGGCGGCTGGGTCCGCGACGCGCGCGGCAACCGCCACGAGCGGCGCGTGTCCGCCGCGCCGGGGGCGTGGCGGATCGAGGATCGGCTGGCTGGCCCGTTCGCGGCGGCGGTGCTGCGGTGGCGGCTCGATCCCGCGTGCGACTGGCGGCCGACGCCGGACGGTGCGTGGGCGGAAGGGGCGACGCTTGCGATCGTGGGCGCGGCGTCGGTGGCGCTGGAGCCGGGCTGGATCAGTCCCGCCTATGGGCAGGTGGAGCCCGCGCCGGTGCTGACCGCGCGCATCGCGGCCGGGACGGCGCGGATCATCACCCGATTGAAGCTGCCGGCGGGAGGTTGAACCTTATGCGGCCCTCACTTTGTGGAGCGGGAACAAGTTTCCTCCTCCTGCCTGTGCGGGCGAGAGGAGAAGACAAAGCGCGTCACGCAGACCCCCTCACGAGAGAGACAGGCTGAAGGGGTCTACGCAGAGACGAAACCACGCGATGGTGCTGATGGACGCACCCTCACCTCCAACCCCCTCCCCGCACGCGGGAGAAGGGGGAAGATCGCGGCCGCTTCGCAAAGCTCCAGCACGCTTTGTGAAAGGGCTGGGCATCGCGCGGATGAGAGGGAGAAGGCGAGGCGCGTTACGCAAGATTCCCTTTCCCGTCCGGCGAGAGAGGGACAAGTGTGAGGGGTTTGTGCACGGGCGGAACCTCGCCGTGGTGCTGGCGGTCGCACCCTCACCCCGGCCCTCTCCCGCAAGCGGGAGAGGGGGAAGCCTCCTGCTTCAGGGATAACGACCCACCGCCCGCATCACGCGACCACGCTGTTCTCCAGCGTGCCGATCCCCTCGATCGTCGCCGCGATCCTGTCGCCGGGCTTGAGCAGGCGCGGCGGCTGCATCGCGTAGCCGACGCCGGCCGGCGTGCCGGTGGCGATGATGTCGCCGGGTTCCAGCGTCAGCCCCTGCGAGAGGATGCGGATGATCGCCGGGATGTCGAAGATCAGCAGCGAGGTGCGGCTGTCCTGCCGCGTCTCGCCGTTCACCGTCAGGCTGATGCGCAGGTCGGGCGGCGTCGGCAGCGCGTCGCGCGTGACGATCCACGGACCGATCGGGCAGCAGCGGTCGAGGCCCTTGCCCTTGAGCCACTGGCCGTGCCGGCGCTGCAGGTCGCGCCCGGTCACATCGTTCAGCACCGTGTAGCCGAAGACGTGGTCGAAGGCCCGCTCCGCCGGGATGTCCACGCCGCCCTTGCCGATGACCAGCGCCAGCTCGACCTCGTAGTCGAGCGCCGCCGTCACGCCGGCATGATGCGGGATCCCCTCGCCCGGCCCGATCACGGTGTTGGCGGGCTTGCTGAAGAACTGCGGATGTTCCGGCGGCGCTTCGGTCTTTATGCCGCGCGTGCGATCGCCCTCCGCCACGTGGTCGAGGTAGTTGCGGCCGACGCAGAAGACGTTCTTGGTCGGGCGCGGGATCGGCGCGAGCAGACGCGCGCGGGACGCGGGTTCCACCGCCTGCGCCAGCGGGTCGGCCTGCAGCGCGGCGACCGTGTGGCGCGCGCCTTCCCAGCCGGCGATCAGCGCCAGCATCGAGGCGAAGGGGGCGGTGTCGCGGCCGGCGAGCCGCGCGCCCTCGGCGAGGTCGAGCACGTCGCCATTCTCAAGCACCAGCCCCGTGCGCGGACCCTGCCCGGCATCGAAAGTCGCAAGCTTCATGTCGTGCGTTCCTGAACGTCCCTCCGCATCATCGCCGCGCCGCACGCGTTCGACCAGAGGGCGCCCGCTACGGCTGGCGGACGCGGATGACACGCTCGGTGGCGAAACCCTGCGCCTGCGCATAGGCCAGCCATTCGGCGACCGTCGCCTCCGGCAGCGTCGGCGTGCGCGACAGCAGCCAGAGATAGGAGCGGTCGTTTCCGGTGACGAGCGCGATCGAATAGTCGGGCGCGAGGCGGAACACGTTGTAGCCGCCTTCGAACGGCGGCTGGAACGTCACGCCGAGCGAGGCGACATCGCGCGCCCCGAGGAAGCGCGCGCGACCCTTCGCCTCCCGCCAGTCGCCCTTCGCCGGATCGAAGCCGCGGTTCAGCACCGCGATGCTGCCGTCGGGGTTGGCGGCGTAGGTCGCGCTCACCCGTTCCAGGTCGCGTTCGAAGGAATGGTCGAACCGGGCGATCTCGTACCAGGTGCCGAGGTAACGCTGCGCGTCGAAGCGGACGGGCACGATGCCCTCCGGCACGCTGGCGGAGCAGGCGGCGAGCGCCGTGGCGGCTGCGATCAGCGCGCGGCGGGCGAGGGGCATGGCGGGCAACTCCGTGCGGTGCGGGCGACGGGTCCGCCCGCACCCTCAACGGCGAGGTCCGCGTCGGGTTCGTCTTTCATGCCGCTTACAGCGTCATGAGGCTGCGCCTCTTGCCCCAACCCTCCGCCACGATGTTCGGGCGAAGACCGATATTGCGAGGACCGTCACGCAAGATCCCCTCTCCCGCCGAGCGGGAGAGGGAGGGGCCCGCGCTTGCGCGGGAGGGTGAGGGGGTTTGGGTGGAGGCGAAACCTCAACGAGGTGCTGTCGGACGCACCCTCACCCCGGCCCTCTCCCGCGAGCGGGAGAGGGGGAAGAGGCGCGGCGGTTCCGCGAAGCTCGCGCCCGCGGGCACAACCGCGCCCGCAACCGCCCGCCTCAGATGTGGATCGGCTTCCGGTCCGCGGCCATCGCCGCTTCCTTCACCGCCTCGTTCAGCGACGGATGCGCGTGGCAGGTGCGCCACACGTCCTCCGACGACGCGCCGAACTCGATCGCCATCACCAGCTCCGCGATCAGCGTGCCCGCATCCGGGCCGATGATGTGCGCGCCAAGCACCCGATCCGTCTTCTTGTCGGCCAGCACCTTCACGAACCCGTCCGTGCTGCCATTGGCGCGCGCGCGACCATTCGCGGTGAAGGGGAACTTGCCGACCTTGTACTCGACACCGGCCTTCTTGAGGTCTTCCTCCGTCGCGCCGACATCGGCGACCTCGGGCCACGTGTAGACCACGGACGGGATCGCATCGTAGTTCACGTGCGGCTTCTTGCCGGCGATGATCTCGGCCACCGCCACGCCCTCATCCTCGGCCTTGTGCGCCAGCATCGGCCCGTCGATCACGTCGCCGATCGCCCAGATGCCGGGGACGTTGGTGGCGAAGTGGTTGTGCTTCACGCGGCCGCGCTCGTCGGTCTCCACGCCCGCGTCCTTCAGCCCCAGCCCTTCGGTGTAGGCGCGCCGGCCGATCGACAGCAGCACCACGTCCGCCTTGATCTCCTCGGCAGCACCACCCTTCGCGGGCTCCACCGTCAGCGTCACGCCGGACTTGTCGGTCTTCGCACCGGTGACCTTGGAGCCGAGCCTGAAGGTCAGTCCCTGCTTGGCAAGGATGCGCTCGAACTGCTTGGCGACCTCGCCATCGACGGTCGGCACGATGCGGTCGAGATACTCGATCACCGTCACCTTGGAGCCGAGCCGCTTCCACACCGAGCCCAGCTCGAGCCCGATCACGCCCGCGCCGATCACCACGAGATGGCCGGGCACCTTGTCCAGCTCCAGCCCGCCGGTGGAGGTGACGATGCGCTTCTCATCGACCTCCACGCCGGGCAGCGGCATGGACTCGGAGCCGGTGGCAATGACGATGTTCTTCGTCTCGTAGGTGGCATCCCCGACCTGCACCTTGCCGGCAGCGAGGATGCGGCCCGCGCCCTTCAGCCACGTCACCTTGTTCTTCTTGAACAGGAACTCCACGCCCTTGACGTTGGCGGACACCACCTCCGCCTTGCGGGCCTGCATCCGCGCGAGGTCGAGCGAGAGCTGGCTGACGCCGATGCCGTGTTCGGCGAGTGCGCCCTGCGCCTCATGGTACTTCTCGGAACTGACGAGCAGCGCCTTGGACGGGATGCAGCCGATGTTGAGGCAGGTGCCGCCCAGCGTCTCCCGCTTCTCGACGCAGGCGACCTTCAGCCCGAGCTGCGCGGCGCGGATCGCGCACACGTAGCCGCCGGGTCCGGCGCCGATGACGATCACGTCGAAGCTGTCGCTCATGCTCACATCCCTGGCTGAATGACGGGCTTGTGCCCCCGCCGGACCGGGCCAGCAACCCCGCTCAGCGCCGCCCCTGCTCCACGATCCGCTCGGCCGGCACGGGCCGACCGTCGAGACAGGCGACGATGCATTCGGCCGCCATCGTCGCCATGGTGACGAGGCTGTTCGGCGTCACCCCTGCCACGTGCGGCGTGCGGATCACGCGCGGATGACCGCGCAGCGGATGGTCCGCGGGCGGGGGCTCCACGTCGAACACGTCGAGCCCGGCGCCGGCGACGTGGCCGGACTCGAGCGCGGCCGCCAGCGCCGCCTCGTCGACGATGCCGCCGCGGCCGGTGTTCACCACGACCGCGCCCTTCGGCAGCGCCGCCAGCGCGGCCGCGTCCACCAGTCCCACGGTCTCCGCCGTGCGCGGGGCATGGATGGTCAGGATGTCGGCTTCCGGCCACAGCGCCGCCAGCGACGGCGCGCGGCTGACGCTGGCGAAGCTCGCGGCGTCGATGTAGGGGTCGTAGGCGGTGATGCGGACGTCCCACGGGGCGAGCATCCGCGCGACCTCGTGGCCGATCCGGCCGTAGCCCAGGATGCCCACGCGCAGCCCGCGCATGTCGCGCACCTGCCCCGCCGCGCCGCGCCAGCCGCCCTCGGCGATGGCGGCGGAATGGGCGGGCAGGTTCTTCACCAGCGCGAGCATCAGCGTGATCGCGTGCTCGGCCACCTCGCGCGTGTTCGACCCCGGCGCGTTGGTCAGCATCACGCCGGCCTCGCGCCCGGCGGGGATGTCGACCTCATCCATGCCCACGCCATGGCGGGCGACGATGCGCAGCCGCGGCGAGGCGGCGAAGACCCGGGCGTTGACCTTGCCCTGCCGGCACAGGATCGCGTCCGCCTGCGTCTCGGCCACCAGTGCCGCGACCGCGTCGGAGGACGGATAGGGCGGCATGAAGTGCACCGCGCAGCCGTTGTCCCGCATCAGCGCCACCGCCTGCTCTGCGAGCACCGGCGCGGTGACGATGACGTTCCAGCGATTGGTGCCGCTCACAGCGTCTCGCCTTCCTTCAGCGCCCCGAACTTCCGCAGCATCGGCATCAGCCAGTCGGGGACCAGCTTGCCGGCCTCCATCTCCGCCCGGCGCTGGTTCTCCTGCGCCGTCTTGGCCTCGGCGAGGGCGACCGCCTCCGCCGCGATCGCGCGCGGGATCACCGCCACGCCGTCCGCATCGCCCACGATGATGTCGCCCGGCTCCACCACCTGCCCGCCGCAGGTGATCGTCACGCCGACGCGGCCGGGGCCTTCCTTGTCCGGCCCGCCGGGACAGGCGGCGCGGGCGAAGGCGGGCAGGCCGATCTCGGCCAGTTCGTCGATGTCGCGCAGCGCGCCGTCGACCACCCAGCCGGCCATCTTCTGCAGCTTCGCCTGCCGGCCCATCAGGCCGCCGGCGAGCGCGCAGCTCACGTCGCCGCGCCCGTCCACCACCAGCACGTCGCCGGGCTTCGCGATGGCGAGCGCCGCGTGCATCAGCAGGTTGTCGCCCGGCCGCGCCTCCACCGTCAGCGCGGGGCCGCAGAGCGTCAGCCCGGGGGTCATGCGGCGGATGGTACCGTGCATGGACCCGCGCCGGCCGGTGGCGTCCGACAGGATGGCGGGCGGGAAGGCGGCGAGCTTGGCGATCAGGTCGGCCGGCGGCCGCGGTATGTCGGTGACGATCTCGAAGCCAGCCTTGCCGAAGCGCGCCATGCGGGGTCCTTCCCTGTTCGCGCCGGTTACCATGCCAGCGGAGCGGGACCGCGCAACCCGGGGGCGGGCGGAGCCGGCATGCGCCCGGGGTCAGCGCCCGCCGGCGATGGGCATGATCGCGCCGGTGACGTAGGAGGCGGCGTCCGAGAGCAGCCAGAGCACCGCTTCGGCCACTTCATCGGCGCTGCCGGCGCGGCCCAT
>JBBCJT010000183.1:0-6946 GCA_037190665.1 Rhodovastum atsumiense | reverse complement strand
ATTTGGCCGAAGGCCCTCTGGAGGAATCCCGGGTCAAGGGGCCGGTGGCCCCTTGCGGGTGCAGGGCAGAGCCCTGCCGGGGCGTGCGGCAGAGCCCCACCTCTTCACGGCGCGAGTCCCGCCTTCGCGACCGCCTGCCGGATATCGTCCGCGATATCGCGCACGAAGCGCGGTGCGGGGCGGGTGCCGGACGTGACGAGGCTGAGGCTCATCAGCACGCGCGGCCGGAAGGGGCGCACCACCACGCCGGGAAAGTCCGCCCATGGCAGCATCGCGTCCACCAGCGCGACCCCCAGCCCCGCCTGCACCAGCGGTGCCGCGGAGATCGACATGGCGATCTCCGTATGGACCTGCCGCACGAGGCCGGAGCGTTCGAACGCCGCATCCAGCAGCGGCCCGACATCGGCATGCGTGCCGTAGGAGATCATCCGCTCGTTCGTGAGATCGCCCGGTTCGATGACCGTCTTGCGGGCAAGCGCGGAGCCGGCCGGCAGCAGCGCGATGACGGAGACCGTGGCCAGTATCTCCGACTGGACCATGGGAACGCGGATCGCGGACAGCGTGAGGCCGAGGTCGACTTCGCCCACGAGGATCTTCTCGCTCAGCTCCTCCGCCGGCAGCGTCCGCAGCACCACCTTCACGCCGGGATGGCGCGACTGGAACGCGCAGAGCGCGGCAGGAAGAACCGCGAAGGTCGGCGGCGCGCTGGCGCCGATCCGCAGCAGCCCCACCCGCCGCTCGCGAATGCGGATCGCCAGATCGCGTACCGTCTCGATCTCGCGGAACACGCGGTCGGCGTCGGCGAAGAGAAGCTGCGCTTCCGCCGTCGGATAGAGCCGGCCGCCGATGCGATCGAACAGGCGGTAGCCGATCTGGCTCTCGAGGTGCCGCAGCACCTTGCTCACCGCCGGCTGCGACACGTTCAGCAGTTGCGCGGCCGAGGTCAGCGTGCCGCTTCGCATGATGGCGCGGAAGACCTCGAGCTGGCGGGCGTTCATCGAAACCCGGCGGCTTCGAGTGTCGCGGCCGCGCGCATGGTCACGGCCGCGGCCAGCGCATCGGCGTAGGGGGACAGGGCGGGCGGCAGCGCGGGCGCGAGAATCGCCTCGGCCAGCAGCCCCCCGGCATAGGACCCGATGTTGAGACCGTTCGGGCCCAGACCGTTGCCGATGAAAAGACCCCTGATCCCCGGCACCGGCCCCAGCAGCGGCTTCCAGTCGGGGCCCATGGGACGAAAGCCGATGCGGGTCTCCACCATGGTCGCGTCGGCGAGGCCGGGCGCGAGCGCGAGCCCCTGTTCCAGCACCCCGGCCAGCCCGCCGGCGGTGACCCGATGATCGAAGCCGACGCCTTCCTCCCGCGTCGCGCCCACCACGATCCGGTCATCGCCGAACGTGACGATGTAGAAGCCGGTGAGGGGCAGCAGCGTCGGCCAGCCGCGCGCGGCGATGCCGGGCAGGCGCAGATGCAGGATCTGGCCGCGCTGGGGGCGCACGGCGAGCGCGATGCCGAGCGGGGCGAGCGTCTCCTCCACCCACGCGCCGCCGCAGAACAGGACGGCATCGGCGGCGATCGCCTCTCCATCCACCTCCGCGCCTGTCACGCGGGCGCCTGTGCGTGTCAGGCGTGCCGTGCCGCGCAGCCGGGTCGCGCCGAGCCGGGTCGCCGCTACCGCCATGGCCTCCGCCAGCAGCCGCCCGTCCACACGCGCACCGCCCGCGATATGGACCGAAGCCACGTCTGGCCGCAGCGCGGGGAAGAGGCGTCTCGTCTCCGCCGTGCCGAGGCGCGTCACCGCCCCGGCGGCGGGCGATGCCGCGGCGCGGTCGCGGATGCGCCGTTCGTGCGCATCCAGTTCGGCGCCGTCCGCCATCGGCACCAGCGTGCCGTTGCGCCGGTAGCCGCCCTCGCCCGCCCCGGCCTCGGCGAGCCTTTCGATCAGTTGCGGATAGCAGGACGCCGCGCGCTCCGAGATGGCGTAGTGGTCGGCATCCTCCACGCGGGAGGCCCAGGGGCAGATGATGCCCGCGCCGGCCGATGTGGCCCGCCCCTCCGCCGCCGCATCCACGAGCACGGTTTCCGCGCCGAGCCGGGCGAGATGGAAGGCGGCACTCGCCCCGAGGACCCCGCCGCCGATCACGATGACCTTCACGCTCTCCGCTTCCCCCTGCTCGATCCCGGGCGCCACACGGAAGAATGCCGCCGGAAACGGGCAGGGTGGCAAGCGGGACGGTACTGTCCAGCAACCATTGCCGCACTGGCCATGCCGTGGGGTTATGGGTTTGGCGTTGTCCGCGATGGTGGGGCGGGCGGCGCGGGCTGTGGGAGTGGAACGTCGCGCGGGCCGTAAGGGCCTCCCGCGATCCTCCCTGTTGCGGCTTGCGCAGAGCGGGAAGCGCAGCATTGGCAAAAGGCAACGCGCGTCCCGCGACGTCCCCTCTCCCGCCGGGCGGGAGAGGGAGGGGCCCGCGCTTGCGCGGGAGGGTGAGGGCACGCGCGCGAAGGAAGACCTCACCGTGGTGCTGCGGGGCCCACCCTCACCCCGGCCCTCTCCCGCGAGCGGGAGAGGGAGAAGGGTCCGACGAGCCACCGGACAACGCCCCGCGCATAACTCCCGGTTTGACGAGGCCGACAAGTCGGCATTGGACTTTGCCGCGCCCCGCTCGCGAAATGCGGCGCCTGACACATGCAGGAGGCGGCGATAGGACAGACCGCAGGCTGGTCGGATGCCGAACACCGCTCGACGGCCCGCCTCGCCGCATGGTGCGCCGGGACACCCCGGCAATGGTCCGCCGCCTGCAGGGACGGCGCGCGCAGGGCTTTCCTCGACACCATTGCCGTGATGCTCGCGGGACAGGAGGAAGCCTGCACGGTCCGCACCCGCCAGGCCGTCCGGTCATGGGGCGCGGGCCCGTGCTTCGTGATCGGCGGCGAACCGCTCGCGGCCCCCTGGGCGGCGCTGGTCAACGGCACCGCGGCGCACGCGCTCGACTACGACGACGTGCTCGACCCGGCCATGTCGCACCCGAGCGCCGCCCTCGTCCCCGCGATCCTCGCAGTGGCGGAGGCGGAAGGCGCGTCGGGGGCGGATGCGCTCGATGCCTTCCTCGTCGGCTACGAGGTGCTGGCGCGGCTGGGGGAGGCGATGAACCTCGTCCATTACCAGCGCGGCTGGCACACGACGCTGTCGCTCGGCAGCATGGGCGTCGCGGCCGCCTGCGGCCGGCTGTTGCGGCTCGATGCAGACGGCATCGCCATGGCGATCTCGCTCGCGACCAGCATGGCGGGCGGATCGAAGCGGCAGTTCGGGACCATGGCCAAGCCGCTGCACGCCGGGCTCGCGGCGAAGAACGGCCTGATGGCCGCGCAACTCGCCGCCGCCGGCGTGACCGGGATCGCCGAGCCCCTCGAAGGGCGCTGGGGCTATGTCGACCTGATGGCCGGGCCCGGCGCGCCGGGGCTTACCGCCGCGCTCGTGCATCTCGGCGATCCGCCGGCCATGGAGCAGTATGGCGTCTGGGCGAAGGCCTATCCATGCTGCGCGTCCACGCATCGTCCGGTGGATGCGCTGCGCGCGATGAACCTGCGGGTGCAGGATGTCGTGTCCATCGACGCCCACGTGTCCGAGACCGCCGCGGCCAACCTGCGCTACCGCATCCCCGCCGATCCGAACGAGGCCCGTTTCAGCCTGCCCTACTGCCTCGCGGCGACGCTGGCGGACGGCACGCTGTCCGTATCGAGCTTCACGGCGGATGCGATCGCCCGCCCCGCGCTTCGCCCGCTGATGGAGCGCGTGACGATGCGGGTCGATCCGGAGCTGGCGGCGGACCGGCCGGTGACGGAGAGCTTCGAGCGGGGAACGCTGGACGTCCTGCTCGCCGACGGCACGCGGCGGCAGGGCGCGGTGCTGGCGCCGCGCGGCCATCCGCAAGCGCCGCTGAGCGATGCGGAGCTGGAGGCGAAGTTCCGCGACTGCGCCGCACGCGCGTTGTCGCCGCGGGGCGTGGACGCGGCGCTGGAGCGACTGTCCCGCTTCGGCGATCTGGCGCGCGTATCGGAGTTGACGGAGGCGCTGTCCGGCCGCGCATCGGTGACGGCGTAGTCTGTCTCGCGCGGTCGCGACGGAGGCCGTGCCTCTCTCCCTCAACAGCGGGGGCGAGGAGGAAATCTCCCTCTCCCGCCTGCGGGAGAGGGCCGGGGTGAGGGTGCTTCCGACAGCGTCTCGTTGAAGTTTCGCCTCCGCGCAGGGCCCCTCACCCTCCCGCGCAAGCGCGGCCCCCCCCCTCTCCCGCCGGGCGGGAGAGGGGACCTTGCACGACACTCACTTCCATCCGGCGCTTCCGTGAAGCCCCCGCCTGCGGCAGCGGGTCGGTGCCGCATGCAGGACGTGCAGGATCAGCCGTCAGGTACGCCGGATGTTCCAGAAGATCGGCAGGCCCGCCACCCGGCCCGTCAGGCTGCGGCTCAGCGCGGTGTACTTGTAGCTGACGCCGAGCGGGATGCAGGGCAGTTCATCCATGCCCACCACCTGCATCTCCCGCGCGATGCGCTTCTGCGCCTCGGCATCCGGCGCGGCGAGCCAGGCGTCGCGCAGTTCCTCCAGCCTCGGGATCGTCGGCCACCCGAACCACGCATCCTTGCCGTTGCCGCGCAGCAGGATGTGCGTGGCCGGGTTCTCGAACATCAGGCCGGGGAAGGACCAGCAGCTCACCGACCAGCCGCCGCGCTCGACCGGCTCCATGGACCGCCGCCGCTGCGCCACCGCGGTGCTTTCCAGCAGCGCGAGGTCGAGGTTGAGGTCGAGCCTGCGGAACAGGTCCGCCGCGACCAGCGCGAGCTGCCCCGTCACCCCCGCGCCGGCATTGCCGAGCAGGCGCACGGGCTGGCCGCTGTAGCCCGCTTCCTTGAACAGCCGCTTCGCCTTCGCCAGATCGCGCGGCCCCTTCAGCGGCTCCAGCGCCGCATCGCTCGCCGATGGCGAACCGGGCGGGAAGAAGCCAGTGCCGACCTCATAGCGTTCCGTATCGGTGCCCACGGCGGCGATCATGAAGTCGGACTGGTCGATCGCCGGCAGCAATGCCTGCCGCATGCGCTTGTCGCTGAAGACCGGGTGCAGCGCGTTCAGCCGCATCACCGCGACCGCGGGCAGCAGCTCCATGCGGCCGACCTCGATGTTGCGGCTGCGCGCCAGCAGCTCCAGCATCTCGGGCGGCGGATCGCCGAACCAGTCCATCTCGTTGCGCTGCAGCGCCGCCCCGGCGGTGGACGGATCGGGGATGCGGTGCCACTCGACGCGGTCGAAATGCGCGACCTTCGGCCCGGCAACCAGCCCCTTGCCCGCGTCGGGCGTCGGCACGTAGTCGGCGAAGCGCTCGTACACCACGAGGTTGCCGGCCTGATGCTCGTCCGCCTTGTAGCGGAACGGGCCTGACCCGGTCGCGTCCGTGACCTGCTTGTCGGGCGGGGTCTGGGCGATGCGCTCCGGCATGATCACCGGCACCGGTGCGACGACCTGGCCCAGGATGCTGATCAGCACCGGGAAGGGCTGCCTGAGGCGGAACCGGAAGCGCCGGTCGTCCAGCACCGCCAGCTCGTCCGTCACCGCGGCGACGGTCTGGCCCATCGGCGCCAGCACCATCCAGCGCCGCAGGCTGGCCACGCAGTCCTGCGCGCGGATCGGCGTGCCGTCATGGAAGCGGATGCCGCTGCGCAGCGTGATGGTGCAGACGCGGTTGTCCTGCTCGAAGACGTGGCCTTCGGCGAGCTGCGGCCGCGGCGCCAGCGTCTCGTCCGCGCCGTACAGCGTGTCGTAGACCAGATAGCCGTGGTCGCGGGTGATATCGACCGTGGTCCACAGCGTGTCGAGCGTGTTCAGGTCGGCATAGGGGATGAAGCGCAGCACGCGGCTGCGCTCCGACTGTGCAAGGGCCGGGCGGGCCAGCGCGGCGGCACCGGCGCCGGCCAGCAGCGTGCGTCGATCGAAGCGCATCAGATGTCCCTCCGTTCGATCAGGTCCAGCGCGCGGGCGAAGGCATGGGCGATACGGTTGGCGCGGCGGCGAAGCTCGATGCGGGCCATGTGCGCATGGTCGGAATCCATCTTCGCCAGTCCCAGCGCGGGCGCCAGACCCGGCAGCAGGCGGCTGCCGCGGCTGCGGTCGAAATCGAAGTCGCTCGCCGCATGATACTGCGCCGGGTTCAGCAGCCGGGCGAGGCGCAGCAGCCGCGCCGTGTGCCGCGCCGAACCGTCCGCCTCCGCGGAGAGCCCGCCGACCGCCGCGCGCAGCCGTTCGGCGAGCGCGACAAGCCGGGCGAGATCGTCATTGTCCGGCGCGGCCCCGGTGTATTCGCCGAGGCTCGACAGGATGTCCTCCGCCGTCGCCGTGTAGTCGAAGGGCAGGCTCGCCGCGCGGACGAGCCCTTCCAGCAGGTTGCGGTAGATCAGCGTATCCTGCCCGAGGATCTCCGCATCGCACTTGTCGATCGTGTCCTCGTCCGTCTGCCACCAGCGCGCGAGGCCGGTGCCGGGCAGCCGGTCGGGATGCGCCTCGGGCAGGAAGGCGCTGACCTGCGCGGTGGACAGGCCGATGCCGCTGAAGCTCTGGTCGGAATTGCGCGCGGACCGACGGGGATCGATGGTCCTGTCGAGCCGCTTCAGCGCACGGCGGACGAAATCGTCATCCGCCTCCGACAGGCGGCCCGCCGTCCGTTCCAGCACCGAATTCGCATAGGAAGAGAGTTCGGAGGTGGTGTTGCGCAGCGCCTTCACCGTGCCGCCGCGCACGCCGACGATATCGACATTCAGGTAGGCGATGGCGTTGTCGTACAGCTCCGTCCGGAAGCGGTCCGCGTACCAGGACGATCCCGCGTAGACGCCCTGCTCATGGCCGGTCCACCACGCGAAGCGCAGCCCGTAGCGCGGGCGGGGGCCTGCGGCGAAGAGGCGC
>JBBCJT010000182.1:0-3478 GCA_037190665.1 Rhodovastum atsumiense | reverse complement strand
CCGCACGGTCCGCCTGGGGCGCCGAGATCCGCGCCATGGCCGCGCTTGCCTGGCCGATCGCGCTCACCAACCTGTCGCAGATGGCGATGATCGCGACCGACATCGCCCTGCTCGGCCGCGTCTCGCCCGAGGCGATGGCGGCGGCCACCATCGGCGGCAACCTGTTCTACCTGTTCTTCCCGCTCACCTTCGGCGTGGCGATGGCGACTGCGCCGATGCTCGCGCAGGCGCGCGGGCGCAAGCTGCACTTCGTGCGGGAGATGCGGCGGACGGTGCGGCAGGGCATGTGGGCCTGCATCGCGGTCTGCATCCTGATCTGGCCGGTGCTGTGGCACGCCGGCGCGCTGCTGCGCCTGCTCGGCCAGTCCGCGGAGATCGCGGAACTGGGGCAGGTCTACGTGCGCGCGCTGATGTGGGAGATGCTGCCCTTCGGCTTCTACATGGTGCTGCGCGGCTTCCTCGCCGCGCTGGAACGGCCGCTGCCGGCGCTCGCCGTCGCCCTCGTCGCGGTGGGGCTGAACGCCCTGATCGCCTGGGTGCTGATCTTCGGCCATTTCGGCTTCCCCGCTCTGGGCGTGGCGGGGGCGGGTTACGCCTCCACGCTGTCGGGCTTCGTGCTGTTCGCGGGCCTGCTGGGGGTGATCGCGCTCGACCGGCGGCTGCGCCGGTTCCGGCTGCTGGGGCGGTTCTGGCGGGCGGACTTCAAGCGATTCGCGGAGGTGTTCCGCCTCGGCCTGCCGATCAGCGCGGCCTTCCTGTTCGAGATCAGCGTCTTCAACGCCGCGGCGTTCATGATGGGCTGGATCTCGACCGCGGCGGTGGCGGCGCATGCGGTGGCGATCAACCTCGCCTCGCTGACCTTCATGGTGCCGATGGGCCTGTCGCAGGCGGCGACCGCACGGGTGGGGATCGCGGCCGGCGCGGGCGACCCGGCAGGCGCCGGACGGGCGGGATGGGTGGCGATCGGCCTTGCCGCGGGCTTCATGGCCTGCACGGCGGCCACGATGATCCTCGCGCCCCACCTGCTGATCGGCATTTTCGTGGACAGCACCGATCCCCGCGCCGCCGAGGTCGCGGCGCTGGCCGGGCAGTTCCTGCTGCTGGCCGGGCTGTTCCAGATCGCGGACGGGCTGCAGACCACGGCGGCGGGCGCGCTACGCGGCCTGTACGATACGCGGGTGCCGATGATCTACGCCGGCATCGGCTACTGGGGGATGGGACTGCCGCTGGCGCTGGCACTGGCCTTCGGCGCGGACCTCGCCGGGCACGGGGTGTGGCTGGGGTTGCTGGCCGGACTGCTGGTGGTGGCGACTCTCATGGTCATGCGCTGGGCGCGGCGCGATCGCCTTGCCCGGCCCGCCGCCGGCCCCCGCCCGTCAGTGGAGGCGGAATTCGCCTGATGCGAACCGCAGCTCGGCCGGCGAGATCAGCCCCACGGAGGCGACCCGCACCGAATGCAGCCGCCCCTCGATCTCGCGCTGCCAGAAACCCAGGAAACGGTTCAGCACCGGAAAGCGCGGCGCAATGTCCAGCTCCTGCCAGATGAAGCTCTGCAGCACCGCCGGATGATCAGGCAGGTGATACAGGATCTCGGCCGTCGTCAGCCGGTAGCCCCGAAGCTGCATCGCCAGAGTCATGTTCGTCTCCCCTTCATGCCGGCAACGGCACTTCCCCCTCGCAGTTCTTTGGATGCGATCATGGCATGGGGAATCCAGCGGTCTGCAACCTAAATCACACGTAAATTCAAAGGATTGGCACTCGCCGCAAAAGAGTGCTGCCGATCCCTTGACTTGCTCCGGAGCCGGGCCTAGATCGCTGGCACTCCTCTACCGGGAGTGCTAACGGCCGGGCACGGGGCACGGCCGGAGCAACAAACCCAGATCCGGAGTGATCCGATGAAGTTCCGTCCCCTGCATGACCGGGTCGTGGTCCGCCGGCTGAACGCCGAAGAGAAGACCGCCGGCGGCATCATCATTCCCGAAACGGCCAAGGAAAAGCCGATGGAGGGCGAGGTCATCGCCGTTGGCGCCGGCGCGCGCAACGAGCAGGGCCAGATCGTGGCGCTGGACGTGAAGGCGGGCGACCGCATCCTGTTCGGCAAGTGGTCCGGCACCGAGGTGAAGATCGATGGTGAGGAGCTCCTGATCATGAAGGAGTCCGACATCATGGGCATCATCGAGGGCCAGCCGGCCACGAAGAAGAAGGCCGCCTGATCCAGGCGCGTGCCTGTTTCTTTCACCCGAACGAATCAACGAAACACAGAGGTCTGACATATGGCTGCGAAGGACGTTCGCTTCGGCGGTGACGCCCGCGCCCGGATGCTGAAGGGCGTGGATATCCTGGCCGACGCGGTGAAGGTGACGCTGGGCCCCAAGGGCCGCAACGTCGTGCTCGACAAGAGCTTTGGCGCGCCGCGGATCACCAAGGACGGCGTGACCGTCGCCAAGGAGATCGAGCTGGCCGACAAGTTCGAGAACATGGGCGCGCAGATGGTGCGCGAAGTGGCCTCGAAGACCAACGACATCGCCGGTGACGGCACCACCACGGCGACCGTGCTGGCCCAGTCCATCGTCCGCGAGGGCAGCAAGGCCGTGGCCGCCGGCATGAACCCGATGGACCTCAAGCGCGGCATCGACAAGGCCGTGGGCGTGGTTGTCGAGGAGCTGAAGAAGAACACCAAGAAGATCAACAAGCCTGAGGAAGTCGCCCAGGTCGGCACGATCTCCGCCAACGGCGAGTCCGAGATCGGCAAGATGATCTCCGAGGCGATGCAGAAGGTCGGCAACGAGGGCGTGATCACGGTCGAGGAAGCCAAGGGCATCCAGACCGAGCTCGACGTCGTCGAGGGCATGCAGTTCGACCGCGGCTACGTCTCCCCGTACTTCATCACGAATGCGGAGAAGATGATCGCCGAGCTGGACCAGCCCTACCTGCTGATCCACGAGAAGAAGCTGTCGGGCCTGCAGCCGATGCTGCCGCTGCTCGAGAGCGTCGTGCAGTCCGGCCGTCCGCTGCTGATCATCGCCGAGGACGTCGAGGGCGAGGCCCTTGCCACGCTCGTGGTGAACAAGCTGCGCGGCGGCCTGAAGGTCGCGGCCGTGAAGGCGCCGGGCTTCGGCGATCGCCGCAAGGCGATGCTCGAGGACATCGCGATCCTGACCGGCGGCACCGTGATCAGCGAGGACCTGGGCATCAAGCTCGAGACGGTCACGCTGAACATGCTCGGCAAGGCCAAGAAGGTCCTGATCGAGAAGGAAAACACCACGATCGTCGAGGGTGCCGGCAAGAAGGCCGACATCACCGGCCGGGTGAACCAGATTCGCGCGCAGATCGAGGAGACCACCTCGGACTACGACCGCGAGAAGCTGCAGGAGCGTCTGGCCAAGCTCGCCGGTGGCGTGGCCGTGATCCGCGTCGGCGGCTCGACCGAGGTCGAGGTGAAGGAGCGCAAGGACCGCGTTGACGACGCGCTGCACGC
>JBBCJT010000181.1:0-5608 GCA_037190665.1 Rhodovastum atsumiense | reverse complement strand
CCACCCCCCTCGATAATCATCGAGGGGGGTGGGGGCAGATGACCGATTTGGCCGAAGGCCCTCTTGAGGGGATCGCGGGTCCAGGGGGCCGTGCCCCCTGGTGGGGTGAAGGGGCAAAGCCCCTTCCGGGGTCCGGGGCAGCGCCCCGCCTGCCTCAGCTCGCCTGCGGCTGGGCGAACAGTGCGTCGCAGCGGCGCTTCATCTCCTCCGGGCTCACGTCCTCGACATGCGTGGCGATGTTCCAGACGTGGCCGAACGGATCGACGATCTTGCCGCTGCGGTCGCCGTAGAACTGCGTCTCGACCTT
Source organism: Rhodovastum atsumiense (assembly GCA_037190665.1). Taxonomy (GTDB): domain Bacteria; phylum Pseudomonadota; class Alphaproteobacteria; order Acetobacterales; family Acetobacteraceae; genus JBBCJT01. The sequence continues at coordinate 5,301 of JBBCJT010000181.1, read as the reverse complement.
CATCTCCAGCCGCGCGCCGGCAGCCACCGCGCGGTCCACGGTGGCGTCCGCGTCTTCCACGTAGACCATGATGGTGACGGGCGAGCCGCCGAAGGCCGCCGGCGACAGCGCGTTCCACTGCGGCGATTCCTCGCCGAGCATGATCAGCCCGGTACGGCCGATCTCCAGCTCCGAGTGGCCGACGCTGCCATCCGGCATGTCGAGCCTGAACCGCTCCTTCGCGCCGAAGATGTCGCGATACCAGTCGATCGCCTTGGCCGCCTGGCGGACGACGAGATGGGCGATGACATTCGGATAGCTGTCCGGGATCCTCTGGACCATCTTTCTGTTCCCGTTTTGTTCACGCCGCTACCAAGCCACCTGCGCGCTCCGGTAGCAAGTCCTAAACGCGCGCGGCGACTCTCAACCCCCGCGCGCGGGCCTCCGCCGGCGGTCGCTGCGCCCGTCGCGCATCAGCCCCTGTGCCGCGATCCAGTCCTGCACCAACCCGGCCACCCGGTCGCTGTTGGTGTCCATCATCATCATGTGGCTGTTGCCGGCGATGCCGCGCGCGGGCAGGTCGAGCGTGTCCGCCTTGCCGCCCGCGTCGCGGATCTGCTTCTGCCAGCGTTCCACGTTCCCGCGCACGCGCTGCCAGAACGCATTGTCCCGCATATGGTCGCCCCAGACGACCAGATGCGGGATGTTGCGCACGCGCGCGGCCTCCGCCGTCTCGGGCGGTGCGCCGGAGGGTTCGATCGCGACGATCGCCCTGATCTTGTCGGGCGCGGTCAGCGCCGCGTTGAAGGCGAAGTTGCCGCCCTGGCTGTGCACGACGATCACGCAGGGGCAGACCTTCTGCACATAGGCGTCGTAGGCCGCCTGGATCTGCCGATCCGTCGTCGGCCAGCGCGGCACGGACTGCATCATGAACTGGTTCCAGGCGGCGACCGGGAAGCGCGTGTCGGCGAAGGCGCGGCGCTGCGCGGGATCGGCGTTCCAGCCATCGGCGGGGCCGACGCGGACCAGGCCCCAACCCTCGCCCATGGTGCGGAATACCGGCTCGCCGGCGAGGATCTCCGGATAGCGCGCCCAGCCGGCGCGGCCGCGCTCCATCGCATCGGACACGTAGACGTCGTGGCCACGGCGCAGGAAGAACATCTGCCAGCCGGGCCGCCCGTCCGGGGTGGTTTCCCAGGTCACGCCGGTCAGCCCGCCGCCGTGCATCAGCAGCAGCGGGAACCGCGCGCGGGGGCGCTGCAGCCGCACGTACTGCGCGTACATCTGCTCGACCTGGAACTCGCCGTTCGGGTTCATCCGCATCGGCGGCGCGCCGGGGCTGAAGACGATCTCCTTCTCCGGCAGGCCGCTCAGCGTCGCGATCCGGCCGCCGACATGCAGGCTGCCGATCTCCCGCACCTCCAGCGGCGGGGGCGGGCGGCGCGGCGGCGGGTTGGATTGCGCGAAGGCGGGCAGGGCGAGCAGCGCCGACAGGGCGGCTGGCATCCAGCGCATCATGCTTGGTTTCCTCCGTAACCGGAGCCTTGCCCCTTCATCGGCGCGGCACAAGGCGGCAGGCGCGGATTGGTCCAAGCGCGGCGCGGCAGGGTCCGCCACCATGGGGGGATGTCGGCAGGCCAGCGCGCAATCGCGATCTGCTTCGTGGTCGCGGTCGCGGCCTGGGGGTTCGGGCTGTACGGGCACAGCCTGTACCTCGCGGAACTGACGCGCCGTCACGGCTGGTCCAACACGCTGATCTCCACGGTGGTGACGGGTCACTACCTCGCCAGCGCGCTGCTGATCGTCGTGGTGCCGGAGCTGTTCGCCCGCTTCGGGGCGCGGATCGTGCTGGGGGCGGGGCTGCTCAGCCTCGGCGGCGGCGTGGCGCTGCTGGGGCAGGTCGCCTCCCCGGCGGGGCTGGTCGCGGCCTATGCGCTGATCGCGCTCGCGTGGTCGCTCACCAGCTCGTCGGCCATCGTGACCACGCTCGCCGCCTACTACGACAAGGGCCGCGGCATGGCGGTCAGCTTCGCGCTGACGGGCGCCTCGGGCGGCGGCATCTTGCTCGCGCCCAGCCTGGACGCGCTGATCCGCGGAATCGGCTTCCCCGGCGCGATGCTGATCGGGGGTGCGGTGGCGGTCGCGCTGATCGCCGTGGTCGCGCTGCTGCCGGCGGCACCGCCGGCGCCGCCGGCCGCCCCGGGCGCATCGAAGCGGGCACTGCTCGGCCGGCGCGACTTCTGGCTGCTCGCTGCGCCCTACGTGCTCGGCATCGTCTCGCAGGTCGCGTTCCTGACGCATCAGGTGCCGATTGTCGCGGTGACGCTGGGGCGGGAGCACGCGGCACTGTCGGTCGCGCTGGTCGCCGCCTGCGCGGTGATCGGCCGGCTCGGCCTCGGCGCCTTCGCCGAACGCGGCAATCCGCGGGTGCTGATGATCGCAGCGCTCGCCACCCAGGCCATCGCCTTCGTCATCCTCTCGCTCGGCCCGAATGCCGCGATGACGTGGTTCGCCTGCGCGCTGATCGGGCTGTCGGTCGGCAACATGATCACGCTGCCGGCGCTGATGGCGCAGCGCGAATTCAGCGCGGCGGATTTCGGCGCCGTGTTCGCGCTGGCCAACGCCATCGGCCAGTTCTGCTACGCGCTGGCCCCCGGCGCGACGGGCGCGCTGCGCGACGCCACCGGCAGCTATGCCGTGCCGCTGCTCGCCTGCGTCGCGCTGCAGGCGGTGGGCTGCGTGGTGACGGCGATGGGATTGCGCGCGCCGGACAAGCGCCCCTAGCGTCGGGTCATGGCCCGGCCCGATCATGTCGTCCCGCCCGCCTCTGCCCTGCTGGTCGTGGACGTGCAGAACAGCTTCATGCCCGGCGGTTCACTGGCCGTGCCGCATGGCGATGAGGTGGTGCCTATCATCAACGCGCTCGCGCGGAAATTCGACACGGTGGTGCTGACGCAGGACTGGCACACGCCGGACCACACCAGCTTCGCATCCCGGCACGAAGGGCGGGAGCCGTTCGGCACGGTGACGCTGCACTACGGCGAACAGACACTCTGGCCGGATCATTGCGTGATGGGCACCGAGGGCGCGGACCTGCACCCCGACCTGCACATCCCCCACGCGCAGCTCGTGCTGCGCAAGGGATATCACCGCACGGTCGACTCCTACTCCGCGTTCATCGAGGCGGATGGCGTCACCCGCACCGGGCTGGACGGATATCTGACCGCGCGCGGCATAAGGCGCGTCTACATCTGCGGGCTGGCGACGGATTTCTGCGTCGCATGGTCCGCACTGGATGCCCGCCGCCTCGGATTCGAAGCGGCGGTGATCGAGGATGCCTGTCGCGGCATCGACCTCGAGGGCAGCCTCGCCGCCGCATGGCGCGACATGGAAGCGGCCGGCGTGGTGCGCCTGCGCGCGGCGGAGATCGCGTAGAACCGCCCCTCGCGCGCCGCGACTGCTCCGCCTGCATACGTTGGGTTGTTCTCCTGCCGCGATGGGGTAGGCTGCCTCGCCATCGAAAAACAGCAGGGCAGACAATCGCCCGCGTGGGAGAGGGGAGTTCGACGAACATGGAACGCAGGAACTTGCTGAAGGCCGCGGGGGCGGCCGCATTCGCCACGAGTGGTATCGGGGGGCTTTCCGCGCCCGCGCTCGCGCAGGGGGCGGCGGCGCGCACGTTGCGCTTCGTGCCGCAGGCCAATCTCGCGAATTTCGACCCGATCTGGGGCACGCAGTTCGTCGTCCGCAATGCCTCGGCCATGGTCTGGGACATGCTGTACGGCGTGGACGACAAGCTGGTCGCGCAGCGGCAGATGGTGGAGTCCGAGGAAGTCTCCGCCGACGGGCTCACCTGGACGTTCCGCCTGCGCCCCGGCCTCAAGTTCCATGATGGAGAACCCGTGCTCGCCAAGGACGCGGTGGCCAGCATCGCGCGCTGGGCCGTGCGCGACCAGATGGGCCAGATGCTCCGCGCCACCCAGAACGAACTGGTGGCGGTGGACGACCGCACCTTCCGCTGGTCGCTGCGCAAGCCGTTCTCGCGGCTGCTGCTCGCGCTGGGCAAGGCCAGCACGCCCTGCTGCTTCATCATGCCCGAGCGCATCGCCAAGACCGATCCGTTCAAGCAGATCGAGGAGTATGTCGGTTCCGGCCCGATGCGCTTCGCGCGCAACGAGTGGCTGCCGGGCGCACGGGCGGTGTTCACGCGCTTCGATCAGTACGTGCCGCGGGACGAGCCGTCGGTCTGGCTGTCCGGCAGCAAGAAGATGAACTTCGATCGCGTCGAGTGGATCGTGATGCCGGATCCCGGCACCGCCGTCGCCGCACTGCAGAACGGGGAGGTGGACTGGTGGGAGAACCCGATCAGCGACCTCGTCCCGCTGATGCGGCGCAACAACAACATCACCGTGGACATCGCCGACCCGCTCGGCAACATCGGCACCTTCCGCATCAACCACCTCTATCCGCCGTTCAACGATGTCCGTGCGCGGCGCGCCCTCCTCATGGCCCTGAGCCAGGAGGACTACATGCGCGCGGTGGTGGGTGACGACGACAAGCTGTGGAAGCCACTGCCGTCCTTCTTCACGCCCGGCACGCCGCTCTACACCGAAGCCGGCGGCGAGATCCTGAAGGGACCGCGCGACTACGAGGGCGCGAAGCGCCTGCTCAAGGAAGCCGGCTACAACGGCGAGCCGATCACCTGCCTGGTGGCGCAGGACCAGCCGATCACGAAGGCGCAGGGCGACGTGACGGCGGACCTGCTCAAGCGCATGGGCATGAACCTGGACTTCGTGGCGACCGACTGGGGCACGGTCGGCGGTCGCCGCGCGAGCCGGGAGCCGCCGGGCCGTGGCGGGTGGCACATGTTCCACTCCTGGCATTCGGGCGCAGATTTCGTGAGCCCCGCCGGCAACATCGGCGTCCGCGCCAATGGCGACGGCGCCTGGTTCGGCTGGCCCAACAGCCCGGAGGTGGAGCGCGAGATTTCCGCCTGGTTCGACGCCGACAACCTGGAAGATGAGAAGAAGGCGATGGACCGGGTGAACCGGGCCGCCATGGAACACGTGGTCCACGCGCCAACCGGCTTCTTCTATTTCTACACCGCGTGGCGCAGCAACGTGTCCGGCATCCAGAAAGGCCCGCTGCCGTTCTTCTGGGGCGTGTCGAAGAGCTGACGTCGCAGGCGTGGGGCTCCGCCCCACACCCCGGCAGGGCGCTGCCCTGCACCCGCAAGGGGCCACCGGCCCCTTGACCCGGGATTCCTTCAGGAAGGCTTTGATCAGCTCGATCGTCTGACCCCACCCCCTCGATAATCATCGA
>JBBCJT010000180.1:0-13011 GCA_037190665.1 Rhodovastum atsumiense | reverse complement strand
AAGGCGGCGGCGATCCACTACACGGCCTCGCAGGCGGCGATGCTGGCGCGCAAGGGCGTGCGGGTGAACGCGATCGCGCCCGGGTCCATCGAGTTCCCCGGCGGGAGCTGGGAGAAGCGGCGGACGGACAATCCGGAACTCTACAACCGCATCCTCGCCTCCATCCCCTTCGGCCGGCTGGGCAAGCCGGAGGAAGTGGCGGAGGCGGCGCTGTTCCTCGCCTCGGAACGGGCGCGCTGGATCACCGGGCAGACGCTGGTGGTGGACGGCGGGCAGTTGCTCGGCGCCTGAGCGGACAGGCGGGGCAGCCGCGGCCCCGCCCACCCCGCGAAGATTTCAACTCGCGCGGGGGAACCCTGCGGCCCGATCCGCCCTATTTCGGGCCGATGATCATTCCGCATGAAAGGGCCGGCCCCGCCGGCACATCCCTTCTCCCCCTCTGTCCGATGCGGCGCGCCTGACGCCGCATGGACCCGCAAATCCTCGCCTCCCTGGTGATGCTGATCGCGATGGAGGTCGTGCTCGGCATCGACAACCTCGTCTTCATCGCGATCCTCTCCAACAGGCTGCCGGCGGCGCAGCGGCAACTGGCAAGGCGCATCGGCCTCGGCCTCGCGATCGGGATGCGCTTCGCGATGCTCGCCGGCGCGTCGTGGCTGCTGACGCTGACGGAGCCGATCTTCTCGATCCTCGGTCTCTCGATCTCCGGCAAGGACATGATCCTGATCGGCGGCGGGATGTTCCTGATCGGCAAGGCGACGGTGGAGATCCATCACCGCGTCGATCCGGAAGCGCCGCGCGCGAGCCTGCCCTCCGGCGGCACGGCCCGGTTCTGGCCGGTGGTCGGCCAGATCCTGATGCTGGACGCCGTGTTCTCGGTCGACTCCGTGATCGTCGCGGTGGGGCTGGTGCCGCAGACCTGGATCATCGTCACCGCCATCACCGTCTCGGTGCTGGTGATGCTGATGTCGATGGATGCGCTGTCCGCGTTCATGGAGCGCAATCCGACGATGGTGATGCTGGCGCTCGCCTTCCTGGTGATGATCGGCATGGTCCTCGTCGCCGAGGGGTTCGAGGTGCATGTGCCGAAGGGGTTCGTCTACTCGGCGATGGCCTTCGCGTGCGTGGTGGAGGGGCTGAACATCCTCGCGCGCCGGGCGACGACGCGGTCGCGGCCGGAGGCGTAGCGGTGGGGCGCGGCGGGCGGGGGACTGTCCGCCGCGTTTGGCTTGTGGCTTTAGGCTTTTAGTCTTTTACCGCTTTATGGGGTTTGGCGGCCCGATGCGGCATAGCGGCGCGCGCGAAAGGGCGAGACCGCGAGCGGACTGGGTCGGCGTAATTCTGGCGTTGGAGAACATAATCCTACTATCGCTAGCAGGGTGCGGTCAAGCCAGTTGGCCGGACGGCTCCGCGAGCGATATCGGCCTTTCCCCCCCCCCGCCCCTCATCGGCCCTGTCCTTCAATCGCGATAGCGGAGGCTGCGCAGCTAGTGCCGCATTTGCGGCGAACGAAGCGGGGTCCGCATCACGCTCTACATGGCCGCCCCTGACGGCCATCCGCTGCGTCGACGACAGGCGCCGCAGCGCCGGCAAGCCCGCCGGGCTCACTATCACAGCCTGCATGCGCAAGCTGCTGCGCATCATCCTCGTCGCCATCGCAAGGACCAGCACGTCACGGAGAGACGGCTGACCACACAGACGCTTTCCCACCGAGCGGAAGCTTTGCAAGCGGCGTGACGCTCCGCCCTCTCCCGCTCGCGGGAGAGGGCCGGGGTGAGGGTGGGATCCGCCAGCACCACGGTCAGATCTCGCCTCAGCGCAAGTCCCTCACCCTCCCGCAAGAGCGGGCCCCTCCCTCTCCCGCCGGGCGGGAGAGGGGACTTGGTGTGACGGTTCCTGCCTTCTCTCGGCCGCCACCCGCTCCTTCCGAAGGTCCCCGCAGGCGGAAGGAAGCCTCCCTTACACCGCCGAGCCTTGCCGATGACCTTTTCATCGGCAGGACGAACGGTATCCGCGCGCAGGGCTGGTGTTGCGTTGCGGCTGCGCGCGAAACGAAGACTCATATCGGGTCAGCCGAAAGGCTGGCCGGTACTACTCCCGCGTCGCCTCGGCGGGCTTGTCGGTCTCGTCTGCTTCGGCAGCGGGCTCTGCCGCATCCGGATCGGCAGGCGTTTCGGAAGCACCAGACTCAGCCGCAGCTTCCTCCGCGTCCTCGCCGGCGGCGGTGTCCTCCGCCGATGCCGCGCCTTCCGCTTCCGCCGCCGCTTCCGTCGGCCCGGCGGTAAGCAGTGCGGATTCGGTGAGCAGTTCCTCGCGCTTCGGCAGCTCCCGGAGTTCCTTCAGCCCGAACTGCGCGAGGAAGGCCGGCGTGGTGCCCCACAGCGTGGGCCGCCCCGGCACCTCTTTCTTGCCCTTCGCGGTGACCAGCCCGTTCTCCAGCAGCGCGTCCATCGTCTGCTGGGACAGGCTGGCGCCGCGGATGTCCTCGATCTCCGCGCGGGTGACGGGCTGGTGGTAGGCGACGATGGCGAGCGCCTCCATCGCCGCGCGCGGCAGCCGGCGCGGCACCTCGATCACGCGCGTCAGCGCGACGGCGAGGTCGGGCGCGGTGCGGAACATCACGCCGCCGCCGGTCTCCACCAGTTCCACGCCGCGGCCGGCATAGCGCGCGCGCAGGGCCTCGATCACCGCGGCGGGATCGGCGTCGACCGGCAGCGCCTGCGACAGCCGGCGCGCGGGCACCGGGGCGGCGGAGGCGAAGACCAGAGCCTCGGCGAGGCGCAGATGCGCCTCCGTGACCTCGGCCGGTGCGGACGGGGGTGGGGGCTCAGCCTCACCGGCCCGCGCATCCGTTGCATCGGCGGAGGCGGTTTCGCCTGCTCCCGCTTCGGCATCGGCAGGCACGGTTTCGGCGGTCATAACCTCGGCGGACACCGCCTCCCCAATGCCCGCAGGTCCGGAGTCGGAGGACCCAACAGCTCCGGTCTCGGCGGGTGCTGCCCTTGCTGGTGTGCCCTCCGCACCTGCGGAAGGTGCGGCCTCTGCGAGAGTGGTCTTTCCGGTGCGTTCGCCTTCGGCGGATGCGGCTTCTCCGGCCGCGGAGGATGTTGCCTCCGCTGGCGTGCCACCCACGGCCGCGGCGGACGCAGCCCCGGCGGGAAAGGCCTTCCCGGTGTCCGCAGGCGCGCTTTCACCGGCCTCTTCGGCCTCGGTCGATGTTGCCTCGGAGGACGTGCCGTCCGCTGCTGCGGGTGACGCAGCAGCGGGAGCGGTCACCGTATCCGCACGTGCGGCTTCGGCGGGGACAGCTTCGCCGGTCTCGGAGGGCGCGGCTTCAGCAGGCACGGCTTTCCCGGCTGCAGACGGTTCTGTGGACATGCTGCCCGCGGCCGCATCAGGCGCAGCTTCAGCGGGAATCCTCTTATCCACAGCTTCCGGCCCGGCTTCGGCGGGCACAGCCTTCCCGGCCCCGCCGCCCTCGCCACCCGCACCCTCGGGCCGGATGCCGGCGGTCGTCTTCTCAGACTCGGTCCCGGTGGAGGCGTCGCGCTTCGGGCCGGCGGGGCGGTCGGTGTCGCTCATGTCGTCTGTTCCTCGCTCGCCGGGCGCAGCAGGATGGGGCCGAAGGGTTCGTCCTGGCGCAGCCGCAGGTGCCCGCCCTTCGCCAGTTCCAGCCCGGCGACCAGCGTGCTGGCGAGTGCGGCGCGGCGCTCCACGGGGCCGCCCAGCGTCTCCGGCAGGAAGCGGTCGAGGCTCGACCAGTCGGGCAGGCTGCCGAGCAGGGAGGCGAGCCGGCCGAGCGCGTCCTTCACGGACCAGATCGTCAGCGGCTTGGGCCGGTAGGGGCGCTTCGCCGCCCCGCGCCGCAGCGCCGCCGCGTAGGCCTGCAGCAGCCCGGGCAGATCGAGCGCGAGGCGGGAGCGGTCGGTGGCGGTGAAATCCTCCGGCGCGCCGCGCGCCAGCACGTCCCGCCCAAGCTGGGGCCGCGCGCCGAGCCAGCGGGCGGCCGCGCGCATCCGCTCCAGTTCGACGAGCCGCGCGGCCAGCACCTCGGCCGCCTCCTCGCCCTCCTCCGCCTCGGCACTGCCCTCGGGCAGCAGCAGGCGCGATTTCAGCCAGGTGAGCCAGGCGGCCATCACCAGCCAGTCGGCCGCGAGTTCGAGGCGCACGCGCCGCGCGCCCTCGATCACCGCGAGGTACTGTTCGACCAGCGCGAGGATGGAGATCCTGGCGAGGTCGAGCTTCTGCCCGCGCGCAAGCTCCAGCAGCAGGTCGAGCGGACCCTCGAACCCCTCCAGCCGGACCAGCAGCGCGTCGGCGGGGGAGAGCGGTTCCTGTGTGTCAGCCGCCGATGTCATGGCCGGCGAGCCATAGCACCGCCTGCGCGGCCGGGCGCAATGTCGCGCGCAGGAACCAGCCGAGCGGGTCGGCGTCGAAACCGGCCTCCCGCAACAGCATCGGCAGCAGGAAGAAGCCGAGCAGGACCACGGCGATGCCGGCGCGCTCCATGCGCGCGAAGCGCTCGGCCAGCGGCAGCGGCAGCAGCCCGGTCAGGATGCGGCCGCCATCCAGCGGCGGGATCGGGATCAGGTTGAACAGCGCGAGGATCAGGTTGAACTCGATCCAGCGCACCAGGAACACCGCGATCACGTCGAAGGACGCCCCAGGATGGACCGGGAACAGATGGAAGGCGAGCGCGCCGAGCCAGGCGAGCAGCACATTCATCGCCGGCCCCGCGGCGGCGACCCACATCATGCCGCGCAGCGGGTTGGGGAATTTCCACGCCGCGACCGGCACGGGCTTCGCCCAGCCGAACATGAACTCGACCCGGCCGATGGTCAGGAGCTGGCTCAGCAGCAGGAAGCCCGGCAGCGCGATCGTGCCCACGGGGTCGACGTGGCGGATCGGGTTGAGCGACAGCCGCCCCATCCGCCGGGCCGTGTCGTCGCCCAGCGCCCAGGCCGCGTAGCCGTGCGCGGCCTCGTGCAGGGTGATGGCGAAGATGGCGGGCAGGACCGCCGTGAGGACGTCGAGCGCGAAGTTCACCGGGGCCTCATACCAGCGGCGCGAGTCCCTGACGCGTGCCGAGGCTGCGCATGCGACCCGCAGCGGGCGGGCAGGACCGGCGCTTGCGGGTCATGCCGGCGCGCCTCCTCACCTCGGCCCTCTCCCCCGGAGCGGTGGAGGGGGAGCTTCTCCTTCCTCCTCTCTCGCCGGGGGGAGAAGGACAGGGTGAGAGGGACTGCGCGGGGGCGAAACCTCGCCGTGGTACTGACGGACGCACCCTCACCCCGGCCCTCTCCCGCACGCGGGAGAGGGGGAAGGGCGCGGCCCGTTCGCAAGTCTGGCCCACGCGGAAGAGGGCGAGGGGCAGCGCGGGTGCGCCGCAATGCCAGGGGGCGGTCAATGCTTCCCGCCGTTCCCGTCAGGCGAGGGCCAGCAGGCCGTTCCGCTCGGCGGCCAGCGCGTCGGGATCGAGGTCCCCGCGGCGCGAGGCGGCGAGCGCGCGGGCGAAGCGCATCCGGGCGGCGGCTTCGGGCGAGACCACGGGCGCGGCGGCAAGCACCGCCTCCGTCTCCGCCGGATCGCCGGTGCAGTGCAGCGCGAGGTCGCAGCCCGCCGCGATCACCGCGCGGGCGAGGTCGGGCGGCGCGCCGGTCAGCGCCTTCATGGCGAGGTCGTCGGACAGGAGCAGCCCCCGGAAACCGATGCGGCCGCGGACGATGGCGGACAGCACGGCGGGCGACAAGGTCGCGGCCCGGGCGGCATCCCAGGCGGGATAGACGATGTGCGCGGTCATCGCCCAGGGCAGGTCGGCCAGCAGCGCGAAGGGCCGCAGGTCGTCCGCGTCGTCCCCCTCCACCACCGGCAGCTCCAGATGGCTGTCGGCGCGGGAGCGGCCGTGGCCGGGCACGTGCTTGGCGATCGGCTGCACACCGGCGGCCATCAGCCCCTCCGCCTCCGCCCGGCCGAGGGCGGCGATCGCCTCCGGGTCGGGACCGAAGGCGCGGTCGCCGATCACGCCGTGTGCGCCCGGTATAGCGCGGTCGAGCACCGGGGCGCAGGCGACGTCGAAGCCGGCATCCACGCAGTCCAGCCCGATCAGCGCGCCGGTCAGCCAGGCCGCGCGCAGCCCGGCCTCGGCATCGCGGTCGAACAGCGCCCCGATCGCGGCGGCGGGCGGGTGGCCGCGCCAGTGCGGGGGGCGCAGCCGGGCGACACGCCCGCCCTCCTGATCCACCAGCAGCACCGCGCCCGGCGGCATCGCCGCGCGCAGGTCGGCCGTGAGCGCGCGAAGCTGCGGCGGGTCGGCGATGTTGCGCGCGAACAGGATCGCGCCGGCCGGCGGATGCGCGGCGAACGTCGCCCGCTCCCGCGGCGTCAGCGCCGTCCCGGCGATGCCGACGATGGCGGCCTTCACGTCGCCGGCAGGCAGGCGCCGCCTTTCGACTTCACCTGATCGCAGAAGGCCTTCGCGGCCGGCGCGTCGGCGAAGCCGCCGGTGCGCAGGCGGTACAGGGTCTGGCCGTTGCGCTCGAGACGCGTGATCGCGGGCTGGCGCCCCTCGAACAGGTCGGGCAGCCGCCGCGACAGGCGCCGCCATTCCTCCCGCGCCGCCTGCTCGCTCTTCAGCGCGCCGAGCTGAACCTGTGCCGTGCCGGACGCGGCGGGCGGCTGGGGCCGTGCCGGCGGAGCGGCGGCAGCCGGGGGCTGCGCGGGGGCGGCGGGTGGCGGGGACTCGGGCGCGGCGGCAGGCTCCGGCGCCGGGGTCAGCGCGGCGCGCTGCACGGGCTGGGGCGCCGGTTCCGGCGGGCGGGCGGGCAGCGCGACCGGCACCTCGGGCGGCGGGGTCAGGCCTTCCACGCGCTGCTGGTCGGGGCGGCCGGACAGGATCTGGTCATCCGCACCGGCGACCTGCAGCCCGCCCGGGTTCTCGGGCTTCACGCGCACCGGGCGGGGATCGGCCTCGACCACCGGGATCGTCGCCGGCCCGCGGCTCTGGAACGCCCACAGGCCACCCCCGGCGAGCACGACCGCGCCCAGCAGCGCGCCGGCGATCATCACCATGCGCCGCGTGCCGCTGTCCTGCCGCGGGACGCGGTACAGGGCGGGGGGAATGTCCAGTTCGGCCGTCATTGCGCTCAGCGCATCTCCTCCACCGGGGTCACCCCCATCACCGCAAGGCCGCTGCGGATGACAGTGGCCGTCGCCTCCACCAGCGCGAGCCGCGCCAGCGTGCCGGGGCGATCGGCAGGCTGCAGGAAGCGCAGGGCCGCGTCCTCTCGCCCCTTGTTCCACAGCATATGAAAGTCGCCGGCCAAGTCATAGAGAAAAAACGCGATTCGATGCGGTTCCCGCGCAAGCGCCGCGCCTTCCACCAGCCGCGGCCAGCCGGCGAGGCGGCGGATCAGGGCAAGCTCCGCCTCATCGGTCAGCGGGGCCGTGTCCACCGCGGCGAGGTCGGCCGGCGCGGTCGGCCAGCCGGCCTCCGCCGCCGCGCGCAGCACGGACCGGCAGCGGGCATGGGCGTACTGCACGTAGAACACAGGGTTTTCCCGCGTCTGCGCCACCACCGCGTCCAGGTCGAAATCGAACTGCGCGTCCGACTTGCGGGTCAGCATGGTGAAGCGCACCGCGTCCGCGCCGACCTCCTCGATCAGGTCGCGCAGCGTGACGAAGGTGCCGGCGCGCTTGGACATGCGCACCACCTCGCCGCCCTTCATCACGCGGACGATCTGGCACAGCACGATCTCGAGCCCGACGCGCCCGTCGGACGCCGCGTTCACCGCCGCCTTCATCCGCGAGACGTAGCCGCCGTGATCCGCGCCCCAGATGTCGATCAGGTGGTCGAAGCCGCGGGAGATCTTGTCGGCGTGATAGGCGATGTCGTTGGCGAAATACGTGTTGGACCCGTCCGACTTGCGCAGCGGCCGGTCCACGTCGTCGCCGAAGTCGGTGGCGCGGAACAGGGTCTGCGCGCGGGGCTCCCAGTCCTCCGGCGTCTTGCCCTTGGGCGGCTCCAGCACGCCCTCGTAGATCAGCCCGCGCGCGGCGAAGGCGTCGATCTCGCGGTCCACGGCCCCTGATTCCACCAGCGCGCGCTCGGAGGCGAACACCTCCTGCGCGACGCCGAGGGCGAGCAGGTCCTCCCGGATCGACGCCATCATCGCGTCCACCGTGTAGCCGCGCACCGTGTCGAACCACACGGACGGGTCCGCCGGCCCGTCGTTGCCGGGCGTGGCGAGCGAGGTGCCGTGGGCTTCCGCCAGCGCCTGGCCGACCGGGATCAGGTACTCGCCGCGATACTGCAGCCCGCCGGGCGCGATCCGGTCGAAATCCTCGGCCGGGATCTCGTTGCCGATGGCGGCGAGGTAGCGCCAGTAGGCCGCCCAGGCGAGGGCCGCGACCTGCGCGCCGGCGTCGTTGATGTAGTATTCCTTGGTGACGGCGTAGCCCGCCTTGCGCAGCAGGTTGGCGAGCGCATCGCCCACCACCGCACCCCGGCAATGGCCGACATGCATCGGCCCGGTGGGATTCGCCGAAACGTATTCCACGTTCACCCGTCTGCCCGCGCCGATCCCGCTCGCGCCGTAGGCCTCGCCCGCGCGCAGGATCGCGCCGAGCTGGCCGCGCAGGAAATCCGGCCGCAGCCGCAGGTTGACGAAGCCGGGCCCTGCCGCCTCCGCCGCCTCGATCTCCGGCGCGGCGCGCAGCCGGTCCACCAGCATCGCGGCGATCTTCGGCGGGGGCAGGCGCGCGGGCCGCGCGGCGACCAGCGCTGCGTTGGTGGCCATGTCGCCGTGCGCAGGGTCCTTCGTGGGCGTCACCTCGGCCTTGGCGAACGCCTCCGCCGGCACCTCGGGCAGCGCCTCGGCGAGGGCCGCGAGGATGCGGGCGTGCAGGACGGCGTAGATGTTGTCGGACATGGGGCGGGGCTTTAGCGGAGGTCCGCCGTTTGCGGAATAAGCGGCCGGCGGCTTGCCGTTTCGGCACGCTGCGCCCAGCATCGCGCCACGTGCATCCTGGAGGTCCCATGGCGACCAACGCCGAACTGCTTTCCCGTCGCGAAAAGGCCGTGGTCCGCGGCATCGGCTACACCACGCCGTTCTTCGCCGAGCGCGCGAAGAACTCCGAGGTCTGGGACGTCGAGGGCAAACGCTACGTCGATTTCGCCGGCGGCATCGCAGTGCTCAACACCGGCCACTGCCACCCGAAGGTGATGGAAGCCGTCCGCGAGCAGATGGACCGGTTCACGCACACCTGCTTCATGGTGATGATGTACGAGCCGTACATCGAACTGGCGGAGCGGCTGAACAAGCTCGCCCCCATCGACGGGCCGGCCAAGACGGCGCTGTTCACCACCGGCGCCGAGGCGACCGAGAACGCCGTGAAGATCGCCCGCGGCCACACCGGCCGGCCCGGCGTGATCGCCTTCACCGGCGCCTTCCACGGCCGCACCGCGCTCGCCTCCGCGCTGACCGGCAAGGTCGTGCCGTACAAGAAGGGCCTCGGCCCGACGGTGCCGGACATCTGGCACGTGCCCTTCCCCGTGCCGCAGCTCGGCGTGACGGTGGAGGAGAGCCTCAAGTACCTCGGCTTCATCTTCAAGGCGGATGTCGATCCCTCCCGCATCGCGGCGATCATCGTCGAGCCGGTGCAGGGCGAGGGCGGCTTCCACCAGGCGCCGCCGGAGCTGATGCGCGCGCTGCGCCGCATCTGCGACGAGCACGGCATCGTGCTGATCGCGGACGAGGTGCAGACCGGCTTCGGCCGCACCGCGAAGCTGTTCGCGATGGAGCACTACGACGTGAAGGCGGACCTGATCTGCGTGGCCAAGAGCCTCGCGGGCGGCTTCCCGCTCTCCGGCGTGATCGGCAAGGCGGAGATCATGGATGCGGCCGGCCCGGGCGGGCTCGGCGGCACCTACGCCGGCAACCCGCTCGCCTGTGCTGCCGCCCTCGCCGTGCTGGACGTGTTCGAGGAGGAGAAGCTGCTCGAACGCGCCGCCGCCATGGGCAAGAAGCTGAAGGCGCGGCTCGAATCCATGCGCATGCGCAACACGCTGGTGCCGATCGCGGACATCCGCGGCCTCGGCGCGATGATCGCCTTCGACGTCGTGAAGGACCGCGGCGGGTCCGACCCCGATGCCGAGGCGACGAAGCGGGTGCTGCAGCGCGCGCACAACGCCGGGCTGATCCTGCTGTCCTGCGGCGTGAACGCCAACACGATCCGTATCCTCACGCCGCTGACGGCGGAGGAGAAGATCCTCGACGAAGGGCTCGACATCCTGGAACAGGCGCTCGCCGCCTGAGACTGCCCGGGGCGCCTGCGGCCGCGCAGGCGCCCCGTCCGTTTCCGCGCGCGGGCGAAGGCGCGGCATCAATACGGGGGGACACACCAATGAAACGACGCACCTTGCTCAAGGCGGCCGCACCCGCATTCGGCGTGCTGGCGGCACCCGCTTCCGTGCGTGCGCAATCCGCGACGACGCTGCGCTTCACGCCGCAGCAGGACCTGGTCACGCTCGATCCGATCCTGACCACCGGCTACATCACCCGCAACTACGCCTACATGGTCTTCGACACGCTGTACGGCATGGACAGCAACTTCCGTCCCACGCCGCAGATGGTCGACGGCCATCGCATCGAGGACGACGGCAAGCGCTGGGACCTGACGCTGCGCGAGGGGCTGGTCTGGCACGACGGGGAGAAGGTGCTGGCGCGGGACTGCGTCGCGAGCCTGAACCGCTGGGCCAAGCGCCACCCGTTCGGCGCCACGCTGATGGATGCCACCGAGGAGCTGTCCGCGCCCGACGACCGCACCATCCGCTTCCGCCTCAAGAAGCCGTTCCCGCTGCTGCCGACGGCGCTGGGCATGGCCTCGGTGCCGGTCTGCGCGATGATGCCGGAGCGGCTGGCCAACAGCGATCCGTTCAAGCCGGTGGAGGAGATCGTCGGCAGCGGCCCGTTCCGCTTCAAGCAGGACGAGCGCGTGCCGGGGTCGATGAACGTCTACACCAAGTTCGACCGCTACGTGCCGCGCAAGGACGGCGCGCTCGGCTGGACGTCGGGGCCCAAGGTCGTGCACTACGACCGGGTCGAGTGGCGTTCCATCCCCGATACCGGCACGGCGAGTGCCGCGCTGATGTCCGGCGAGCAGGACTGGCAGGAATACGCCTATCACGACCAGCTTCCGCTGCTGAAGGCCGCGCGCGGCGTGACGGTGCGCACGCTCGATCCCACCGGCTTCGTCTGCATGATCCGGCCGAACTTCCTGCAGCCGCCCTTCGACAATCCGGCGATCCGCCGCGCGCTGTGGACCGCGTTGAACCAGACGGACTTCATGCAGGCCGTGGTCGGCGCGGACGATCCTTCGCTGTTCAGCGTGCCGCTCGGCTTCTTCGCCAACGGCACGCCGATGGCCTCCGACGCGGGGCTCGACCCGCTCAAGGGGCCGCGCGACTACGACAAGGCGCGCGAGGCGTTGCGGGCCGCCGGCTACAAGGGCGAGAAGGTGCTGCTGATGGCGGCGTCCAACTCCTCCTCGCTGACATCGATCGGCGCGGTGGCGGCGGACATGCTCAAGCGCATCGGCATGGATGTCGAAGTCTACATGGTGGAGTTCAACGCCATGCTGCAGCGGCGCAACCGCCGCGGCACGGTCGCCGAGGGCGGATGGAGCCTGTTCGTCACCAACTGGGCGGGCATGGACTGGCTCAACCCCGCCGTGCACACCGCTCTGCGCGGCAATGCCTCCTACGCCGGCTGGTTCGAGAGCCCGCGTATCGAAGGGCTGCGCGACCAGTGGTTCTCCGCGCCGGACGAGGCGGCGCAGCAGGCGATCTGCCGCGATATCCAGCTCACGGCGATGGAGGAGGTGCCCTACTGGCCGATCGGCCAGTACCTGCAGCCCACCGCCTATCGCAGCCGCATCACCGGCGTGCTCGACGGCTTCGCCACGTTCTGGAACGTGCGGCCGGCCTGACGACGACAGCAAGGGACCTGACATGACTCAGCTGAAGGCGGCCCGGCAGGCCGCCCTGGACTGGATTGGCGCCAACGAGGCCCGGATGTCCGCGTTCAACGCGGGCATCTGGGCGCATGCCGAGCCGGCGTGGCGCGAGTACCGCTCCGTGCGCGACTACGTGGAGCTGCTGCGCGCGGAAGGCTTCGAGGTGGAGGAAGGCTCCGGCCAGATGCCCACCGCGTTCACCGCGACGTGGGGCAAGGGCGGGCCGGTGCTCGCGAGCTTCTCCGAGTACGACGCGGTGCCCGGCAACTCCCAGCAGGTCGTGCCGTACAAGGCGCCGCGCGAGGGGCTGCATCCCTACACGGCCGGCCATACCGATCCGCATTCGGTGCTCGGCACCGCGGCGCTGACGGCCATTCTCGGCGCGAAGGCGGCGATGCAGTCGCAGGGCATTCCCGGCACGCTGAAGCTGTTCGGCGAGCCGGCGGAGAAGGTGTGCGGATCGAAGCCGATCCATGCCGCCAAGGGCTACTACGACGGGCTGGACGCCGCCGTGGTCTGGCATCCGTGGCCGAGCAACACCGTGACCGGCGACATCCATTTCGGCGCGTACTGGAGTGCGGTGATCAGCTTCGAGGCGCCCGCGCCCGAGACCTGGGTCGATCCCACGCTGATGCCGAGCGATGCCGCCCATGCCGTGGCCCGCTGCCCCGGCAGCACGGACGCGCTGTGCCTGATGTACACCACGACCAAGTACACGAAGGAGGCGATGTTCCCGCACACCGGGTCATGGACGCTGAACGAGTTCATCCTCGGCGATGCGGGCGCGACCTCGGACAACCTCACGCCGCGCTTCTCGCAGATCCAGTACTCGTGGCGGTCCTCCTCGCTCGCGATCCAGGAGCAGATCTGGCGCGTGCTCGCCAACAACGCGCGCGCGGCGGCGCAGGCGACCGGGTGCAAGGCCTATGTGCGCTGGGTGACGAAGACGCGCGTGGGCCTGCCGAACACGGCGATGACGGAGCTGACCTGGGCGAACCT
>JBBCJT010000179.1:0-27980 GCA_037190665.1 Rhodovastum atsumiense | reverse complement strand
ACCATCTCCTCGCGGTTGCGCGTGTTCTGCGGCCGGGTGGCGTTGTTCGCCTCCGACCACGGCTTCGACATCATGTAAACGGAGGCGATCTTGTTGGGCAGGATCGGATCCGGCACGCGGGTGACGATCTCGACCGTGCGGTCGTCGACCTTCTCCACCCGCTCGATCGTGTCCACGTAGATCACGTAGTTGGACGACTGGGCCTGCGCGCGGGTGATGGAGAAGATCACGTCCTCGGCGGTGAACGGCTCGCCGCCGTGGAAGCGCACGCCCTGGCGCAGGGTGAAGCGCCAGCGGTCCGGCGCGACCGGCGCCCAGGACGTGGCGAGACCCGGCTGCAGTTCGAGCTGCTTGCCGCGATGGATCAGCGCCTCGTAGATCTGGCCGAGCATCATGGTCACGGTGCCGACGTTCTGGCTGTGCGGGTCCATCGTGTTCGGATCGCCGGACGCGGCCCAACGCAGGGTCCGCGCCTCCAGCGGGCATATTGCCAGCATCGCGGCCAGGACGGCCGCCCCCAAGATCCTCATCTGCCAAGTCTCCCGTTCGGAGGCCGCTTGCCGTGCATCCCCGACATGGCAGCTTGTAGCGGCGCGCGTGGCGACCGCAAGCGCGGTTATGCCTCCGGCGGGTCCGCCCCCGGCGCTTCGGCCACGCGCAGCCACTCGTTGATCACGGTGAACCCGACTGCCAGCAGCACCGGGCCGAGGAAGATGCCGAGGAAACCGAAGGCGATCACGCCCCCCAGCACGCCGAGGATGGTCAGCAGGAAGGGGAGGTCCGCGCCGCGGGCGATGAACCAGGGGCGGATGAAGTTGTCCGCGCTGCTGATGACCAGCCCGCCCCAGAGCGCGAGCCCGATCCCGTAGACCGTGTCGCCCTTCGCCAGCAGCCACAGCGCGGCCGGGATCCAGACCAGCGGCGCGCCCACCGGCAGCACCGAGATCAGCCCGGCGATGGTGCCCAGCAGCACCGGGCGCGGCACGCCGGCCACCCACAGGCCGAGCGTGGTGAGGATGCCCTGCACGATGGCGGTGCCGAGCAGCCCGTAGACGGTGCCGCGCACCGTCAGGCCGGTCACCGCCAGCACGCGCTGGGCGCGGTCCCCGCCCAGCCGCTGCGACATGGCCGAGAGCTTGCGCGCGACGGCCTCGCCATG
Organism: Rhodovastum atsumiense; assembly: GCA_037190665.1. Classification (GTDB taxonomy): domain Bacteria; phylum Pseudomonadota; class Alphaproteobacteria; order Acetobacterales; family Acetobacteraceae; genus JBBCJT01. The sequence goes on along the minus strand of JBBCJT010000179.1, from coordinate 26,821 downwards.
GACGAACAGGAACCAGGCCAGGAACAGCGCCAGCGCGAATTCCAGCACGCCGTTGGCGATCCCGAGCGCGACCGACCAGCCGAGTTCGGCCAGCATCCGCGCGTATGGGGCCAGCAGGTCGAGGATGCCGGAAAGATCCTCGGCCAGCCGGTTCCACTGCTCGCTGATCGGCCCGCCGATCAGCGGGATCTCGCCGATCCATCCCGGCGCCATGGGCGGCCCCTGGGCGACCCAGTCCTGGAACTCGCGGCGCAGCGCGTTGAGATCGTCGCCGGAGGCGGGGATCGCGACGGTGAGCGGCACGACGACCACGCAGGCCATCGTCAGCACCATCGCCGTCGCGATCCACCCGCCCGACAGGCGCGACTTCGCCCGCAGCCAGGCGAACACCGGGAAGGTCGCGTAGGCGAGGATCGCCGCCCAGAGCAGGGCGGACAGGAATGGCCGCAGGACCATCAGGCAGCCGATGGCGAGCAGCGCGATCAGCACCAGCGCGATGAAGCGTTCTGGTCCGATCGGGACATCACGGCCGGAAGGGGGGAGCATGCGCACGACATTCGCCGATCCGGCGGCCGCGCGCTATACGCCGAACAGCCGGCCCCAGCCGCGGATGCGGGATGGATCGCCGCCGGCGGCGCGGATCGCCCCCCACAGCGCCAGCGCGACGCTGTCGAGAACGGGAATGCCGGCTTCCGCCTCCAGCGCCGCCGCGACCGTGGCGCCGCGGAAATTGGTGCAGAACACGGCGGCGGCGTCGGCCCCTTCGGCGGCGACCGCACGGATCATTGCCGCGACCGTCTCCGGCGTGTGGGCGGCGAAGCTGAAATTGCCCGGATCGTCGAGATGGCGTTCGGCGACGACGGCCAGCCCCTCGCGGCCGAAGGTGGCCACGATCGCCTGCTGGACATCGGCGAGATAGGGCGTGACGAGGCCGAGGCGCGCCGTACCCAGAAGCCGCAGCGCGTCGGCCAGTGCCAGCGTGGCGGTGGTGGCGGGGATGCCGGTGCGCTCCGTGATCGCCGCGCACAGCGCCCGGTCGGCGTCGAAGCCGCGCCAGCCGCCGGAGGTGCCGTTCCAGCAGATCGCGTGAACCTTCGCGTCCGCGAGCAGTTCGGCGGCGGCGAGGATGGGTGCGTGGTCGAACTGCGCGAGCGCGCCGTCGCCGAGATTGATGGCGGTGACGCGGAAGCGGGCGAAATGCGCGGTGATCTCCGGCGTCTCGTGCAGCATCGCCGCCGTGGCCGGTTCCAGCACGGTGTTGGAGGAGGGGGTGAGCATCCCCAGCCGCAGCGCGGTCATCGCAGCGGCACCACGGACAGGGCGTTGTGCGGGCTGCCCTCGATCAGCCGCGTCGACCAGGCGAGGTAGACCAGCGCGTTGCGTTCCTCGTCCACGAAGCGCGTCACCTGCGTTTCCTTGAAGAACAGGGAGGTGTCGCGTTCGAACACCGTCTCGCCGCGGTCCCCGCGCCGGGCGGAGTCGGCGAGCCTCACCGGCCCGGTGGCGCGGCAGTCGATGGCGAAGCGGGACGGATCCTCGGCCACGCCGACCATGCCGCGCACCCCGCCGGTGCGCGCATGCGACAGCCAGCAGGTCACGCCCTCGGCCTTCGGATCGTCGAAGCGCTGCACCACCACCTGATGGCTGCGGGTGAGGCCGAGATTGGTGGCCGCGGTGTTGACGTGGCCGACCTCCTTCTCCTCGGCGCCCGCGGCCATCGCGAAGACCAACGGCAGAAGCATCCAGGCCCGCATGCTCAATCCCCCATCGCCACGCCCTCGCGCCGCGGGTCCGCGCCACCCGCGAGCCCGCCCTCGGGCAGCACGGCGATGGCCTGCAGTCCGGAGGCCATCTCGCGGACCACGACCTGATGGCCGCGCGCTTCCAGCGCCGTGCGCAGCGATGCAGCGCCGGTGCCGTCCTCGAGTTCCACCGCGCTGCCGAGCGTGCCGACATGCGGCAGGGCGAGGGCAGCCTGCGGATCGAGCCGCCAGTCGATCAGCGCCACCAGCGCCTGGGCGACATAGCCGATGATGCGTGCGCCGCCGGGCGATCCCACGGCCAGCACCAGCCGCCGCTCCGCATCGATCACGATCGCCGGCGCCATGGAGCTGCGCGGCCGCTTGCCGCCCTCCACCGCGTTCGCGACCGGCCGCCCGTCCAGGACCGGCCGGAAGGAGAAGTCGGTGAGCTGGTTGTTGAGGATGAAGCCGTGCACCATCAGCCGCGCGCCGAACGCATCCTCCACCGTGGTGGTCATCGACACGGCATTGCCGGCCGCATCCACCACGACGAGATGGCTGGTTCCGTTCTCCACCCCATCCGCATGCGGGGCGAGCCGGCCGCTGCGCCAGGGCGGGTTGCCGGCGCGCGGCGCGGCCAGCGTGCGGTCGCGGTCGATGAGCTGGGCGCGGCCGGTGAGATAGGCCCCGTCGAGCAGGCCGCGCACCGGAACGGACACGAAATCCGCATCCGCGAGGTACTGGTTGCGGTCGGCGAAGGCGAGGCGGCCTGCCTCGGCGATCAGGTGCGCGGCATCCGTTCCCGCCGGGTCGAGGGGGGCGATGTCGAAATGCCCGAGCAGGGCGAGGATCTGCAGCACCGTCACCCCGCCGGAGGAAGGCGGACCCATCGAGCAGACGAGCACCGCGCGATACGGGCCGCAGACCGGCTCGCGCCGCTTCGCCTCGTAGGCGGCGAGGTCGTCGGTGGTGATCAGCCCCGGATTGGGATCGCTGCGCACCTTGGCGGCGATGTCGGCCGCGATCGGTCCACGATACAGTGCATCCGCCCCCTCTGCGGCGATGGCGCGCAGCGTGGTGGCGAGCGGCGGGTTGGACAGCATCAGCCCTTCGGGGATCGGCCGGCCGTCCGGCAGGAAGAAGTAGGCGCGCGTCGTCGCATCGCGCCGCAGCCGCTCCGCATCCGCCGCCACCGCGGCGGCGAGGCGCGGCGAGACGCGGAAGCCTTCGCCGGCAAGGCGGATGGCCGGTTCGAACAACCGCGCCCAGGGCAGGATGCCGTGGGCGCGGTGGGCGGCTTCCAGCATGCGCACCGCACCGGGCACACCGACGGAGCGGCCGCCGAGCACGGCATCGTAGAAGCGCAGCGGCGTGCCGTCCGCAGCGAGGAACAGGTCGGGCCGCGCGGCGGCAGGGGCTGTCTCCCGCCCGTCCCAGCTCGTCACCGTTCGTCCGTCGGCGGCGTAGTGCATCAGGAAGGCGCCGCCGCCGATGCCGGAGGATTGCGGCTCGACCAGGGTGAGGACCATCTGCGCGGCGATGGCGGCATCCACGGCGGACCCGCCCGCCCGCAGCATCTCCAGCCCGGCCTCGGCCGCGAGCGGATGGGCGGCCGCCACCATCTGCCGGTCGGCACGGACCTGCGCGAGGGCCGGCAGGGAGAGGAAACAGATCGTTAAGGCGCAGGCGCGGATACTGGCTGTGGCGGATCGCATAGGGGATGGTCGCATGCCCTTTGACGGGGTGGAACCACGGGCGCAGCGGCGGCGCGCAGCCTACGACGACGGGATCGCGGGCGAGGATTGCGCCGCCCATGCGCTGCGGCGCGATGGCTGGGACATCCTCGGCCGGCGCGTCCGCACCGGGGCCGGCGAGATCGACCTGATCGCGACGCGCGAGGCGATGGTCGCCTTCGTCGAGGTCAAGACACGCCCGACCCTTGCCGAGGCCGTTGCCTCCGTCACGCCACGGCAGCAGGTGCGGATCGCCGCGGCGGCGGAGGTCTGGCTCGCCGGCCAGCCCGCGCTTGCCGATGCCGAGATCCGCTTCGACGTGATCGTGGTGGATGCGCTGCGCCGCGTGCGGCGCGTGGCGGATGCGTTCCGGCCCGGATAGGGGGCGACAACCCGAAGGGGCCGGGGTCAAGGGGCCTTCCGGCCCCTTGCGGGTGCAGGGCGGAGCCCTGCCGGGGTGCGGGGCAGCACCCCGCGCGCGTCAGCCCCGCCGGATGTTCCAGAAGATCGCCAGCCCCATCACGCGCTCACGCAGGTCCTTGCGCAGCGCGGTCATGGACATGTAGGCGCCGACCGGCACGTAGGGCAGATCGTCCATCGCCACGGTCTGCATCTCGCTGGCGATTCGCTGCTGGCTGGGCAGATCCTCGGCGTCGAACCATGCGTCGCGCAGTTCCTCCAGCCGCGGCACGTCGGGCCAGCCGAACCATGCGCCCGTGCCGTTGCCGCGCAGCGGGAAATGCGCCGAGGGATCGACGAAATCGACCGAGGAGAAGGACGTGAAGAGCATCGACCAGCCGCCCTTGTCCAGCGGCTCGCGCGAGGCGCGGCGGGTCACCGTGGTGCCCCAGTCGCTCAGCACGATGTCTGCATTGAAGCCGAGCCGCCGCACCAGATCCGCGCCCACCTGCGTCATCGCCGAAGGTGCGAGGATATCGGTCGGGCCGATCAGCCGCATCGGCTGGTTGGTGTAGCCGGCTTCCTTCATCAGCGCCTTGGCGCGGTCCATGCTGCGCGGGCCGGTCAGTGGCGCGAGGCCCGCGTCGTTGGCGAGCGGCGTGCCCGGCGTGAAGACACCGACGCCGGTCTGGTACATCTTCGGATCGGTGCCGACCACGGCCTGCATGAAATCCTCCTGGCTGATCGCCGGAAGGATCGCCTGTCGCATCTTCCTGTCGTTGAAGGGCGCATGCAGGTGGTTGAAGCGCAGGATGCCCATCAGCGGCAGCGGATCGATGGCCTCGACCGCCACGTTGCGGTTGCGGCGCAGCAGATCCTGGATCTCCGGCGGCGGCTGCTCGTACCAGTCGATCTCCCCGGTCTGCAGCGCGGCGGCGGCGGTCGAGGCATCGGTGATGATGTGCCACTCGACGCGGTCGAAATGGGCGACCTTCGGCCCCGCGGTCAGGCTCGGCTTGCCGACCGGCGTCGGCACGTAGTCGGGGTTGCGCTCGTAGACGGCGAGGCTGCCGGAATTGAACTCGCCCGCCACGAAGCGGAACGGGCCGGAGCCCGTGGCCTCGCGGATCTGCTGGTAGGGGTCCGTCTGCGCGAGCCGTTCGGGCATGATGAAGCACGGGCCGTTGGAGACCTGCGCCAGCGCGCGGAGCAGCATCGGGAAGCGCCGCTTCAGCCGGAAGCGCAGGCGGCGGTCGTCGAGCGCGGACAGCTCGTCCACCGCGAGCGCGAGCTTCTGGCCCATCGGGCTGCGTTTCATCCAGCGATCGATGCTGGCCACGGCATCGGCCGCCCGCACCGGGGCGCCGTCGTGGAATTTCGGCCCCTGCCGCAACGTGATGGTCACGCTGCGCCCCTCGTCCTCGACGACGTGGCCTTCGGCGAGCTGCGGCTGCGGCTCGAACTCCGCGGTCATGCCGTAGAGCGTGTCGAAGACCATGTAGCCGTGGTTCCGCGTGATGTTCGCGGTGGTCCAGACAGGATCCAGGCTGGTCAGATTGGCCTGCGGCACCATCTTCAGCAGGCGGTTCTGCGCGGGCTGGGCAATGGCCACGCGCGGCAGCGCGACGGCGGCCCCCATGGCGGCCCCGCCGCGCAGCAGATTGCGACGTCTCATGATCGTTCCTCCCTCGAATGCGGGCATACAATCAGCGGCGGCACCGTGCCGCAACCGGACCCGGTCGTGCGCCGCTGCTTACCAGCCGTCCACGCGCGCCCAGCGGGCTCTCGGCGTACCGTCGCCATCATGGACGTCGTAGGCGCCGTAGCCTCCGGCGGCAGTCAGGCAGGCGTGGTTGGGCATCACCCGCACGAGGCTGCCGACCGGCAGGCGTTCGAACCATGAGGTGTCGGGCAGATGCACGGTGCCGTGTTCCTGGTGCAGCACGGTCACCGACAGCGGCAGCCGCGCGCCGGTCAGGGCATCGGCGAGGATGCCGTTGCGCGCATCCGGCAGGAAGGTGTTGGCGCTGACATCCTTGGACAGCGCCAGCGCGCCGGCATCGATCACCAGCGCGGGTGCCGGGCCGTTGCGCTGATGGCCGATCACGGTGGCGAGCACCGACAAGGCGAGATCGTCCCAGCCGCACATCCCGCGCGAGAACTGGGCGAGGTCCCAGAACAGCGACACGCCGGCCCGCGCCTCCGTCACGCCGTCGAGATGGCGCGCGAAGAGCAGCGTGGGCGTGGAGCCGACCGAGACGATCGCGCAGTCATGGCCCGCCGCGCGCAGCGTCGTCGCGGCCTGTACGGCGGCGCTGCGCTCCGTCTCGGCGAGATCGGCGAGCGCTTCCCGGTCGTCTGTGGCGTAGGAATGCCCCGCATGCGTCATCACGCCGGCCAGCCGCAGATGCCGGCTCGCGGCGATGGCGGCGGCGAGGCCGGGCAGGGCGGGCGAATCGGGGGCGAGGCCGGAGCGGTGCTCGCCGCAATCGATCTCGATCAGCAGCTCGAAGCGTTCATCGGCCGCCTGGTCCAGCAGCGCGACCATCGCCGCGTCGTCGGCCACCAACAGCAGCCGCGCACCGTGCCGGCGCTGGATGGCGGCCGCGCGGGCGAGCTTCGCCGGCGTGATGGAGGCGGCGAGCAGCAGGTCGCGAAACCCCGCCTCCGCCATCGCCTCCGCCTCCCGCAGCGTCGAGACGGTGAGCGGACCCGCCGCGCCGTCATGCGCGATGCGGGCAACCTCCGCACTCTTGGCGGTCTTGATGTGCGGGCGGAAGGCGACGCCGAGCGCCGCGCAGCGTTCGCGCAGCCGGGCCGCGTTGCGGGCGACGCGCGCGCGGTCCAGCAGCAGGCGCGGGGTCTCGATCATGCGGAGAAGGCCAGCAGGCCGCCGACATAGGTCGCCATCACCCTTGTGCCGCGGATCTCCTCGGCCGGCAGGTCGAGGATGTCGCGGTCGAGGATGGCGAAATCGGCGAGCTTGCCGACCGCGAGCGACCCCTTCTCCGCCTCCTCCCGCTGCGCCCAGGCGCCGAGCGAGGTGTAGGCGCGCAGCGCCTCCTCCGGCGTGATCGCCTCGGCGGCGTCGAGATCGGCGCCGCCGGCCGTCCGCCGCCCGACCATCGCCGCGAGGGCGGTGAACGGATTGACCCGGCAGACGGCGAAATCGGAATGGCCGGGGGCGGGGATGCCGGCGTCGATCAGCGTGCGGTGGGGCCACATGTGGCGCATCGCCGCCTGACCGCGATTGGCGACATAGGCCTCGCCCAGCTCATCCATGAAGCCCGTAGCGGACGAATCGACGAAGCCGCCGCGCTTCAGCCGTTCCAGCACCGGCGGGGTGACGAAGCAGCAATGCTCCACCCGCATCCGGTGGTCGGGAACGGGATGGGCGGCGAGGGCGGCTTCCATCACGTCCAGCGCGAAGTCGATGCCGCGATCGCCCACGCCTTCGATCATCACCTGCAGGCCGGCCTTGTGGGCGGCGGTGGCGCGCGCGGTCAGATCGTCCTTGTCGTAGAGCAGCATCCCGGTGTTGGGCACGGGTTCGCCGGGGACGGGGGTGCCGAGATACGGGTCCCAGTAGGCGGCGGTGCGGCCGGATGTGGAGCAGTCCGGGCACCATTCCACACCGACCAGCCGCAGCCATTCGTCGCCGAAGCCGGAGCGGATGCCGGCGCCGATCAGGTGCGGGATGAGCGGTTCGTCGCGGCCGGAGGCGATGATGCCCATGCGCATCCGCCAGCGCCCGTCGCGGCGCATGTCCTGATAGGCGCGGATCGCCTTGCTCGGGCAGAGTGAGTTGGCGACGGAGGTAATGCCCCAGGACAGGCACTCGTCCTGCACCAGCTCCATCCCCTCGGCGATGTCCTCCTCGCTGTCCTGGCCGTGGACGGCGCCGAGGAAGATGTGGGCCGCGGTCTCGCGCACCAGACCGGTGAAGGCGCCGGTGGCCGGATCGCGGTCGAAGGCGCCGAAGGGCGGATCGGCGGCATCGGCCGGCACGCCGCAGGCGGCGAAGGCGGCGCGGTTGGCAAGGCCGAGATGGCCGTCCGTGCGCAGGATGAAGATCGGCCGCCCGCCCGAGGCGGCATCGAGTTCGTCGAGCGTGGGATAGCCGCCCGAGGCGCGCTCGTTCAGCCGGTAGAAGGCGGCCCAGCGGCCGGGCGCGGCCTCGGCGCAGACGCGCCGGATGGTCTCCAGCACCTCGGCGCGGGTCTTCACCCGGTCGGGCGACAGCAGCGTCCAGCTCCGCAGCCGGATCGCGTAGGCATCGGGATGGGCGTGGCTGTCCACGATGCCGGGGATGATCCGCGCCCCACCGGCATCGACGACCTGGGTGCCGGGGCCGGCGAGGCCGCGCAGGTCGGCCGTGTCACCCAGGGCGACGATGCGGCCGCAGGAGGCGGCGAGGGCGGTGGCGGCGGGGCGGGCCGGATCCATGGTGGCGATGCGGCCGTTCAGGATCAGCGTGTCGATAAGGGACATGCCGCGCAGGTTGCGGACGGATCGCCCGCAAGAAAAGGGGCGGGCCCGCGAGGACCCGCCCCTTTTGCACGACCTCCCCCAAGGTCGTGCACGGCACGCGGGGTGGACGAACCAGCAACCCGCGGCAGCTCCAAGCTGTCTGAAACACTGGTAATCGCAAACGTCGCGAACGTCAAGAAGAAAATTATTTATGAGACAAATTTGGCATACTCACGCGAGCAGCCGATCGATCCGGTCACGCAGCCGGTACCAACCGCCCACCGCGGGCAAGAACCATGGATCGCCACGATAACCCGGCAGCGTCGGGACGGGGAGGTCCGCGAGTGCGAATCCTTCATTGGCGGCGCCGGCGATGCGCAGCGCGGCCTGGTGGCCGAGCCAGGTCGCCATCGCCACGCCCGATCCCTGGCAGCCGGCGGCATAGTGGATGCCGCCTTCGGTGCCGACATGTGGAAGAAAATCAAAGGTGAAGGCGACGTTGCCGGTCCAGGCGTGGGTCAGCCGCACGTCCCGCAGCTCCGGGAACACCGCGGCCATGAAGCCGTGCAGGACCGGGGCGGCGATCTCGGGCGCGGTCGGGCCGAAGCTCGCCCGCCCGCCCCACAGCACCCGCGTGCCGTCCGGCGAGGGGCGGAAGTAGTTCAGCACCCGCTTCGTGTCGGAGATCATCCGCATGGTCGGGAACAGCGCCCGCACCCGGTCCGCGCCCAGCGGCTCGGTGGCGATGATGTAGGAGCCGACCGGGATCATCCGCCGCGCGAGCCAGGGCATGGCCGACCCGCCATCGGGCTGGCGCGTGTAGCCGTTGGTCGCGACGAGGATCGCGGCGGCGCGGATCGGGCCCTGCGAGGTGGCGATGCGGAAGCCGCTGCCCTCCGGCGCGATTCCCTCCACCCGCGTGCGGTCCACCAGCCGGGCGCCGGCCCGCGCGGCCGCCGCCGCGAGGCCGCGGGCGTACTTGCCGGGATGCAGCGAGCCGGACGCCTCGGCCACCATGCCGCCCGCATAGTGGTCGCTGCCGAGTTCCTCCCGCTGGCGCGCGCGGGGGACCATCCGTGTCGGCATGCCGGTCGCCTCGGCGATGAAGCCGGCCTTCACCGCGAGCGCGTCGTAATGCGCCTTGGTCCAGGCGGGCACGAACCGGCCGCAGCGGACGTAGTCGCACTCGATCTGCTCGCGGGCGATCGTCTCCTCGATGAAGGGGAAGCTGGCGGCCGCGGCGGCGGCGATCTCCTTCGCGCGCGTCTCGCCGAATCGCTTGGTGAGGCCGGCCGAGGCGACCTTGAGCCCGCCCGAGACCATCCCGCCGTTGCGGGAGGACGCGCCCCAGCCGATCCGCTCCGCATCGATCACGGTTGCGGCATGGCCGAGGCGCTGCAGCGTCAGCGCGGCCGACAGCCCGGCGTAGCCCCCGCCGACGATCGCGACCTCGGCCTCCTGCGGCAGGGCGGCGGGCGGCTGCTCCGCCGGTTCGGCCGCATCCCACCAGTAGGGGCGGGCGAGCAGGGGCTGGGCGGAAGGGTCTGGCATAGTTGCGGCACCGTAGCTTGCGTCTAGGATGCCACGATCACGCGCGCGGCCGGGCGCGCCAAGAGGGAGATTGGGACCATGGGGCAGGGCTTCCAGCAGGATTGCGTCGTGCTCGCGCACGAACTCTACGCGCGCGGCCGTATCGACAGGCGGGGTCTGATCAAGGCGCTGGGGGCGCTGGGCGTGCTCGCCGCCCTGCCGCGCGAGGCGTCCGCGCAGGCTGCGCGTGAACTGGTGATGGTCAACTGGGGCGGCATCGCCAACCAGGGTTTCGGCCGCTTCTATGGCGAGCCGTTCATGGCGGCGAATGCGGGCGTGAAGGTCTCGCAGGACAGCACGGGCCCCTCGGCCGGGCGCATCCGCGGCATGGTCGAGAGCGGCCGCGTCACCTGGGATCTGTGCGACAGCTCCACCTCCTCCTCGATCCTGCTCGGGCAGGCCGGGGTCGTGGAGAAGATCGACTACTCGGTCGTGAAGAAGGAGGACGCGATCGATCCTTCCTTCACGCTGGAGCACGGGGCCGCGCCGTACTCGTTCTCTACGGTGCTCATCTACGACAGCTCGAAATTCCCCGAGGCGCCGACGGGCTGGAAGGATTTCTGGGACCTGAGGAAGTTCCCGGGCAACCGGCTGCTGCGCAAGGACGCGCTGACCTCGCTGGATGCGGCGATGGTCTCCACCGGCGCGGATCCGAAGAAGATGTATCCGCTGGACGTGCGCGCTGGGCTGAAGCGCGTGGAGGAGATCCGCCGCAACACCGTGTTCTGGACCAACGGCAGCGAATCCGAGCAGTTCATGCGCACCGGCGAGGCGGTGATGGGTGCGATCTGGCACACCCGCGCCAAGGTGCTGGAGGCAGAGACCAACGGGCGGCTCAAGTTCATCTGGAACCAGGGCATGCTCCAGGCCGGCATCTTCGTCATCCCGAAGGGCAATCCGGGCGGGCAGCTCGCGCAGCGGCTGCTGGCCTCGATGCTGGGCAATCCGGAACCGCAGGCGGGGCTGCTCGGCTTCCTCGGCAACGGGCCGACCAACCCGCGCGCGGCCGCGCTGGTGCCGGCGGAGCTGCGCCGGTTCAACCCGACCGATCCGGAGAACGCGGCGAAGCAGTTCATCATGGACGGGCAGTGGTGGGGCGCGAACTACAGCCGCGCGAACCAGGACTTCCTCGACACGATCACCGGCTGAGCCTCGCGTCCCGGATGATCCTGCTCGTAAGATCCGGTGGCGCGGCCGCCATCCCGGAATGGCGGTCGCTTTTCGCGGCGGTCGAACCCCGCTTCGACGTGCGGTGGTTCGACGATCCGGCGGTGGACCCCGCGGATGTCCGCTACGTGCTGGTCTGGGAGCCGACGCCGGGGCGGCTCGCGACCATGCCCAACCTGCGGCTGATCTGCTCGTCCGGGGCGGGGGTGGACCACATCCTCGCCGACCCGACCCTGCCGAAGCACGTGCCGATCCTGCGCATGGGCAGCGACGAGGCGCGGCAGCGCATGGGCGACTACGTGGCGCTCGCCTGCCTGTCGCTGCTGCGGGACATGAAGCGCATCGTCACCGCGCAGGCCATGCGGCGGTGGGAGACGTTCGACCCCGACCGCACGGCGGCCGAGACGCGCGTGGGGATCATGGGGTTGGGCAACATGGGCACGCGCGCGGCCGCGATGCTGCGCGGGATCGGCTTCGCCGTCTCCGGCTGGACGCGCACGCCGCGCTCCGTGCCGGATGTGGACTGCTACACGGGGGCGGCGGAGCGGGACGATTTCCTGCGCGGCGCCGACATCCTGGTGAACCTGCTGCCGGACACGGAGGAGACGCGCGGCTGCATCGATGCCGCGACGCTGGCGCGGCTGCCGGCGGGCGCGGGCGTGGTCAATGTCGGGCGCGGCCCGCAGCTCGTGATCCCCGACCTGATCGCGGCCCTCGACAGCGGCCACCTGTCCGGCGCGATGCTCGACGTGTTCGACCCGGAGCCGCTCGCCGCCGACTCGCCGCTCTGGACGCACCCGAAGGTCATCGTCAGCTCGCACCTCGCGAGCAATTCGTCGCGCCGGTCACGCGTGCGCTACGTCGCCGACGCCATCGCCGCCTTCGAGCGTGGCGAGAGCCTGCCCAACATGTACGATCCCGTCCGAGGCTACTGAATGATCCCTGCGCCCCTGCCCGCCGACTATGTGCCGACCGAGCGCGAACTGCGAGAGGACCTCGCCGCCGCCTACCGGCTGATCGCGCTGTTCGGCATGACCGATCTGGTATTCACCCATCTGTCGGTGCGGCTGCCGGGCGAGGGGCACCGCTTCCTCGTCAACCCCTATGGGCTGCTGTTCGAGGAGATCACCGCATCGTCGCTGGTGGAGGTGGATGCGGAGGGCGAGCCGACCCAGCCGACGTCCTGGAGGGTGAACCCGGCCGGGTTCGTCATCCACTCCGCGCTGCATCAGGGCCGCAGCGATGCGAACTGCGTGATGCACACGCACACGCTCGCGGGCATGGCGGTGGCGGCGCAGCAGGGCGGGCTGCTGCCGCTGAACCAGATGAGCATCGAGTTCCACGGCCGCGTCGCGCTGCACGAGTACGAGGGCGTGGCGGCGGACGACAATCTCGACGAGCGCCAGCGGCTGGTGCGCGACATGGGCGACAGGCCGGCGATGATCCTGCGCAACCACGGCCTGCTGACCGCGGGACGCACGGTCGCGGAGGCGTTCTACTGGATGTATTATCTGGAGCAGGCCTGCCGCATCCAGGTCACCGCGCAGTCCACGGGCGCGCCCCTGTCGATGCCGCCCGAGGCGGTGCTGGAACGCACGCAGGCGCAGTTCACCATCGGCCCGAACAAGGGCTGGCTGCCGTGGCAGGCGCTGAGGCGCAAGCTCGACCGCGAGCAGCCGGGCTATCGCACGTGAGCGGCCACGAACTCGCGCTCCAGAGCGTCACCAAGCGCTACGGCAGCTTCGTCGCGGCCGAGGACGTGTCGCTGCAGGTCGCGCGCGGCCAGTTCCTCACGCTGCTCGGCCCGTCCGGGTCGGGCAAGACGACGCTGCTGAACGTGATCGCGGGCTTCGTCGAACCGACCGCCGGCACCGTGATGCTGGACGGGCGCGACATCACGCCGCTGCCGCCGGAGAAGCGCGATTTCGGCATGGTCTTCCAGGGCTATGCGCTGTTCCCGCACATGACGGTGGCGGAGAACGTCGCCTTTCCGCTGCGCGTGCGCCGCATGGCGAAGGCCGAGGCGGAGACGAAGGTGCGCGCGGCGCTCGATCTCGTGCAGCTCGACCAGTTCGCCGACCGTCGCCCCTCGCAGCTTTCCGGCGGCCAGCAGCAGCGCGTCGCGCTCGCACGCGCGCTGGTGTTCGAGCCGAACCTGCTGCTGCTGGACGAGCCGCTGTCCGCGCTCGACAAGAAGCTGCGCGCCGAGCTGCAGGAGGAGCTGCGCGCGCTGCACCGCCGCGTCGGGCTGACCTTCATCGCGGTGACGCACGATCAGGACGAGGCGCTGTCGATGTCCGACAGCGTCGCCATCCTGCGCGCCGGAAGGCTGGTGCAGGAGGGCGCGCCGGGCGAGCTGTACGAACGGCCGCGCACGCGCTTCGTCGCGGACTTCCTCGGCAAGTCCAACTTCATCCGCGGTCAGGTGAAGGAACTGCGGCCGGACGCCTTCGCCTATGTCGCGGGCGGCCTGCGCTTCCTCCAGCGCGCGCAGGAGGATCTGCCCCGCCCCGCGCTGGGCTCGCCGGCGCTGATCGCCTTGCGGCCCGAGAAGGTCGCGCTGCTCGACGCGGCGGAGGTGGCGGATAACGCCGTGGAAGGCCGTATCGTGAGCTGGTCGTATCTCGGCGCCGCCTTCGACCTGATCGTGCGCACCGAGGCGCTGGGCGATATCCGCGCCACCGTGCCGACATGGCGCGCGCGCATCGAGCCGGCGGAAGGGCTGCCGGTCCGTCTCGGCTGGGCGGCCGATGCCGCCGTGCCGGTGGTCGAGGACTGAGAGGGTGCGCCGCGACGCCGGCTGGTGGGCGCTGATCCTGCCTGCGTTCCTGCTGATGACGCTGTTCTACGTCGTGCCCATCGTGCAGGTGCTCGCGATCAGCTTCCTGGAGCCGGAGCCGGGTCTCGGCAACTACGAACGGCTGCTGACGCTGGGATCGGTGCAGCGGGTGATCGGCACCACGCTGCGCATCTGCCTGATCACCACCGCGATCTCGCTGCTGCTGGGCTACGCGCTCGCCTACGTGATCTCCCGCGCCTCGCCGCGCGCGCAGATGTGGTGGCTGCTGGGCGTGCTGGTGCCGCTGTGGATCAGCGTGCTGGTGCGCGCCTTCGCCTGGGTGACGCTGCTGCGCCGGCAGGGGCTGATCAACAACGGGCTGATGGCGGCCGGGGTGATCGAGGAGCCGCTGGCGCTGGTCTGGAACGAGCTCGGCATCGTCATCGGCATGGTCCACTACATGGTGCCGTATGCGGTGCTGCCGATGCTCGCCTCGATGCGGGAGATGGACCCGCGGCTGCTCGCCGCCGCGCGCGGGCTGGGAGCGAAGCGCGGCGAGGTGTTCCGCCACATCTTCCTGCCGCTGTCCGCGCCGGGGCTGATCGCCGCCGCCGTGCTGGTCTTCATCTTCTCGCTCGGCTTCTACATCACGCCGGCGATCCTCGGCGGCGGCAAGACGCTGATGGCCGCCGAGTGGATCAAGATCCAGATCCTCGACCTGCTGCGCTGGGGGCTGGGGGCGATGATGGCGACCGTGCTGGTGGTCGCGGTGCTGACCACGCTCGCCGTGTTCTCCCGCATCGTCGACATCCGGCGGCTGTTCGGGGCGCGCGCCTGATGGAGAACGCATTCCCCGCCGGCCGCTTCGCCAAGACTGTCGCCTGGGCGGCGCTGATCTACCTCGTGCTGCCGATCACCATCGTGCTGCCGGTCAGCCTGACCGACCAGCGCTTCCTGTCGCTGCCCTACGAGACGATCTCCTTCCGCCACTACGTCGCGCTGTTCCATTCGGAGCAGTGGCTGGGGGCGATCTGGCAGTCCTTCTGGATCGCGGTCGGCTCGACGCTGCTGGCGGTGGTCGCGGGCACGCTGTGCGCCATCGGCTGCTGGCGCATCTCGCGGCGGTCCACCGACCTCGTTCGCGCGCTGATGCTGCTGCCGATCGTGATCCCGACCATCGTCTACGCGATCGGCGTCTACCGCTATTTCGGCCGGCTCGACCTGCTCGACCGGTTCCTGGGCGTGACGCTCGCCCATGGGGTGACGGGCATTCCCTATGTGGTCGTGACCGTCTCCACCGCGTTGGCGAGCTTCGATCCGCGGCTGGAGACGGCGGCGCGCAGCCTCGGCGCCTCGCTGCGGCAGACGCTGTCCTGGGTGATCCTGCCGCGCATCATCCCCGGCATCGCATCGGGCGCGATCTTCGCCTTCATCCATTCGTGGGACGAGCTGGTGATCGTGCTGTTCATCGCCTCCCGTCAGGTCTTCACCCTGCCGCGCAAGATCTGGGACGGCATCAACGAGAACCTCGATCCCACCATGGCCGCGGTCGCGGTGCTGCTGATCGGCCTGACCGTGCTGCTGCTGGGGCTCGACCTGCTGCTGAGGAGAAAACGCGAGACATGACGCCGGCACAACGCGATGCGGTGGGGTGGGTGGATGCACAGCGGGATGCGCTGTCCGCCGACCACATGGTGCTGTGGGAGATGGCCGAGCCGTCCTGGCGCGAATACCGCTCCGCCGCCTGGTTCGTGGACCGGCTGAAGCGCGAGGGGTTCGAGGTGGAGACCGGCACCGCCGGCATGCCGACCGCCTTCAAGGCGGTCTGGTCGCGCGGCAGGGGGCCGGTGCTCGCCACCATCGCCGAATACGACGCCGTGCCCGGCACCAGCCAGGCGCCGGTCGCCGAACGCCGCCCGCGCGAGGGCACCAACCGCCACGCCGCCGGCCATACCGATCCGCATTCGGCGCTGGGCATCGCGGCCCTCGGCGGCGTGCTCGCGGCCAAGGCGGCGATGGAGAAGCACGACCTGCGAGGCTCGCTCGTGCTGATGGGCGAGCCGGCGGAGAAGATGTGCGGATCCAAGCCCGTGCACGCCGCGCACGGCTATCTGGACGGGTTCGACGCCGCGATCAGCTTCCACCCGACCAGCCTGCCGGCCGTGTCCAATTCATGCCTCTGGGACACGCATTGCGGCGCCTACTGGTCGCGCATCTACACCTTCGAGTGCAACGACCCCGAAGGCTGGGTCGGTGCGCAGACGCGGGAAGGGGCGCAGAACAGCCACTCCATATCCCGCGCGCCGGGCGCGGCCGACGCGGTGGTGATGCTCTACACGCAGGCGCGGATGCTGCGGCCCTCCATGCTGCCGGCGACCGGCGGATGGAGCCTGAACGAGGCGATCCTCGTCGCGGGGCAGGCCACGGCGGACAACCTCACGCCCGGCCTCGGCGTGATCCAGTACGCGCTGCGGGCGGCGCGGATCGACATGGCGGAGAAGGTGTTCGCCATCCTCGACCTCGCCGCCGATCACGTGGCCGCGGTCACCCAGTGCACCGTGCGCAAGGAGTGGATCACGAAGACGCGGCCCGGCCTCGCCAACCGGGCGCTGGCGCGCGTGTGCTACGACGCCCTGGCCGCCGTCGGCGCCCCTCGCTACAGCGAGGAGGCGAAGGCGTTCGCACGTCGGTTGCAGCAGGCCACCGGCATCGCGCCGATGGACGACCCCTTCGCCGAGCACTGCACCACGCTGACCGATCCGGAGGAGGGGGAGCAGCGGCTGCGCGCCTTCCTGCCGCCCTGGCAGACCAACTACACCTCCGACGACTACGTCGAGTACACGTGGCACTGCCCGACATCGCGGCTGTATGTCGGCCGGCCGATGCTGCGCCAGCCGCACGCGGGCTACGCCTATCCGGCCTGGGCCTACAACGCGATGGGCGGCATGCCCCCCTGCATCGACCCGATGTGGGAGACCGGCGCCAAGGCGGTGGCCGCGAGCTTCGTCTCCCTGCTGGAAGACAAGGCGAAGCTCGCCGCCTGCCGCGAGGACTTCGAGGAACGCACCGGCGGCGGAGTGGGCGGCAGCAAGTGGGTGGCGCCGCTGCTGCCCGGGGGCTTCGCGGCGCCGATCCACCATCGCTGGCCGGAATACGTGGACACGCCGCGCGGGCGGGAATGGACGATCCCGGACGCGCCGGCGGCGTGAGGCGCAGTTCAGGCCGCGAGCGGTATCCGGTCCGCGGCGCCGTGCAGCCGCCGCGCCATCCGCCGCACCCGGATGAGCTGCCCGCCGGGCAGGCGCATCCCGTGCGTGGTGAGCGCGGTGTAGCCGAGCGTGCGGTACAGCCGTTCGGCCGGCAGCGTGCCCAGCAGCTCCGCCGTGACGCAGCCGGACGCGGCCATCGCATGCTCCAGCCGCGCCATCAGCCGCCGCCCGAGTCCGCGCCGCGCCACCGAGGGGTCGACGAACACGCTGCGCACCGTGCCCACCGGATCGAGCTGCGGCGGGAAGGGCGAGGGCGCGCGGTCGAGCACGATGGCGTCGTCGACGGGCCGGCGGCTCCATCCGGCGGAACCGAGCACGCGGCCGGAAGCGGTTTCGGCCACCAGCAGCGTGCCGTCCGCCACCAGCGCGGGGTTGAGGGTGGGCAGGTGCGTGGCCATCGCCTCCACCGCCGCGGGTGCGTAGTCGCCCACGGCCAGCGCCAGCAGCGAGCGTCGCTGCATCACGGCGATGGCTGCCAGATCCTCGGGGCATGCAGTCCTGATCGCGATCGCGTCCATGCGGGGTCTCCATGGCCGGCGGCGGCCGCGGGGAGCGCGGCTGCAGCCCTGATAGCAGTTTCGTGCGGGGTTGGCTCGCATTATTTTCGATTTCTTGCGTTTTGTGGCGCGAGCGGGTGTGAAATCGTTCACCTGCGCCGCATGCGAACCCGAGGGAGGTGACCGATGGCACAGGCCATGAGCGAGTTCGACCACCGCTACAACATGCTGATCCAGACCTTTTCCTCGGAGCCGGAGCCCGCTTTCGAAAGCGAAAGCGAGCAGGTTTCGGGTTGGGGGCGGCGCTGGGGCTGCGACAACGATGTCGGCCGCCTGCGGGTGGTGCTGATGCACCGGCCGGGGGCGGAGATGGACATCCTCGACCGGTCGAAGCTGATCCCGGAGCTGGGCGCCTACGGCGATGTCGAGGGCAAGTCCTGGTACTGGCGCGGCACGGAGATCCCGACGCTGGCCGAGCAGCAGGCCCAGCACGATGCGCTGGCCGCCGCGCTGAAGGAGGAGGGGGTGGAGGTCGTCTACCTCGACCGCTGCGCGCCGGGGCGGCACAAATCCGTCTACACGCGCGACTCGGCGATCGCGGTGAAGGGCGGCGCCATCGTCACCCGCATGGGCCCGCGCGTCCGCCGCGGCGAGGACGCGCCGGTGACGGAGGCGCTGGCCCGCCTCGGTTGCCCGATCCTGCGCACAATCCACGGCACCGGGCTGGTGGAGGGCGGGTCCTTCGCCTGGATCAACCCGCAGACGGCGGTGATCGGCGTGTCATCCCGGGTGAACGAGGAAGGCGCGCGGCAGATCGAGGAGGTGCTTGCGGTGCAGGGCGCCCGGCTGATCCGCGTGCAGATCCCCGGCTACCGGCTGCACATCGACGGGATGTTCGTGATGCTGGATCACGACGTGGCGCTGGTGAACCCGGTGAACCTGCCCTTCGTGTTCATGCAGGAGCTGGAGCGGCTGGGCGTGCGCATGATCGCGGTCAACCACGAGGACCCGTCCTGGGCGCTGAACTGCCTCGCGGTGGCGCCGGGTCGGGTGCTGATGAGCGATCAGGTGGGCGCGCGGACGCAGGAGGCGCTGGACAAGGCGGGCATCAGCGTGCGGCTGGTGGCGTATGACCGGGTGTATCTGGGGGGCGGGGGGATCCACTGCTCGACGTGCCCGCTGGTGAGGGACCCGGTGTGACGGGCGGTTTGTATTGACATTGTAGATACAGACCCTATCGTCTTCGGATGACCGCCGTTCCTGATGGTCCGGCCGCGCATGATCCCGTCACGAAGGGCAGCATCAACCTGCGGATCGAGGCGCAGACCCGTCGGCTGATCGACGAGGCCGCCGCGCTGCTCGGCAAGACGCGCACCGAGTTCATGATCGAGAGCGCGCGGCACGCCGCCGTCGATGTGCTGCTCGACCAGCGCCTCTTCGCCCTTGACCCGGCCGCGCACGACGCCTTCGTGCGCGCGCTCGACAATCCGCCGCCGCCGGGTCCGAAGCTGCGCGCGCTGCTGCGGCGGTCCCCGGCGTGGGGAAGGTAGAAGCGGGATCCGCCGGCGCAGGTGCCGTTCTCTCCGCCCCGGTTCCGCTGACGGTGGGTCACGATCTCTCCGCCTTCGATTGCGGGGACCCGGTGCTGAATGACTGGCTGCGCCATCGCGCGCTGCGCAACGAGAGCCGGTTCTCCCGCACTTATGTCGTCTGCGACGGCCTGCGCGTCGCTGCCTATGTCTGCCTTTCGGCTGGCGCGGTGGAGCGGGCCGCCGCCCCCGGCGGGCTGCGCCGCAACGCGCCCGATGCGATTCCGGTCGCGGTGATCGGCCGCCTCGCCGTCAGCCGCGGCCACGCCGGTCGTGGTCTTGGCGCCGATCTGCTGGGGGATGCGCTGCGCCGCATCGCGCTGACGGCGCAGACCATCGGCATCGCCGCCGTGCTGGTGCATGCGAAGGATGATCGGGCGAGGCGCTTCTATCTCGCCTGCGCCGAGTTCCTCGAATACCCGGCGGACAGCCGCACGCTGTTCCTGCCGATCGAAACCGTGATCGCTGCGCTTGTCTGAAGGCGGGGCTCCGCCCCGAAACCCCGGAAGGGGCTTTGCCCCTTCACCCCACCAGGGGGCACGGCCCCCTGGACCCGCGATCCCTTCAGGAAGGGTCAGACAACCGACTTGGCCGAAGGCCCTCTTGAGGGAATCCCGGGTCAAGGGGCCGGTGGCCCCTTGCGGGTGCAGGGCAGAGCCTTGCCGGGGCGTGGGGCGGAGCCCCACCGCTACCCGCCGAGGAAATCCCGCAACAACGGGATCAACGGCAGGTCCGCCGGCGGCATCGGAAACTCCCGCAGCTTCGCCGGCCGCACCCAGATCACCGCCTGCCCCTCCTGCGGCGTGATCGTCCCCTGCCAGCGCCGGCACAGGAACAGCGGCATCAGCAGGTGGAACTTCTCGTACCCGTGCGACGCGAACGCGAACGGGGCGAGGCATGCCTCCGCCACGTCGATCCCCAGCTCCTCCTTCAGCTCGCGGATCAGCGCCACCTCGGGCGTTTCGCCCTTGGCGACCTTGCCGCCGGGGAACTCCCACAGCCCGGCCATCGCCTTGCCCTCGGGCCGGCGCGCCAGCAGCACGCGGCCATCCGGGTCGACCAGCGCACAGGCCGCCACCAGCAGCAGCGGCTTGCCCTCCGCCTCCCCAGCGGCCGCGGCCGGCGCGGCGGGAGCGGACAGGTCGGCGCGCGTCGCCTCGAACAGCACCACCGGCCGGGCATGACCGAGCGCGAGACTCTCCTGCTCCGCCTGACCCGTCTCGCGGAAGCCGATCCGCCGCAGCACGGCGATGGAAGCGAAATTGTCGAGCGCGGCGGAGGCCACCACCCGGTCGATGTCCAGGTTCGCCAGCGCCCAGCGCGCCATCCGCCCGGCCGCCTCGCTCGCCACGCCATGGCCCCAGAACCGCCGGCCCACCCAGTAGCCCAGCTCGGCCTGCCGTCCGTCCTCGGAACTGCGCAGCCCCACCACGCCGACCAGCAGCTCGGCCCCGCTCTCCTCGCCGGTGATGGCGAGGTGGATGCCGGCGCCGGAGGCGAGGTCGTCCGCGGTGGAGGCGATCCACTCCTCGGCCAGCCCGCGCGGATAGGGGAAGGGGACGCGGGCGAGGTTGCGCGCGATCTCCCAGTCATTGACCAGCCGGTGCAGCTCGGCTGCGTCCTCCGGCCGCAGCGGGCGGAGCGTCAGCCGCTCCGTCCGCAACGGAACGAAGGACTCAGCTCCGGTAGCTGCCGTTGATATCGATGTATCCATGCGTCAGGTCGCAGGTCCAGGCGGTGGCCTTGCCGGTGCCGAGGCCGATATCCACGGCGATCTCGATCTCGCGCCCCTTCATGTGCGCGACCACCGGGGTTTCGTCATAGCCGGGCACCACGCCGCCGTCCTTCGCCATCCAGGTGCCGCCCACGGCGACCGAGAGCCTGTCGCGGTCCGCCGGCTCGCCGGCCTTGCCGACGGCCATCACGATGCGGCCCCAGTTGGCGTCCTCGCCCGCGATAGCGGTCTTCACCAGCGGCGAGTTGGCGATCGCCATGGCGATGCGCTTGGCGGATTTGGCGGTGGTCGCGCCGGTCACGTCGATGCGGATCAGCTTCTGCGCGCCCTCGCCGTCGCGGACTACCTGCAGGGCGAGGTCCATCAGCACCTCGTCCAGCGCGCGGCGGAAATCGCGCAGCATCGCGCCCCCTTCGGCCGGCACGCGGGGGTGCTTCGCCTGACCGGTGGCGAACAGCAGCACCGTGTCGGAGGTGGAGGTGTCGGAGTCGACGGTTGTGCGGTTGAACGACGTCTCCGACCCCTTCGCCAGCATCGCCTGCAGGGCAGGGGCGGGGATCTTCGCGTCGGTGAACACGAAGCACAGCATCGTCGCCATGTCGGGGGCGATCATGCCGCTGCCCTTGGCGAAGCCGCTGATCGTCACCGTCTCGCCGCCGATCGTCGCCGTCCGCGTCGCACCCTTGGGAAAGGTGTCGGTGGTCATGATGCCGCGCGCCGCACCCGCCCAGCCGTCCTCGGCCAGCGACCCGTGCAGGGCAGGGAGCGCGGCCGTCAGCTTCGCGTGGGGCAGCACCTCGCCGATCACGCCGGTGGAGGCGACGAAGACCTCCTTCGGCTTGCAGCCCACCAGCGCGGCGGCGGCCTCGGCCGTGGCCTTCACCGCGTCGCGGCCGGCGCGGCCGGTGAAGACGTTGGCGTTGCCGGCATTGACCACCAGCGCCCGGGCCTTCCCGCCCTTCAGCGCGGCGCGGTCCCAGTCCACCGGCGCGCCGGGGCATTTGTTGCGGGTGAACACGCCCGCGACCGTGGTGCCGGGCGCAAGCTCGGCCATCATCAGGTCGGCGCGATTGCGGTAGCGGATGCCGGCTTCGGCCACGCCCAGACGCACGCCGGCCAGCGGCGCGAGGTCGGGCAGCGGAACGGCGAGCGGGGAGACGGGAAGCTGGGCCATGGCGGCGCGCCTTAGCGCCGCAGCGGCGTGCCGTCGAGATTGAACCGCTCGACCTGTGCCGCATCCCGGTACTTCTGGATCACCTCCTGCACGCTCCGCTCCAGCATCTGCTGGCGCAGCTCCTCCTTCACCTCGTCGAAGGGGGCCGGGGCGGCGGTGCGGCGGGCGACGAGCTGGATCACGTGCCAGCCGAAGGGAGAGCGGACCGGGTTCTCGGTGATCTGGCCGGGTTCCTGCAGGGCGAACGCCGCCTCGGCGAACTCGGGCACCATGTCGCCCTTCTTGAAGAAGCCGAGATCGCCGCCCTGCTGGGCGCCGGGCCCGGTGGATTTCTCGCGCGCGAGCGTGGCGAAATCGGCCCCGCCCTTCAGCGCGGCGATCGCCGAGCGGGCATCGCTTTCCGTCGTGACCAGGATGTGCCGGGCGTGAATCTCGGGCTCGCCGGCCTGGCTCGCCACCTCGGCGTCGTATCGCGCGCGGACAGCCTCGTCGGTGACCTTGCCGGTGATCTCGCGCTGGATCAGGGCGTTCTGCAGCACCCGGTCCGACATCTCGCGGATCTGGCGCTTCACCGCCGGGTCATCCTCCAGCCCGGCCTTGCGGGCGGCGTCCGTCAGCACGCGCTGGCTGATCATCTGGTCGATCAGCAGCGGGAACAGCATCGCCGGCGGCATGCCCTTCACCTCGTCGGGCAGGTTCTGGGCAGCGGCCACCACCTCGGACAGGCGAATCGGCTCCCCGTCCACCCGCGCGATGACGGGGTCACCCGGCTGATCGGCCGAGGTGATCTGTGCGCGCGCGGGCGCAAGGAGGGGCGCGGCGGCGACCGCAGCGGCAGCCAGCCAAAGGCGCAGGCGCATCGGGTTGTCTCCGGAATTGAGGGCAATCTGGCGCGCCGGGGGAGTTCCGACAAGCGGGGCGGTACGGCCGGTTGACGCGGCTGCACGTGTGGGTTGCGCAATGAGCCCGCCTCCTCAATCATCCTGTGGTTGAGCGATGGGGAGGAGGGACGGATGAGCGGCTACAGCGGCGGGCTGAATGCCCGCATGCCGGACGGGGTGGAGTTCGACACGCTCGATGAATCCTATGTCTCGGTGAACAACGGGCTGGTTTTCCCGAATGTGCAGAGCTGCATGGCGCTGGTCCTGCGTGGCTCGCCGCAGGGCATGGTAGCGGGATACCACTGCACCATCGCCACCACGCGGGAGGAGTTGCGGGCGATCGCGGGCGTGGTGACCGACCGGCTCGGCGCGAATTTCTCGGAACTCTACCTGCTGGGCTCGATCTCCCTGCGCAAGACGGGGCAGAGCGTCGCGGCGGAGAGCCGCTTCCGCCGGCCGCTGAAGCGGCTGCTGCGCGAGGTGTTCGGGTATGACGGCGTGATCCGCTACTTCGATACCTCGAGCGTGAACAGGATCGGCTGGGTGTTCAGCGTCTGGCGCGACCCAAGGACGAACGTCACGCAGCTTGCCGGGGGTGAGGGGGGAACCATCGGCGCCCAGGCGGCGCCGTTCTCGCAGACGGTGCGGATGTGGCATCACGGACATGGCAGACTCGCCGAGGTTCCGAAACACCGCCGGCCGCGGCTCTGCCAGCAGCCGCCGTCCTCGCCGATCCCGCTGCACGGACTGGTCGTGCTCTAGCGGGCCGTCCGCCCGCCCCACGGCGCAAAATGTGATCCCCGGATCGCCGCGCGGGCCCCTGCCTGGTGCCGCCGTCATTTGACCCGCCGGGGGGCGGACCCTACATGACCCGAGCCGCGTGGTCCCTTGGCCGCCGGTCCAGAGTCACGCCCGGAATCCGCCAATGCTCGCCCGCATCGCCCGCGTCGTCTTCGGTTCTTCCAATGAGCGCGCGCTGAAGTCCTATCAGCGCCGCGTTCCCGCCATCAATGCGCTGGAGCCGGAGTACGCGGCGCTGAGCGACGAGGCGCTGCGGGGAAAGACCGTCGAATTCCGTGAGCGGCTGGCCAAGGGCGAGACGCTGGACGATCTGCTGCCCGAGGCCTTCGCCGCGGTACGGGAAGCCTCGAAGCGCACGCTCGGGCTGCGGCACTTCGACGTGCAGCTCATCGGCGGCATGGTGCTGCACGAGGGCAAGATCTCCGAGATGAAGACCGGCGAAGGCAAGACGCTGGTCGCGACCCTGCCGGTCTACCTCAACGCGCTCGCCGGCAAGGGCGTGCACGTGGTCACGGTGAACGACTACCTCGCCACGCGCGACGCCGAATGGATGGGGCGGATCTACAGCTTCCTCGGCATGACCACCGGCGTGATCGTGCACGGGCTGATGGACAACGAGCGGATGGCGGCCTACCGCGCCGACATCACCTACGGCACCAACAACGAGTTCGGCTTCGACTACCTGCGCGACAACATGAAGTACCGGCTGGAAGAGATGGTCCAGCGGGACTTCTTCTACGCGATCGTGGACGAGGTGGACTCGATCCTGATCGACGAGGCGCGGACGCCGCTGATCATCTCCGGCCCGGCCGAGGACAGCTCCGACCTGTACCGCCGCGTGGACGAGGTGGTGAAGGTCCTCGCGAAGGACCCCGAGACCTACGAGAAGGATGAGAAGTTCAAGACCGTCGCGCTGACCGAGCACGGGTCGGAGACGGTGGAGCAGATGGTGCGGGATGCCGGCATCCTGACCGAGGGCAACCTCTACGACATCTTCAACATCACCATCCTGCACCACGTGCAGCAGAGCCTGCGCGCGCACACGCTGTTCGCCCGCGACGTGGACTATATCGTCCGCCAGGACAAGGTGGTGCTGATCGACGAGTTCACCGGCCGCATGATGGAAGGCCGGCGCTATTCGGAGGGTCTGCATCAGGCGCTGGAGGCGAAGGAACACGTCACCATCCAGCCCGAGAACCAGACGCTCGCGTCGATCACCTTCCAGAACTACTTCCGCCTGTTCCCCAAGCTCGCCGGCATGACCGGCACGGCGATGACGGAAGCCGACGAGTTCGCCGAGATCTACAAGCTCGAAGTGGTGGAGATCCCGACCAACGCGCCGGTGGCGCGCAAGGACGAGGACGACGAGGTCTACCGCTCGGTCGATGAGAAATACACGGCCGTCCTCAAGCTGATCGAGGAATGCCGCGCCCGCAACCAGCCGGTGCTGGTGGGCACGACCAGCATCGAGAAGAGCGAGCAGATCTCGGGCCTGATGAAGAAGGCCGGCATTCCCCACAACGTGCTGAACGCCCGCTTCCACGAGCAGGAGGCCGGCATCGTCTCCCAGGCCGGGCGGCCCGGCGCGGTGACGGTCTCGACCAACATGGCCGGCCGCGGCACCGACATCCAGCTCGGCGGCAATTTCGACATGCGCGTGAAGCTGGAGCTCGCCGACATCCCGGAAGGGCCGGAGCGCGACGCCCGGATCGCCGAGATCCGCGAGGAGATCGCGCAGGGCAAGGAGATCGCGCGCGCCGCCGGCGGGCTGTTCGTGATCGGCACCGAGCGGCACGAGAGCCGCCGCATCGACAACCAGCTTCGCGGCCGTTCGGGCCGTCAGGGCGATCCGGGCGGGTCCCGCTTCTTCCTGTCGCTGGAAGACGACCTGATGCGCATCTTCGGGTCCGACCGGATGGGCGGGATGCTGCAGCGCCTGGGCCTGAAGCCCGGCGAGGCGATCGTGCATCCCTGGATCAACAAGGCGCTGGAGCGGGCTCAGAAGAAGGTCGAGGCGCGCAACTTCGACACCCGCAAGAACATCCTCAAGTACGACGACGTCATGAACAACCAGCGGCGCGAGGTCTACGCGCAGCGCCGCGAGTTCATGAAGGCCGAGGACGTGGCCGAGACGGTCGCCGAGATGCGCGCCGAGACCACGGCCGAGATGGTCGCCAAGCACATCCCCGAGCACGCCTATGCCGAGCAGTGGGACGCCGCGGGGCTGCAGGCCGAAGTGGCGCGCGTGCTGAACCTCGATCTTCCGGTCGCCGACTGGGCGAAGGAGGAAGGGATCGACGAGACCGTGCTGCGCGAGCGAATCGAGCAGGCGGCCGACCGCGTGCTCGCCGCCAAGGCTGCGAATTACGGTCCCGACCTGATGCGCATGGTCGAGAAGTCGCTGCTGATCCAGGTGATGGACCAGATCTGGAAGGAGCATCTGCTCACGCTCGACCAGCTCCGCCAGGGCATCGGGCTGCGCGCCTATGGCCAGCGCGATCCGGTGAACGAGTACAAGAGCGAGGCTTTCGCGCTGTTCAACGCCATGCTGGCGGACATGCGCGAGCGGGTGACCAGCCTGCTGATGCGGGTGGAGATCCGCAACGACCCGCCGCCCCCGCCGATGAGCTACGACCAGTCGCAGATGATCGAGAGCCACCCCGCGCCGGAAATGGCCGAGGCGGAGATGGCCATGGCGGGCGGCGAGCCGATGCGCCCGGCGATGGCGCCCGTGCGGGCCGAAGCTGTGGATCCGAACGATCCGGCGACCTGGCGCAACGTCTCCCGCAACGCACCGTGCCCCTGCGGCAGCGGCAAGAAGTTCAAGCACTGCCACGGTCGGATGATCTGACAGGCGGCCGGGGGAGAGGCGGGGCTCTGCCCCACGCCCCGGCAGGGCGCTGCCCTGCACCCGCAAGGGGCCACCGGCCCCTTGACCCGGGTTCCTTTCAGGAAGTGCTTGTTCCAAATCGCTCGCCAGACCCCACCCCCTCAA
>JBBCJT010000178.1:0-34239 GCA_037190665.1 Rhodovastum atsumiense | reverse complement strand
CGCCCACCGCAGCACCATCCTGCAGGTTGACGATGGAGCGCGGCGGCAACAGGTACTGCGCCGGCAGGTCGGTGCCCGGGATGGACAGGTCCTTGCCGTTCTTGTCGACGATGCGCACGACCGGACGCAGGTCCTTGCCCGCCGAACCGCGACGCTTGGGATCGGTGATTTCACGCGACGCCAGGCCGGTCAGTTCGTCGGTCTTCTCGATCACGGTGATGCCGTCGACGAAATCGACGAAGCGCACGAAACCGGCCACTTCCGACACGATCGGGTGGTTGTGCGGATCCCAGTTGGCCACGGTCTGGCCAGCGGTGACGGCGTCACCGTCCTTGGCGTTGATGGTGGCGCCGTAGGTCAGCTTGTAGCGCTCGCGCTCACGGCCATGGCCGTCCAGGACCGACAGTTCACCCGAACGCGACACGGCCACCAGGTGGCCACCGGCGTGTTCGACGAACTTGAGGTTGTTGAACTTGACCGAACCCGTGGTCTTGACGGTGATGTTGTCCACTGCCGCCGCACGCGAAGCCGCACCACCGATGTGGAACGTACGCATGGTCAGCTGGGTACCCGGCTCACCGATCGACTGCGCGGCAATCACGCCGACCGCTTCGCCGATGTTCACGATGTGGCCGCGGGCCAGGTCACGGCCGTAGCAGTGCGAGCACACGCCGAATTCGGATTCGCAGGTGATGGTGGAGCGCACCTTGATGGTCTGCACGCCCGCGTCTTCCAGCTTCTGCACCCAGCCTTCGTCCAGCAGGGTGTTGCGGGTGACGATGGGATCCTCGTCGTTGCCCGGCAGGAACACGTCCTCGGCCACGATGCGGCCCAGCACGCGCTCGCGCAGCGGCTCGACCACGTCGCCGCCTTCCACGATCGGGGTCATGGTCAGGCCATGCACCGTGCCGCAGTCGACTTCGGTGATCACCACGTCCTGCGCCACGTCGACCAGGCGACGGGTCAGGTAACCGGAGTTCGCGGTCTTCAGCGCGGTATCGGCCAGACCCTTACGGGCACCGTGGGTGGAGTTGAAGTACTCCTGCACGTTCAGGCCTTCGCGGAAGTTCGCCTTGATGGGCGTCTCGATGATCGAGCCGTCTGGACGCGCCATCAGGCCGCGCATGCCGGCCAGCTGGCGGATCTGTGCCTGCGAACCACGCGCACCGGAGTCGGCCATGATGTACAGCGAGTTCATCGACTTCTCGTCGATGGTCTCGCCCTTGGCGTTGACCACCTTGTCGGTGCCGATGGTGTCCATCATCGCCTTCGCGATGCGCTCGTTGGTACGCGACCAGATGTCCACGACCTTGTTGTAGCGCTCGCCGGCGGTGACCAGGCCGCTCTGGTACTGCTCCTGGATTTCCAGCACTTCGGCTTCGGCTTCGGTCAGGATGCCCTTCTTCTCGTCCGGGATCAGCATGTCGTCGATGCCGATCGACACGCCGGCGCGGGTAGCGTAGGCGAAGCCGGTGTACATCAGCTTGTCGGCGAACACCACGGTGTCCTTCAGGCCGAGCTGGCGGTAGCAGGAGTTGATCAGGCGGCTGATGGCTTTCTTGTTCAACTCGGTGTTGACCAGCGCGAACGGCAGGCCTTCCGGCAGGATCTCGGCCAGCAGGGCACGGCCCACGGTGGTCTCGATGATGGAGGTCTGGCGCTGCTTGCCGCCCTCTTCGTCGATCACCGTTTCGCTGATGCGGACCTTGACCTTGGCGTGCAGTTGCACGGCGCGGTTGTCATAGGCGCGCTTCACTTCGGCGATGTTGGCGAACACCATGCCCTCGCCTGCCTTGTTCTGCAGTGCACGGGTCATGTAGTACAGGCCCAGCACCACGTCCTGCGACGGCACGATGATCGGCTCGCCGTTGGCCGGTGACAGGATGTTGTTGGACGACATCATCAACGCGCGCGCTTCCAGCTGGGCTTCCAGCGAGAGCGGCACGTGCACGGCCATCTGGTCACCGTCGAAGTCGGCGTTGAACGCAGTACAGACCAGCGGGTGCAACTGGATGGCCTTGCCTTCGATCAACACCGGCTCGAACGCCTGGATGCCGAGGCGGTGCAGCGTGGGCGCACGGTTCAACAGCACCGGATGCTCACGAATGACCTCTTCCAGGATGTCCCAGACTTCGGCTTCTTCGCGCTCGACCAGCTTCTTGGCGGCCTTGATGGTGGTGGCCAGGCCACGACGCTGCAGCTTGGCGAACACGAACGGCTTGAACAGTTCCAGCGCCATCTTCTTCGGCAGGCCGCACTCGTGCAGGCGCAGGGTGGGACCGACCACGATGACCGAACGGCCCGAGTAGTCCACGCGCTTGCCCAGCAGGTTCTGGCGGAAGCGGCCCTGCTTGCCCTTGATCATGTCGGCCAGCGACTTGAGCGGGCGCTTGTTGGTGCCGGTGATGGCACGGCCGCGACGGCCGTTGTCCATCAGCGCGTCCACCGATTCCTGCAGCATGCGCTTCTCGTTGCGCACGATGATGTCGGGCGCGTTGAGTTCGAGCAGGCGACGCAAGCGGTTGTTGCGGTTGATGACGCGGCGGTACAGGTCGTTGAGGTCGGAGGTCGCGAAGCGGCCACCATCCAGCGGCACCAGCGGACGCAGGTCCGGCGGCAGCACCGGCAGCACGGTCATGACCATCCACTCGGGACGGTTGCCCGACTCGAGGAAGGCCTCGACCAGCTTGATGCGCTTGGTGAGGCGCTTGAGCTTGGTCTCCGAACCGGTCGATGCGATCTCTTCCTTCAGGCGCACCATCTCGGCCTGCAGGTCGATCGTGCGCAGCAGGTCGAACACGGCCTCGGCGCCCATCGCGGCGTCGAAGTCGTCGCCGTGTTCCTGGCGCATCTGCATGTACTGCTCTTCGTTGAGCAGCTGGCCGCGCTCGAGCGGGGTCAGGCCCGGCTCGGTGACCACGAACGCCTCGAAGTACAGGATGCGCTCGATGTCGCGCAGGGTCATGTCCAGCATCAGGCCGATGCGCGAGGGCAGCGACTTGAGGAACCAGATGTGCGCGACCGGCGACGCCAGGTCGATGTGGCCCATGCGCTCGCGGCGCACCTTGGCCAGCGTGACTTCGGTGCCGCACTTCTCGCAGACCACGCCACGGTGCTTCATGCGCTTGTACTTGCCGCACAGGCACTCGTAGTCCTTGATCGGTCCGAAGATGGCGGCGCAGAACAGGCCGTCACGCTCGGGCTTGAAGGTACGGTAGTTAATGGTTTCGGGCTTCTTCACTTCGCCGAACGACCACGAACGGATCAGGTCGGGCGAGGCCAGCGCGATCTTGATCGCGTCGAAATCGAGCGCCGGGCGCTGCTGGTTGAAGAGGTTGAGCAAGTCTTTCATGTCTGTCTCCAGGGATGAGGATGATCGAGCCGGGGCTGGTGTCCCGCGGGAAGGGCCTTGCCCTCCCCGCGCGCGCCGCCTCAGTGCTCCTCAAGCTCCATGTTGATCGCCAGCGAACGGATTTCCTTCACCAACACGTTGAAGGATTCCGGCATGCCGGCGACCATCTCGTACTCGCCGTCGACGATGTTCTTGTACATCTGGTTGCGGCCCTGCACGTCGTCGGACTTCACCGTCAGCATTTCCTGCATGGTGTAGGCCGCGCCGTAGGCTTCCAGCGCCCACATTTCCATTTCGCCGAAACGCTGGCCGCCGAACTGCGCCTTGCCGCCCAGCGGCTGCTGGGTGACGAGCGAGTACGGGCCGATGGAGCGGGCGTGGATCTTGTCGTCCACCAGGTGGTGCAGCTTCAGCATGTAGATGTAGCCGACCGTCACCTTGCGCTCGAACGGTTCGCCGGAGCGGCCGTCCGTCAGCGTCACCTGGCCGGAGATATCCAGCCCCGCCTTGCCGAGCATCTCCTCGATGTCGGACGGCAGCGCGCCGTCGAACACCGGGGTGGCGATGGGCACGCCCTTGCGGATGTTGGCGCACAGCTCGGTGAGCTGCTCGGTGCTCATCTGGGAGATCTCGCGGCGGAAGACCTCCTCGCCGTAGACGTTCCTGAGCTTGTCGAGCAGTTCCTGCCGCGCGGCACCCGTGCGGGCGTATTCGTCCACCAGCTCGCCGATCTGCTGGCCGAGGGCCGCGCAGGCCCAGCCCATGTGCGTCTCCAGGATCTGGCCGACGTTCATGCGGCTCGGCACGCCGAGCGGGTTCAGCACCAGATCGACGGACCGACCGTCCTCCAGGAACGGCATGTCCTCCACCGGCACGACGCGGGAGACGACGCCCTTGTTGCCGTGGCGGCCGGCCATCTTGTCGCCGGGCTGCAGCTTGCGCTTCACCGCGACGAAGACCTTGACCATCTTCATCACGCCGGGCGGCAGCTCGTCGCCGCGCTGCAGCTTGTCCACCTTCGACTCGAAGCGCTTCTGCAGCTTGTCGACGGCGGCGTCGAACTCGCGCTTCAGCGTCTCGATCTCGGCCATCACGGAGTCTTCCGAAACGCCGATGTGACGCCACGCGCCGCGCGGATGCTCGGACAGCACCTCGTCGGTCAGCACCGTGCCGGCCTTGATGCCCTTGAAGCCGCCCGCCGCCTTCCGGTTGAGCAGCTTCTCGCGCAGCCGGCCGAGGAACGACCGCTCCTGGATCGCCTTCTCGTCGTCGCGGTCCTTGGCCAGACGCTCGATCTCGGCGCGCTCGATCGCCATCGCGCGCTCGTCCTTGTCCACGCCACGGCGGGAGAAGACGCGCACGTCCACGATGGTCCCGGTCACGCCCGGCGGCAGGCGCAGCGACGTGTCGCGCACGTCGGACGCCTTCTCGCCAAAGATGGCGCGGAGCAGCTTCTCCTCCGGCGTCATCGGGCTCTCGCCCTTCGGCGTCACCTTGCCGACGAGGATGTCGCCGGGGTTCACCTCGGCGCCGATGTAGACGATGCCGGCCTCGTCGAGGTTGCGCAGCGCCTCCTCACCCACGTTCGGGATGTCGCGGGTGATTTCCTCCTGGCCCAGCTTGGTATCGCGGGCCATCACCTCGAACTCCTCGATGTGAATCGAGGTGAAGACGTCGTCGCGGGCGATGCGCTCGCTGATGAGGATGGAGTCCTCGAAGTTGTAGCCGTTCCAGGGCATGAACGCGCACAGGATGTTCCGGCCCAGCGCCAGCTCGCCCAGCTCCGTCGACGGACCGTCGGCGATGATGTCGCCCTCGGCCACCGTGTCGCCCACGCGCACCAGCGGACGCTGGTTGATGCAGGTGGACTGGTTGGAGCGCATGAACTTGCGCAGCCGGTAGATGTCGACGCCCTTGGTGGTCTCGTCGTCCTCGGTGGCGCGCACGACGATGCGCGCGCCGTCGATCTGGTCCACCACGCCGCGGCGGCGGGCGACGATGGTCGCGCCCGAGTCGCGCGCGACCGCGGCTTCCATGCCCGTGCCCACCAGCGGCGCGTCGGAACGGATCAGCGGCACCGCCTGGCGCTGCATGTTCGAGCCCATCAGCGCGCGGTTCGCGTCGTCGTTCTCGAGGAACGGGATCAGCGCGGCCGCCACCGAGACGAGCTGGCGCGGCGACACGTCGATGGCGGTGACCTGATCCGGCGGCACCAGGCGGAAGTCGCCCGCCTGCCGCACCGAGACCAACTCGCGCGTGAACTTGCCGTCCGTCGTCATCGGCGCGTCGGCCTGGGCGACGATCAGCTTCTCCTCCTCCATGGCGGAGAGGTAGCGCGGCTCGCCCTGCACCTGCCCGTCGCGGACGAGGCGGTAGGGTGTCTCGATGAAGCCGTACTTGTTCACCCGCGCGAAGGTGGCGAGCGAGTTGATCAGGCCGATGTTCGGGCCTTCCGGCGTCTCGATCGGGCAGATGCGGCCGTAATGCGTCGGGTGCACGTCGCGCACCTCGAAGCCGGCACGCTCGCGGGTCAGGCCGCCCGGGCCAAGCGCGGACAGGCGGCGCTTGTGCGTCACCTCGCTCAGCGGGTTGGTCTGGTCCATGAACTGGCTGAGCTGCGAGGAGCCGAAGAACTCGCGCACCGCCGCCGCCGCGGGCTTCGCGTTGATCAGGTCGTGCGGCATGACCGTGTCGATATCCACCGAGCCCATGCGCTCGCGGATCGCACGCTCCATGCGCAGCAGGCCGACGCGGTACTGGTTCTCCATCAGCTCGCCGACCGAACGCACCCGGCGGTTGCCGAGGTTGTCGATGTCGTCGATCTGGCCGCGCCCGTCCTTCAACTCGCACATCGTCTTGACGGTGCGCAGGATGTCCTGCTTGCGCAGCGTGCGCAGCGTGTCCGGCGCCTCCTCGGCGGAGATGCCGAGCCGCATGTTCATCTTCACGCGGCCGACCGCGGACAGGTCGTAGCGGTCGGAGTCGAAGAACAGGCCGCGGAACAGCGACTCGGCCGTCTCCAGCGTCGGCGGCTCGCCCGGGCGCATCACGCGGTAGATGTCGAACAGCGCCTCCTCGCGGCTGCCGTTCTTGTCCAGCTTCAGCGTGTTGCGCAGCCACGGGCCGCGGTCGGAGCCGATCGCGAGCGTGGCCAGCGTGTCGATGCCGGCCTCTTCCAGCCCGGCCAGCAGCGGCTCAGTGATCTCCTCGCCCGCCTCGGCCCAGATCTCGCCGGTCTCGTAGTTGACCATGTCCTCGGCGACGAAGCGGCCGAGCAGGTCGGCGCGGCCGACCAGCACCTCGGTGGTGCCGCCCTCGGCGATCTTGCGCGCCGCGCGCGGGGTCATCTTGTCGCCGGCCGCCGCGACCTCGGTGCCGGTGCGCGCATCGACCAGCGGGTCGATCAGCTTCACGCCCTTGAACGCCTCGGGGTCGAACGGACGCGCCCAGCCCTTGTCGCCGCGCTTGAAGATCACGCGGCCGTAGAACACCGAGAGGATCTCCTCGGCATCCATGCCCTTGATCTCGCCCGGCTCGACCTGCTCGCCCTTGGCGGCGCGGGCGTCGCGCAGCGCCTCGGTCGCCGCACTCTCCAGCGCGTACAGCAGCGTGGTGACCGGCAGCTTCCGCTTGCGGTCGATGCGGACGTAGACGAGGTCCTTGCTGTCGAACTCGAAATCGAGCCAGGAGCCGCGATAGGGGATCACGCGCGCGGCGAAGAGGTACTTGCCGCTGCTGTGCGTCTTGCCCTTGTCGTGGTCGAAGAACACGCCCGGGGAGCGGTGCATCTGGGAGACGATGACGCGCTCGGTGCCGTTGATGATGAACGTGCCGTTATCGGTCATGAGCGGCATGTCGCCCATGTAGACCGGCTGTTCCTTGATATCGCGGATGGACCGCGCGCCGGTGTCCTCGTCCACGTCCCAGACGATCAGGCGCAGCACGACCTTGAGCGGGGCGGCATAGGTCAGCCCGCGCTGGATGCACTCCTCGACGTCGTATTTCGGCTCTTCCAGCTCGTAGTTGACGAATTCCAGCCGGCCGCGGCCGGCGAAATCGTCGATCGGGAAGACCGACTTGAAGACTTCCTGCAGCCCGGTCTGGGTGCGCGAATCCGGGCCCACGTTCATCTGCAGGAACGTCTCGTAGGACGCCCGCTGCACATCGATCAGGTTGGGCATCGGCGCGACTTCGGGAATGCGCCCAAAGCTCTTGCGGATCCGCTTCTTGCCCGTGAAACTGCCGTTGATCGCGTTCATCGCCCGTCCTTGCCCGCCGCCTTCGCCGGCACATCGCCGGCCGCCGTCGCCATCCCGACCCGTCCCCCGGTCGGGCAGGGGGCACCGCCCTGCCGCATCAACAGGAATGCGGGCGGCATCCGGACCCCGGATCCCACCCGCCTCCCCATTCCAGTCCGGGTCGCCTCGCGGCCGACCCGGTCATGTCCCGGCCCCGCCGAGCGGGGCGAGGCCGGACAGGCGTTACTTGATCTCGACGCTCGCGCCGTTGTCCTCGAGCACCTTCTTGATCTTGTCCGCCTCGTCCTTGTTCACGCCTTCCTTCACGGTCTTCGGCGCGCCTTCCACCAGGTCCTTGGCCTCCTTCAGGCCCAGGCCCGTGATGGTCCGGATCTCCTTGATGACGTTGATCTTCTTGTCACCGGCCTTGGCCAGGATGACAGTGAACTCCGTCTGCACTTCGGCCGCCGGGGCCGCAGCGCCACCGGCCGCCGGAGCAGCCGCGACCGCCACCGGGGCAGCCGCAGAGACGCCCCACTTCTCCTCGAGAAGCTTCGACAGCTCCGCCGCCTCGAGCACAGTCAGGCCCGAGAGCTCATCGACCAGCTTCGCCAAATCCGCCATTTTCGTGTACTCCGCCAAATAAGCCTTGGTGTGGTTCCATGCAACCCCGGCGAACCCGGGGCTGTTCACGCTTTGTCAATCGCCCGTCAGGGCCACCGCCCTACGCCGCATCCTTCTTGGCGTAGGCGCCGAAGACCCGCGCAAGCTGGCCGGCCGGAGCCTGCAGGACGCCCGCCACCTTGGTGGCCGGGGCCTGCAGCAGGCCGAGGAGCTTGGCGCGCAGCGCGTCGAGCGAAGGCAGCTCAGCGAGCGCCTTCACCCCGTCGACGTTCAGCACCTGGGTGCCGAGAGCGCCGCCGAGGACGACGAGCTTTTCGTTGGTCTTGGCGAACTCGACGGCGACCTTCGCCGCGGCAACCGGGTCAGCCGACCACGCAAGCGCGGTCGGGCCCTTCAGCAGCGGCTTGAGGCCGTCGAAGCGGGTGCCGTCGAGGGCGAGTGTGGCCAGCCGGTTCTTGGCGACCCGGAAGGTCACCCCGGCGGCGCGCATCTTCTGCCGCAGGACAGTCACATCGGCGGCGTTCAACCCTTCGTTGCGGGTGACGACGACGATGGACGTCTGGGCAAAAGCCTGCCCGAGCTCAGCGACGAGTTCGCGCTTTTCGCTCCGGTCCACGCTCTACCTCTTCGTCTGGCCGTGCGGGTTTGGAAGCCGCGCGGCCGGTTGCGCCCATGGACCGGGCCGGAAACGCCCTGGCGGGCGGTGACCGACACGGTCCGGTTCGCCTGCCCGACTGGAACCACCAAGGCGCCGCCGCCGCCCGTGCGGGCGGAAGCGGAAATCCATGGCATTCCCCGTCTCCCGCCCGCGGAGGTCTCCCTCCCTTAGGTCCCGGCACCTCGGCACCGGGTCACGCGCGGTCTCGGACAGGTCGGGCGGCCCCGGAGGACCGCCCTGCCCGGGGGTTGCCCCCCGTATCCTTCAGGCTTCCGTCAGACCCCGATCGAGCCGACGTCCACCCGCACGCCCGGCCCCATGGTGGAGCTGAGCGCGAGCTTCTTCAGATAGGTGCCCTTGGCCCCCGTGGGCTTGGCCTTCTGGATCGCGTCGATGAAGGCGCGCGCGTTCTCCAGCAGCTTGTCGTCGGGGAAGGAGGCCTTGCCGATGCCGGCGTGCACGACGCCGGCCTTCTCGGCGCGGAACTCCACCTGGCCGCCCTTGGCCGCGGAAACCGCGCCCTTCACGTCCATGGTCACGGTGCCGAGCTTGGGGTTCGGCATCAGGCCGCGCGGGCCGAGCACCTTACCCAGCCGGCCCACCAGCGCCATCATGTCGGGCGTGGCGATGCAGCGGTCGAAATCGATCTGGCCGTTGGTCACCTGCTCGGCGAGGTCGTCGGCG
Organism: Rhodovastum atsumiense; assembly: GCA_037190665.1. Taxonomy (GTDB): domain Bacteria; phylum Pseudomonadota; class Alphaproteobacteria; order Acetobacterales; family Acetobacteraceae; genus JBBCJT01. Next base: position 24,683 of record JBBCJT010000178.1, on the reverse strand, counting down.
CCGACCACGTCGGCCCCGGCCGCCTTCGCTTCCTCGGCCTTCGGGCCGCGGGCGAACACGGCCACGCGGACGGTCTTGCCGGTGCCGGCCGGCAGCGTCACCAGGCCGCGGACCATCTGGTCGGCGTGGCGCGGGTCGATGCCGAGGTTCATCGCGATCTCGATGGTCTCGTCGAACTTGGCCTTGGCGTTGCCGCGCACCAGCGCGACCGCCTCGGTGAGCGGATAGAGCTTCGCGGCGTCCACGGTGGCCTGCAGGGCCTTCATGCGCTTGGCCATCGGATCAGCCCTCCACCACGGTGAGGCCCATCGAGCGGGCGGATCCGGCCAGCATGCGCACGGCCGCCTCCTCGCTCGCGGCGTTCATGTCCACCATCTTGGATTTGGCGATCTCGCGGAGCTGGGCGGTGGTGATCCGGCCCACGGGCGCGGCCTTGCCCGGCGCGTTCGAGCCCTTGTCCATCTTCGCCGCCTTCTTGAGGAAGTAGGTGTTCGGCGGCGTCTTGGTGATGAAGGTGAAGGTGCGGTCGGCGAACGCGGTGATGACCACGGGGATCGGCATCCCGGGCTCCATCTGCTGCGTCGCCGCGTTGAATTCCTTGCAGAACTGCATGATGTTCAGTCCGCGCTGACCGAGCGCGGGGCCGACCGGCGGCGAGGGATTCGCCTTGCCGGCGGGGATCTGCAGCTTGATGTAGCCGACGACCTTCTTTGCCAATTCCCCCGCCCCTCCTTGGGCATATGGGAGACCGCGGTGCATGCGGGACACGGCACAGCCGTATCCCTCCCGCGTTCACAGGAAGCCGGGGCGTCTAAAGGCAGCCGGGTCCCGAGTCCAGCTTCGCCATGCGCGCGGCAGGGTTGCCGTGGGCGAGGCGGTCCGCTCGTCCCCCCGCCGTTCTCGCCCGGCAGATATCCGGCAATGCCGTATGTTTGCTTGTGGCATGTGCGGCATTGCCGTATAGACTGGGCATGCAGGCGGTCGTCGAAACACCCGACTATCTGGCCGATGCCAGGGATCTCGGCATGACCGACAGCGAGCGGAAGCATGTGGTGGACACCCTCGCCGCCGCTCCGCTGGCCGGCGATATGATCCCGGGCACGGGCGGTGCGCGGAAACTCCGGTTCGGCCGGGGCAACAAGGGCAAGAGCGGCGGATACCGGGTGATCTTCTACTTCGGCGGGCAGGATGTGCCGATCTTCCTGCTCGCAGCCCTGGCCAAGTCGGTCCGGGTCGATATCTCGCAGGCGGAGCGCAACGAGTTGCGGCGCGAGCTCGCAGGACTGGCCGACGACTACAGAAAGGGAGTTCGGATCCATGTCCACGGTCGGTAGCAAGCTGCTGCGGAGCGCCCGCAACGCCCGCGCCTTCGCACGCGGCGAGGCCACGGCAGGCTTCGTCGTGCATGTGCCGGAGGATGTCGATGTGCGCGCCATCCGCCGGAGGACCAATCTGTCGCAGGCGGCGTTCGCGGCGCGCTACGGGTTTCCCGCAGCCACCGTGCGGGACTGGGAACAGGGCCGGCGCCGGCCGGAAGCAGCCGCACGCGTGCTGCTTCTGATCATCCAGCGCCATCCGGACGTGGTCGAAGAAGTCCTGCAGCAAAGCGCCGCCTGATACAGGACGGCCAGAGCAAACGCGGGTTCGGCGGAGGGATCGCTCCCTCCGCCGCCCCTCCGCTCCCCCTCCTTACGGGCTCAGCCCTTGGCGGTATCGACCGCCACGAAGGCGCTGCGCCCGTCGCGGAGAATGCGCAGCGCGACGCTGCTGCCCTTGCCGAGCCCGGCGCGGATCGCCCGGGTGGCCTGCTCGGGGTTCTCGACCGGGGTCTGGCCGACCGCGACGATCACGTCGCCGGCGCGCAGACCCGCATCCTGGGCCGGTGAGCCCTCGGCGACCTCGGCGATCACCGTGCCCTTCAGCTCCTCACCCAGGCCGAGCGCGCGGCGCGCCTGCGGGGTGATCGGGGCCAGCGCGACGCCGAGCTTGCGGCCATGCGCCTCGCCGGCATCGGCGGTCACGGTGCGGTCGGCGTCCGGCTGGGCCGCCACCTGCACCGCCAGCTCACGCTCGGCGGCATCGCGGCGGACGGTGATCTTCGTCTCCTTGCCCGGGGCGATGTCGGCGACCACGCGGGCCAGCGCCCGGCCGTCGGCGATCTTCTGGCCATCGACCGCGACGATCACGTCGCCCGGCTCCATGCCCGCCTTCGCGGCCGGGCTGTCGGCGGTGACCTCGGCCACCAGCGCGCCGCCGACCTGCGGCAGCTTCAGCGCCGCGGCCATCGCCGCATCCACGGGCTGCGTGGACACGCCGAGGAAGCCGCGCTCCACCTTGCCGTTCGCCTCGAGCTGGGCGACGACCTTCTTGACCATGTTCGACGGCACCGCGAAGCCGATGCCGACGGAACCGCCGGTGGGGCTGTAGATCGCCGTGTTCACGCCGATCACGCTGCCGTCCTGGGCGAACAGCGGCCCGCCCGAGTTGCCCCGGTTGATGGGCGCATCGACCTGCAGGAAGTCGTCATACGGGCCGGCGCCGATGGTGCGGCCGCGGGCGGAGACGACGCCCGCCGTCACCGTGCCGCCGAGGCCGAACGGGTTGCCGACGGCCACCACCCAGTCGCCCGGCTGCGCGGCATCGGAGTCGCCCAGCGTCACATGCGGCAGCGCCTTGCCAGCCTCGACCTTCAGCAGCGCGATGTCGGTGCGCGGATCGCGGCCGACGACGCGGGCGGCAAGCTCGGTGCCGTCCTCCAGCGTCACGGTCACCTTCCGCGCGCCGTCGATGACGTGGTTGTTGGTCACGATGTGGCCGTCCGCATCGACGATGAAGCCGGAGCCGAGGCCGCGGGCGTTGCGCTCGCGCTGCTGCGGCATGCCGGGGATGCGGAAGGGCGTGCCGTCCTCGTTGCCGGCACGCACGATCTCGGACGAGGTGATGGTCACCACCGCCGGCTTCACCCGCTGCACCAGCGGCGCGAAGCCCTGGGTCGGAGCCGCGGCGGCGACGGGGGCGATGCGCGTATCGCCCTGCGCCTGCGCGGGCGGCTGCGCGATGGCGACGCCGACGAGCGCGGTGGTGCCGAGCAGCAGGCCCAGCAGCGCACCGCGGCGGCGGGAAGACTTGGAAGACGTCATGCGGAGCTTCTCCGGGTGGGGTTTCGGTGACCCGGAGACTGCCGCGCCGATGCTGGCGGCGGGCGGACCTGAAGCTGAAGCGTTTGTCAGCTTCGCGCGGCGGCGGAGAGGTCCAGCGTCGCGCGGAGCCCCGGCCCGGCATCCTCCAGCACCGGCGCGGTGCCGTGCAGCCGCGCCACCGCGGCCACCAGAGCGAGGCCGAGCCCGGTGCCCGGCGTCTCCCGCGCCGTGTCGAGGCGGACGAAGCGCTGCAGCACGCGCCCCCGGTCCGCGGGCGCGATCCCCGGCCCGTCATCGGCCACGGACAGGACGGCGCCGGCGGCCAGCATCACACGCACGGTCCGGCCGCCGTGCAGCAGCGCGTTCTCGATCAGGTTCGCGAGCGCCTGCCGCAGCAGGGCCGCATCGCCCAGGATCGCCTGATCCGGCGCGATCTCCGCGACGAGGGTCTTGCCCTGATCCTCGGCGATGGGCGCGTAGGTCTCGACCATGCCGGCCACCAGCGCGGACAGGTCCACCTGTTCGGTCGGCGCCTCGGTGCGTGCCTCCAGCCGCGCCAGCCGCAACATCGCCGCGAAGGTGGCGAGGACGCCGTCCAGCTCCGCCAGCGCCTCCTCCAGCGTCGCCTGGTCCGCCTCCGGCGCGCGGGCGCGGACCAGCGCGGCCTCCAGCTTCTGCCGCAGCCGCGACAGCGGGCTGCGCAGGTCGTGGGCGACGTCGTCCGTCACCTGCCGCAGCCCGGCGACCTGAGCCTGCAACCGGTCGAGCGCGCGGTTGATCGTGCCCGCCAGCCGGTCGAACTCGTCGCCGGCGCCGGAGAGCGGCAGCCGGCGGGACAGGTCGCTGCCGATCGCCAGCCCGGTCTCCGCCGAGACCGCCGCCAGCCGCCGCTCCGTCCGCCGCGCCATCCACAGGCCGAACAGCGGGGCGAGGACCACGGCCGCGACGCCGGCGAGCATCAGGCTCTGCGACAGCGTGGCGGCGGTATCGAGCACCGCGCGGGTCTCGGCCGCCACCACGAGGTTAAGCCCGCCCGGCACTACCAGCCCCAGCGCGCGGAGCTGGCCGGAGGACGGGCTGGGGATGGAATCGAAGCCGATCAGCGCCGGCGGCAGATCGAGCTGCGCGCCCGCGATGCGCCGCCCGTCCAGCGTCTGGAGTGCCGCGACGATGGCCGAGCCCGAGCGCAGCCGCGCCCGCTGGGCGACCTCCGCCGCCAGCGCCTGCGTGCCGAACCCGCGCTGGATCGCGACCAGCCCCTCCGCCTCGGCGCGCAACGCGGCGTCGAGGTTGTCGCGCAGCACCCGCTCGCTGCGCCAGTAGCCGAACCCCATCCCGAGGCCGGCCACCAGCAGCACCATGCAGGCGGTGAGGATCGCGGTGCGCAGCGTGTAGCTGCGCAGCAGGTCAGCCGGGCGGGCCAAGCACGTATCCCGCGCCGCGGATGGTGCGGATCAGCGGCGGTTCGCCCTCCGCGTCGATCTTCTTGCGCAGCCGGCTGACATGCACCTCGACGATGTTGGTGGAGGGATCGAAGTTGAAGTCCCAGACCTTCTCCAGAAGCATCGTCTTGGTCAGCACCTGGCCGGGATGGCGCATCAGGTATTCCAGCAGCCGCCATTCGGTGGGCAGCAGTTCCACCCCCCGCTCCCCGCGCCGGACGGTGCGCCGCAGCAGGTCCATCTCCAGATCGGCGACCCGCAGCGACGTGGCCTCGGCCGCGGGCGCGGCAGGGCGACGGGCGAGTGCCGCGACGCGGGCGCGCAGCTCGCTGAAGGCGAAAGGCTTGGCGAGGTAGTCGTCCGCGCCGGCATCCAGCCCCTCCACCCGCCGCTCCACGTCGGCGAGCGCGGTCAGCATCAGGACCGGCGTGGCGATGCCCGATGCGCGCAGCGTGCGCACGATGGTCAGCCCGTCCGGGCCGGGCAGCATGCGGTCGGAGACGATCACGTCGTAAGGTTCGGAGGCGGCCAGGAACAGCCCGTCCCGGCCGGTCCGCGCGACATCCACCGCATGGCCGGCCTCCTTCAGCCCCTGGGCGACGTAATCCGCGGTGGCGCGGTCGTCCTCGATCAGCAGGACCTTCACGTCGCGCGCGTCGCGGCGAAGACCCGCAGCCAGTTGCCGCCGCAGATCGCCGCGACCTCCGCCGGCGCGAGGCCGCGGGTCGCGAGGGCCGCCGGGATATCGGCGTGGCGGGCGAAATCGGGCATCGCCTTCTCCGCCGCGGCGACGGGCATGTCGGTGCCGATGCCGACATGATCCACGCCGACCGCATCGACCAGGCGGAACAGGTGGTCGATGAAGCTCTCCCACGGCCGGTCCCACAGCACCGCGATCCAGGCGCCGATCACCCCGCCCGTGTCCGCCACCCGCCGCGCGTAGTCGGGGGAGATGAAGCGCGGATGGCCGGATGCGTCCTGCAGGTTGGCGTGGGTGCAGAGGACCGGCTTGGCGGAGGCGTCGCACACGCCCTTCGCCGTCGCCGCCGTGCAGTGGGCGACGTCGGGGATGATGCCGAGCGCGTTCATCCGCCGCACCACGTCGGCGCCGAACGCGGTCAGCCCGCCATGCACGTCGGGGGCGGTCTGGATGTCGCCGGTCTCGTTCACACGATAGTGCACGAACTGCATGCTCCGCACGCCGCGCGCAGCCAGCTCCTCCAGCCGGTCGAGCCCGCCTTCCAGCCCGTCGCAACCCTCCACCGCCAGCACCACGGCCGGATCGTCGTCCCTGATCTCGGCGGGCTCGCGGGCGAGGCGCGGGGCGCTCGCCGCGATCGCGTCCAGATGGGCGAGCGTGGTCGCCCAGCACTCGCCGGGGCGTGGGTCCCGGACCTGCTCGATCCGGCGCAGCACCGGGTGGCGGCGGATCACGGTGGCATCGGGGATCGCCGCGACCACGGCCGCCGCCACGCCCGCCGGACGCATGCTGGCGAGCGGGCCCGGCAGCGGATTCCACCCGGCTCCGCTGCCCGGATCGCGTCCGGCATGGGTATGCATATCCACGATCATGCGTGCAGTAGGCCCCTGCCGTCCCGTTTCCGGCAAGCCGGCGGCCTTGCGCCGGACGGATCGGTTGCGCATTTTGACTTGGCCATGGCGGATGCGGAGCTTCGAGGCTGATGGACGGCGGGACGGAATCGCGGCGTATCACGCTGCACACGCCGGCGGATTTCGTCGGCATGCGCGCGGCTGGCCGCCTGGCCGCCGAAACGCTTGACTTCATCACCCCCCATATCGTGCCCGGCATCACCACCGGCGAGATCGACCGGCTGATCCACGATTACATCGTGGGCCACGGCGCGGTTCCGGCCACGCTGGGCTACCGCGGCTACACCAAGTCGTCCTGCACCTCGATCAACCACGTCGTCTGCCACGGCATCCCCGGCGAGCGGCGGCTGGAGGACGGGGATATCGTCAACATCGACGTCACCGTCATCCTCGACGGCTGGCACGGCGACACCAGCCGCATGTACGTGGCCGGCACCCCGTCCACCCGCGCGCGGCTGCTGATCGACGTGACGCACGAGGCGATGATGCGCGGCGTGCGCGCGATCCGCCCGGGCGCGACGCTCGGCGACATCGGCCACGCCATCCAGAGCTACGTGGAGCGGCACCGCTTCTCCGTGGTGCGCGATTTCTGCGGCCACGGCATCGGCCGGCGCTTCCACGAGCCGCCGAACGTGCTGCATTTCGGCCGGCCGGGCGAAGGCCCGACGCTGCGGCCGGGCATGTTCTTCACCGTCGAGCCGATGGTGAATGCCGGGCGGCCGGAGGTGAAGGTGCTCGACGACGGCTGGACCGCGGTCACCCGCGACCGCAGCCTGTCGGCGCAGTTCGAGCATATGGTCGGCGTGACCGAGGACGGGGTGGAGGTGTTCACCTACTCCCCCGCCGGGCTCGACAAGCCGCCTTACACGGCGGACTGACCTCCCTCCTCCACCGCGCGCTGTTCGACGGATACTTTATTCACCCGCAGGTTGTGATACCTGCGCGGCATGGCGCGTCCACGTCGTGGCTTGCAGGAAAGCTCGGGGCTGTTCGGCATCATCGCCGGGCCGGAGGCCGGCGCGAGCCCGGTCGGCAATGAAGGCCACCGCGAACGGCTGCGCGCGCGGCTGTTCCAGGCCGGGCCCGGCGCGCTGTCCGACCACGAGATGCTGGAGGCGGTGCTGTTCCTCGGCATCCCCCGCAAGGACACCAAGCCGATCGCCAAGGCGCTGATCGCGCGCTTCGGCTCCTTCGCGGGCGTGCTCACCGCGCCGGCCGGCGAGCTGACGGAGGTGGAGGGTGTGGGCGACGGGGCCGCGGCCGCCATGCGCATCGTGCACGCGGCCTCGCTGCGGCTCGCCAGCGCGGCGGTGAAGGAAAAGCCGCTGCTCGCGAACTGGGATGCGCTGATCGCCTATGTGGACGCGGTGTTCCGGTCGGCCCGCATCGAGCAGGTGCGGGTGCTGTATTTCGACACGCGCAACCGGCTGCTCGCCGACGAGGAGCAGGGTCGCGGCACCGTGAACCACACGCCGGTCTATCCGCGCGAGGTGATCGGCCGCGCCATCGAGCTGAAGGCGACCGCGCTGATCGTGGTCCACAACCATCCCAGCGGCGACCCCACGCCATCGCGCGCCGACATCGAGATGACGCGGGAGCTGAAGTCGGCGGCGGACATCTTCGGCATCCGCCTGCACGACCACATCATCGTCGGCGCGGGACGTGTCACCTCATTCGCGCGCGAGGGATTGCTGGGGGGCTGACCCGTGCCGCGGAGAATCCCCCTCTCCCGCGCGGCGGGAGAGGGCCGACGCGGCTCCAGATGCCTCAGCAGCCACCGGGGATGAGTTCGAACTCCACCATCTTCCCGTCCACGGCGAAGTCGCCGAAATCCATCTTCAGCTCGTCCGCCACGCCGTTCTCCCAGTAGCGCAGCGCCACCTCGTAGTCGGGCGCGCCGGTCGCCGCGGCGCCGGCCTCGAAGAAGGCGACGCTCATCCGCCAGGAGGCGAGCGGGGACAGCGCCGGGAAGCGCTCCACCGGCCGGGCGGGGGCGGCGGAGATGATGGTGGTGGTCGATTCCTGCGCGCCGTCCGGGCTGGTTCCGTCGAACAGCGGCAGCGCCATGATGCGGTCGCCGCGCCGCGCGGCCGCGATCGCCGCCAGCGTATGGGCCTGCGGGAAAAGTGTGCCGGGCGGCAGCGGGCGGATGTCCTCGGCCGGCAAAGTGTACCGGGCCTCGCCGGGCGCACCGTCCCGCCCGAGCGTGGCCTGGCCGGCCACCTCCAGGCTGACCGCGCCCTGCGAGCTCTGCCGCAGCCGGAAGCGCAGGGTCTGCCCGTCCTTGCTCTCGAAGGTCGCGTACTCGGAGACCATCTCGGTCTCCTGCCCGTCCCGCGCCGTCATCTTCAGCATCAGGCGCTGGCGCACGGCCCAGCCCTCGCAGGCGTCCAGAACCTCGAAAGCCATGGTGCCCTCGGCCGCGGCCAGCCCCTGCCCCCGCTGCGGGTCCAGCGTGAGGCGGTAGAGCGCGCGGTGGGAGGCGAGGTTCTCGGCGGCGACGGCGGGCAGGCAGAACGCAACAGCAAGGGCGGCGATGAACAGACGGACCATGACAGCGTCCACGATGGGGGCGACGACGAAGATAGGCGCGCCACCGCGTTGCCGCCAGCTTGGCACGCCTGTTGCCTTCACATCCGGCGGAGGTTCCTGCCGATGACGATTGCCGAACACGCGACCATCGCCATGCCGCGCTCGCTGCGGGCGATCATTCCCGATATCGGCGGCGGCGCCGACCCGACCGCCGCCGCCTTCGCCACGCGGCTGGTGCAGGACGCCGCCGACGCGCTGGAGGTGCAGGCGCGCCGCATCGCGATGCTGGAACGGCTCGCCTGCAGCGATGAGGCGACGGGGCTGCTCAACCGGCGCGGGCTGGCGGGCGCGCTGTCGGGGGAGATGGATCGCGCGAAACTCGCCGGCACGACCATGGCCGTGCTGCTGATCGCGGTGCGCGGGCTGGCCGACCTGCCCACGCGGATCGGCCGGCGCGAAGCCGGCGACATCACGCGCGTGATCGCGGAGTCGCTCCGCCGCCTCTTCGCCGCGCCGGCGCGGCTGGCGCGCATCGGCGCCGACGATTTCGCCGCCATCCTGCCCGGCGCCACGCTGCACGAGGCGAGCGCGCGGGGCGAGCACATCGGCACGCTGATCGGCCGCATCGCCGAGGAGCTGCCGGGCATCTCGGCCAGGGCACATGCGATCCCGGTCTGGCCGGACGACCGCCCTGCGGACGTGCTGCGCCGGCTCGACGAGGCGGAACAGTTCGCGCCCGCCTGATGCCGTCGAGCCTTGCCGGTGACCTGTTCATCGGCAAGGCGAGCGGCGTCCGCGCGCGAAACACGGACTCATACCGGGTCAGCCGAAAGGCTGGCCGGTATGGCGCCTCAGCCCAGCCGGGCGTCCACGCCCAGTTCGGCGGCCAGCGCGTCGAGTTCCGCGATCAGCCCCGGCCCGAGCGGCACGCCCGAGCGTCGCCGTTCGGCCTCGCGGCGATGCTCGATCTCGCCGGGGATCAGGATCTCGCTGACGCCTTCCGCGCGCTCCGATGCCTTGATGCCGTCGATCAGCGCATCCATCCGGGCGAGGAAGTCCTCCAGCGGCATGAAGTGCGCGATGTCGATCGCGATGGCGAAATGCCCCAGCCGCTGCGGCGCGCCGCGGTCCGGATCGAACATGTCGCGCAGTTCCGTGCCGATGGCCCCGCCGGTCAGCACACCGGAGAGGATCTCCAGCGCCAGGATCATGCCCCAGCCCTTGTGGCCGCCGATGGGCAGGATCGACCCGCCGTCGAGGATGGCGCGCGGATCGTCCGTCAGCCGGCCCGCCGCATCGGTGCCCACGCCCATCGGCACCTTCTGCCCCTTGGCCGCGGCGACCAGCAGCTTGCCGCGCGATGTCGCGCCCAGGGCGGCGTCCAGCACGAACGGCGGGTGCCGGCCGGCGGGTGCGGCGATGGTCACCGGCAGCGGCCCGGTCATCGGCACGCGCCCGCCCCACACCGGCATGATCGCCGCCGAGTTGGTCGCGATCAGCCCCACCATCCCGGCTTCGGCCGCCCGCATCACATACGGCGCGCCCTCGCCGAAATGGTTGCTGTCGATCACGCCGCAGGCGCCGATGCCCTGCCCGCGCGCCTTGGCGATCGCCTCGTCCATCGCGCGCATGGCGAAGACCTGGCCGATCCCGTGCTGCGCGTCGATCAGCCGGATCGCGGGTCCATCCTTCAGCACGCGGCCCTCGCGCCCCGGACGGAAACCGCCGGCGCGGACCTTGGCCACGTAGATCGGCACGCGCACCGCGCCGTGCGAATGCATGCCGCGCAAATCGGCGCGCAACAGCGCCTCGGCCATGATCGCCGCCTCCTCCGCCGGCAGGCCCGCGGCGGCGAAGACCGCGCGCAGGAACCGCTCCAGCGTTTCGGTCGGGATCAGCCGCTCGCCGCTCACACCGGGTCCCACTGCGGGGCGAAGTCCGGTCGCACGAAGCGCTGGTCCTTCGGCAGCGCGGCGATCGCCGCCATGTCCGCGGCATCAAGGCGCAGATCGGCCGCCGCGAGATTGGCAAGCTGGCTCTCGCGCCGCTGCGCCTTGGGGATCGCCGCCACGAGGTCCTGCGCCAGCAACCAGGCGAGCGCGACCTGCGCGGGCGTGGCCCCGTGCTTCGCGGCGATCGCCTGCAACGTCGGGTGCCCGGAAAGCCGCCCCTGCGCAAGCGGCGCATAGGCCGTCAGCGCGATGCCATGGGGGCGGCAGGCGGCGAGCAGCCGGTCCTGCGAGAGCAGCGCGTGATACTCGACCTGGTTACAGGCGACCGACGCGCCATGGGCGACGACGCGTTCCACCAACGCGACCGGGAAGTTGCAGACGCCGATCGCGCGCGTCCGCCCCGCCTCCTTCAGCTCCACCAGCGTGTCGAGTGCCGCGGGCAGGTCCATGTCCGGCGTCGGCCAGTGGATCAGGAACAGATCGACGTAATCGAGCTTCAGCGCATCGAGCGACGCATCCATCGAAGTGCGGATCCGGTCGGGCGCGAGGTTGTCCCACCATACCTTGGTGGTGACATGCAGATCGCCGCGCGGGATGCCGGCGGCCGCGATCCCCGCGCCGACCGCATCCTCGTTCTCGTAGCGGGGCGCGGTGTCGATGTGCCGATAGCCGAGGCCGATCGCCTGCGCGACCGCGTCGCGGCCCTCATCGCCCTTCAGCCGCCACGTGCCGAAGCCGAGCGCGGGCATGCGCATCCCGCCTGTGGTGATCATCTTCATGCGTCGAACATGCCCCCCATGAGCCGGCGCGTCCACGCGGGTTGCCGCGACACGCCTGGGCGGGCTCATCTGCGCCCCTTCCCGCGCACCGGTTCCGCCATGCCCGATTTCGCCCGCTATCCCAGCCTGACCGACCGCGCCGTGCTGGTCACCGGTGGCGCCACCGGCATCGGGGCCGCGATCGTCGCGGAGTTCCGCGCGCAGGGATCGCGCGTCGCCTTCCTCGACATCGACGCCGCGGCCGGTGCGGCGCACGCGGCGGCGACCGAGGCGCATTTCATCGCCTGCGACCTGCGCGACATCGCGGCATTGCGGCACGCGATCGCGGAAGCGACGGACGCGGTCGGCGCGCCGCTGGTGCTGGTGAACAACGCCGCCCGCGACGACCGCCATCCGATCGGCAGCGTCGAGCCGGAGTATTTCGACGACCGCATCGCCGTGAACCTGCGCCACCAGTTCTTCGCCGCACAGGCGGTGATCCCGGGCATGGAGCGGGCGGGCACGGGCAGCATCGTCAATCTCGGTTCGGTCTCCTGGCTCGCCGCTTCGGGCGGGATGCCGGCCTACCTGTCCGCCAAGGCCGCGGTGCGCGGGCTGACGCGCGCGCTGGCCCGGGACCTGGGTCCGCGCGGCATCCGCGTGAACGAGGTCGTGCCCGGCTGGGTGAAGACGGAGCGGCAGGAGGCGCTGTGGATCACGCCGGAGAGTGCCGCGCGCAGCCTCGCCGCCCAGTGCATCCCGCAATGGCTCGCCCCGGTGGACGTCGCGCGGATGGTGCTGTTCCTCGCCGCCGACGACAGCCGCATGATCACGGCCCAGTCCTTCCTCGTGGATGCCGGACGGGTCTGATCGCGCCGATGGGCACTATCCGCCGGATCGATTTGGCATCGGGACGGTGCGGCCACAGATAGAGGCGGTTCGAGGAGACACGCCATGGCCGACATCGCCCCGCTGCCGCCGTTGCCCGAGACCGCCCGCTTCAGCGACCGCCCCATCCATCCGGGCACGCGCATCGGCCATGTGCACCTGAAGGTCGCCGATCTGGACCGCGCGCTGGGCTTCTGGGTCGGCGTGCTCGGCTTTCAGATCATGCAGCGCTACGGCCGGCAGGCGGCCTTCGTCTCCGCCGGCGGCTACCACCACCATATCGGGCTGAACACGTGGGAGAGCGCTGGCGGGACGCCGCCGCCCGAGGGCCATACCGGCCTGTATCACGTGGCCGTGCTGTACCCGACGCGCGCCGCGCTGGCCGATGCGCTGCGGCGGCTGAACAAAGCGGGCATCCGGCTCGACGGCGCGTCCGACCACGGCATCAGCGAGGCGCTGTACCTGCGCGATCCGGACGGCAACGGCGTGGAACTCTACCGCGACCGCGACCCGGCCGAATGGCCGCGCGATGCGGACGGCCAACTCGCGATGGTGACGCGCCGGCTGGACCTGGACGACCTCCTCACGGCGGCGGAGTAGGGGGCGGGGATCTGCCCCGCGCCCCGGCAGGGCGCTGCCCTGCACCCGCAAGGGGCCACCGGCCCCTTGACCCGGGCTCCTCAAGAGGGCCTTCGGCCAATCGGTCAGATGCCCCCACCCCCTCGATAATCATCGAGGGGGTGGGGGCATCTGACCGACCTGATCAAAGCCTTCCTGAAGGAAGCGCGGGTCCAGGGGGCCGTGCCCCCTGGCGGGGTACAGGGGCCGAGCCCCTGTTGGGGTCCGGGGCTAAGCCCCGCCGCTCACGCCTTCGCGGTGTCGGACGCGTACTGCCAGTACGCCTCGCGCGCCTTCTGGTAGACGGGGCCCGGCTGCAGCGCACGGCCTTCCCAGCGGGTCAGCGGCTGCACCTTGCCGTAGTTGCCGGTCGAGAAGATCTCGTCCGCCGTGTCCAGCTCCTCGGGGCGGATTGGGCGTTCCAGCACCGTGGTGCCGGCGCCGCGCAGCAGCGCGATGGTCCGGGCGCGGGTGATGCCGGGCAGGAAGGTGCCGTTCACCGACGGCGTGCTCACCACGCCGTCCTTGGCGAGGAAGATGTTCGACGTCGCGAACTCGGCGACGTTGCCGTTGTGGTCGAGCATCACCGCGTTGGTGAAACCGCGGCCCATCGCATCGCGCATCGCGCGCGCGCCGTTGGGATAGAGGCAGGACGCCTTCGCATCGGTCGGCGCGCAATCGGGCGCGGGGCGGCGGAACGGCGACAGCGTCGCGCTCAGCCCGGTCACGCCCGGCATCGGCGATTCGTAGATCGCGAGCAGGAACTGCGTGCTGGCGGGATCGGCCTGGATCGGCCCGCCGCCGGTCTCCGCCCAGAACATCGGCCGGATGTAGAGCGCGGCGCCCGGCGTGTGCTTGCGGATGCCCTCGCGCATCAGTTCGAGGATGCGGGACGCCTCCACCGGCGGCGCGAGCCCCAGCGCACGGGCGCTGCGCACGGCGCGGGCGGCATGCTGGTCGAGATCGGGGGCGAAGCCTTCGAAGGCACGGGCGCCGTCGAAGATGACCGAGGACAGCCAGAAGGCGTGATGCATCGGGCCGGTGACGAGCTTGTTGCCCTCCGTCCATGCACCGTCGTGGAACACGAAGGTCCTCGGTGTCGCCATCGTTTCTCTCCCTTTGATCAGCGCCGGACGGGTTAGCACCACGCGGCGGCGGGGCAACCCCTTGACCCCGCAGTGCAGGCCCCCGGAGGCTGCGCGGATGCGCATCTTCATCGCCGGGCTGGCGACCGAGACCAACACCTTCTCCCCCATGCCCACGGGGGCGAGCGCGTTCCGCCTCGGCTCGCCCGAGCTGCGCAACAGCACGAGCCGCCCCCCGCAATCGGGCTCCGTCCCGCTGCACGCCTGGCGGGAGCGGGCGGAGGCGGACGGGCATGAGGTGATCGAGAGCATCTGCGCCTCCGCCCAGCCCGCCGGGCTGACGGTGCGCGCGGTCTACGAGGCCCTGCGCGACGAGATCCTGGCCGACCTGAAGGCGGCAGGCCGCGTCGACGTGGTGCTGCTGGCGCTGCACGGGGCGATGGTCGCGGACGGCTACGACGACTGCGAGGGCGACATTACCGCCCGCGCACGGGAGATCGTCGGGCCGGACGTGCCGATCGGCGTCGAGCTCGACCTGCACTGCCACCTGACCGAGAAGCGCGTCGCCGCCGCCACCGTCGTCGTGATCTACAAGGAGTATCCGCACACGGACATCCGCGAGCGCGCGATGGAGGTCTACGACCTCGCCACGCGCACCGCCGCCGGCGCGATCCGGCCGGTGATGGCGATGGTCGACTGCCGGATGATCGGCACCTGGCGCACGTCCGAATCGCCGATCCGCGAGTTCGTGGACCGCATGTCCGCGCTGGAGGGCAAGGACGGCATCCTGTCGGTCTCCTTCGGCCACGGCTTCCCGCGCGCAGACGTGCCCGAGGTGGGGGCGCGCATGCTGGTGATCGCCGATGGTGATCGGGGGAAGGCAGAGGCGCTCGCCGCGCGGCTGGCCCGCGAGGTGTGGGACATGCGGGACACCGCGACGGCGAAGTATCTGGGCCTGGACGAGGCGCTCGACCTCGTGCCCGCTTCAGGCAAGCCGCTGGTCATCGCGGACACCTCGGACAACCCCGGCGGCGGTGCGCCGGGCGACAGCACCTTCATCCTGCGGCGGATGCTGGAACGCGGCATCGCGCCGGCCGCGGTGGGCGCGTTCTGGGACCCCGGCGCGGTGGCGCTATGCCGGGAGGCCGGCGTGGGCGCGCGGCTCGCGCTGCGGGTCGGCGGCAAGCTCGGCCCTGCCTCCGGCGATCCGCTGGACCTCGATGCGGAGGTGCTCGCCATCAGCGACGATCATGTGGAATCCGGTCTCGCCGGCGGGCGCGCGCGGCTGGGCCCGTCCGCACGCATCCGCGCGGGCGGGATCGAGATCGTGCTGATCACCATCCGCGCGCAGGTGTTCAACCCGGACCTGTTCACCGGCCTGGGCGCGGACCTGTCGGCGATGCGGGCCGTGGTGGTGAAGTCCTCGCAGCACTTCCATGCGGCGTTCGCGCCGATCGCGAGCCGCATCGTCTATGCGACGACGCCCGGCACGCTGCGGCACGACATGGCGCGCGCACCGCTGAACCGGCGCACCATCCCGTGGTGGCCGAAGGTGGCGGACCCGTTCGCCGCGTAGCGGGCGGCGCCGCTACGTCTTCGAGAAGTCCACCACCGCGCAGAAGCCGCTTTCCGTGCCGAAGGCGAGGTGCGAGCCGGAGGGCGACCAGCACAGCGCCGTCACCTTGCCGCGGCCGGGCTCGGCGACCGGCAGCACGCGCTGGCTGTTGATGTCGGCCAGCGCGAGCAGCCCGTCCTCGAACCCCGCCGCCACCGCCTCATGCTGCGGATGGCACGCGACGGCGGAACACATCACCGAATCGCCGCCGGCGAGTTCCATCGGCGCCTTGCCCATCGGCCCGCCGCCGAAGAACGGCCACAGCACCACGCTCTCTGCGCCTGAGGTCGCGAGCCACTTGCCGTTGCGGGTGAAGGACATGAAGCGTGTCTTGCCGGGATAGCCGGACATGCGCATGTGCTGCCCGTCGCTCAGCCGCCAGCCGTGCAGCGAATTCTCCTGCATGGCGGTCACGACGTGGTCGCCGGCGGGGTTGATGGCGATGCCGATGTGGCTGCCCTTCCACTCCAGCTTGCGCGGGCTGTCCTCCTTCGCCGCGACGAACCACAGCGAAGCGCCGTTGTAGTGCGAGGCGGCGACGCGCTTGCCCTTCGCGTCGAACACGATGCCGGAGACCGACGACGGGTGCGCGAGCTCCTTCTTCTTCGCCCCCGCGCCGTCGAACACGTGCACGTTGCGGCCGACGGCACAGGCGACCAGCCCCTTGCCGGCATCGTGCGTGGCGACGTGCTCGACCCACTTCATGCCGAAGCCGGCAAGCTCCGCGACCGCGCCGTCCGCGCCGATGCGGCACAGCCTGCCGTCGTCGCCGCCGGTGACGAAGCCGCGCGGCCCGCTATCAGGCGCGAGCGCCATGCAGGCGCCGTCATGCGCGGCCGCGGCGTGCCACTCGCCGGCCTCGGCAAGCTGCACGCTGCCGTCGCCCAGCGCGAAGGCCGCGCCCTTCCCGGCCCGGTCGAAAGTGGCGGCGACCACCATCGCCTCGAACCGGCGGGAGACGCCGCGGGTTTCCAGCAGGTGGTCGGCGGAAACGGTCTCGCTCATCCTGCGGCGGTCGCCTCGAACCCGCGCCGCAGCAGCGGCCGGTTGAGGTTGCGGCCGATGAAGACGATGCGGGAAACACGCTTCTCGCCTTCCTTCCACGGGCCGATGAAATCGCCGTCGGCGATCATGTGCACGGCCTGGAAGGCGAAGCGGCGGTCGTCGCCGGCGTAGTTCAGGATGCCCTTGGTGCGCAGCAGGTCGGGGCCCTTCTCGTTCAGCAGCGCGCCGATCCAGATGTTGAACTTCTCCGGATCGACGGGCTTGTCCATCTCGAAGGAGACGGAGGCCACGTCCTCGTTGTGCTCGTGCTCGTCCTCGCCCGCGGCGAAGCCGGGCTGCAGCTCCTCGGCGCGGTCCAGCGAGAAGGCGTTGCGGTCCAGCACCTTGTCGATCGCGACGTTGGACTTCTGGGTGCGGTGGATCTCGGCGAAGCGGTTGATGCGCCGGATCGCGGCCTCCACCTCGGCCAGTTCCGCATCGCTCACCAGATCGGTCTTGTTCAGCAGGATCACGTCGGCAAAGGCGATCTGGTTCTGCGCCTCGGCGCTGTCCTTCAGCCGCTCCGGCAGGTGCTTCGCGTCCACCACGGTGACGATGGCATCCAGCCGGGTGCGGGAGCGGACGTCCTCATCGACGAAGAAGGTCTGCGCGACCGGGGCCGGATTCGCGAGGCCCGTGGTCTCGACGATGATGCCGTCGAGCTTGTCCTTGCGCTTCATCAGCCCGCCGACGATGCGGATCAGGTCGCCGCGCACGGTGCAGCAGATGCAGCCGTTGTTCATCTCGAACACTTCCTCGTCGGCATCCACGACGAGGTCGTTGTCCACGCCCAGCTCGCCGAACTCGTTGATCACCACGGCGTATTTGCGGCCGTGGTTCTCGCTGAGGATGCGGTTGAGCAGCGTGGTCTTGCCGGCTCCGAGATAGCCGGTCAGCACGGTCACGGGCACCTGTTCGGGCATTGGCGGTCTCCGCAGTCAGGGCGGAGATATAGGCGGCGTCCGGCGCGGCGGCCACCCGTGGGGCGCGGGGCCCCTATTCCCGGCCCGGCTGGACGTCGGTCCAGTCCCCGGATTCGCTCTGAACGGTGTCGGCGGAGGAGATCACCAGCCGGGTCGGGCGCTTGGCCGCGGGGGTGGCCTGCCACGCCTCCCAGAACCGGTCGGCGTCGTATTCCACCAGCCCGATGCAGCCGGCCGTGCCGGTGACGTTGCCGTCCGGGTGGATGCCCAGCTCGCTGCGGTGATTGTTCCTGGCTTCGGGGAAGAAGGGCACGAAGAACTGCACCCGCTTGGTGGTGAAGGCGGAGGGCACGCCGGCATCCGCCAGCTCGAACATGTCGGGCTTGGCGTAGCTCAGCTTGATCTTCATCCCCTGGCTGGAGGGGCTGGCGATCCAGTCGCGGTTCTTGTTGCCGACGCGGTAGCCGCCCAGCGGCAGCATCCCCTTCCCCCACGGGCCGCAGCGCGCCTCCAGCACCAGCTTGCCCCAGACCAGCACGCCCTGGGCGTACTTGCCGACCGTCTCGCGGGTGTAGCTGCCGCCGCCCTTCTTCTTCAGCGAAACGCGCTTGAGCACGATGTCGCTGATCGTGTGGATCCGGAATTCCAGCGCGGCGGGCAGCGTGGGCGGGGCCATGCCCCGAATTCTAGCGCAATCCCGTTGCGATAGCGTGACGCATTTCATGCGCCCGCGCTTCGGCGAGGCCCCAGCCAAGCAGCAGGAAGAACAGCCCGGCCAGCGGCATGACGGTGAAGGAGGAGGTGGACGCGATCGGCCAGAGCTGCATCAGCGCCGCCGCGAACAGCCCCGTCCGCACCGGATCGGGGGCGGCGAGCAGCCCGCGACCGAGGGCCGCGAGCCACGCGAGCGCCATGGCGGCGAACAGGACCAGCCCCGGCCAGCCGCCATCCACCAGCGCCTGGAGGTAGAAATTATGCGGGTGGGTCACGCAGATCGCCGCACCGCCGCCATCGCCCTGCCCGCCCCAGCCGACATGGAAGCGCGGATCGGCGCAGTGGCGGCGGAACCCGTCCATCCCCGCGCCGGCGACCGGATAGGCCTCCGCGATGGCGAGGCTGCGCGCGGCGAGCAGGCCGTAATGGCTGTGCGGGAAATCCGCCATCTGGGCGGAGAACTTGGTCACCAGCCGGTAGAAGGTCGGCGGCGAGATCGCGGCCGAGGCGCCGATCAGCAGCACCCCCGCCGCGCCCGCGATCAGCGCCGCGCGCCGCAGCGGGCGGTAGATCAGGGCGATCACCGCGAGGCCGAGCCCGGTGAGCAGCGTCGGCATGCGCTGGCCGATCAGCACCACCATCGCGGTGCCCGCCAGCAGCAGCGCGCCCCCGGCCCACGTCGGCAGCGCGGCCGCCGGCGGCAGCAGGGCCGGGAACAGCATGCGCGACAGCGGGGCGGCGGCGCGTGGCTGGTCGTAGGGGCCGGTCAGCTCGCCGTCCGGGAAGCGCGGATCGCCGAAGACATTCGTCCCCGTCGCGAACTGCCACAGCGACTGCGCGGCGATATAGGCGGTGCAGACCAGCAGCACCTGGCCCAGCCGGCGGCGCACCGCCGGATCGGCGAGCGCGACATGCTCCAGCGCCGCGGCGAAGAGGATGAAGCGGAGCCAGCCCAGCGGCTGCCAGTCCGGCAGCGAGACAGCGGACATCCACGCCCACCACGCAAGCGCCAGCACCAGCCAGGGTCGCCGCAGCCAGGAGAAATCCCGCGCGGCGGCGGAGCGGGCGAGGAACAGCGCCGCGACGATGACGATCAACGCATCCGCGATGCCGCGGCCATGCACGATGAACAGCGGCACGGCGAGCGTCAGCCACGGCAGGGCGCGGTCGAGACGTGCGATCATGCGGCCGGCCTCAGCGCGGCGAGGCGCGCGGCGATCGTCGGCGCGTCGTACTCCCGCGCCCGCACCCGCCCGGCCTCGCCCATCGCCTCGCGACGGTCCGGATCGTCGGCGAGCGTCCGCAACGCCTCCGCCAGCGCCGCCGGGTCGCCGGGCGGGATGCGCCAGGCGACGCCTTCGGTCAGCGCGCCGAGACCGCCACCGCCGGTCGCGACCAGCGCAGCACCGGCGGCCATCGCCTCCAGTGCCACGAGGCCAAAGGGTTCCTCCCACCGGCTCGGCACCGCCACGATGGCGGCGCGCGCCATCCGGGCCTGCACCTCGCTGCGCGGCCGGTGGCCGACGAGCGCGACGCCCGCCGCCGCCGCGCGGGGGCGCAGCGCGCGCAGGAACGGTGTTTCCGGCGAATCGGGGCGGAAGCGGTCGGCGCCGATCAGCTCCGCGCGCCAGCCTTCCAGTGCAGGCAGCGCCTGCGCGCAGGCCTCGACGAACACGTCCGCGCCCTTGTCCGCTACCGCCCTGCCCGCGAACAGGATCAGCTTCTCGCGCGCCACCGGCACCGGCAGGGCTGACAGGTCGATCGGATTACCGATCACATGGACGCGCGCGCCGAGCGGTTCGGGCACGCCATTGAGGAAGCGGCCGCGCACCCAGTCGGACACGCAGAACACAGCGGCAACGTCCTTGAGCAGGCCCGCGCGACCGGCCGGCGAGCGCGCTTCCCGCATCCCCTGCGGGTCGTTGTGCAGCATCAGCGAGACCGGAACGCCCGGCATCCGCCGCGCCACCGCGGCTGCGATGTCGGGCCGGTTGTGGACATCGACGGAGCCTGGACCGAAGCCGCGCAGCGCGGCCACCGCGGCGGCGGCATAGCGGACGGAGGATGGCCCCGGCGGCCACCAGCCGGGACGGACCGGCCGGAGCGGCGGCGCGGCGAAGGGCGGCCCGGCGGGCGGGCTGCCGACCACGAGCGAGTCGGGGGCGGCGAGCAGGCGCGCCACCTCCGCCACCGCGCCGGCCGAGAATGGCGCAAAGCTCTCCTTCGGCGGCAGGACGATGCCCAGGCGCGGCGCGGCGTTCATGCGGGCGCCGCTATAGCCCCGGCACGCGGCGGGCGCGACCCGTTGCGGCGGATGGCATTGTCGGTGACAAGGCCGCCATCAGAGAAGGCACCGGCACATGTCTGATTCCCCCACCGCGTCGACCCCGTCCGCCCCGCGCCTGCCGCTGTTCTTCAACCGGCTGGAGCCGCTGCAGGCCACGCGCCACGGCACCATGCGCCTGCGCCACGCCGGCTTCGGCTTCGCGCGCGCAGCGACGGGCATCCCGGTGGCGGCGGAGGAGTTCGGCGCCGCCTCGCGCACCGTGCCGATCGTGTTCATGCCGGACGCGCCGTACATGCCCGTCGCCCTGACCGCGCTGGTCCCGGGCCAGAGCCACACGGTGGGACCGGACGGAAGCTGGAAGCAGGGCGTCTACGTGCCCGCCTATGTCCGCCGCTACCCGTTCCTGCTCGCGCGCAGCCGCGAGGGGTCGGACGAGATGACATTGTGCATCGACCCGAGCGCGAAGGCGCTGGGCACGACGGAAGGCGAGGCGCTGTTCGCGGACGGCAAGCCGACCCCGGTGACCGACCGCGCACTGGAATTCGCCCGCAACTACGAGGTCGCGATGCAGCGCACCCAGGCGATGGTGAGCCGGCTCGAGGAGCTGGAGCTGCTGCAGCCCGGCGCGGTGCAGTTCCAGCTCGACGGCAAGCAGCGTCGCGTGGACGGTTTCCGCGCGGTGGACCGCCAGCGGCTCGAACGGCTGCCGGCGGAGAATTTCATGGAGCTGCGCGACCGTGGCTACCTGGAGCCGATCTACGCACATCTACTCTCGATCGGCGGGCTGCCGGAGCTGACGCGCGAGGCCGGCTGATACGGGCGGCGTTCGCGGCGTCTCTTCCGGAAAAGAAAAAAGCCGGGGGCACGGGACCCCCGGCCTACAGGCGGGACGGCTAGGGGGGACCGCCCCAGCCGCAACTCACTCCGCCTGCTTCCTCGTCGGCTGGGCCTGCTTGGCAGGCGTCTCGTGCACCGGCTGTCCGCGCTCGGCGGACGCCCAGCCGTGGGAATGCACCAGGCCGTCGTCGTGTTCGGTATCGTCCATGGTCGTCCTCCTCGCGTTCAGTGGGTCGCCGCCGGCGCCTTCGCCGGGGCAGGGGTATCGTGGAACTGCGCCGTCTCGGTGCTGTGGGCCATCGCGGTGGTGCTGGACTTGCCACCCGACGCCGCCATCGCGACCGCGTCGAAGTAGGACACGCCCACCTCGCGCTGGTGGCGCACCGCGGTGAAGCCTTCGGCCTCGGCCGCGAACTCCGCCTGCTGCAGCTCGCTGTAGGCACCCATGCCGCGCTCGGCGTAGCCGCGCGCCAGGTTGAACATGGACAGGTTCAGCGAGTGGAAGCCGGCCAGCGTGACGAACTGGAACTTGTAACCCATCGCGCCGATCTCGCGCTGGAACTTCGCCGCCGCCTCGGCGCCCATCTTCCGTTGCCAGTTGAAGCTGGGCGAGCAGTTGTAGGCGAGCATCTTGCCGGGGAACTCCTTGTGGATCGCCTCGGCGAAGGCGCGCGCGTCCTCCAGGTCGGGGTCCGACGTCTCCCACCACAGCAGGTCGGCATACGGCGCGTAGGCCAGGCCGCGGGCGATGGCGTACTGCTTGCCGACGCCCTGGCGGATGCGGAAGAAACCCTCCGGCGTGCGCTCCGGCTCGATGAACGGGCGGTCGCGCTCGTCCACGTCGGTGGTCAGGAGCTGCGCGCTCTCCGCATCGGTGCGGCAGAGCAGCACGGTCGGCACGCCCTCCACATCGGCGGCGAGGCGCGCGGCGTTCAGCGTGCGGATGTGCTGGCTGATCGGCACCAGCACCTTGCCGCCGAGATGGCCGCATTTCTTCTCGGACGCGAGCTGGTCCTCGAAATGCACGCCCGCCGCGCCGGCGTCGATCATCGCCCGCATCAGCTCATAGGCGTTGAGCGCGCCGCCGAACCCGGCTTCCGCGTCGGCGATGACGGGCGCCATCCAGTGCGTGGCGTCGCCCTTGTTCTCCATCACCGCGATCTGGTCGCAGCGGCGCAGCGCGTTGTTGATCCGGCGCACCACGCTCGGCACCGAGTCCACCGGATACAGCGACTGGTCGGGGTACATCTGCCCGGCCGTGTTCGCATCGGCGGCCACCTGCCAGCCGGACAGGTAGATCGCCTTCAGCCCGGCCTTCACCTGCTGTACGGCCTGCAGCCCGGTCAGCGCGCCCAGCGTGTTCACGTAGGGCTCGGACTTCAGGAGCTGCCACAGCCGGCGCGCGCCGTTCTCCGCCAGCGTGTGGCGTACGCGGAACGACCCTGCGAGCCGGGCTACGTCCGCCGGGGTGTAATCCCGCCGGATACCGGCGAAACGGTCCGGGTCGGTGCCGGGGACGCCATGCCCGCCATCGGGCGCGTAGGTCGGGGTCGTTTGCATTCGTGCTTCCTCTCCGTCTTCGAAGCATGTGAAGTATTGACACTGCAAACGCGAAGGGCGAGGCCAAAGTGGCGGAAAAGGCCGCAACGCTGTGTTCCCCGTGACAGAAAATGACCGAGTTTTGTAAAGACTGTAAAAAGCCATGGCCCGAAAACCGCTGATCGGCCGCACGGTGCGCCGGCTGCGCACCGAACGGGGCATGACCCAGCAGGCGCTGGCCGCAGCGCTCGGCATCTCGGCCAGCTACCTGAACCTGATCGAGCACGACCAGCGCGCGGTCACCGCCGCCCTGCTGCTCAAGCTCGCCGCGCTGTTCCGCGTGGACCTCGCCGCGCTGGACGGCGGCGCGGAGCGGCAGACCGAGGCGGCGCTGCGGGAGGCCTTCGCCGATCCGATGCTGGGGCCGGATGCGGTGCCGGAGGCGGAGATCCCCGCCCTCGTCGATGCAGCCCCCAACGCCGCGCGCGCGATCCTCGCGCTGTACCGGGCCTGGCGCGTGGCGCGGGAGGATTCGGGCGGCATCGCCCTGCCCACCGGCAAGCGCATCCTGCTGCCGACCGAGGAGGTGCGGGACCTGTTCCACGACCGCGCCAACCACTTCCCGGCGCTGGAGGCGCTGGCCGAGGCGATGGCGGCCGAACTCGGTGCCGCGCCGGCCGAGATGAACCACGCCATCGCCGAACGGCTGCGCCACCGGCACGGGATCACGGTACGCGTCGGCCCGCTCGGCAGTGCGCTCCGCCGCTTCGAGCCGGAAAGCCGCACGCTGGGCCTCTCCGAGCTGCTGCCGCGGGAGAGCCGGGGCTTCCAGATGGCCTTCCAGCTCATGCTGCTGGAGGGGCGCGAGGCGATGGAGGCGGAGATCGCCGCCCTGGCTCCGTCCAGCACGGAGGCGGCGCAATTGCTCCACGTGGGGCTGCTCAACTATGCCGCCGCCGCGCTGATGATGCCCTACGACGCCTTCCTGCACGTCGCCGGCGAACTGCGCCACGATGTCGATGCCATCGCCGCGCGCTTCGCGGTGTCCTTCGAGCAGGCGGCGCACCGGCTGTCCTCGCTCAACCGCCCGTCCGCGCGCGGCGTACCGTTCTTCTTCCTGCGCGCTGATGCCGCGGGGAACGTGACCAAGCGCTATTCCGCCGCGGGCTTCCCCTTCGCGCGCTACGGCGGGTCCTGCCCGCGGTTCGCGCCGCATCTCGCCTTCGCATCGCCGGGGCGGATCGTGGTGCAGGTCGCC
Organism: Rhodovastum atsumiense; assembly: GCA_037190665.1. Lineage (GTDB taxonomy): Bacteria > Pseudomonadota > Alphaproteobacteria > Acetobacterales > Acetobacteraceae > JBBCJT01. Next base: position 440 of record JBBCJT010000178.1, on the reverse strand, counting down.
GAACTGCCGGACGGGGGGCGCTTCCTGTGCTTCGCCAAGGCGGTCGCCCAGATCGCGGGCCCGTGGCCGGAACCGCCGTCGATGCGGGTGATCGCGATGGGCTGCGACGCCGCCCATGCGGACGGCGTGGTCTACGCGGACCGGCTGAACCTGGAACGCGCGACGACCGAGATCGGCCTGTCCTGCCGGCTGTGCGACCGGCCGAACTGCGCGAGCCGCGCGTTTCCGCCAGTGGAGCACCGGCTCGCGCTCGACCCCGCGCAGCGGGGGGCCTCGGCGTACTCGTTCTCGCGTTGAGGCGGGCCGGGGCGCTGCCCCGGGCCCCGGAAGGGGCTTTGCCCCTTCACCCCACCAGGGGGCACGGCCCCCTGGACCTGCGATTCCTCAAGAGGGCCTTCGGCCAAATCGGTCCTCTGCCCCACCCCCTCGATGATTATCGA
>JBBCJT010000177.1:0-14569 GCA_037190665.1 Rhodovastum atsumiense | reverse complement strand
CAACACCGGGACGGACCGGTCCCCAGACTCTCCCACGGCTTCGATCAGCCCAGGGCCAGGCGGGATCCGGACCGCCGCACGACGGCGAGCACGCCTACCTCGCCGTTTCGAGCCACTACACACAAGGGCCGGGGTGAGGGTAGCCCCCGCCAGCACCACACCGAGGTCTCGCCTTGGCGCAGGGACCCTCACCCTCCCGCGCAAGCGCGGGCCCCTCCCTCTCCCGAAAGGCGGGAGAGGGGATTCCTTTCCGCAAAGGTCCCGCCCGCGGGTGAGGGCCGAGAGCGCCCGCGGGACGCCCGCTCTCCTGCCGATCAGCCTTTCGGCTGCCCCACACACGCCGATGAACGGGTCACCGGCGAGGCTTCGCTATCCTGCGAGCGGCGACATGCGTTGATCTGTGAGGCTGCGCGCCCTCACGCCAGCCCTCGCCGCAACACCGCAGCCCGCGGGATACCCGCGAGGTCCGGGCGGATGTCGGCGACAGTGAGGCCCGCCGCGCCGGCAAGCGCCCTGACCGCCTCCGCCTGACCAATGCCGAGTTCCAGCACCGCCAGCCCCTCCGGCGCGAGCAGCCGCGGCAACTCGGCGATGATGGCGCGATAGGCGTCGAGCCCGTCCGCCCCGCCGGCCAGCGCCGCGAGCGGATCGTGCCGCGCGACCTCGGGCGCCAGCGCGGCGATGTCGGCGGCCGGGATGTAGGGCGGGTTGGACAGGACGAGATCGAAGCCGCCGCCGAGCGCGCCGGCCCAGTCGCCCACGATCACCGCCGCGCGCCCGCCGAAGCGGGCGAGGTTGCGTCGTGCAATGGCGGCGGCTTCGGCCGAGGCATCGACGCCGATGCCGATCGCGATGGGGTATTCGGCCAGCGCGGCCGCGAGCAGGCAGCCGGTGCCGGTACCCAGGTCGACCACGCGGCGCACCGAGGCGCGGTCCGGCATGGCGGCGAGCGCCGCCTCGATCAGCGTTTCGGTTTCGGGGCGCGGCACCAGCGTCGCGGGCGAGAGCGCGAAATCCATGCCCCAGAACTCGCGATGTCCGGCGATGCGGGCATAGGGCTCGCGCGCGGCGCGGCGTGCGACCAGCGCGTCGAAACGGGCCTGCTGCGCGGGCGTGAGCGGGCCGGCACGCAGCACGCCGGCGAGGTCGGTCTCCAGCGCCAGCGCCAGCAGCAGCCGCGCTTCCCGACGCGGGTCCTCGATCCCGGCGGCGGCGAGACGGGTGGCGGCTTCGGCGATCAGAGGCACGGGCCGCTCGCTTGCGCCGAGGCCGCGACGGCGGTTCGCGCGGCGCGGCAGGCCGTTGCGTCGCGCGTGTAGGTTGCGGTGCGCGTAGTTGCCGATATGGAACAGGAAGGCCGGGTTGATGGCCGCGCCTTGTGACACCCCCTCACCCTGTCCCTCTCCCGCATGCAGGAGGGGGGGAAATCACGACCGCTTCGCAAAGTTTTCGAACGCGGGCTGGCACCCGGGAACACATCCCCCCGCCGGAGGGCAACCGCAGCCTCACGAATCCGCAGCGAGCCGCGCCGCCTCGTCCTCGGCCACCAGCGCGTCGATCAGCTCGTCCAGTTCGCCCGCCATCACGCGGTCGATCTTGTAGAGCGTCAGGTTGATGCGGTGGTCCGTCACCCGCCCCTGCGGGAAGTTGTAGGTGCGGATGCGCTCCGACCTATCGCCCGTGCCCACCTGCCCCTTGCGGTCGGCCGCGCGGGTGGCGGCGAGCCGCGCGCGCTCGGCATCGTACAGGCGCGAGCGCAGCACCTTCATCGCCTTGGCGCGGTTCTTGTGCTGGCTCTTCTCCTCCTGCATCGCCACCACGATGCCGGACGGAAGGTGCGTGATGCGCACCGCGGAATCGGTCTTGTTGACGTGCTGCCCGCCGGCGCCGGACGCGCGGTAGGTGTCGATGCGCAGGTCCTTGTCCTCGATCGCCACGTCCGCCTCCTCCGCCTCCGGCAGTACCGCGACGGTGACGGTGGAGGTGTGGATGCGACCCTGGCTCTCGGTCGCCGGCACGCGCTGCACGCGATGGACGCCGGATTCGAATTTCAGCCGCGCGAAGACGTTGCGGCCGGTGATCTCGGCCACGCCTTCCTTGAGGCTGCCGAGACCGGTGTCGGCGTAGTCCATCACCTCGAATCGCCAGCCGCGCGCTTCGGCGTAGCGCTGGTACATGCGGAACAGTTCGGCGGCGAACAGCCCGGCCTCGTCGCCACCGGCGGCGGGGCGGATTTCGAGGATGGCGCTGCGCGCATCGGCCTCGTCGCGCGGCAGCAGCATGAGCTGCACCTCGCGGGTGAGCGCGGGCAGACGCTCCTTCAGCGCGAGATGCTCCGCCTCGGCCAGCTCGCGCATCTCCGGGTCGGCGAGCAGCGCTTCCGCATCGGCGAAGGCGCGTTCGGCGTCGCGCAGTTCGCCGACCTTCGCGACCACCGGCTCGATCTCCGCCAGTTCGCGGGACGCCTTCGCGAAGGCCTCGCCCGCGATCGCACCCGACAGCAGCGCCTTCAGTTCATCCGCGCGGCGGACGATGCGGTCGAGCTTGTCGGCGAGCTTCATGCGCGCAGGCCCTCCCCTCGCGGAAAGCGCACGCCTGACTCCCTCTCCCGCCTGCGGGAGAGGGCCGGGGTGAGGGTCGTTCCGCAAGGAAAGCCTCGCGCCAGAAGCCTGCCCCCCTCACCCTGTCCCTCTCCCGCCGGGCGGGAGAGGGGACGGCGCCGAGAGGGCACGCCAAACTTCCTCCCCCGCCGGGCGGGAGAGAAAACGCGACCGGGATCGCACGCCAAACGCTCTCTCCCGCTCGGCCGCAGTACGGGTCCCTGCCGCCTCATCCCAGCTTCGCGGCAAGCTCGGCCAGCGGAACCTCGACCTGCTCGCCGCTCGCGAGGTCCTTGAGCTGCGCGGTGCCGCGCGCGAGTTCGTCGCGTCCGATGATCACCGTCGCCCGCGCGCCGGCCTTGTTCGCCCGCTCCATCCGCCGCTTGAGGTTGCCGCGATAGGCCATCTCGGCATGGATGCCGGCCCGGCGCAGGTCGAGCAGCACGGACAGCGCCGGCCCCTCCGCCTCCTCGCCCGCCGGCACCACCGCCACCATCGCGGGCGCGGGCGGCGTCTCGGCCAGCATCATCTCGAACCGCTCCACGCCCGCGCCCCAGCCGACGCAGGGCACGTGCGGGCCGCCCATCTCCTCCACCATGCCCTCGTAGCGGCCGCCGCCGAACAGCGTGCCCTGCGCGCCGAGCTTCGTGGTGACGAATTCGAAAGCCGTGTGGCTGTAGTAGTCGAGCCCGCGCACGATGCGGGGGTTCTCGCGATACGGCACGCCGAAGCGCGTCAGCGCCTCCTGCAACGCGGCGTAGAACGCGGCCGCGCCGTCGGTCAGGTACGGCTTGATGGTCGGGGCGTCGGCGACGATGCGGCGGTCGCCATCGTCCTTGCTGTCGAGGATGCGCAGCGGGTTGCGCGTCAGCCGCGCGCGGCTGTCCTCGCTCAGATGCGCCGCGTGCTGCGTGAAATGCGCGACCAGCGCGTCGCGATAGGCGGCACGGCTTTCCGCATCGCCCAGCGTGTTGATCTCCATCACCGCGCCGTCGGCGATGCCGAGCGCGCGGCAGATCTCGTAGCCCAGCGCGATCACCTCGGCATCCGCGAGCGGTTCGGCCGAACCCATCACCTCGGCGTCGAGCTGGTGGAACTGCCGGTAACGGCCCTTCTGCGGCCGCTCGTAACGGAACATCGGCCCGGTCGCGAACACCTTCTGCGGCAGCGACTGAGTCAGCCCGTTGGTGACCAGCGCGCGGCACAGGCCGGCCGTGTATTCGGGCCGCAGCGTGATCGATTCGCCGCCGCGGTCGGTGAAGGAATACATCTCCTTCATCACCACGTCGGACGTGTCGCCGAGCGTGCGGGCGAAGACGCGCGTGTCCTCGATAACGGGCGTCGTCCACTCCTCGAAGCCCCACAGCGCGGCCACGCGGCGCGCGGTGTCCACCACGTGGCGGTGGCGGCGCATGTCGTCGCCGATCAGGTCCCGCGTGCCGCGGACCGGCTGCAATCTGTCCAATGTCGTAACCCTATTCGGCCGCGACGGCCGGCTTGTCCTTCTCCGCGCGCAGCAGGGCCGCGCGCGCCTCGACCATCGCGACGATGTGGTCGATCATCGCCGCGCTGTCGATGGTCTGGTTGGTCTTGCGCCCGGCGCTGTAGACCATGTGGCGGCCCGCGCCGCCGCCGGTCACGCCGAGGTCGGTCATCAGCGCCTCGCCCGGGCCGTTCACCACGCAGCCGATGATCGACAGCGTGATCGGCTCCTCGATATGGGCGAGCCGGTCCTCCAGCGCCTGCACGGTGCGGATCACGTCGAACCCCTGCCGCGCGCAGGACGGGCAGGAGATGATCTTCACCCCGCGCACGCGCAGGTTCAGCCCCTTGAGCAGCTCCCAGCCGACGCGGACCTCCTCCTCCGGCTCGTCGGAGAGCGAGACGCGCAGCGTGTCGCCGATGCCGGCCCAGAGCAGCGAGCCGAGGCCCATCGCCGACTTCACCGTGCCGGTGCGCCGCCCGCCTGCCTCGGTGATGCCGACATGCAGCGGCGCGTCCGTCGCCTCGGCGAGGCCCTGATAGGCGGCCACCGCGAGGAACACGTCGGACGCCTTCACGCTGATCTTGAACTCGTGGAAGTCGTTCTGCAGCAGGTGGTCGGCGTGCCACAGCGCGCTTTCCACCAACGCGTCCGGGTTCGGCTCGCCGTACTTCTCCAGCAGGTGCTTCTCCAGGCTGCCCGCGTTCACGCCGATGCGGATCGAACAGCCATGGTCGCGCGCCGCCTTCACCACCTCCTTCACCCGCTCGGCGGAACCGATGTTGCCGGGGTTGAAGCGCAGGCAGGCGGCGCCCGCCTCGGCCGCCTCGATGGCGCGGCGGTAGTGGAAGTGGATGTCGGCCACGATCGGCACGTCCACCTGGCGGACGATATCCTTCAGCGCCGCGGTGCTTTCCTGGTCGGGCACCGAGACGCGGACGATATCCGCGCCGGCCTCCGCCGCGCGGCGGATCTGGGCGACCGTCGCCGCCACGTCCGTGGTCGGCGGGTTGGTCATGGTCTGGACGGAGATCGGCGCGTCCCCGCCGACCGGCACGCTGCCCACCATGATGCGGCGGGCGCGGCGACGGGCGATGTGCTGGTAGGGTCGGAGGCTCGACATGGCGCCAGACTGTATGGGCCAGACAGCCGGTTTTCGCTACTGCGGCTGGGACGGGGCAGCCGGGCGCGGGGCCGGCGGGGCGGGCATGTCGCGCAGCCGGTCGGGGTCGAGCGGGATGTCCCGGCGCACCACGCCGTTGCCGCCAAGGGCCGCGGTAGGCGTGCCGTCCAGCACGATCTCCGTGCCGCCGGCATTGCCGGTGGTCATGGACAGGCTGGCGAGGTCGGCCACCGGCGCGGTCCAGCTCTCGCCCGCCCGCAGCACGCGGTTGAGCAGCACCTGCCCGGCGCGGTCGCGCACGTTGATCCAGGCGTCGCTCCGCGCACGGATCACCACGCGCTCGGCCGCCGCGGCCGGCGGCGGCACGGCCGCGGCGGCGGAGGATGGCGGGATCGCGGGCGTCGGGATGACCACCACCGGCGGTGGCGCGAAGGGCGTGGCGGCGATGATCGGCGGGACGGGTTCGACCTGCGGCGCGGTGGGCGTGCCCGCTGCCGGCGGCGCGCCCGGCACGGGCGTGACCGCGACCGTGGCGGAGGGGGCACCCGGCGTGGCGGGCGTCGTGTGGGCGTCCGGCGCGGGCGTCGCGGGGACGCCGGCGACCGGCGCGGATGCTTCGGGCGCGCGCGGTCGCGTGGCGGCGGTGTCGAGTCGCGCGGGCACCGGCGGCACGGCCTCGGCCACGGTGTCGGTGCTGGCCGAATAGCGGTGCCAGCCGATATAGCCGCCGATGCCGAGCACGAGCGCGATCAGCACCACCGCGCCCGCGGGCACGCCGCGTTCCGGCACCGGCTCGGGGAAGACCAGATGCGTCTTGCGGTCGATGACCTCGCCGGCCTCGGCACGGAAGCGCCGCGCCATCTCGTCGGCATCGAGTCCGAGCGCGTTCGCGTACGCCTTCACGAAGCCGATGGCATAGGCGGGGCCGGGCAGGTCGGAGGTCCGCCCCTCCTCCAGCGCCTCGAGGAACGGGCGGCGTATGCGCAGGCCGCTGGCGACCTCATTGAGATCCCAGCCGAGGCTTTCGCGCGCGGCTTTCAGGTCGGCGCCCGTCCTGGGCGCTTCGCTCTGCGACATCATTACGTCCCCGCTGGCGAGGCGGGTCCTGCCTTCATGGAGCACGCAGAACCATTCCGTGCAAAGCGTTGGCGTTAGCGGCTGCGCACCCCCTGCCAGCGCCGCCGTGTCGCATCTAACCCAAGCCTGTTTCCGAAGCCAAGGACTTCCGGGACCACGCCTGCGAAACCAATGCGGTGCTGCGATGCGGCATTGCCACGGCAGTGGTGCCGGGACCGTCTTGACTCGGCGCATCGTTACAGCGGTCGGAAGGGTTCAACGCGGCGCCGGCATCACAACGGAAGGTCGCGATCGCGCGCCCAGGCGGCCAGTGCATCGCGCAGGCTCGCCCCGTCCCGCCCCGCCGCGCGGAAGCCGGCGAGCGCCGGGCGCAGCGCATCGAGATCGAGTGCCGCCAGCATCTGCCGCACGCGCGGCACGGCGGGTGCGGACATCGACAGCGTGCGGATGCCGATGCCGACCATCGCCATCGCCTCGATCGGCCGGCCGGCATGCTCGCCGCAGACGGACAGCGAAATGCCCGCGGCAGCCGCGCTCTGGATCATGCCTTCCAGCAGGTCGAGCATCGGTGAGGACAGCAGGTCGTAGCGGGCGCCCACGCGCGGGCTGCCGCGATCGGCGGCGAACAGGAACTGCGCGAGATCGTTCGAGCCGATGCAGACGAAATCCGCCGCCGCGCACAGCGCATCGCGCTGCAGCCACAGGGCCGGCACCTCCAGCATCGCCCCGGCCGAGACGGCATCCTGCATGCCCAGCCGCGCCGCCTCGCGCTTCAGCAGCTCCTTCGCCGCACGGAACTCGGCAACGGTGGTGACCATCGGGAACATCACCGACAGCTTCGCCCCGGCCGCCGCCTGCAGCATCGCGCGGAGCTGGCTGCGCAGGAGCGCCGGCCGGTCGAGCGCGATGCGCAGCGCGCGCCAGCCCATCGCCGGGTTCTCCTCGCCATCGGTCTCGGCGTCGAAGCCGGGCAGCATCTTGTCGCCGCCGAGATCGAAGGTGCGGAACACCACCTCCCGCCCGCGCGCCGTCTCCAGCACGCGGCTGTAGAGCGCGCGCTGCTCCGCCGCCTCGGGCAGCGCGCCGCGGGCGAGGGCCGCGATCTCGGTGCGGAACAGCCCCACCCCGTCCGCGCCCATCGGGTCGAGCTGGTCGAGGTCGGAGGCGAAGCCGGCGTTGAGCATCACCCGCACCCGCGTGCCGTCCGCCGTCATCGGCGGGCGGGCCAGCAGGCCGGCCAGCTCGCTGCGCTGCGCACCGCGGGCCGCGAGCGCGCGCTGGTAGATGGCGCGCACGTCGCCCTCGGGCCGCAGGATCACCCGCGCCTCGTCCGCATCCAGCACGATCGGGTCGCCCGCCTGCGCCGCGCCCACCACGCCGCGCACGCCGCCGATCACCGGGATGCCGAGCGTGCGCGCGATGATGGCCGCGTGGCCCGCGGCGGAGCCTTCCTCCAGCACCAGCCCGCACACGCCGCGGGCATGGAAGCCGAGCAGTTCGGCCGGGCCTAGCCGGCGCGCCACCAGCACCGCGTCCTCGGGCAGCGGGGTCTCCTCCGTGCCGCACAGCGCGCCGAGCAGGCGGTTGGCCACGTCCTCCACATCGGCCAGACGCTCGCGCAGGTACGGATCGGCGATGTGGCGCGCGCGGCCGCGCAGCTCGCTCAGCACCCGATCCACCGCGGCCTCAGCGGTGAAGCCGCCGCGCACGCTCTCCCGCACGCGGGAGAGCCAGCCGCGGTCGCCCGCGATCAGCCGGTGCGCTTCCAGCACCTCGCGCGATTCGCCCGCCTGCGGGGCGCGCAGCTCGATCAGGTCGTCGAGCGAGCGGCGCATGCTCTCCACCGCCACGTCGAGCCGCGCGAACTCGGTTGCGGGATCATCGGCGAGCAGCCGCACGGAACCCGAGAGCAGGCCGCGCAGCGCGACCGTGCCGATCACGAGGCCGGGCACCAGCACCTGCCCGCCGAACCGCCGCGACAGCGCGGCGTCGAGCCCGTCCGCGACCGCGCCCGGCGGCAGCAGGGAGGCGAGCAGCATCGCCACTGTCTCCAGCACCTCGACCTCCTCGGGGTCGTAGAGGCGCGGGGCGCGGTTCTGCACCGCAATCACCCCGACCGCCGCCCCGCCGCGGCGGATCGGCACGCCGAGCAAGGAGGCGAACGGCTCCTCCCCGGTCTCGGGGCGGTAGGCGAAGGCGGGGTGGTTCTGTGCGTCGGGCAGGTTCAGCGCGAGGCCCTGCGCGGCGACCATGCCGACGATGCCCTCGCCCACGCGCAGCCGCGTGCGGCCGACCGCGTCGGGGTTGAGCCCGTGCGTGGCGACGAGTTCGAGGATCTCGCCCGGGCGCAGGATGTAGACGGAGCAGACTTCGGCGACGAGTTCCGCCGCCACGGTGCCCACGAGTTCGGGCAGCACCGCCGGCCCCGCCACGCCATGCGCGATCAGCTCGCGCAGGCGGGAGAGCAGGCGGCGCGCGGTGCTCATCCCGCTGTGGCCGGCGCCCTTGAAGCCAGCGCCGCCACGGCCTGATCGACGATCTCGGCGATGATCTCGGCCACCGGCTGCTCGCGCGTGACCATGCCGACGGACTGGCCCGCCATCAGCGAGCCGCCTTCCACATCGCCGTCGATCACCGCGCGGCGCAGCGCGCCGGCCCAGAAATGCTCGATCTCGAGCTGCGCGGCCTTCTGGTCCAGCTCGCCGCCCTGGAAGCGGCGCACCACGTCCGCCTGATGGCGCATGAAGCGCTTCGTGCCGTCATTGACCAGCGCGCGCACCGGGATCACCGGGAAGCGTTCGTCGATCTGCACGGTGGGCACCGCATCGCGCGCGTTGGCGCGGAAGAAGGCCTGCTTGAAGGCCGGGTGCGCGATGCTCTCGGCCGCGCAGACGAAGCGGGTGCCGAGCTGGGCGCCGGCCGCACCCATCTCCAGATAGGACAGGATCGCATCGCCGCGCGCGAGCCCGCCGGCGACGAAGACCGGCACGTCGCGCATATACGGCAGGATCTCCTGCGCCAGTACATTCAGCGACACCGGGCCGATATGCCCGCCCGCCTCGCTGCCCTCGATCACGATCGCGTCCGCGCCCGACTTCACCAGCCGCTTCGCCAGCACCAGCGCCGGCGCGAAGCAGACCACCTTCGCCCCGCCGTCCTTGATGCGCCTGATCGCGCCCGCCGGCGGGATGCCGCCCGCGAGCACGACATGGCCCACCTTCGCGCTCAGGCAGACATCGATCAGCCCGTCGAGCGACGGATGCATGGTGATCAGATTGACGCCGAAGGGCTTGCCCGTCAGCGCCTGCGTGCCGGCGATCTCGGCCGCGAGCTGGTCGGGCATCATCGACCCGCAGGCGATCACGCCGAAGCCGCCGGCATTCGAGATGGCGGCGACGAGGTGCCGCTCGCTCACCCAGGACATCGCACCGCCCAGCAGCGCGACCTCGGTGCCGAGGAACGCGCAGCCGCGCGCCCACAGCGCATCGAGCCGGGCGCGGGCGGCGGCCAGATCGGTCGCCTCAGGCTGCATCGAGGCCGTAGGCGGTATGAAGGGCGCGCACCGCAAGCTCCGTGTACTCCACGCCGACCAGCACGGAGACCTTGATCTCGGAGGTCGAGATCACCTGGATGTTGATGCCGCGGTCGGCCAGCGTGCGGAACATCGTGTTCGCCACGCCCGCGTGGCTGCGCATGCCGATGCCGACCACGCTGATCTTCGCCACGTCCGGGTCGGCCACCACCTCGCCGTAGCCGATCGCGTCATGCGCCTTGGCCAGCGTGGCCTTCGTGCGCACCAGGTCGGCCTTGCCGACGGTGAAGGTGATGTCGGTCGTGCCCTCGGCGGAGATGTTCTGCACGATCATGTCCACGTTCACGTTCGCATCCGCCATCGCACCGAAGACGGCGGCGGCCACGCCCGGGCGGTCCGGCACGTGACGGAGCGTGATCTTCGCCTCGTCGCGGCTGTAGGCAATCCCCGAGACGACTTCCTTTTCCACGATCTCGTCCTCGTCCACCACCAGTGAGCCGGGCAGGTCGTCCCCGGCATGTTCCTCAAACGACGATAGCACCTGCACGCGCACGCCGTGCTTCATCGCGACCTCGACCGAGCGCGTCTGCAGCACCTTCGCCCCGACCGAGGCGAGTTCCAGCATCTCCTCGTACGAGATGCGGAGCAGCTTGCGCGCCTTGGGCACGATCCGCGGGTCGGTCGTGTAGACGCCGTCCACGTCGGTATAGATATCGCAGCGATCCGCCTTCAATGCGGCAGCGAGCGCCACCGCCGAGGTGTCGGACCCGCCGCGGCCCAGCGTGGTCACGCGGTTGTCCGCCGCGAGCCCCTGGAACCCGGCCACCACCGGCACCTGGCCGGACTGCATGCGGCGGATCAGCTCCTCGCCCTCGATCGCCGCGATGCGCGCCTTGCCGTGGGCGCCGTCGGTGCGGATCGGAATCTGCCAGCCCTGCCAGGACCGGGCATCGACGCCGATGGTCTGCAGCGCGATGGCGAGCAGGCCGATCGTCACCTGCTCCCCGGTCGCGACCACGGTGTCGTACTCCCGCGCGTCATGCAGCGGGGAGAGATCCTGGCACCATTTGACGAGCTGGTTGGTCGTGCCCGCCATGGCGGAGACGACCACCGCGACCTCGTTGCCACGCTCCGCCTCCGCCTTCACACGGGCGGCGACGTTGCGGATGCGGTCGAGATCGGCGACGGATGTGCCGCCGAACTTCATCACGATGCGGGCCATTGGGCAGTGAGTCCGGGTATTGCGATCAGGCCGCGAACGCGGCCGGTTGCAGGCTTGCGCGGGGCGCGTCACATACCGGCCCAAGGAAAGGTCGGCAACCCAATGCAACCGAACGTCAGCCTCGCGGAAACCGCCAAGTTCGATGCGCTCGCCGGGCGCTGGTGGGATCCGGCCGGGCCGATGGCGCCGCTGCACCGGATGAACCCGGCACGGATCGGCTGGATCGCCGAGCGCATCGCGCGCCATTTCGGCCGGCTGGACGTACGGCTGGTCGATGTCGGCTGCGGCGCGGGCATCGCGGCCGAGGCGCTGGCGGCGCAGGGCGCGCAGGTGCTCGGCATCGACGCCGCCGGCGCCGCGCTGGCCGCGGCACGCGACCATGCCGCCGGCAAGCCGCTCGCGCTCGACTATCGCGAGGCGTCCGCCGGGGCGCTGGCCGAGGAAGGCGCGCGGTTCGAGGTGGTGACGGCGCTGGAAGTGATCGAGCACGTGCCCGACCCGGCGGAGTTCCTGCGCAGCCTCGCCCGGCTGGTGGAGCCCGGCGGGCTGGTGTTCGTCTCCACCGTCAACCGCACCGCGCGCTCGCTGCTGCTCGCCAAGATCGGCGCGGAATACGTGATGCGGCTGCTGCCGGTGGGGACGCATGACTGGCGCGCCTTCGTCACGCCGGAGGAGCTGGCCGCCGGGCTGCGCGGCGCGGGGCTGCGGCCGGCGGACATGGCCGGGCTGGTGCGCGACCCCTTCACCGGCGACTGGCGCAGCGGGCGGGACCTGCGGATGAACTACATCGCCATGGCCGCGGCGTGAGCGTCTGGGCGCGGCTGCGCGATGACGCAGCCGCGCTGGTGGCGGCGGAGCCGGCCCTCGCGCAGGGACTGACGGAGACCGCGCTGGCGGAGGACCCGGCCGTAGGCATCGCCGCCCTGCTCGGCCGGCTGCTGCCGCGCGTGTGGATCGATCCCGGCGCGGTGGCCCGCGAGGTGCTGACGGCGGACGACGTGGCCGCGGTGCTGGCCGATCTCGACCGCATCGTGGCGCTGGATTTCCAGCCTGGCGGGCTGGCCGCCGCGTGGCTGGGCGCGCGCGGCTTCCACATGCTGACGGCGCATCGCGTCTCCCACCGGCTGTGGACGGGTGGGCGGCGCGATCTGGCGGTCGCGTTCAAGGCGGCGGCCGCCACGCTGGGGGCGGACATCCACCCGGCGGCACGGATCGGCCGCGGCATCTTCCTCGACCACGGGATCGGCGTGGTGATCGGCGAGACCGCGGTGGTCGAGGACGAGGCGTGCATCTGGCACGGCGTGACGCTGGGCAGCACGCTGATGGAGCAAGGCGACCGGCATCCGAAGGTGCGCCGCGGTGCGGTGCTGGGCGCGGGGGCGACGGTGCTGGGCAATATCGAGATCGGCGAGCTTGCGGTGGTGGCGGCCGGCAGCGTCGTGCTGGCGAGCGTGCCGGCGCGTACTACGGTCGCGGGCAATCCGGCGGTGCCGCGGGGTCGGTGGCGGCATCCTTACGCGACTTAGCCTAGCCGGACAGCGGCAAGGGCACGGACCGCGGAAGCTGGCGCCGACTTCCACCGGGACCGCGGTGAACGCGCCTCAGGACGTTTCCCCCAGGGTTGTCAGCGGGACGGGCGGATTGCCTTCGAACGCGCGGACATCAGCCGGGATACTCACCCAACCCTGCGCGCTGCGGGTCCATGTGTGCACCGTGGGGCGGATCCCCGACACGTCATCCAGAGTGCCTACGCGCACCGTCTGGTAACTGTCCGGCGGCGTTCCCCGCGCCATGCCGAGGATCGGCGTGCCGCACTCGGCGCAGAACCAGTGCGTCAACTGCCCGCCGCTGTCGCCGGTTCTCGTTTGCGACCTGAGCGCGCCTTGCGTCAGGCGGAAGTCGCGATCCGGAACGATGAGGGAGACGACGAACGCGCTCCCGCTCCGTCGCTGGCACGCCGTGCAATGGCAGGCGAAGACGACGACGGGCGGCGCGTCGACGGTGTAGCGGATGGCGCCGCACTGGCAGCCGCCCGCGCGTGGGAACGTCATATGGCCTCCGCGCGCTTATGAATGTTCATGATGTGTTCCATACATTCCGACCGTCAACGAAAAGCGCTCCCGGCCACGGATGACGGGCAGCGGAGGGCGGGTGGGAGCCGGCATCGCAAGCGCGACGAGCCACCGCCGCCCGCACTGCGCGCGGCGTTTGCCGAGCACCACCTTGCGCAGCACCTCGTTGACCCGGCCCTGCCAGCCTTCGGCGCTGGCGTGCAGGGTCTCCACCAGATCGCGGTCGAGGCGCACCGAGATCTGCACCCTGGTCGGCGCTCGCTGCGGGCCGCGCCGCACCACCCTGTCCGTTGGCATAGAGTCCGACCTCCTTCACGCTGCTCGCCTTGCTTCCCCAGCCAATCTTCAATAGGATTGTTTTCAGAGTTGTCCGAAAAGCCGCGCCTCGCGAGGGCGGTTAAAATGCCAAAGCCTTAAAGCCTTAAAGCCTTAAAAGTCGCAGAGGCCCATGACCGCTCCCCCCGGCATCGACCATCCGCTGATCCTCGTCCGCGACATCGAGGCGGCGCGCGGCTTCTACGGCCGGCTCGGCTTCACCCTCACCCCCGTCGGCCGCCACCCGTGGGGCACCAGCACCTCGCTCGCGGTGCTGGACCGCTCGGCGCTGGAGCTGATGGGCATCTACGACGAGAGCCTGATCGACGAGGCCGGCGCCGGCGATTTCCGCTTCGGCCGCCACATGCGCGACGCGCTCGCCGAGCGCGAGGGTCTGTCGCTCGTCGCCCTGCACAGCCGCGACGCTGCCGGCGACCGCGCGGCGATGGAAGCGCGCGGCATCGGCTTCCAGGGCCATATCGGCTTCCGCCGCAAGGTGAAGCTTCCCGGCCGCGACTGGGACGAGGCGGTGGTCTCGCTGGAGATCGCCCGCGACCCCGCCTTGCCCCGCGCGTCCCACTTCATCTGCCAGCAGCACAAGCCGGAACTCGTCTGGGTGCCGGACTGGATGGCCCATCCCAACGGCGCCACCCACATCGCCGCCGTCACCTACGTCGCCGCCGATCCCGGCCCGGTGCTGCGGCGGCTGGAGGCGATGTTCGGCACCCCGGCCCATGCGGCCGGCCCGGCGCGGGAAGTGCCGACCGGCCAGGGCGTGTTCCGCGTGATCCGGCCGGAGGACTGGTCAGCCGTCTTCGCCGACACGCCCATGCCCCGCCTGGACGGCGCGGGCGCGGAGGGTGCGGCGATCGACGTGGCCGTACGCGACCTGCCCGCCGCGCGCGCCCTGCTCGGGGCCGCCGGCATCGCGACGCATGAAACGCCGGGCGGCCCGGCCGTGACGGACGTCGCGGCCTGCGGGAATACGGCGATCCGGTTCGTCGGCTGAGACGAGAGGGGCTTTGCCCCTCTCGCGCTCTCCCCACCAAGGGGCACGGCCCCTTGGAACCGCGTTTCTTCAGAAGGGCCTTGGGCCAAATCGGTCGGCAGACCCCACCCCCACAACGATTGTTGTGGGGGTGGGG
>JBBCJT010000176.1:0-10441 GCA_037190665.1 Rhodovastum atsumiense | reverse complement strand
CGCTGCAGCAGAAGTATCTCGGCCGCTGCATGGGCTGGTACGTGACGGTCGAGGGCCAGCTCAACCAGGTGGTCCATATGTGGGCCTATGACAGCCAGGCGGACCGCGAGGCGCGGCGCAACGCGATGGCGGCCGATCCGGCCTGGGGCGAATACCTCAAGAAGGCCGCCGAGCTTGGCCTGCTCTCGCACATGGAAAATCGCATCCTGCGCCCCGCACCGTTCTGGACGCCGCCCGCTTCCTGACAGGTCGGCGCAACCGGCGACCTCTCTCCTCGCCCTTTCCCGCAAGCGGGAGAGGGCGAGCCGCGCGCATCAGATCGACCGGAGGGCGTTGCGTCTGGCGGCCCGGGCATGGCGTATGCCGCGCCACAATTCCTCGGCGTAGGGGAGGACGGCGAACAGCAGGACGCCGCCGAAGATGCTGGCGAGATACCACAGCGGCAGCGGCTGATATTTCCAGGCAAGACCGAACCGCGCCTCCGCGTCGCCCGCACCGAACAGGGCGAGGAACTGGTCCCAGTGGCGGGAGATCACGAGCAGGATGCTGGCGAGCGGAATGATCTCCAGGAAGCTGTGGACGTGCTGCTCGACGGGCGTGACCTCGCGGACGCCGGTGGCGTACCGCACATCCCACATCGCCGTGGCCTCGTGCGTGACGAAGGCGACCAGCATGAGAAGGATGACGAGCGCGTTGATGTCGAGAACGAGCGCGGCCGTCAGCGGAATGCCCACCTGCGCGAGCATCAGCAGATGCAGAAGCGATTCCTTCGCCCCGCCCGTGCTTTCGATGGATGTCGCGCGATGGCAGAGCCAGTCAGCGAAGCCCGCGACCAGCCACAGCGGAAGCACGAAGTAGAGCAGGACGAGGATCGTGGGATCGGTGATGGGCTGGGTCACGGGACCGGCTCCCCATCCTCGCCTCGCTCAGCCTATGCGCGATCCCGCAGTTCCTTCTTCCCGGCGTGCCGCGAGCAGTGGGCGCAGCAGAAGATCTCCCCGTCCGCCTCCACGCCATGGCCGATGATCCGGCACTTGCAGTGGGGGCACACGGGCGCCATCGCCTGGATCGCGCATTCGAAGCTGTCGAAGGTCATGGTCCTGCCGGACGCCATGACCTGGAAGGCCTTGTCGTAGTCGTTGCCGCAAACGTCGCACTTCATGGCCCGCACTCCACCTGCTCGGGTTCCAACAGCGTGCGGCGCGGGAGGTTCCGGCTCTACGTCCCGCAGGCGGCGGCACGGGCCAGGAACCACTCCTTCTCCCGCATATTGCGCGTGACTTGGGCGGCGCGGAGGAACGCCTCGCGCGCCTCGGCAAGCCGCCCCAGACGGAACAGGAAGTCCGCCCGGGCCGCGGGCAGCGGCGCGTAGTTCGCGAGTGCCTCGGCCCCAGCGATCGTGTCGAGCAGGGCGAGGCCGGCCGCCGGACCATGGGCCATGCTGTGGGCGACGGCGCGGTTGAGGGTGATCACCGGCGACGGCATCGCCCCTTCGAGCCGGTCGTAGAGTCCCGCGATCCGCGTCCAGTCCGTGTCCTCCGCCCGCGCGGCGCGCGCGTGGCAGGCGGCGAGCGCGCCCTGCAGCGCATAGGGACCGTCGACGCCACCCAGCGCCTCCGCCCGTCCCAGCGCGGCAAGGCCGCGGCGGATCAGCGTCTGGTCCCATCGCGCGCGGTTCTGCGCGGTGATCGGGATGAAGCCGCCGTCCGGTCCCTGCCGCGCGGCAAGCCGGGAGGCCTGTATCTCCATCAGCGCGAGCAGACCGAAGACCTCCGGCTCCTCCGGCGCGAGCCCGGCCAGGATGCGCCCGAGCCGCTGCGCTTCCGCGCACAGCGCGGGGCGGACCAGATCCTCGCCTGCGGTCGCGGCATAGCCTTCGTTGAAGATCAGGTAGATCACCTCCAGCACCGAGGCGAGGCGGGGCGCGCGTTCGGGCCCGCGTGGCACCTCGAAGGCGAGGCCGGCGCCGGCGATGGTCCTTTTGGCGCGGACGATGCGCTGGGCGATCGTCGACTCGCCGGACAGGAACGCGCGTGCGATTTCCGCGGTGGTGAGCCCGCCGACGAGCCGGAGCGTGAGCGCGGCCCGAGCCTCGCGCGGCAGCACCGGATGGCAGGCGGTGAAGATCAGCCCGAGCAGGGGATCGCCGATGTCGTCGTCCATCGCGGCGTCCCGCGCCTCGACGGTGGTGTCGCCCTCCGTTTCCAGTTCGCGCGCGATCTCCGCATGCTTGCGGTCGCGCATCCGGTCGCGGCGCATGGTGTCGATGGCGCGGCGCTTCGCGGCCGCCATCAGCCACGCGCCGGGATTGTGCGGAACGCCGGTCGCGGGCCATTCGGTCAGCGCGGTGACCAGCGCGTCCTGCGCCAGTTCCTCGGCCCGGCCGACGTCGCGCACCATGCGGGCCAGACCCGCGATGAGCCTGGCCCGCTCGATCCGGAAGACCGTCTCGATCGTCCGCTGGATGCCGCTCGCAGCCACGCCTGCGGACTAGGGACGTGCGGCCTGTCCTGACAAGACCCGGGACCGGCCGGGCTGCGTCAGCCGCGCTCGAGCCTGTCGCGGTTGCGCTCGTGCAGCGCGGCGACCTCGGGCGTCAGCGCCTCGGCGAAATCGGCCATGTCCACGACCGGGCGGATCTCGATCTCGCTCGGCCCCGGCATCGGATTGGGGCAGCGCTTCACCCACTCGACGGCCTCGTCCATGTCCCGGACCTCCCACAGCCAGTAGCCGGCGACGAGTTCGCGGGTTTCCGTGAAGGGGCCGTCGATCACGGTGCGGCTGGCGCCGTCGAAGGCGATGCGCTTGCCCTGCGACGACGGCCGCAGGCCTTCGCCGGACAGCATGATCCCGGCCTTGATCAGTTCCTCGTTATACCTGCCCATCGCCTCGGCCAGCTCGGTGGTCGGCATCGCGCCGACTTCGCTGTCCGCCGTGGCCTTGACCATCACCATCACGCGCATTCTCTGTCTCCTCATGCCGGAGGGCCGTCCTGGCCTCCTGCTGCCACGACGAACGGGCAGCGCGGGATTCGACACGCGCCGATGAAATTTTTTCTCCGCGGCAGCACGGAGAAGGGGCCCGCCGCCCCCGCAGGAGGCGGCGGGGGTTTCCTCAGGCGGCCTTGCGCAACGCCTTCCACACCGCTTCCGGCGTGGCCGGCATGTCCACATGCGTCACGCCGTCCTCGGCGAGCGCGTCGACCACCGCGTTGATCACCGCCGGCGGGCTGCCGACCGCGCCGGCCTCGCCCGCGCCCTTCACGCCGAGCGGGTTGGTGCCGCAGGGCACCTCGATCAGCTCCACCTCGATATCCGGCAGATCGTCCGCGCGCGGCAGCGCGTAATCCATGAACGATCCGGACAGGAGCTGGCCGGAGTCCGGATCATAGGCGGTGCGCTCGTACACGGCCTGCCCGATGCCCTGCACCACGCCGCCATGCACCTGCCCGCGCACGATCATCGGGTTGATCGCGTGGCCCACGTCGTCGCAGACCACGTACCGCTTCGTCTCCACCACGCCGGTATCGGGATCGACCTCCACCTCGGCGATGTGGCAGCCGTTGGGGAAGGTGTGGAACTTGATCTCCGCCACCTCGTGCGCGTCGAGCAGCGTGGCGCTCTCGCCGCGCCTGGCCCGCTGGAGCTGTGTGGCGGCGAGCGAGAGGATGTCGATGCCGCGGTCGGTGCCGGCGATCGCGAACCGCCCGGCGGTGAACTCGATATCCGCGGGCGCCGCCTCCAGCACCTCGGATGCGGCCTGCTTGCCCTTCTCGATCACCGAGGCGGTGGTCACGAGGATCGCCTGACCTTCGGAGTAGAGGCTGCGCGCCCCGCCCGTGCCGCCGCCGGTGGGCAGTTCATCCGAATCGCCCTGCCGGATGCGGATCTTGTCCATCGGCACGCCGAGTTCGTGGTTGGTCATCATCGCATAGGCGGTCTCGTGACCCTGCCCGGTGCTCTGCGTGCCGACCCAGACATCGACGTGGCCGTCCGCGGTGAAGCGGATGTCGGCGCGTTCCTTCGAATCGCCGCCGGTGGCTTCGAGGTAGTAGGCGAGGCCGATGCCGCGCCGACGGCCGCGCTTGGCCGCCTCGGCCCGCCGCGCGGGGAAGCCGGCCCAGTCGATCTTGGCGAGTGCTGCGTCCAGCACGTGCGCGAACTCGCCGCTGTCGTAGGTGACACCCATGGCCGAGGTGTGCGGCATGGCGCTGGACGGGACCATGTTGCGCTTGCGCAGCTCGACACGATCCACGCCGATCTCCCGCGCCGCCGCGTCGATCAGCCGTTCCACGAGGTAGTTGCTCTCCGGTCGCCCCGCGCCGCGATAGGCATCCACCGGCACGGTGTTGGTCAGCACGCCGAGCACGTTGGCGTAGATCGACTTGAACCCGTAGACGCTCGCCAGCACCTTGGTGCCCGCGCCGGTGGGGATGAAGGGCGCGAAGTTGGACAGATACGCACCCATGCCGGCGACGTTGCGCGTGCGCATCGCGAGGAACTTCCCGTCCTTGTCGAGCGCGAGTTCGCCCACGGTGATGTTGTCGCGGCCATGCGTGTCGGAGACGAAGGCCTCCGCGCGGTCCGATGTCCACTTCACCGGCTTGCCGAGCTTCTGCGCGGCGTAGGCGACCAGCACCACCTCCGCATACAGGAACAGCTTCATCCCGAAGCCGCCGCCGACATCCGGCGTGACGACGCGGAAGCGGTCCTTCGGCAGCTTGAAGATCGCGTCGGCGAGGAAGTCCTTCACCAGCCACGATCCCTGCGTGCAGGTGTGGATCGTCCACTTGCCGCTCGCCGTGTCGTAGTCGGCGAGCGCGCCCCGCGCCTCCATGCTGTTCACGACGACGCGGTTGTTCACCACCGTCAGCTTCGTGACATGCGCGGCCTGGGCGAACAGCGCGTCGGTCTTGTCCTTGTCGCCCACCGACCAGTCGAAGCAGACGTTGTTCTTCGCCTCCGGCCAGACGAGCGGCTGGCCCGCATCCATCGCGGTGGCGAGGTCGGTGACGGAGGGCAGGATGTCGTAATCCACCATCACCGCCTCCGCTCCGTCGCGCGCGGCCCTGGCGGTCTCGGCGACGATGAAGGCGACCGGGTCGCCGACATGGCGCACCGTGTCGGTGGTGAGCGCGAAATGCGGCGTCTCGGTGCGGTCCGATCCGTCGCGGTTCTTCATCGGGATGGCGCAGGGGATCTCCCCCAGCCCGTCCGCGGCGAGGTCGGCGCCGGTGTAGACCGCCCGCACGCCGGGCAGGGCGAGCGCGGCCGCGGTGTCGATGGCCTGGATGCGGGCATGGGCGTGCGGGCTGCGCAGCACCACGCCGTAGAACTGCCCCGGCACGGAGATGTCGTCGGTGTAGCGCCCGTTGCCGAGCAGCAGCCGCGGGTCCTCCACGCGGCGCAGCGGTTGGGAGAGGCCGAACTTTGCCATGCGATGCGCTTCCCCGATCGGTGGCGATGAGGGGTGCAGCATGTGGCGTGAAGCGCCGTCCGCCAAGCCCCGCCGGACGCCTACTCCCAGATCGGCAGGCCGATCACGGCGGCGAGCGCGATCAGCCCGAGGCAGATGCGGCGGAACGTCGTCTCGCTGGCCAGGCCGAACAGCCGCGACCCCACCCACAGCCCGCCGGCATAGGCGGGGGCGACGATGGCGGCGAGCACCAGCAGATCGAGCGTGAGCAGCCCACCCAGCAGGAACACGACCGCGGAGATCACGCCGCTGGCGGCGAAGAACAGCACGATGTTCGCCCGCACCTGCGCCGCCCGGATCGCGCCGCCGAGCCAGTAGGCCACGATCGGCGGCCCGCCCATCTGGGCCGCGCCCGAGAACAGGCCGGAGGCCGCGCCCACCGCCATCGACAGCGGCACCGCCGGGCGGCCGTGATAGCGCCAGCCGGAGGCGAGCAGCGCGAGCATGACCACGGCCAGCACGCACATGCCCCAGCGCAGCGCGACCGGGTCGAGGTGGACCAGCAGCCACACCCCGGCCGGCGTGCCCAGCATCGCCCCCGCGGCCACCGCCGCCACCTGTCCGCGCTCCGCCAGCCGCCAGGCGGTGGGGATCAGCGGGAAGGTGGTGAAGTTGTCCACCAGCATGAGCAGCGGAACCGCGACGCGCGGGCCCAGTATGGCGCTCGCGATCGGGATGAAGATCAGCGCCGAGCCGAAGCCGGAGAAGCCGCGCGCGAGTCCGGCCAGCGCCGATGTCGCGGCCGTGGCGATGAGCGATGCGGTGGAATACGGAAGGTTCACGTTATCCGCGCCGGGACCGATGGAAGCTGGCGCGCGTGCCGCGCACCGGCCTGTCGAGGCACTCTGCCATGCGATGCGCTTCCCCGATCGGCGGCGATGGGGATGCAGCATGTGGCGGGCGGCGCGTGCCGCCAAGCCCCGCTGCCGGACCTAGTGCCACAGCGGCAGCCCGATCACGGCGGCGAATGCGATGAGGCCGAAGCAGATGCGCCGGAAGGTGCGCTCGCTCGCGAATCCGAACAGCCGGGAGCCGCACCATAGCCCGCCGGCGAAGGCGGGGGCCACGAGAAGGGCGAGCAGCAGCACGTCCCGCGTCAGCAGCCCGCCGAGCAGGAACACCACCACGGCCATCGCGCCGCTGATCGCGAGGAACAGCACGACATTCGCGCGCACCCGTGCTGCCGGGATGCGGCCGCCGAGCCAGTAGGCTACGATCGGCGGCCCGCCCATCACCGCCGCGCCCGCGAACAGGCCCGAGGTCGCGCCCACCGCGAGCGACAGGCGGAACGTCGGGCGGCCCCGGAAGTGCCAGCCCGAGGCCAGCAGCACGGCCATCGCGCCGACGAGGATGCACATCGCCCAGCGCAGCGGCACGGCATCGACCGTGACGAGAAGCCACACGCCGAGCGGCAGGCCCGCGAGCGCACCCGTCGAGACCACCATCACCTCGCGCCGCGTCGCCAGCCGCCACGCGGCGGGGATCATGGGAAACGCGGTCAGGTTCTCCACCAGCAGCAGCAGCGGCACCGCGACGCGCGGCCCGAGTATGGCGCTCGCGACCGGGATGAAGATCAGCGCCGATCCGAAGCCGGAGAAGCCGCGCGCGAGCCCGGCCAGCGCCGATGTCGCGACCGTGGCGGCGAGCGATGCCGTGGAGTACGGAAGATCCAAGCTATCCGCGCGGAGCGTTGCCCGTGCGCAGCCGCGCGTCCTTCGCGCGACGTTGCGACTGGAGAGGGCCGGATGCTGCCATGCGGTACGCGGTCCCGGTCGGTTGGGGGCGAAGACCACAGCATGCGCCCGCCGCGCATTCCACCGGGCCACGCAGGATGCAGCCATTCCGCAGCCGCGGCGTCGCACGGGTGCGCACGGGTTGATGTCGATACGGTGTGTGACTACGGTCCGGCCGCTGCCCGCACGGCAGCCATCAAACCGGGACCGGGGGAACATGTACCGACGACTGCTGCTTGGGTGTGCGTTATTTGCGATGCCGGCCGCCGCGCAGCAGAGCATCATCATCGCGGCGCAATCTGCGCCCACCGCGATGGACCCGCATTTCCACCGCTCCAATCCCAACAACGCCGTGCTGCGGCACGTCTTCGATCCGCTGATGGATTTCGACAACGCCGGCAAGGTCGTGGCACGGCTGGCGGAATCCTGGCGCGTCGTCGATGACCTGACCTGGGAAGTCCGGCTGCGCGAGGGCGTGCGCTTCCACGACGGCACGCCGCTGCACGTCGACGACATCGCCTTCTCCTTCGCGCGGCTGCCGAACGTGCCCAACAGCCCGGGCTCCTTCGCTTCCGCCGTGCGCACGGTGACCGGCGTGAAGGCGATCGACCACCGCACCATCCAGATCACCACCAGCGAGCCGACGCCGTTCCTCGACACGGAACTGACATCCATCCTGATCCTGTCCCGCACCATCCACCGGGACGCGACCACGGCGGATTTCAACAGCGGCCGCGTGGCCATCGGCACAGGCGCGTACCGCCATGTCGCCTATGAGCAGGGCACGCGGTTCGAGGCGGCGCGCAATCCCGATTTCTGGGGCGCGCGTCCGGCCTGGGATCAGGTGCAGATGCGCTTCATCCCCAGCCCGGCCACGCGCGTCGCGGCCCTGCTGTCGGGCGACGTGG
The DNA here is from genome assembly GCA_037190665.1 of Rhodovastum atsumiense. Lineage (GTDB taxonomy): Bacteria > Pseudomonadota > Alphaproteobacteria > Acetobacterales > Acetobacteraceae > JBBCJT01. The sequence goes on along the minus strand of JBBCJT010000176.1, from coordinate 2,325 downwards.
ACCTGATCGACGGTGTGCCGACGCAGGACGTGGCGCGGCTGAGGGCCGACCAGCGCATCAGCATCTTCGGCACCGCCAGCAACGGCACCGCCTACCTGTTCCCGGACACCGTGCGCGAGCAGGCGCCCTACGTGACCGACAAGCAGGGCCGGCCGCTCGCGACCAATCCGCTGCGCGACGTGCGCGTGCGGCGCGCGCTGTCGATGGCCATCAACCGGCAGGCCATCGTGGACCGGCTGCTGGCCGGGCAGGGCGCGCCGGCCGAGCAGTTCGCGCCCCCGATCGCCATCGGCCGCGCGCCGGACATGGCACCGATCCCCTACGATCTCGCCAAGGCGCGCGCCCTGCTGGCGGAGGCCGGCTTCGCGGACGGGTTCCGCATGACCATCCACGGCCCGCAGGGCTGGTTCCCCGGCGACGGGGAGGTACTGCAGGCCATCGCGCAGGGCTTCACCCGCATCGGGGTGGAGACGCAGGTGGAGACGCTGCCCACCGCGACCTTCTTCTCCCGCGCCACGAACCGCGACTTCGCGGTGTTCATGACCACGTATGCCTCCAACGTCGCCGCGACGACGCTGCAGCAGGTGGTCGCCACCCGCGATCCGGCGCGCCGCATGGGTCCGTTCAACCGCCAGCACTACTCCAACCCGGCCGTGGACGGCCCGCTGGAGGAGGCGCTGCGCACCATGGACAGCACGAAGCGCGACGCGCTGAGCGCGCAGGCGATGCGCGCGGTCGTGGAGGATGTGGGCGTGGTGCCGCTGATCTACCTGCAGGTGAACTGGGCCGGGCTGAAGGCGAAGGTGACCTACGATCCCTCGCCGTCCTGGTACACCAACGCCCTGTTCGCCAGCCCCGCCAACTGACCAGTCCCAGCCGAGGTTCATCGCCCGATGCCTGACGCCGCCGTGCTCGCCCGCCTGTCCGCCGCCGTCGATGCGGGGTTCGACCGGCAGGTCGCCTTCCTGCAGGACCTCGTCCGCTTCCCCTCCCGCCGGGGGGAGGAAGCGCCGTTGCAGGACTGGATCGCCCGCGAACTGGCACGTCGCGGCTACGCGGTGGATCGCTACAGCCTCGCCGATGTCGGGCTGTCGGGCCACGAGAAGGCCGCGCCGATGGTCGATGTGGACCCGGCGGGCTCCATCCAGGTGGTCGGCGCGCACCGGCCGAAGAACCCGACCGGCCGCAGCCTGATCCTGCAGGGCCATATCGACGTGGTGCCCGAGGGACCGGAGGAGATGTGGACCCATCCGCCCTATGCGGCGGTGATCCGCGACGGCTGGATGTACGGGCGCGGCGCGCACGACATGAAGTCCGGCGTCTCCGCGATGATCTTCGCGATGGACGCGCTGCGCGAGGCAGGACTGGTACCCGCCGCCGACGTCTACGTGCAGACGGTGACGGAGGAGGAGAGCACCGGCAACGGCGCGCTCTCCACCCTGCTGCGCGGCTATCGGGCGGAAGCGGCGCTGATCCCCGAGCCCACGGGCCACACGATCACGCGCACCCATACCGGCACGCTGTGGTTCCGGCTGCGGGTGCGCGGCGTGCCGGTGCATGTCGCCGTCGCGCAGGACGGATCGAACGCGATCATGTCCGCCTATCACCTGATCCAGGCGCTGGTGGAGCACACCAAGGCGCTGAACGCCGCGGCCGAGAACGACAAGTGGTATTCGGGGATCAGGAACCCCATCAAGTTCAACCCGGGCATCATCCGCGGCGGCGACTGGGCGAGTTCCACGCCGGCGTGGTGCGAGGTGGACTGCCGCATCGGCCTGCTGCCGAGCACCGAGGTGAAGGACGCGATCGCCGGCGTGGAGCGCGCGGTGCGCGAGGCGACGGCCGGCGACAACTTCCTCGCCAACAACCCGCCGGAGATCATCTGGAACGGCTTCCAGGCCGACGGCTACGTGCTGGAGCCGGGCAGCGAGGCGGAGAAGGTGCTGAGTGCCGTGCATGAGAGCGTGCACGGCGGCGCGCCGATGACCGAGCGGCGAACGACGGCGGTGAACGACACCCGCTACTACGGCCGCTACTACGACATCCCCGCGCTCTGCTACGGGCCGAAGGGCGAGGTGGCGCACGGGTTCGACGAGCGCACCTCGCTGGAAGACCTGCGCCGCTGCACCCTGACCATCGCGGGCTTCATCGCCGACTGGTGCGGTACGCGGCCGCGCTGAGAAGCGCGGGGCTCCGCCCCGGACCCCGGCAAGGGCTCTGCCCTTGCATCCCCGCAGGTGGCACGGCCCCCTGCACCCGCGATCCCTTGAGACGTCTTTTATCAGCTCGGTCGGTAGCCCCCACCCCCCTCTATAAACATCGAGG
>JBBCJT010000175.1:0-29077 GCA_037190665.1 Rhodovastum atsumiense | reverse complement strand
CCGCGCCACCCGGGATGGGTGCGCCGGACCGCGGCTACCCCGTGCTGGCGGATGCGCCGGGCAGCTACGTCCTGCAACGCTGATGCGAAGCGCGGCCCCGCGAAGGGCCGCGCCCGCCGTTCACACGACCAGTTCGATCAGGAACGGCCCGTTCTTGCGGAAGGACGACGCCAGCAGGTCGCCCAGCGTCTCCAGGTCTTCCGCCTTCGCCGCTTCCACGCCCATGCCGCCCGCGAGTGCGATCCAGTCCAGGTCGGGGTTGCCGAGGTCGAGCATGTTCATCGCTGTCGGCCCCGGGTTGGCGCCGACGTTGAAGTATTCGCCGATCAGGATCTGGTACTTGCGGTTGGAGATGATGACCGTGGTCACGGGCAGCTTCTCCCGCGCCTGGGTCCACAGCCCCTGCAGCGTGTACATCGCGCTGCCGTCGGCCTGCAGGTTGATCACCCGCCGCCCGGCCGCCCCGAGCGCCGCGCCGGTGGCGAGCGGCACGCCGCAGCCGATGGCCCCGCCGGTGATCTGCAGCCAGTCATGCGGCGCCGCGCCGTGGCTGTTGGGGAAGAAGCCGCGCCCGAAGGAGACGCTTTCGTCCGCGACGATGCTGTTCTCCGGCATGGTCGCGGCCAGCGTGCGGATCACGCCTTCGGGTTCCGGCTTGCCCTTGCCGGCCTCCGGCCGCGGGCCGGGATCTGGGGCGGCGACCTTCGGCGCGCCGAGTTCGTCCGCCAGCGCCTCCAGCGCGGCGAGCGCGTCCTCCTCGTAGCGGGACAGGACGTGGACCTCGCAATCCTCCGGATAGTGGCGCGAGGGCTTGCCCGGATAGGCGAAGAACCCGACCGGGGCCTTGGACCCGGCGAGGATCAGGTGCTTCACGCCCTTCAGCGACGCGATGGCGGCGTCCACCGGATAGGGCACGCGCTCCATCGGCACGCGCCCGCGGCCGCGCTGGAAGCGCGCGTTGGACATCTCGCCGAGCAGGCGGCAGCCGGTCTTCTCGCGGATACGGTGGGCGGCGAGCAGCGCCTCCTCCCGGATCGCCCGGCCGCCGAGCAGGATCATCACGTCCTGCTTCTCGCGCAGCAGCTTCGCCGCGCCGCGCACGGCGATCGCATCGGGGGCGTGGAAGGTGGGCGCGGGCAGGGGATCGGCGACGACGCCGCCCTCGTTCCAGGCGGTGTCGGCGGGCAGGACCAGCGTTGCGATCTGGCCCGGCGGCGTGCGCGCGGCCTGCACGGCGACCGCTGCGTCCCGGCCCACGTTCTCCGCCGTCATGGCGGTGCGCACCCAGCCGGACACGCCCCGCGCCCAGCCTTCGGTGTCGGCGGTGAGCTGCGCGTCCAGCGGGCGGTGGTAGGTCGCCTGATCGCCGACGATGTTGACGATGCCGGAGCGCGCGCGCCGCGCGTTGTGCAGGTTGGCGAGCCCGTTGGCGAGGCCGGGGCCGCAATGGAGCAGCGTGCACGCCGGCTTGTCCGTCATGCGCCAGTAGCCGTCGGCCATGCCGGTGACCACGTTCTCCTGCAGGCCGAGCACGCAGCGCATCCCCGGGATCCGGTCCAGCGCCGCGACGAAGTGCATCTCACTCGTGCCGGGGTTGGCGAAGCAGACCTCGACCCCTGATTTCAGCAGCGTGTGGACGAGGCTTTCGGCGCCGTTCATGCGTTTCCCTTCATTGCGACCCAGTCATGGCTTTGCCGCCGCGGGGGCGACGGTCAACCTTCAATCCGGCGCGGAAGGTGCGTGCCCCGCGCGGGTTGTGCAACCCGGCCCCTGCCGCCAGCATCGGGGCGGGAACGTGCAGGGAACCGCCATGACCAAGACCGTCCTCTACGCCGAGAGCACCTATCCGGATTCGAGCGTGGAGGAGCGCATCTACGGCCCGGGCGTGACGGTGCTGATGCGCAATGTCGAGAGCCTCGACGAGCTGCCGCAGTCGGACTGCGAGGCGGCGAACGCGCTGATGATCGCCCGGCTGCAGGTCACGCCGGAACAGCTCGCCCGGTTCAGGAACCTGAAGGTCGTGGTGCGCACCGGCGTCGGCTACGACAACCTGCCCCGTGCGCAGGCGGCGAAGCAGGGCGTGCTGGTCTGCAACGTGCCGGACTACGGCACGGCGGAGGTCTGCGACACCGCGATCGCCCTGATGCTGGCGCTGCGGCGCGGGATCATCTGGCACCACGACGCGCAGCGCGCGGGCGCGCCGTGGATGTACGCGAACAAGCCGGTGATCCGGCGCATCGCCGTGCAGACGCTCGGCCTCGTGGGCATGGGCCGCATCGGCACCGCGGTGGCGCTGCGGGCGAAGGCGCTGGGGATGAAGGTCGTGTTCTTCGACCCGAACCTGCCGCGCGGCGCGGACCTCGCGATCGGCGTGGGGCGCGCGGAATCGCTGGAGGAACTGCTCCGCCAGTCGGACGTGCTGAGCATCCACACGCCGCTGGTGCCGTCCACGCGCGGCCTGATCGGCGCGAAGGAACTGGCGCTACTGCCGGAAGGCGCGGTGCTGGTGAACACCGCGCGCGGGCCGATCGTGGATCTGGACGCGGTGGAAGCCGCGCTGCGCTCCGGCCGGCTCGCCGGCGCGGGGCTGGACGTGATCCCGGTGGAGCCGCCGGTGGAGCCCTATCCCTCGCTGCTCAAGGCGTACCAGGCGAGGGAGGACTGGCTGCTCGGCCGGCTGATCATCACGCCGCACATCGCCTACTACTCGCCGGAGGCGTGGATGGACATCCGCGTGAAGTCCGCCGAGACCGCGCGCGCGGCGATCCTGACCAACGCGCCGCAGAACGTCATCAAGCCGGAGGATTTCTAGCCGCCGGCCCGTCGCGCGGCGGCGAGGTCCATGAGGATGGCGGCGCAGACGACCGTGCCGCCGGCCCATGTCGCCGCCGCCGGGGCCTCGCCGAAGGCGATCCAGACCCAGAGCGGCGCGAAGGGCAGTTCCAGGTTGCACAGCAGCGAGGCGCGCGGCGCGGAGATGTAGCGGCTGCCGATCGCCAGCAGCAGCATGCCGAGCCCGAACTGCGTGGTCCCGAACAGGGCCAGCAGCGCGAACTCCGTTCCCGTCACCCCGGCGGGCTGCGCCAGCGGCCATACCGCCGCCGCGCAGGCGAAGGCCGACAGGCACACCGCCGGCAGCATCGAGACGTGGCGGTGGCGGCGGATGGTGACCATGATCACCGCCATCAGCACGGTCATCACCAAGGCGAGCGCGTTGCCGAAGGCGTGCCGCGCCGAGGGCACCGTGCCGAACATGATCGCGACGCCAGCCAGCGCGAGCAGGCTGGCGGCCAGCGTCATGCGGTGCGGCACCTCGCGGAAGCAGACCCACGCGATCGCGGCGGCGAAGAACGGCGCGGTGGCGTAGAGGACCGTCACGTCCGCCACCGTCGAGGCGCGGAGGGAGGCGATGAAGCAGACCGTCGCGACCGCCGCGCAGGCCGCGACCAGCAGGCCCGGCCGGCCGATGGCGGCGAGCGCCGCCCAGGTCCGCCCCCGCGCCTGCGCCACGATGTAGGCGAGGATCAGCAGCCCGCCGAACAGCCCGCGCCAGAACAGCATCGTCCAGACGTCGACCTCGATCAGGCGCGCGAAGAAGCCCGCCGTGCTGAAGGCGATGGCCGATGCCGCGACGGTCAGGACGCCGACCGCCGCGGCGTTGTCCCACGGGGTGGCTGGCATCGCCGTGGCGGTCGCATCGGTGGTCGTCACGTGGCTGTCTCCGATCTGGTCGCCGGGGACCTTGCCTTCCCCCTGCTGACAGCGTTGTGTCAGGAGCCGGAGCACCCGCCGGCCGGCGGAAGAAGGGGCCGTCATGCGACGCGCGGACAGGCTGTTCGACATCCTTCAGGCGCTGCGCGCGGCGCGGCGGCCGATGACCGCGGCGGCGCTGGCCGAGCGGCTGGAAGTCACGGTCCGCACGATCTACCGCGACGTCGCCGCACTTCAGGCGGCGCGCATCCCGATCGAGGGCGCGGCCGGCATCGGCTACGTGCTGCGCCGGGGCTTCGACCTGCCGCCGCTGATGTTCACCGCCGACGAGATCGACGCCATCGTCGTCGGCGCGCGCCTCGTCCGCCGGCTGCGCGATCCGGGCCTCCACCGGGCGGCGGAGAACGTGCTCGACAAGATCAAGTCCGCGCTGCCGGAAGCGCGCCGCGACGGGGTTTCATCCGCGCCGTTCTTCGTGTCGGACGGCAGCGCCGCCCGGCCAGAGGGAATCGAGCTGCCGACCCTGCGCCGCGCCATACGCGAGACGCTGAAGGTGCGGATCGCCTATCGCGATGCGCAGGGGGACCAGAGCGAGCGCACGGTCTGGCCGCTTGCGATGGCCTATTACGTGGACGTCACGCTGCTCGGCGCGTGGTGCGAGCTGCGCAAGGACTTCCGCAACTTCCGCGTCGAACGGATCACGTCCTCCACGATCACGGAGGAGCGTTTCCCGACCGATGGCGGGAAGCTGATGGAACGCTGGTTCGCGCTGCAGGGGCAGCACCTGTCCGCCGGGTAGGCGGTGTCATTCAACGCCTGAGGCTTCTGTTTTCCCCGCGAGCGGAGAGCATGTTTTTCCCTGCCGCTTGCGGAAGCTCCGCGGAGGGGCTGACGCAAGAAGCGTCCCGCAAGGTCCCCTCTCCCGCCCGGCGGGAGAGGGACAGGGTGAGGGGGTCTGCGCGGAGGCGGAACCTCATCGCGGTGCTGATGGACAGAACCCTCACCCCGGCCCTCTCCCGCAAGCGGGAGAGGGAGGAAGGTTCGCGGCCGTTTCGCAGAGTTGCCGCCAACGGCAGAGGGCAGGCGCCAGCTCTAAAGCCCAAGCACCTCGGCCGCCGCGCAGGCCAGCGACAGCAACGCGCGGTCGCGGCCGGGCGCGGCCACCAGCGACAGGCCGACCGGCGCACCATGGGCCCGGGCGACGGGCAGGGTCACCTCGCACAGCCCCGCCATGCCGGCGAGCGCCGTCACCGCGAGCGTCGCCTCCCGCACCGCCTGCAGGCGTTCGAGCGAGGCGGACAGGCGCGGCGCCGGGTTCGGGCTGGTCGGGTAGACGAACACCGCCCCGCCCGCGAGCAGCCGACGCAGGCGCGCCTGCACCGCGCGGCGCAGCGCGCGGGCCGTCATCGCCTCGATCTCGTCCGTCCGGGCCGCGAGCATGAAGCGCTGCGCAACGACGGGCGACAGGCTCGGCTGCACGGTCTCGATCCACCCGCCGAGGCTCGCCCAGGCTTCCTGCCCCTGCAGGATGCGGAAGCAGTGCTGCAGGTAGCCCAGCCCTTCCGGCATCACGCTGACCGGCAGGGCCGTGCCGAATGCCACCTCCAGCCGCTCCAGCGGCTGTGCCAGCGCGGCAGCGACGTGGGACCGCGCGTTGGCCCATGCTTCCTCCACCCGCAGCAGCGGCCCGAGCGCGCCCTCGCCGCCGCCCGGCAGCAGGGCATCGCCCGCGCGGGCGAGCAGGTCCGCATCGCGCGCGAACCATCCGGCCGTGTCGAAGGACGGCGCGAGCGGGCAGGCGCCGGCGAGCGACACCGCGCCGAAGGACGGGCGGATGCCGAACAGCCCGCAATAGGAGGCCGGGATGCGCACCGACCCGCCCGTGTCGGACCCGAGCGCGAGGTCCGCTACGCCCGATGCGACCGCGGCCGCGGAGCCGCAGGACGATCCGCCCGGGAAGCGGTCCGGCGCGGCGGGATTGACCGGGGTGCCGTGCCAGATGTTCTCGCCCGTCAGCCCGAAGGCGAGTTCCACCGTGCGCGTCTTGCCGACGACATGCGCGCCGGCATCGAGCAGCGCGAGCACCGCCTGCGCCGTGCCGGGGGCCGCGCCGCGCGTGCGTTCCCAGTCCGGGTTGCCGTAGCTCGTCGGCGCGCCGGCGATGTCGAAGACATCCTTCACGGCGAGCCGCACGCCATCGAGCGGGCCGGACGCCATCGCGGCGACCTGCGCGCGCGGGCCTGGGACGAAGGCCCCGCAGAAATCGTCGTCCATCATCAAGTCCGCGCGCCGGAGGTGGCGGCGAACGGCAGCGCGGCCGCGGAAACGGGCGCGGCGCGACAGGTGGCAATCATGAAGTCCTCGATAAGGCCCCGCCCCAGCTTCGCGTCCGCACGCCGCGCCGTGCAAGCCCCGCGTGATATCGTTGCCAGGGTCGCGCGTATTGTGCCGCCGAGCGTTGCTGATCGTACCGCGCACCGGGCCGACTGCGCGCGAAACGAACACTCACACGAACGGCGTCATTCGTTGTCGCATGAGGCCGGGCCTCTCACCCCGGTCCTCTCCTGGATCCGTGAGAAAGGACGCTTGCTCTCCCTCTCCCGCCTGCGGGAGAGGGCCGGGGTGAGGGTCGGCACCGCCTGCGGAACGTCCCCGGGAGGCCCCCAACAGCGCCGCCCGCCTCAGTCCAGCTTCGCGCCGGACGCCTCCACCAATGCCTTCCACCGCGGCGTGTCCTGCGCGATCTGCGCGCGCAGCGCGGCGGGGCTTTCCGAGACGATGGGGTCGTAGCCCAGCGGCGCCAGTTTCGCTCCGAAATCCCGATCGCGTCCCACCGCGACGACAGCCGCATGCAGCCGGTTCACCACCTCATCGGGCATGCCGGCCGGGCCGGTGATCGCGCTCCAGGACTGCACGTCCATCCCGGCAAGGCCGAGATCGCCGAACTCCGACATCCCCGGGATGTCCGGCAGGATCGGCAGCCGCTTCGCGCTGCCCACCGCGAGCGCGCGGAACTTGCCCGAGCGTACATGCGGCATCAGCGCTGGCATCACGTCGAACATCATGTCGATCGTGCCGGCGAGCAGGTCGTTGATCGCCGGCCCGCCGCCGCGATAGGGCACGTGCAGGATGCGCGCGTCCGCGAGGTCGTTGATGGACGACACGACGAAATGGCTGGTCGTGCCGTTGCCGGAGGAGCCCATCCTCACCCGCTCCGGATGCGCCTTCGACCACGCGATCAGCGTGCGGAAATCCGTCCAGCCGTTGCGCGCCGCGGTCTCGGCATTGACCACGCACATCACCGTGCCCGTGGTGATCTGCGATACCGGGGTGAAGTCCTTCGCCGGATCGAAGGGCAGGCGCGAGTAGAGGAAGGGATAGGCGCAGAACACCGACACGCCGAGCAGACCCAGCGTGGTGCCGTCGGGGGCGGATTTCGCCACCGCCTCGGACCCCACCAGCCCGCCGGCGCCCGAGCGGTTCTCCACCACCACGCTGTTGCCCAGCAGGGGCGGCAGCCGGTCCGCGATCAGCCGCGCGCTGATATCGACGGCACCGCCGGGCGGGAACGGCACGATGAGGCGGATGGACCGTCCGCCCGCGATCGGCTGCGCGGTGGCGGCGAAGGGCAGTGCGGCGGCGGATGCGAGCGCGGTACGGCGGGTGATGGTCATGGGGGGAGACCTCGGACAGTCGTTGCCGAAAGCCTCACCCCGCCCGGCGCGCCGGGCAAGTCCGGGCGTGGGGGAGGGCATTGGTGGAAGCCCCGCCCCTCTCCCGCGGTCGGGAGAGGGGGAGGCAGGTCAGCGGCGAGGTCCGGCAGTCAGTAGCCGCGCACCGTATCGAAATGGTTCGGCAGCGCCCGGCCGTCGCGCAGCGCGCGGAGGTTCTCCATGAAGATGTCCAGCGTGCGTTCGTTGTACGTGTCCGGATCGTCCGACGACATGTGCGGCGTCATGATCAGGTTGCGCGTCGTCCACAGCCGGTGCCCCGGCGGCACGGGCTCGGGCACGAACACGTCCAGCACCGCGCCCGCGATCCGGCCCGCATCCAGCGCGTCGCACAGCGCGTCCTGGTCCAGCAGCGCGCCGCGGCCGATGTTCACCACGCCCGCCTTCGCCGGCAGCAGCGCGATGCGCTCGCGGCTGAGCAGGTTGCGGGACGCATCGGTCAGCGGGCAGGCGAGGACGAGGGATTCCGTCTCCGGCAGGATCGTGTCGAGCTGCGCGACCGGCACGGTCTTCTCGCAGGCCGGGTGGCTGCGACCGGTGAAGCTGACGCCGGTGACCCGCATGCCCAGCCGCGCGAGCTGTTCCGCCGCGGCCCCGCCGAGCGTGCCGAGCCCGACCACCACCGCGCCGCGCCCCTTGAGCACGCGCGCCCGCCCGTCGTCCCACCGCTGCTCGCGCTGCGCGGTCGCGAAGCGCGGCATCAGGTTGCCGAGCATCAGCACCGCCATCAGCGCGAACTCGCCGGCCTTGGCCGCGTGCGTGCCGCGGTTGTTGAGCACGGTCACGCCCTGCGGCAGCCATTCGAACGGCGCGAGGCGGTCGAGCCCGGCCGAGGTGAAGGAGATCATCTTCAGCTTCGGCGCCGGGTGCGGGAACAGCTTCCGGGCCTGCCCGGTCCAGGTGATCAGCACCTCCATCTCCGGCGCCGCCGCGGCGAAGCCGGACGGGTCCGTGGCGATGCTAACCTCGTGGCCGGCGCCGATATCCGGGTTGCGGCGTATCGCCGCCTCCCACTGGGCCTGGTCGAAGGCGAACAGCGGATCGTCGGGCGGGTTCTGGATGTGAATGCGCATACCTTTCAACCTGCCACGCAACGGCCTCGTTGACAGCCCCATGCCCCGACTGCTGCGCTGGGGGCCTGCAAAGACCGGGGACCCGACAATGGATCGCAGGATCGCCGCAGTGGCGCTTGGCCTCTGCCTGGCCGCGCCGTTGCACGCACAGTCACTCACCGTCGGCATCCAGAGCGAGCCGACGACGCTCGACCCGCAGTTCAACCTGCTGGGCACCAACACCGCGATCGCGCGCAACATGTTCGACTCGCTGATCCGCCGCGATCCGAAGCTGCAACTGCTGCCCGGACTCGCGCTGTCCTGGGCGGCGGTGGACGAGACGACGTGGGAGTTCAAGCTGCGCGAGGGCGTGACGTTCCACGACGGCAGCCCGTTCACCGCCGACGACGTGAAGTTCACCTTCGCCCGCGTGCCGAACCTGCCCGGCAACCCGAACAGCTACAACACGTACCTGCAGGGCATCAAAGAGGTCGTGGTGGTGGATGCGCAGACCGTGCGCTTCATCACCGACGGGCCGAATCCGCTGCTGCCCACCAACCTGTCGAACCTGTTCATCCTGTCCGGGGCCAAGGGAAACCGCGCCACAGCGGAGTTCAACAGCGGGCAGGCCGTCATCGGCACCGGGCCGTTCAAGTACGTCTCCTGGCAGCCGGGCAGCCCGGTGGTGGTGGAGCGCAACGCGGGCTACTGGGGCGGGTCGCCGCAATGGCAGCGCGCGAGCTTCCGCCCCATCGCACAGGACTCGGTGCGCGTCGCCTCGCTGCTGTCGGGCGACGTCGACTTCATCAACGCGGTGCCGATCTCCGGCATTCCCACGATCCAGAATGACCGCCGCTTCGCCGTGTTCGGCGGTCCGTCCTCCTACGTCTACATGTTCTATCCGAACATGAAGGAAGGCCCGCTGGAGGGTGTCACGGATCCGGCGGGCGCGCCGCTGCCGCGCAATCCCTTCCTCGACCCGCGCGTGCGACAGGCGATCAGCGTCGCCACCAACCGTCAGGCCATCGTCGATCGCGTGATGGAGGGCCGCGCCGCGGTGGCCAATCAGGCCGTGCCGGAAGGCTTCTTCGGCCATGCGCCCAACATCCCGCCGGCGGCCTATGATGTGGAACGAGCCCGCACGCTGCTGCGGGAGGCCGGTTACCCGACCGGTTTCGTCACCCCCTTCTTCTGCCCCAACGACCGCTTCGTGAACGATGCCAAGATCTGCGAGGCGGCCGCGCAGATGCTCGGCCGGATCGGCATCCGCGCCAATCTTCAGGCGCTGCCGCGCGCGGTGTTCTTCCCGCAGCGCGCGAAGAAGGAGATGGCGCTGAACATGGCGGGCTGGGGCAGCCTGACCGGCGAGAGCAGCTACTTCCTGACCAGCGTGATCCATACGCCGACGCGCGAACTCAATCTCGGCGCGATCAACGTCTCCAACATCTCGGTACCCGCGCTCGACACGCTGATGCAGCGCGCGCGTCGCACGCTGGACGACAACGAACGGCGCGCCCTGCTGCAGCAGGTGATGGAGGAGACGATCACGCAGAACCTCGTCATCCCCGTGCTGACGTTCGAGGCGACGTGGGCCGGCAAGGCCAATCTCCGCTACACGCCGCGCGCGGATGAGGAGACGCAGGCGATCGAGATCACCGCCGCACAGTGATCTCGCTCACGGGCCGCCGCGCGCTGGTCACCGGCGCCGGCAGCGATGGCATCGGCCGTGCCGTGGCGCGCCTGCTCGCCGAAGCGGGCGCGCGCGTCGCGGTGCATCACCTGGGGCAGGATGAGGCCACCGCCGCGCTCGCCGCCGCCACCGGCGGCCCGGCGCTGGAGGCGGACCTGTCCGACCCGGCGGCCGCGCGCGCGGTGGTGCGCGATGCGGCCGACGCGCTGGGCGGGCTCGACATCCTGGTGGGCAACGCGGCGATCCTCGGCCGCAAGCCGCTGGACGAAACCACGGATGCGGAGTTCGCGCGCATCCACGCGGTGAACCTCGCCGGCAATTTCGCGCTGGCGCAGGAAGCGTCGCGGTTGATGGGCGCGGGCGGGCGCATCGTGTTCACCACCAGCGTGAACCAGTGGATGCCCAATCCCGGCCTCGTCGCCTACGGCTCGTCGAAGGGCGGGCTTGCCGCGCTGGGCCGGCAGATGGCGCTGGAACTCGCCCCCCGCAGCATCACCGTGAACATGGTCGCGCCGGGCACGATCGAGACCGATTTCAACCGCGCCTTCCACGACGCGCCGGGCTGGCGGGACGCCAAGCGCGCGCTGATCCCGCTGGACCGCACCGGCACGCCGGACGACGTGGCCGGTGCGGTGCTGTTCCTGTGCAGCGGCCTTGCCTGCTACATCACCGGCACCACCATCGCGGTGGACGGAGGATTGTCGCTGATGAGCGCACGGCCATGAGCTGGGAAGCCTTCGCGATCCGCTTCGCGACCGCACCGCGGCCGGCGCATCGCTGCTTCCTCGCCGGCGAGGATGCGGGCATGCGCACCATCGCCTTCCACATGGCGCTGCTGCGCGGACCCGACGGCTGGGTGGCGATGGACACCGCGCAGAACGCCGCGCAATGCGCGCATCACAAGCGCGGCTTCCTGCGCCCGGTCGAGGAAGCCTTCGCCGCGCTGGGCTGCGATCCCGCCACCGTGGGCCACGTGATCCAGACCCATCTGCACGCTGACCACGCTGGCCAGCCGCACCTGTTCCCCGCCGCGCGCTTCCATCTGCAGGTACGGGAACTGGCCTATGTGAACGGGCCGGTGAAGCGCCACGCGGTGCTGCGCGCGGGCTACGAGGCGGACGACATCGCGGCGATGGAGGCGTTGGTGCGGGACGGCCGCGTCGACCTGCACAACGGCAACGCCGAGCCGCTGCCGGGGATCGAGCTGTACCATGTCGGCGGCCACACGGACGGGCTGCAGATCGTCCGCGTGCGCACCGCGAAGGGCTGGATGGTGCTCGCCAACGATTCCGTCGCGCTGCGCGAGAACCTCGAACAGCGCCGCCCGTTCCCGGCCGTCTATCACGTGGGCGATGCGCTGGACGCCTTCGAGACCGTGCTGCGCCTCGCCGACGCGCCGGACCTGGTCATCGCCGGCCACGACCCGCGCACCACGGACGCGCCGGCGGCGCTGCCCGGCAGCGAGGGCTGGATCGCCCGCCTTGCCTGAACGGCGCGCGCCGTTCCGCATCGTCCGCGACCTGATCGCCCACGAACTGGCGCGGCTGCGGCGCGTGCCGCTGCTGGAGATCGGTGCGCACACGTGGCGGGAGGACAGCGCGCCCGAGATGACCGCGGCGGAGCGCGAGGCGGTCGCGAGCCTGCTCGCCGAGTACGCCGCGCTGCCGCCGCCGGACCCGACGCTCGCCGCCCCGGTCGCGCAGCTTGCCGCGCGGCTCGCGGATCCGGCGACGGTGCTGACCTTCCGCACCTCCGGCAGCACCGGCGCGCCCAAGCCGTGCCGCCACCGGCTGCGCGACCTGCTTCAGGAGGCGGCAGGCTATCCCGCGTTGCTGCCGCCGGTGCGCCGGCTGATCTGCTGCGTGCCCTGCCATCACATCTACGGCACGATCTGGACGGCGCTGGTGCCGGCCGCGCTCGGCGACGTGCCGGTCGAGGAAGCGCGGTTCATCGGCCCCGGCCTTGCCTTGCCCGCGCTGGGGTCCGGGGATCTGGTGATGGCAACGCCGGCGCTGTGGCGGCACATCCTGCACGGGCTGGATCGCCCGCCCGCCGGCGTCGCCGGCCTGACCTCCACCGCGCCGATGCCCGCTGACCTTGCGCGCGGGATCGTCGCCGCCGGGATCGCGCCGCTGTGCGAGATCTACGGATCGTCGGAGCACGCCGGCATCGGCTTCCGCACCGGCGCCGACGATCCCTTCACGCTGCAGGCGCAGTGGCGCGTGGAGGGGGAGGATGCGCTGGTCCGCCTCGCCACCGATGGCGAACGGCCGCCCGAGCCGCTGATGGATCACCTCGGCTGGATCGACGCCCGGGGTTTCCGCGTGACCGGGCGGCGCGATGCGGCGGTGCAGGTGGGCGGCATCAACGTCCATCCCGCCCGCATCGCGCGCGAGATCGCGATGCATGAAGGCGTGGCCGACTGCGCCGTCCGGCTGGCCGATACCGGAAGGTTGAAGGCGTTCGTGGTGCCGGCCGATCCCGATGCGGATACGGCCGTACTGGCCGATGCGCTGCGGGCGTGGGCGCGGACGCATCTGGAAGAAGCCGAACGCCCCCGCCGTTACAGCTTCGGCCCCGCGCTGCCGCGCACGGAGTCGGGCAAGCTGCGGGACTGGGAGTAGCTCGCCGCCTCTCCGCCGCTGGCCGCGATGGAACCCTGTCATGCGCCCCGCTGCTGACCGGAGTTCGTTGCGGCCGTCATAATGTCCGGGTGGCTGGCGGTGCCGGCCCCGGCCATGGTGCCGGTCGCGAAGGAGAGTGCGGATGGGGTGGTTCAAGGGTCGGCTGCTGCTGCGCCTCGCTGTCGTCGCGGCGGTCGCGGTGGCCGGCTACTACGGATGGAGGTCCCTGCAGCCGGCGCCGCTGCCGCCGGGCTTCGCCAGCGGTAACGGACGCATCGAGGGCACCGAGATCGACGTCGCCACCAAGACCGCCGGCCGCATCCGCGAAATCCTGGTCAATGAGGGCGATTTCATCACCGCGGGTCAGGTCCTCGCGCGCATGGACACGGCCGTGCTCGATGCGCAGCTTCGCGAGGCGAAGGCGCAGCTCCAGCGCGCGACGATCGGCGTGCAGACCGCACAGAACCAGGTGACGCAGCGCGAGGCGGAGAAGGCGGCGGCCGAGGCGGTGCTCCGCCAGCGGGAGGCCGAGGTCGGCGCCGCCCAGCGCCGCTACGTGCGGACCGAGGATCTGGCCGCGCGGGGCAATGCGCCCCAGCAGACGCTGGACGACGACCGCGCCCGGTTCGAGGGCGCGCGCGCGGCCGAGAGCGCGGCGCGCGCCCAGATCGCGGCGGCAGAGGCGGCGATCGGCTTCGCGCGCTCGCAGGTGATCGGCGCGGAGGCGGACGTGGAGGCGATGCGCGCCTCGATCGAGCGCATCCAGGCGGATATCGACGACAGCGAGCTGAAATCGCCGCGCGACGGGCGTGTGCAGTACCGCATCGCCCAGTTGGGCGAGGTGCTGGCGGCCGGGGGACGGGTGCTGAACCTCGTCGACCTGTCGGATGTCTACATGACCTTCTTCCTGCCCACCGCGCAGGCGGGCCGGGTGGCCATCGGTGCGGAGGCGCGCATCGTCCTCGACGCGGCGCCGCAATACGTGGTCCCGGCGCAGGTCTCCTTCGTCGCCGACGTCGCGCAGTTCACGCCCAAGACCGTGGAGACGGAGGAGGAGCGGCTGAAGCTGATGTTCCGCATCCGCGCGCGCATCGCGCCGGAGCTGCTCCGCCAGCACATCGACCAGGTCAAGACCGGGCTGCCCGGCGTGGCCTATGTGCGGCTCGATCCGCAGGCCGCGTGGCCCGAGGCGCTTCAGGTCCGGCTGCCGCAATGACTTCCGGCGCGGCGCATGTCGTGCGCCTCGCGCGCGTCGGCCTGCGCTACGGCAGGACGCGTGCGCTGGACGATGTCACGCTGGATATACCGGCCGGCGTGATGGCCGGGCTGATCGGGCCGGACGGCGTGGGCAAGTCGAGCCTGCTGTCGCTGATCGCCGGCGCGCGGATGGTGCAGTCCGGCCGCGTGGAGGTGCTGGGCGGCGATATCGCCGATGCGCGGCATCGCGGCAGCGTCGTGCCGCGCGTGGCGTACATGCCGCAGGGGCTCGGCAAGAACCTGTACCCGACCCTCTCCGTGGCGGAGAACATCGATTTCTTCGCGCGCCTGTTCGGTCACGATCACACCGAGCGCGCGCGGCGCATCGCGGAACTGACGGCGCAGACCGGCCTCGCGCCCTTCGTGGATCGGCCGGCCGGCAAGCTGTCCGGCGGGATGAAGCAGAAGCTGGGTCTGTGCTGCGCCCTGGTGCACGACCCGGACCTGCTGATCCTCGACGAGCCGACGACCGGCGTCGATCCGCTGTCGCGCCGACAGTTCTGGGACCTGATCGGCAGCATCCGGAATGGCCGGCCGGGCATGAGCGTCCTCGTCGCCACCGCGTACATGGAGGAGGCGGCGCGGTTCGACTGGCTGGCGGCGATGGATGCCGGGCGCGTGCTCGCCCACGGCGCGCCGCGGGAGCTGCTCTCGCACACGCGCACGACGACGCTGGAAGCCGCGTTCATCGCGCTGCTGCCGGAAGAGGCACGGCGCGGCCACGCCGAGGTGGTGATCCCGCCGCACGCGGAAACGGACAGCGCACAGGTCGCGATCGAGGCGAAGGACCTCACCCGCCGCTTCGGCGACTTCGTCGCGGTCGATCGCGTGAGTTTCCGGATCGGCCGGGGCGAGATCTTCGGCTTCCTCGGTTCCAACGGTTGCGGCAAGACGACGACGATGAAGATGCTCACCGGCCTGCTGCCGGCGAGCGAAGGGCAGGCGTGGCTGTTCGGCGCGCCGGTGGACGCGGGGAACATCGAATCCCGCCGCCGCGTCGGCTACATGTCGCAGAACTTCTCGCTCTATACCGAGCTGACGGTGCGGCAGAACCTGGAGCTGCACGCGCGGCTGTTCCGCCTGCCGGCGCGCGAGATCCCGGCGCGCGTGGCGGAGATGGCGGAACGCTTCGGCCTCGCCGACATCATGGACGCGCTGCCGGACGGGTTGCCGATGGGCCAGCGGCAGCGCCTGTCGCTCGCGGTGGCGATGATCCACCGGCCGGAGCTGCTGATCCTCGACGAACCGACCTCCGGCGTCGATCCGGTGGCGCGCGATGCGTTCTGGCGGATGCTGGTGGAGCTGTCGCGGCGCGACGCGGTGACGATCTTCATCTCCACCCATTTCATGAACGAGGCGGAACGCTGCGACCGCATCTCCCTGATGCATGCCGGCCGCGTCCTCGTCAGCGATACGCCGGAAGCGCTGCGCGAAAAGCGCGGCACGGCGACGCTGGAGGAGGCGTTCATCCTTTACCTGCAGGAAGCGGGTGCCGAGGGCGACACGCGCCCGGCGGCCGCACCCGGCTTCACGCCTGAAACGGCATCCGCGCCCGCCGCCCCGCCACGACGGCGGCTGATCGACCGGCGGCGGCTGATGAGCTACGCGCGGCGGGAATCGCTGGAACTGCGGCGCGATCCGGTGCGCGCCACGCTGGCGCTGGTGGGCAGCATCCTGCTGATGCTGATCATGGGCTACGGCATCAACATGGATGTCGAGGACCTGACCTTCGCGGTGCTGGACCGCGACCAGACCACCACCAGCCGCGACTACGTGCTCGACATCTCCGGATCGCGCTATTTCGTCGAACGGCCGCCGATCGCCGACTACGCGGAACTGGACCGGCGCATGCGCGCGGGCGAGCTGGCGCTTGCGATCGAGATCCCGACCGGCTTCGGCCGTGACATCGCGCGCGGGCGGCCGGTGGAGATCGGCGCCTGGATCGACGGCGCGATGCCGCAGCGGGCCGAGACGGTCAGCGGATACGTGCAGGGCATGCACGCGCAATGGCTGGCGCGCCAGCTCCGGTCCGGCAGCGCGGCGCTGGCTACGATCGAGACGCGCTTCCGCTACAACCCGGACGTGCGCAGCCTGGTGGCGATGGTGCCCGCCGTCATTCCCCTGCTGCTGATGCTGATCCCGTCGATGCTGACCGCGCTGAGCGTGGTGCGGGAGAAGGAGCTGGGCTCCATCGTCAACCTGTACGTGACGCCGACGACGCGGCTGGAATTCCTGCTCGGCAAGCAGCTTCCCTACATCGTGCTGGCGATGGCGAATTTCGCGCTGCTGGTGCTGCTGGCGATCTTCCTGTTCGGCGTGCCGCTCAAGGGCAGCCTGCTGGCGCTCAGCGTCGCCACGCTGCTCTACGTGACGGTCGCGACCGCGATGGGGCTGGTGATCTCGGCCTTCATGAAAAGCCAGATCGCGGCGATCTTCGGCACCGCCATCCTGACGATCCTGCCGGCCACCCAGTTCTCCGGCATGCTGGATCCGGTGGCGTCGCTGGAAGGGGCGGGCGCGCTGATCGGACAGATCTATCCGACCACGCACTACCTGATCATCACGCGCGGGGCCTTCTCCAAGGCGCTGGGATTCACGGAACTACGGGAGGCGTTCGTCCCGCTGCTGATCGCGATTCCCGTGCTGCTCGGCCTCGGCGCGGCGCTGCTGAACAAGCAGGAGCGGTAAGGATGCGCATCGCCAACCTGTTCCATCTGGGCGTGAAGGAACTGCGCAGCCTGGCCCGCGATCCGGTCATGCTGGCGCTGATCGTCTATGCGTTCACGCTCGCCATCTACTCGGGGGCGACGGCGATCCCGGAGACCCTGAACCGCGCGCCCATCGCGATCGTCGACGAGGATCGCTCCCCGCTGTCCGGGCGCATCTCGGCAGCGTTCTACCCGCCGCACTTCCTGCCGCCGGTGATGATCACCCAGGCGGAGATGGACATGCGGATGGATGCCGGGCTGGACACGTTCGCGCTCGACATCCCGCCCTCCTTCCAGCGCGACCTGCTCGCCGGCCGCAGCCCGGCGATCCAGCTCAACGTCGATGCCACGCGGATGAGCCAGGCCTTCGTCGGCAGCGGCTATATCCAGACCATCGTCGGCAACGAGATCGCGGCCTTCGCGCAGCGTTATCAGGGGACCGAGGTCGCCCCGGTATCGCTGGCGCTGCGCGCGCGGTTCAACCCGGAACTCAACAAGGGCTGGTTCGGCGCGATCATCCAGATCGTCAACAACGTCACGATGCTGTCCATCGTGCTGACCGGCGCGGCGCTGATCCGGGAACGCGAGCACGGCACGATCGAGCATCTGCTGGTGATGCCCGTCACGCCGTTCGAGATCATGATGGCCAAGGTCTGGTCCATGGCGCTGGTGGTCCTGATGGCCTGCGCGCTGTCGCTGCTGTTCGTGGTGCAGGGCATCCTGCGCGTGCCGATCGAGGGCTCGGTCCCGTTGTTCCTCGTCGGCGCGACGCTGCACCTGTTCGCGACCACAGCACTCGGCATCTTCCTCGGCACCGTCTCCCGCTCCATGCCGCAATTCGGGCTGCTGGTGATCTTGACGCTGCTGCCGCTGCAGATGCTGTCCGGCGGCACGACACCGCGGGAGAGCATGCCGGACATCGTGCAGTTCGTGATGATGGCCGCGCCCACCACGCATTTCGTGATGCTGGCGCAGGCGATCCTGTATCGCGGCGCGGGCCTGTCGGTGGTCTGGCCGCAGTTCCTCGCGCTGCTCGCGATCGGTTCGGCGCTGTTCGGCTACGCGCTGTCGCGGCTGCGCGCGACCATCGGCGCGGCGGGGTAGGAAGACGTCAGCGGGCGAACAGTCCGACCCCCACCGCGCCGGGGGCGAGGATGCCCGCGCCCCAGATCAGCGCCGATGTCCAGTTGGCGAACTGGAACTGCGGCTTCGGCATGCGCATGATGCCGGCGACCAACGGCACGGCCGCGCGCAGCGGGCCGAAGAAGCGGCCGAGGAACACGCTCGCCACGCCCCAGCGGTGGAAGAACCGCTCGCCGCGCGGCCCCAGATCCGGAAAGCGCGACAGCGGCCACATCCGCCACACCGCTTTCTGGTAGCGGTCCCCGAACCAGTAGGAGACGGTGTCGCCCAGTGCCGCGCCGACGCTCGCCGCCAGCCACAGCGGCAGGAAATCGAGCGTGCCCGCGCCGATCAGCGCGCCGACGCCGAACAGCACCACGGTCGCCGGCAGCAGCACGCCGACGAAGGCGAGCGATTCCCCGAAGGACAGCGCGAAGACGATGGGCGCGGCCCAGTGGCGGTTCGCCGCGATGAAGGCGAGCGCGTCATGGCCCCATTGTTCGAGGTTCATGCGCCCAGCCGCTCCAGGCAGCCGGACGCGATCTCGCGCGGCAGGAAGTAGAAGACGAAGATGTAGGGATCGGACGCCTCGAACCGTCCGGGGTCCGGGCTGGCGCGATGCATGCGCGCGCGGTCGAAGGACGCGATCGGGTTCCACGCGCCGAAGAATTCCCAGAACCCGTCATAGCCGAGCGCGTCGAGATACGCCGGCACCGCCCATGTCGCGCCCTCGCGGTGACGCTCCTCGATCTCGACCGACAGGACCGGGCGGCAGCGCAGCAGCGTCTCCCGCCCGCCGCGCAGCACCTCGTACTCCGCCCCTTCGGCGTCGAGCTTGATGGCGGTGACGTCGTCGAGGCCCAGATCGTCGAGCCGGCGCAGCCGCACCTCATGCCGCGCGACGTGCACGCGCGGGTTGTCCACCGCGGCGTAGTCCTTGGCGATGGAGGCCCATTGCTCCTGCGCCGCGCCGTCGAGCAGCGGCACGTTGAGCGTGACCACGCCATCATGATCGCCCAGCGCCTCCTGCCGCAGCGTCACGTTCCGCGGCAGCGGATCGAGTGCGGCGGCGAGGCGGTCGAAGGCCGAGGGCAGCGGCTCGAAGGCGATCACCCGCGTGTCCGGCAGCATCGAGAACGGCAGCGTGAACGCACCGTCATGCGCGCCGATGTCGAGCACGGTGCCCGGCCGGTGCAGGATGCGATGGAAGCTCAGCTCGTCCAATGTCCGCCCATCTCAGCCATGCGCCTCCGCGATCGCCCTGTTCAGCTCGCGCACGCCAACGGCAGGCCCGCCGGCATGGTTCCACACCGCGCCGACCACGGCGAGGAAGTCCGCACCCGCGCGCACCAGCGGCGCGCAGTTCTCCGCCGTGATGCCACCGATGGCCACACACGGGAGCTCCATGAGCGAGGACCACCACTCCAGGATCTCCGGATCGGCGAGCGTGGGCGCGTCTTTGGTCGTGGTCGGGAAGAAGGCGCCGAAGGCCACGTAGTCCGCGCCGGCCTCGGCCGCCTCGATCGCCAGGTGGCGGGAGTCGTGGCAGGTCACGCCCAGCGTGCGCTCGCCGAGGATGCGGCGCGCCTCTACCGCGTTCGTGTCAGTCTGGCCGACATGCGCGCCGTCGCAGCCGGTGGCGGCCGCGAGGTCGGGCCGGTCGTTGAGCAGGAAGGCCACGCCGCGCGCCTGCGTCACCGGCCTCAGCGCATCGATGGCGCGGCGCACCGTGTCGTCGTCCGCGTCCTTCAGCCGGAGCTGCACGCAGGCCACGTCGCCCGCATCCAGCGCCCCCGCCAGCACGTCGGCGAAGGAAGCCGGATCGAGGCGCGGCGGCGTGACGAGGTACAGGCGGCAGGGGTCGCGATCGTTGCTCATGGCGGGTCAGTGACGGGTCGGTGAAGGCGGGGTCAAGGGGTTCGCCGGGAGAGGGGCGGCAGACGCCGCCCGCGTCAGTCCCCCAGCGTCACCCAGGCCGGCACGTGGTCGGACGGCTGCGGTTCCCCGCGCGGGCCGCGATCCGCCCCGGCGCGGTCCATCCGTTCGGCGAGCGTGGGCGACAGCAGGACATGGTCGATACGCAGCCCCACGTCGCGGTCCCAGCAGCCGGCCTGGTAATCCCAGAACGTCCAGACCCGCTCCGCCGGGTGCATCGTGCGGATCGCATCGGTCAGCCCCATGTTCAGCAGCGTGCGGTAGCGCGCGCGGCTCTCGGGGCGGACCAGCGCATCGGTCGGCGGCAGGGCGCCGGGGGCGAGGTCGGCATCCGTGGGACAGACGTTGAAATCGCCGAGGATGACGGTGGGCGTGTCCTGCGCGAGCAGCGCGGCGGCGCGTTCGCCCAGCAGGTCCATCCAGCGCAGCTTGTAGGCATAGCCCGCCTCGCCGCCGGAATTGCCGTTGGGCAGGTAGATGCCGATCAGCGTGACGCCGTCGATCGCCGCCTCGATGTAGCGGGCTTGCGCGTCGTCCTCCGGCAGGCCGGGCAGACGGCGATGCGTGACCTCGAACGGCAGGCGGGAGAGCAGGGCGACGCCGTTGTAGGCCTTCTGCCCGACGATGCTGGCGCGGTAGCCGAGATCGGCGAAATCCAAGGCGGGGAACTGGTGTTCCTCGCACTTGATCTCCTGCAGCACGATCGCGTCGGGCTGCTGCGCCTCCAGCCAGCGGCGCAGGTGCGGGGCGCGCAGCCGCGCGGAATTCACGTTGAAGGTGGCGAGCTTCATGGATGCGGCCCCGCCGTGGCGGCGCGGGTCATTCGACGCTGAACGACGTGCCGCAGCCGCAGGTGCTGGTGGCGTTCGGATTGCGCACCGCGAAATAGGCGCCCATCAGCTCGTCCACATAGTCCAGCTCCGCGCCTTCCAGCAGCTCCAGGCTGGACGGATCGACGACCACGCGGGCGCCCCCGCGTTCGATCACCCGGTCGTCCTCCGCCGTGCCGTCGGCGAGGTCGAAGCGGTACTGGAAGCCGGAGCAGCCGCCGGCCAGCACCTCCACCCGCAGGGCAGGGGGGCGGCCGGCCGCATCGGCGATTTCCGAGATGCGGGCGGCGGCGCGGTCCGTGACACCGAATTCGCTCATGACTGGAAAGATAGGCGGTTTTGCCGCCAACGGAAGGCCGCGCAGGGGGTGCATGCCAGCGTGGCGCCGGAACCAGTGGCAGCCGGCCGCGTGTGGGGGAATCCTTCCGCCATGCCCATGACACCCCGTGACCTGCTGCCGATCCTGCAGAGTGCCTGGTCGCTTTCGACCGGCCGAAACTGGCTGCCGGAACGCCCGGCACGCGGGCAATGCAGCGTGACCGCGCTGGTCGTGTGCGAGCTGTGCGGGGGCGAGATCCTCAAGACCATGACCGACGGCGGCTGGCATTTCTACAACCGGGTCAACGGCGTGCGGCACGACCTGACGGCCAGCCAGTTCGACGCCCCGGTGCACTACGCCGACCTCGTCAGCGACGAGGCGGAGGCGCTGGCCGACACCTCACCGGAGCGCTACGCCCTGCTGCGCCGGCGGGTGGAGGCGGCCCTCGCGGCGAAGGCCGCCTGAGAGCCGCGCGCGCGGACCGGCCGCGCGGCTGGCGTGCGGACAGGGAGACTGGCGCGATGAGCGAGATCGTCCTCAAGCCCGCCGTGCCGATCCTGTTCGTCCGCGACGTGCCGGCGAGCGCGGCCTTCTTCCGGGACCGGCTGGGTTTCGGGATCGACTTCCTCTACGGCGATCCGCCCTTCTACGGCGCGGTCTCGCGTGGCGCGGCGTGCCTGCACCTGCGCTGCGTGCACCGGCCGAATTTCGCGGAACTGGCCGCGCGGGAGGTGTCGCTGATCCTGGCCACCATCGAGGTTTCGGACGTCCAGGGCCTTTTCACCGAGGTGAGGGAGCGCGGCGCGGACATCGCGCAGGTGCCGACGAAGCAGCCCTGGGGCGGCACGGATTTCCAGGTGCGGGACCCGGACGGGAACGTGGTGTCGTTCGTGAGTTTCGAGGGGTAGGCGCGCGGCTGGCGCGTGCTCAGTTCCGCTTCGACGGATCACGTTCGGCCTCGTGTAGAAGACCATCCAGAAACGCGCGGGGCTTTGCGCGAATAGACTCTCTGAACGTCTCCAGATCGTGACGACGTTCGCGAGCGATGAAGAACTGCCAGCAACATGCAGCGCTCTCTGCGTTCAAAGCTGGCCCGATCCGCATGGACTCACCCAGGCTGCCGACTAAGAGCCGACGGTGGCTGACGGGGAGAAGAACTTGGGTGATAGTTTCTTCGCCCACTTGAAATAGAGGCGACAGATTCCCTTCGACCAAGCGGCTGGAAACGATGTGATCTGGCAATATGAAGGTGCCGTCGGCTTCTTCCTGCATGCTCCAAATCAGCCGAGAAAGACGCTCCACCAGTTTTGGAGGAGCAAGCGTTCTATCGAGTGCCTGAGTATGTCCCTTGCGAGCTATCTCAGGCGCTCGTTTCAATAGAGATTCTGTGAAAAATCGTGCCGCTGGCGTAGCAAGAGAAAAGAGATCATTAGGATTCATTTGTCGCACTTGGGCATAAAAAACGCGCTCAAATTGGTCCTGAGTTAAGCCTCTTTGTCGAAGCTTACGATGATCCTCACGCCACGCTTCGCGCATGATATCTCGCATAGTCTTGGATGGTACTGTCTGGTCCAACTTCAGCGTGCGCCAAAATTCTTCTGGCGATTGTGCTCTATCTCCTACGGCTCCGACTACGTCGCGCACAGCTTCGGTGAATAGCCGCCGCCCGTGCGCGGCTCTTATCGAATAGTGGGCAACAGCGCTGCCCGCCAAGGCAGCATCGATAGGACTGTCCAGCGGGCATGTGCGAAGCTGATTAATGAAGGCGGCGATGCCGCTTTCAAACGCCGTAATTCTGTCGTCCAACGTCACGTCGCCGGGAGAAGCGGGGGCGTGCGAGTAGAAGTAGCTCTCCCCGGCAACCCCTTCCGGCGCAGTCGAGAAAATTCCCCGGTCGCGGTCATAAACCGTGACTTGAAACTTGCCGGGCTTTCGTTCCACCGCGAAGCCGCGTTGCAGGCTCTGCGGAATGTCGTGCTGATACTTCCCCGACATGTTCGTCCCGCCCCCCTCTTTCAGGGGCACTCTTGATGAGTCCTTATCCTACCGATGCCAGTCGATGATTCGCACCAAGCGGGGTCACCCGGGAGGACGGCCGCTCCGGGAGGCAGGGGCGGTTGCCGGAGCGGCGGGAATGCTCCCAAAACAACCGAAGGCCGATTCGGAAAACTGAACGATGTCAGGTGGCTGCGCGGCTGGCTGGGGGACCTGGATTCGAACCAAGGCTGCCCGGTTCAGAGCCGGGAGTTCTACCGCTAAACTATCCCCCAAGCGGCGCGAGACGGGCCCGATAGCACCGCCCGCCCGCCGGGGCAACGCCGCAGCGTCAGCCCTGATCCGCGATCTGCCTATCCCTCCGCCCGCGCCCGCGCGAACGCCGCCAGCCGGTCGGGTGCGTCGCCGTGGTTCAGCGGATCGGCCGGATAGCGGCGGCGCCAGTTCGGGTGCTCCGCCACCGTGCCGGGCAGGTTCGGCTGTTCCTCCAGCGCCAGCGCATCCTCCAGCGGCAGCAGCGCCAGCGCGCAGGCGGCGCGCGCGGTGTGCGCGCTGGCGGCGGTGGCGAAGCGGCGGGCGCCGGCCGCATCGGTGCCGGGCATCTCCGCCCCGCCGCCGCAGGCGTTCCACAGCAGCCAGCGGTCATGCGCCCGCGCATCCGCATCGCGCCCGCCGCCGAAGCCCAGCCGGTCCCGCCAGCCCAGATCGGTGCCGCGCCACCAGCCGGCCAGCGTCGGCAGATCGTGCGTGGAGGTCATGGCCACCGCCGGCGGGCTCCACTGGCGCGGGTCGATGTAGTGATCCTGCCCGCGCTCGAACCACAGCACTCGCATGCCCGCGAGGCCCATCGCCTCCAGCCGCGCGCGGAAGCCATAGGGCAGGGTGCCGAGATCCTCGCCGATCACCACCGCCCGGTGTCGCCAGGATTCCAGCCGCACCAGCCGCAGCAGGTCATCGGCCGGATAGCGCAGGTAGCAGCCGTCCACCGGGCTCGCCCCGTCCGGCACCAGCCACAGCCGGGCGAGGCCCATCACGTGGTCGATGCGCACGCCGCCCGCGTTGCGCATCGCCGCCCGCAGCATGGCGAGGAAACTGCGATAGCCCGATGCGGCGAGGCCGGACGGGGCAAAGGATGTCACGCCCCAGCTCTGGCCCAGCGCGCTGAACGCATCCGGCGGCGCGCCGATCGACACGCCGTGCAGCAGCTCGGCCGGGTTTGCCCACGCATCGCTGCCGCCGGCATCGACGCCGACCGCGACGTCGGCGATCAGCCCGACCCCCATCCCCGCCGCCCGCGCCTCCGCCTGCGCGGCGGCGAGGCTGTGGTCCGCGAGGTACTGGGCGAAGGCGTGGAAGGCGATCTCCTCGGCGTGGTCGACAGCGAAGGGGGCGATGGCGGGGCCGTCCGGCCCGCGCAGCCCCTCCGGCCAGGTGCGCCACTGCCAGTGCGCGCGGTCCTGGCCGAGCAGCGCGGCGTGCAGCGCCTCGAACCGGGCGTGGCGGTCCAGAGCCTCGCCGCCGCGGGCGCGGAAGGCGGCGAACGCGGCGCGGGCGGCCTCGGGCGCTTCGGTGGAGAAGGCGGCGAACAGCCGCCGCAGGCTGTGCATCCGCGCCCGCGCCGCCGCCGGCCAGTCCAGCAGGTCCAGCGCGTCGAGCCGGGCGAGTTCCTTCGCGATGGCGGGATCGTCCGCGGGCGTGCCGGGCGCGCGTTCCATCGCCACGGTCGCGTCGGCGTGCAGCACGTTCAGATGCACGCGGCTGGATGGCGCGTAGGGGCTGAACCGGTCCGGATCGGCGGCGAACTGCGCATGCACGGGGCTGATCGCCACCGCATCCGCCCCGCGCGCGGCAGCATCGCGGACGAAGCCGCGCAGTGCGCCGAAGCCGCCGATCCCGCCCGTGCCGGCCTCACGCAGCCCGTAGATCTGTACCGCGAGGCCCCACGTGCGGCGGCCGGGACAGGCATCGGCCACCGTCCAGCACCGCGGCGGCGCCACCGCGAGCGTCACCTCCGCATCGCCGGTCGCCAGATGGTGGTAGCCGGGCTGGTCCACGGCGGGCAGCCACGCACCGGCCTCGCCCGGGTCGAGATGCAGCTCGCGGACGCTGCCGTCCTCCAGCGTCAGCCGCGCCGGGCCGGAGGGCAGGGGCAGCAGCGCGACGGTGCCGAGATCGGCGGTCAGCAGCGGCGGGCGCGCGACCGGGAAGGGGCCGACCACGTCCAGCAGCCGGCGCAGCACGTCCGGGGTAACGAAGCGGTCCTGCCCGGCGGTGTCGCGCCAGACCGTCATCAGCCCCGCCTGTTCGGCGGCCACGCGCAGCGCGTCGTCCGTCACGGCCGCGCCGCCAGCAGGACCACCGAATGCCGCCGCACGAGGATCTCCGCCGCGTCGAAGCCGCGCTCGCCGGTCTCGGGTTCGGCGGTGTCGAAGATCAGGCGCCAGGGCTGGCCGGGCAGCGGCAGGCGGAAGGGCCGGTTCTCGGTGGTGGCGTTGAACATCAGCAGCGTCACCTCGCCATGGCCGGCGCGGCGCAGCGCCAGCAGGTGCGCGGCCGGGTCGTTCCAGCCGGGCTGCGTCAGCTCCTGCCCGGTCTCGTCGAACCAGGCCACGTCCGCCATGCCGGGGAAGGGCGTCTCGCGCGCGTGCAGGAAGGTGGTGCTGCGCAGCGTGGCCCACGACTTGCGCGCGGCGATCAGCCGGGCGGCGAAGCGCTGCAACGCGGCGTTGGCGGGCGTGGCGGCGCGCTCCCAGTCCACCCACGAGATCTCGTTGTCCTGGCAGTAGGCGTTGTTGTTGCCGCGCTGGGTGCGGCCCATCTCGTCGCCCGCGAGCAGCATCGGCGTGCCGTGGGAGACGAAGACGGTGGCGAGCATCGCGCGCTTCACCGCATCGCGCGTCGCGCGGATGGCCGGGTCCGGCGAGGGGCCCTCGACACCCCAGTTGCGCGCGTGGCTCGCGGTATGGCCGTCGCGGTTGTCCTCGCCGTTCGCCTCGTTGTGCCGCGTCTCGTAGGAGACGAGGTCCTCCAGCGTGAACCCGTCATGGGAGGCGACATAGTTCACCGATGCCCATGGCCGGCGGCGGCGATGGTCGAAGATGTCGCCCGAACCGGACAGCCGCGCGGCCAGCTCCGCGCGCTGGCCGTCATCGCCACGCCAGAAGCGGCGCACGCCATCGCGGAAGCGGTCGTTCCATTCCGCGAAGCCGGGCGGGTGCTGGCCGACCCGGTAGCCGCCGGGGCCGAGGTCCCATGGTTCGGCGATCAGCTTGCAGCGCGCCAGCACCGGGTCCTGACGGACGGCATCGAAGAAGCCGGAGCCGGGATCGAACCCGTCCGCCTCGCGGCCGAGCGTGCTGCACAGATCGAAGCGGAACCCGTCGATGCGGAAAGCCGTGGCCCAGTAGCGCAGGCTGTCCATCACCATCTGCAGCACGCGCGGGTGCGAGAGGTTGACGGTGTTGCCTGTGCCGGTGTCGTTGATGCAGCGCCGCTCGTCGCCCGGCACCAGCCGGTAGTAGCTGGCGTTGTCGAGCCCGCGCCAGGACAGGGTCGGTCCCAGCTCGCTGCCCTCGCTCGTGTGGTTGTAGACCACGTCAAGGATCACCTCGATCCCCGCCGCGTGCAGCCGGCGCACTGCGATGCGCATCTCGTTCAGCCCGCCATCGGAGAGATAGGCGGGCTCCGGCGCGAAGAAGCCGAGCGTCGAATAGCCCCAGAAGTTGCGCAATCCCTTCCGCACCAGGAAACGGTCCTGCGCAAAGGCGTGCACGGGCAGCAGCTCGATCGCGGTGATGCCGAGCTTCACCAGATGGTCGATCACGCGCGGATCGGACAATGCGGCGAAGGTGCCGCGCTCATGCGCGCGCAGGTCCTTGCGCTGCATGGTCAGCCCGCGGACATGCGCCTCATAGACCACCGTCTCGCCCCAGCCCGTGCCGGGCGGGCGGTCGTCGCCCCAGTTGAAGGCGTCGTCGCCGACCACCGCCTTCGGCATCGCCGCCGCGCTGTCCCGGCGGTCGAAGCTGAGGTCGCCGCGCGGCGAGCCCATCCGGTAGCCGCACAGCGCGTCGGTCCAGCGCAGCTCGCCCACGAGCTGGCGCGGGTAGGGGTCGAGCAGCAGCTTGTGCGGGTTGAAGCGGTGGCCATCCTCCGGGCGGTACGGGCCATGGGCACGGTAGCCGTAGACGAGGCCGGGCCGCGCCTCGGGCAGGTAGCCGTGGAACACCTCGTCGGTGCATTCGGGCAGGGTGAGGCGGGCGATCTCGCGCCGGCCGGTGCGGTCGAACAGGCACAGCTCGATGCGTTCGGCATGCGCGCTGAAGACCGCGAAGTTGACGCCGAGCCCGTCCCAGGTCGCGCCCAGCGGGTCGGGCCGCCCGGGCAGCAGCCGTCCCGGCAGGATCGAGATGTCAGCCAAGCGACGGCGAGAGCATCAGCACGCCGAGCGGCGGAAGCGTGAGCCGGAGCGAGGCGGGCTGGCCGTGCAGCGGGGTGGCGTCGGCCTGCACCGTGCCGCCATTGCCGATGCCCGAGCCGCCATAGACGGCGGCGTCGCTGTTCAGGATCTCATTCCAGGCGCCCACGGTCGGCACGCCGACACGATAGTCGTGCCGGGGCATCGGCGTGAAGTTCGCCACCACCAGCACCGGCCTGTCCGCCCCGTCGCCGCGGCGGAGGAAGGCGAACACGCTCTGCCCGCGGTCGTCGCTGACCATCCAGGTAAAGCCCGCCGGATCGAAATCGTGCCGGTGCAGCGCCGGCAGCGTGGCGTGCAGCCGGTTGAGATCGGCGACCAGACGCTGCATGCCGCGATGGGGCGCATGGTCGAGCAGGTGCCAGTCGAGCGAGATGTCGTGGTTCCACTCGCGCTGCTGGGCGAACTCGCCACCCATGAACAGCAGCTTCTTGCCCGGATGCCCCCACATGAAGGACAGATAGGCGCGCAGGTTCGCGAAACGCTGCCAGTCGTCGCCCGGCATCTTGCCGAACAGCGAGCCTTTGCCGTGCACCACCTCGTCATGCGACAGCGGCAGCACGAAGCGTTCGGTGAAGGCGTAGATCAGGCCGAACGTCATCTCGTCGTGATGCCAGCTCCGGTGGACCGGCTCGTGATGCATGTAATCGAGCGTGTCGTGCATCCAGCCCATGTTCCACTTGTGCGTGAACCCGAGCCCGCCTTCCTCCGCCGTGCGCGTCACGCCCGGCCAGGCGGTGGATTCCTCGGCGATCAGCATCGCGCCGGGGCAGCGTTCGGCGACCGCGCGGGACAACTCGCGCAGGAAGTCCACGGCTTCCAGGTTCTCCCGCCCGCCATAGCGGTTCGGCACCCATTCGCCGGGCGCCCGGCTGTAGTCGCGGTAGAGCATCGAGGCGACGGCATCGACCCGCAGCCCGTCCACGCGGTAGTGCTGCAGCCAGTAGAGCGCGGAGGCGATCAGGAAGCCGCGCACCTCGTGCCGGCCGAAATTGTAGATCGCCGTGTTCCAGTCCCGGTGGAAGCCTTCCTTCGGGTCGGAATGCTCGTACAGCGCCGTGCCGTCGAACCAGGCGAGCCCGTGCGCATCGGTCGGGAAATGCGCCGGCACCCAGTCGAGGATCACCCCAATACCCGCGGCATGGGCGCGATCGACGAAGCGGGCGAAGGCGTCGGGCGTGCCGAGATTGGCGTGGGGGGCGAACTGCCCCAATGGCTGGTAGCCCCACGACCCGCCGAACGGATGGGACATCACCGGCAGCAGCTCGATATGGGTGAAGCCCATGTCCTGCACGTAGGGGAGAAGCTTCTCGCTCAACTCGTCCCATTGCAGGACGCGGTCGTCGTCGCCGCGCGCCCAGGATCCGGCATGCACCTCGTAGATGCTCATCGGCCCGTCGAAGCGAGCGGGCAGGGCAGGGGCCGACCACACGGGCGGGCGCGGATCGGGCACGATCGAGGCGGTGGCGGGCGCGGGTTCGGCCCGCTGCGCAACCGGATCGGCCTTCAGCGGCAGGGCGCGGCCCCCGGCGTCGAGCAGCTCGTACTTGTAGCGCGCGCCCTCGGTCAGGCGCGGGATGAACAGCTCCCATACGCCCGCCTCCCCGCGCAGCCGCATCGGATGGC
>JBBCJT010000174.1:0-10430 GCA_037190665.1 Rhodovastum atsumiense | reverse complement strand
CCGAGCTCGAGGCAGGTTTCCGCCGTGGCCACGCGCCGCCGCGGCCGGCGGCGCACCACCTCGATACGCGCCTCCGCATCGGCTTCCGTGCGTATGGCCGTGGCCCGACGCGCCATATCCTGACCGTCCATCCTTGTTCCTCCCGCGCGGGGCAGGCTGCCCCTGGCTTCAACGCGCGGCCGCGTGCAGGGCTGCACGGGCCGACCGCAGAGATGGTGCCGGCCGCTCCGGCCGGCAACCGCTTCGCCTAACCCCGCAGAATGGTCCGCCCGGCGTAGCGCGCGGCATCGCCCAGCGCGGACTCGATGCGGATGAGCTGGTTGTACTTCGCCGTGCGGTCCGACCGCGCGAGGCTGCCGGTCTTGATCTGCCCGCAATTGGTCGCCACCGCGAGGTCGGAGATGGTGGCATCCTCCGTCTCGCCGGAGCGGTGGCTCATCACCGCCTTGTAACCGGCGCGGTGCGCGATCTCGATCGCCTCCAGCGTCTCGGACAGCGTGCCGATCTGGTTGACCTTCACGAGGATCGCGTTGGCGGTGCCTTCCTCGATGCCCCGGCGCAGCCGCTCCGGATTGGTGACGAACAGGTCGTCGCCCACCAGATTGATCTTCGCGCCGAGTTCGTCGGTCAGCAGCTTCCAGCCGGCCCAGTCATCCTCCGCGCAGCCATCCTCGATGGAGGCGATGGGATAGCGCGCGCACAGGTCCTTCAGGTACGCGACCATCCCGGCGGCATCGAACTTCTTCTTCTCGCCTTCGAGGTCGTAGACGCCGTCCTTGAAGAACTCGGTCGCGGCGCAGTCGAGCGCGAAGGTCACGTCCTCCCCGGGCCGGTAGCCGGCCTTCTCGCAGGCGCCCGCGATGAAGCCCAGCGCCTCGTCCGCCGAGGCGAGGTTGGGGGCGAAGCCGCCCTCGTCGCCCACGTTGGTGCTGTGGCCGGCATCGTGCAGCGCCTTCTTCAGCGCCATGAAGATTTCGGAACCCACGCGCACCGCCTCGGCCAGCGTGCCCGCGCCCACCGGCTGGACCATGAACTCCTGGATGTCGATCGGATTGTCCGCGTGCTTGCCGCCGTTGACGATGTTCATCATCGGCACCGGCAGGGTGCGCGCATAGGCGCCGCCGACATAGCGGAACAGCGGCAGGCCGAGTTCGGAGGCGGCGGCCTTCGCGACCGCGAGGCTGACGCCGAGGATCGCGTTCGCGCCCAGCCGGGCCTTGTTGGGCGTGCCGTCGAGTTCGATCAGCAGCTCGTCGATCTGCACCTGTTCAATCGCTTCCATCCCGCCGATGGCGTCCGCGATCTCGCCCTCGACGTTGACGATCGCGGTCAGCACGCCCTTGCCGCCATAGCGGGACTTGTCGCCGTCACGCAGCTCCACCGCCTCGTGCGCACCGGTCGACGCGCCGGAGGGCACGGCCGCGCGGCCAGTCGCGCCGCTCTCCAGCGTGACGTCAACCTCAAGCGTGGGGTTGCCGCGGCTGTCGAGGATCTCGCGGGCGACGATGTCGGCGATTGCGGACATGGGGATCTCCGGTTGGATGGCGGCGCACTACGGCGCGGCGCCGGGAAGGGCAAGCCGGCTCAGGCCTGCCCGTGTTCGTTGCGGTTGAGTGGCGGCGCGGGGCGCGGCCGGGCGCCGGCGAGGATCAGGCCGGCGATGGCGAGCAGCACGGCGGCGGCGCCATACCAGGGAAAGCCGCCGCTCTCGGCGGCCGCCACGATCGCGGCCGCGAAGCCGGCGAAACCAGCGGCCGCCAGAAGCCCGCCGGCGATCCGCTTCAGCCGGGTGATGCTCATCGCGCCAGTCTAGAGCTTTTTTCGATCAGTCGGCACCGGCCCGCGTCAGCGGAAAAATGCTCTAGCCCGTCGCCGCCATCCCTCCCAGCGGCAGGCGCGTTACGCCGTTCACGGGCACCGGCCATGCCGGGACCGGGCGCCCGGACCATTGACGGCCCGACGCCGCCTCGCCACGACTTGCACCACGTTGCGCGGGATGATCGGTGAGATGACAAGTTCGCTCCCTTGTTCGGTGATGGTCGATCGGAACAAGGGGGCGGCAAACTGATGCACGAAGCGGACGAAACCCTCCGGCTTGCAGGCCTCGGCGCCGAAGCGGAGATCCTGGTCGACCGCTGGGGCATCCCGCACATCTACGCCGCGAGCCAGCGCGATGCCTTCTTCGTGCAGGGCTTCAACGCCGCGCGCGACCGGCTGTGGCAGATCGACCTGTGGCGCAAGCGCGGCCTCGGCCTGATGGCGGGCGATCTCGGCGCCGGCTATGTGGAACGCGACCGCGCCGCCCGGCTGCTGCTCTACCGCGGCGACATGCAGGCGGAATGGGCCTGCTATGGCGACGATGCCGAGGCGCGCACCACCGCCTTCGTGGCGGGGATCAACGCCTATATCGACCTCGTGGAACGCGAGCCGGCACGACTGCCGATGGAGTTCCGGCTGCTCGGCACGCGCCCCGCGAAGTGGCACGCGGAGGATGTGGTGCGCTGCCGCGCCCATGCGCGCGTGCGCAACCTCGAGTCCGAAGTGCTGCGGACCAACATCATCGCCGGCTTCGGGCAGGACGCGGACCGACTGCACAAGGGATTGCAGCCCGAATGGCGCCTGCAGGTGCCGGAGGGGCTGAAGCCCCGCGCGATCCCGCCCGAAGTCGTGCGCACCTACCTGCTCGGCTGCGAGCCGCACCCGATCGACAGTGCGACACCCACCGAACCGCTGGCGGATGCCGGCGAGTGGGGCAGCAACAACTGGGCGCTGTCCTCCGCGCGCACCACGACCGGGCGCCCGATCCTGGCCAGCGACCCGCATCGCGTGCACGACCAGCCGTCGCTCCGCTATATCGCGCATCTGACGGCGCCCGGGCTCGACGTGATCGGCGCAGGGGAGCCCGCCATTCCGGGCGTCAGCCTGGGACATAACGACAAGCTGGCCTTCTCGCTGACCATCCATCCGTCCGATCAGGAAGACCTCTACGTCTACGAGCTGAACGAGGCGGACCCCGACCTCTATCGCTACGGCACGACGTGGGAGCGGATGCACGTCGTCACGGAGGACATCCCCGTGCGCGGCGGCGCGGCGGTGCCGACGGAGCTGCGCTTCACGCGCCACGGCCCGGTGCTGCATGTCGATCGCGCGGCCCGGCGCGCCTATGCGCTGCGCAGCGTGTGGTGGGAGCCCGGCACGGCCGCCTACATGGCGAGCCTCGCCTACCTCACCGCGTCCAGCTTCGAGGAATACCAGCAGGCGCTGGAAGGCTGGGGGGCGCCGTCCACCAACCATGTCGTGGCCGATGTCGCCGGGCATATCGGCTGGCAGGTGGCGGCGAAGATTCCGCAGCGGCCGAACTGGGACGGGCTGATGCCCGTGCCGGGCGACGGACGCTACGAATGGTCCGGCACCATCCAGGCATCCACCCTACCGCGCACCAAGGACCCCGAGTGCGGCTGGGTCGGGTCCGCCAACCAGATGAACCTGCCGCCGGACTTCGACTACCGCCGCTACAAGACCGGCTTCGAATGGACGGACGTCGCCCGCTACGCGCGCCTGTCCGAGGCGCTGGCCGGCGGAAAGCAGTGGTCTGTCGAGGAGACGCTGGCGTTGCAGACGGACGTGCTGAGTACCCCCGCGCGCCGCGTCTGCGCCCTGCTCGCCGGCGCAGGCGGCACCGACGCGGCCGAGGCGCGCGCCTTCCTCGCGGGCTGGGATCACCGGCTGGAAGCCGGGAGCGGTCCTGCCGCGCTGTTCGAGATCTGGTTCACCAACCACCTCATCCCCGCGATCCCGAAGACGCTGGGACCGGAGGGGATGGCGAAGCTGATCACGGTCCCGGACACCCAGCTTTACGTGGAGATACTGGAGGCCGCGCAGGATCCCGGCTTCGGCGCCGACCCGAAGGCCGCGCGGGACGCGCTGCTGCTGGAGACGCTCGCCGCCGCCTGGGCCGAGGCGCGGAAGCGCATGGGGGATGACACGGCGGACTGGAGCTGGGGCCGCATCCACCACGGCTACTTCACCCATCCGCTGTCGCGACTCGTGCCGCCGGCGCTCGCGGTGCGGCTGGACGTGGGGCCGGCGCCGAAGGGCGGATCCAACCTGACGATCAACAACAACGGCTATCGCGGCACGGACTTCCGCGTGATGTCCGGCGTGTCCTGGCGCATGGTCGTCGATGTCGGCGACTGGGATGCGAGCTGGACCATCAACTCGCCCGGCCAGTCCGGCGACCCGGCCAGCCCGCATTACCGCGACCTGTTCCCGATCTGGGCGAAGGACGAGTACGTGCCGATGCTCTACAGCCGCGCCGCGGTCGAGGAAGCCGCCGAGCACCGCATCCGGTTGCTGCCCGGCGGCTGACCGGGCGGGCGGTTCGCATCACGCGGCGTTGGCGCGGATTTTCGACAGATCAGGCGTAAACTATCTGACTTTGCAGAATAAATCCTGACCTCTACCGTCGCGCCATAGCCGCGCGCAGCGAACGCAGCGCATCGCCAACCGGCCCGTCCGGCACGCCCTCAAGCGGGGCCTGCGGCTCGGCGAGGGCCGTCGCCCGGGGCGGCGGCGGGGCTGGCGGGGGCTGCAATCCGGCCAGCCTGACCGGAGGCGCGAAGCGCAGCCGCTCGATCAGCACCCGCCCCACATGCCCGTTCAGCCGCGCGATCAACTCCGGCGCAAGATGCTGCAGTTCCAGCGCGATAGGGCCGGATGCGGCAATCGTCAGGGTGCCCGACGAGAACCGGACAGGTGCCGCCACGGCCGCGATCGCCGGGCCCACGATCTGCGACCAGTCCGCCATCAGCGTGGCGGCGGCCGGGGATCGCTTGCGGAAGGCCGGGCGCGTGATCGCAGGCAGCACCGCGCCCAGCGCGCGCGGCCCCGAGACATGGCGCTTGTCCTGCTCCGGTGGCGTGGACATGGTCCCTCCGTGCCCCAGCCGCCCGCCCTTCCGCAAGCATCGCATCTGCTCGCCTGGTACGACCGCCATCGCCGCGACCTGCCCTGGCGCGCGCGGCCGGGCGAAGCGGCCGATCCCTACCGGGTCTGGCTGTCGGAGATCATGCTCCAGCAGACCACCGTCGCGGCGGTCGGTCCCTACTACGCCCGCTTCCTCGAACGCTTCCCCACCGTCGAGGCGCTGGCCGCCGCCCCGACCGAGGCGGTGATGGCCGCCTGGGCGGGGCTCGGCTACTACGCCCGCGCCCGCAACCTGCACGCCTGCGCCAAGGCCGTGGCAGCCCTGGGCAGTTTTCCGGACAGCGAGACCGGATTGCGGGAACTGCCCGGCATCGGCCCCTACACCGCGGCCGCCGTGGCGGCGATCGCCTTCGGCCGCCCGCTTGTCGCGGTGGATGGCAACGTGGAGCGCGTCGTCGCGCGGCTGTTCGCGATCGACACGCCGCTACCCGCCGCCAAGCCCGAGATCGCCGCCGCCGCGCGGACACTGGTCGATGCGGACGCTGCCGCCCGCGCGTCGGATTTCCTGCAGGCGCTCTTCGACCTCGGCGCGACCATCTGCACGCCCGCGCGCCCCGCCTGCGCGCTCTGCCCGTGGCGGCCCCCCTGCCGCGCCCGCGCTGCCGGCATCGCCGAGACCCTGCCGCGCAAGGCCCCCAAACCCGTCCGCCCGCAACGCCACGGTGCGCATTTCTGGCTGGAGGACGCTGCCGGCAACGTGCTGCTACGCCGCCGCCCGCCACGCGGCCTGCTCGGCGGCATGACGGAACTCCCCGGCACCGCATGGCGGGACGCGCCCTGGAGCGAGGCCGAGGCGCTTGCCCAGGCCCCCGCCCTCGCGCGCTGGGCCGCGGTCGGCGAGGTGCGGCACGGCTTCACCCATTTCGAACTGACCATCCGGCTGTTCGCCGCCCGGCTGCCGCGCATCGAGGCAGATGGCTTCCTGCGCCCCGTCACGGACCTTGCCGAGGAGGCGCTACCTTCCGTGATGATGAAATGCGTCCGTGCGCTGGACAGGAGCGGAGGGGCTTGGAAGCATGCCGCCCCCATCCTCGCGCAAGGAGACGCCGCATGATCCGCCTTGTCGCCGCCCTGCTGCTCGCCGCCGCCCTGCCAGCCCACGCGCATGTCTTCGGCGCGCATGGCGCCGGCTTCGCGGCGGGGTTCGTGCATCCCTTCGGCGGCCTCGACCACATGCTGGCGATGGTCGCGGTCGGCGCCTGGGCGGCGCGTCTCGGCGGCCGGGCGGTCTGGGCGCTGCCGCTCGCCTTCGCCGGTACCATGGTGGCCGGCGGCGTGCTGGGCGCGGCCGGCCTACCGCTGCCGAGCGTGGAGACCGGCATCGCGCTGACCGTGGTGCTGCTCGGCCTGTTCGTCGCCTTCGCCTGGGCTCCGCCTGCCCCGATCGCCGCCGTTCTCGTCGCGCTGTTCGCGCTGTTGCACGGTCATGCCCATGGCACCGAGCTGTCGCAGGCCGCCGACGCGGCGGGCTACGCCGCCGGCTTCGTGATCGCGACCCTGCTGCTGCACGGCGCGGGCGTCGCAGGCGGCCTCGCGCTCCGCCCTGTGCCGGCGATGCGGATTGCCGGCGCCGCCACCGCCGCGGCCGGCCTCGTGCTGATGGTCGGCGGATGAGCACCCTCCCCGGCTTCACCACCTGCGCCGCGCCGGACCCGATCACGCGCAAGCCGGCCCTGCCGCTGCCCGCGCAGGCGTGCGACTGCCACGCGCATGTGGTCGGCGCGCCGCCCTATGCGGAAGGCATCACGCGCGTGCCGCCGCAGCAGAGCACCGATGCCTACCTGACCATGCTCGACATGCTCGGCTTCGACCGCGGCGTGCTGGTCCAGCTTTCGGTGCACGGCACCGACAACGGCGCGATGCTGGATGCGCTGCGGGCCGAACCCGACCGGCTGCGCGGCGTGGCGGTGATCGCCCCCGACATCTCGGACGGCGATCTCGACGTGCTGGCCAGTTCCGGCGTGCGTGGCGTGCGCTACAACCTGAACAGTCCGGGCGGCCCGGGCCTCGCCGGTCTCGACAAGGTGGCCGCGCGCATCGCCCCGCTCGGCTGGCACGTGCAGGTGTTCACGGACGCGGACAAGCTCGCGGAGATCGGCCCCCGCCTCGGCGCCCTGCCCTGCCCGGTCGTGTTCGACCACATGGGCCTACTGCCGCCGGATGGCTACACGGACCATCCCGCCGGCGCGATGATGATCCGGCTGATGAAGGATGGTCGCGCCTGGACCAAGCTTTCCGGTGGCTACCGGCTCGCCGGCGATGCCACCCCGGTCGCCCGCGCCCTGATCGCTGCCGCACCGGATCGGCTGGTCTGGGGCACCGACTGGCCGCACACCTGGGCCTCGCCGATGCCGGACACGGTCGGCCTGCTCGACACGTTCGATAGCTGGTGCGACGGCGATGAGGCGCTGCGGCACCGGATCCTGGTGGAAAATCCGGCGGCGCTGTACCGGTTCTGAGGCCGCAGCCGACGAGACGTTGGTGCTCCCCTACCCACCCCCGTTGCCGCCTGCCCCGTGGCCCTGCGGCCCATAGGCTGGTGACGACCAGGCCCGGACGGACCTCGTCAGCCGGTCGGTGGCTCGCCGGTGTTGACCGCCAACTGCGCGGCAAACGCTCGCTTGTAGGCGGGCCGCGCTTCGCCGCGAGCGAGGTAGGCAGACAGGTTCGGATACTCGCCCAGAATGCCCGAAGCTCTCAGCCTGAGCAGCACCGACACCATCATCAGGTCGCCCGCGCTGAACGCACCATCAAGCCAGTCGGCATTGCCCAGCCGGGCAGAAAGTTGCTTCAGCCGGTCGCGGACCCGATGCTCGACTAGGGGCAGGCGTTCCTTGCTCCAGGGCTTGTCGCCCTCAAGCAGCCTGGCGTTCGTGAGTTCGAGGATCGGCGGTTCCACCGTATTCACCGCGGCGAACATCCAGGTGATCGCGCGCGCCCGGGCATTGGCATCGTCCGGCAGCAGGCCCGCATGACTGTCCGCGATGTGGAAGACGATCGACCCGGTCTCGAACAGGGCGAGATCGCCTTCCTCATAGGTGGGGATCTGGCTGAAAGGATGGAGCGCCAGATGCGCGGGTTCCTTCATCGCCCGGAACGAAACCAGGCGGACCTCGTAAGGTTGCCCCACTTCCTCGAGCGCCCAGCGAACGCGCGTATCGCGCGCCAATCCCATGCCGCCATCGGGTGACCGTTCAAAGGCGGTAATGGTGATGGTCATCGCGAGGCTCGCTGCGCCCGCATCTGACCCTACATCTCCAGGAAGGGGATGAAGCCGCCGAAGATCATGCGCTTGCCGTCGAAGGGCATCTGCTCCGGCTCGTGCTTCAGGCGCGGGTCCGCCATCACCTTCGCCATGATCTCGTCGCGCTGCTCGCGCGAGGCATAGACGATCCAGGAGAATACGACGGTCTCCTCGTCCGTGGCCTGCACCGCGCGGGGGAACGAGGTGAGCTTGCCATAGGGCACGTCGTCCCCGATGCATTCGACATAGGCGAGCGCGCC
This sequence comes from Rhodovastum atsumiense, assembly GCA_037190665.1. Taxonomy (GTDB): domain Bacteria; phylum Pseudomonadota; class Alphaproteobacteria; order Acetobacterales; family Acetobacteraceae; genus JBBCJT01. Next base: position 1,940 of record JBBCJT010000174.1, on the reverse strand, counting down.
GTACTCCTTCCACACCTCGCCAGCGGTGCGGGCAAGCGCCTTGTAGGCGTCAATCTTCGCCTTCGGCACGGCCAGCACGAAGCCATCGACATAGGACATCTGCACTCTCCTTTATTCGGCTGCCTGGCGCGGCGTGTCGCAGCAGCATTCCGCGGGCGCGGGCTGCGCTCCGTAGCTGTCGTGCCGGCGCACCCAGTCGATCAGGCTTCCCGTCCCGGTCTCGTCGCGGCCCTTCGGCATCATGTCGAGCCAAGCATAGGCGCCGACCAGCGATTCTACCCCGCGCGCATAGGCGGAGTAGGTGTGGAAAATCTCGCCCCCGCTGCGGACGAACACACTCACGCCGTGCTCCTCCTCCATAACGTGCCGGGCGGGGCGATAGTTGTAGATCGCCTCGCCGGAAGCGATCTGCGCGGGCGTGAAGGACACGCCGAAATCGTGGTTGAAGTCGCTGCCGGCGGAGGAGACCCAGCGGAAGCGCCAGCTCATGCGCCGGCGATAGGCGTCGAGCTTCGCGAAGGGCGCGCGGGAGACGGCCGCGAACGCCATGTCGCGATGCGCGAGATGCCGCCACGCGGCGTCCACGTGATCGGCGTGGAAGGAACAGCCGACGCAGCCTTCGTCCCGGTCCGGGCTGAACATGAAATGCTGCACGAAAAGCTGGCTGCGGCCGGCGAACAGCTCCGCGAGCCCCACCAATCCCTCCGTGCCCTCGAACACGTAGTCCTTGTCGATCCGCACCCAGGGCAGGCGTCGGCGTTCCTCGCGCAGCTCGTCGAGCGCGCGGGTCAGGGCTTTCTCGTTGGCGAGATGCTCGCGGCGCGCGACGAGCCACTCGTCGCGCGAGACGATCCTAGGAGGCTGCATGCGTGGTTTCCTCATGCGGCGCGAAATAGGCGACCAGCCGGTCGAGGCAGCCGCTCCAGCCCTCGCGATGGTTGTCGCGCGCGACTTCATCGAAGAAGCGCTCGTGGGTGAGCGTCAGCAGCGTGTGGTCGCCGTCCGGCGCGATATCGATCGTCACCAGCGAGACCCGGTCGGGCAGCGTGCGCCACATCCAGGTGAAGACCAGCTTCGCGTTCGGCACCACCTGCTCGTAGGTGCCACTGACGTCGTGCTCCTCCCCGTCCGGGGTGGTGAAGACGACGTGATAGCGTCCGCCGGGCCGCGGATCGGCCTCGGCGCTCAGCGTCACCGCGCCTTGCGGCCCCCACCAGTGCGGGATCTGCCGCGGGTCGGTCCAGGCGGCGAAGACCCGGGCGGGGGTGGCGCGGATGCGGCGGCTGAGGGTGAGGCTGGGGCGGTCTGACATGCGTCCTCCTCAAGAAAGGCGGCGAGCCGGTCGAGCCGGTCGGACCAGAAGCGGCGGTAGCTGTCGATCCACGCGGCCGCGTCCTCCAGGGGCGCGGCCGTCAGCCGGCAGGTGACGGTTCGGCCGGTCTTGCTGCGCGCGACCAGCCCGGCGTCGCCAAGCACGTTGAGGTGCTTGAGGATCGCCGGCATCGACATCGCGAACGGCCGGGCGAGTTCGCTGACGGTCGCGCCGGCATCGTCCTGGCTGAGCCGTGCGATGATCGCCCGGCGCGTGGGATCGGACAGGGCCGCGAAGACACGGTCCAGGCTCAAGTTAACCATGAAGTTAACTAATGGGGCGACGGGCGGGCCGCGTCAAGCCCGGCGTTGGGGTGGGCCTGATCCTCGAGCGGGAGCTTTGCGAAGAGGCTGCGCTGTCTCTCCCTCTCCCGCGCGCGGGAGAGGGCCGGGGTGAGGGTGGGTTCGCCAGCGCCACGGCGAGGGTCTCGCCTTCGCGCGCGCCCTCACCCTCCCGCGCAAGCGCGGGCCCCTCCCTCTCCCGCAAGGCGGGAGAGGGGACTTTGCGGGGCGCTCCTTGCGTTCTGCCACCCCCGTCCCGCGCTCTCCGCCGGTCCTTCCGCGAAGCT
>JBBCJT010000173.1:0-19188 GCA_037190665.1 Rhodovastum atsumiense | reverse complement strand
CCGCTTCGCCTTGCGGTCGATGATGCCGTAGCCCTGCGGCCCTATGTCCATGCGCGCGAGGTCGCCGCCGCCCGCGAAGGACATGCGCATCGGCTGGCCGCCCATCTGCGGCGGCCCGTTGAAGCTCACGACCACATCGCGCGTCGGCCAGACCGCGGCGGGCGCCTGCGCCATGGCCGGGACGGCCATCAGCGTCAGGGCGAAAGCGAGGGATTTCATGGCCGCACCTTCAGCCCAATCCGGGACGCGGAGCAAGTGCGCAAGCTCACGCGCCGGGCGGGCGACCCGGTGTCATGGTCGTGCCGGAGCAGTGTCCTCCGGCGTTTCGGCGACGGATGCCGTGGCAAGCAGGCCAAGCACGATCGCGGCGCGCGGCTTCATGCGATGCACGGCTCTCGCGCCGCCTCCATCGCGCATCACGGCCGCATCGGACCTGCTATCTCAGCCCCAGTTCCGCGGCGGAGGATGCCTCCGCGAAACCTTCGGGAACGACAAGAAGCTTCGGATCGAGTGCGCCTTCGCGGATCCGGGTCGCCTCTGCGAGGATGTCCTGCTGCACGCGCAGCGGCACGCCTTCCGCCGTCAGGCAGACCGACTCCGCGTCGGTCGATTGCGGCCGTCGCATGGCCCAGTCGGTGCACTCCTGCCCGGCGATCGTGCGCGTGCCGCCCCGCGTGTAGGTGACGTCGACGGTGCCCAGATTGGGCCAGATGTCGGGCGGCAACGGCAGCGCGGCGAACTTCCGCGCCGCGGTCGAGATCAGGAGCATCCTGCTCCCGGCGATGTCCATGATGACGATCCGGTCGGGGAATTCGGGACTCTCGGCGCGGACACGCCGCGTCTCCGCGTCGTAGGACATGATCATGGTCCCGTTCCCCGACTGCATGTCGTAGGTGACGACGACATCGCGCGCCGGCCACAGCGCCGGCGGCGTTTCGGCCATGGCGGGAAGGCAGGCGGCCATCAGGGCGGCCGCAAGGAATCTCACGCTCTCAAATCCCGACGACATCGAAACAAGCTCCGCTTCGCCGGACTATACGCCGGCCAGTTCCCGGATCGCGAGCCGCAGGGCGGCGTCCCCGGGGGAGGGCAGCCATGTGGCCTCCGCGTTGATCGCTTCCGTCAGCAGCACGCGATACGCGGCGCGGGGGATCTCGATGGCGCCGAAGCGGGCGAGATGGGCGGTGATGAACTGGGTGTCCAGCAGCCGGAAACCGCCCAGCCGCAGCCGTGCGACCAGATGCACGAGCGTGACCTTCGATGCGTCGGTCTCCTCCGAGAACATGCTCTCGCCGAAGAACGCCCCGCCGATGGCGATCCCGTACAACCCGCCGACCAGCCTGCCGTCGCGCCATGCCTCGACCGAATGGGCATGGCCGGCGTCGTGCAGCGCCTGGAACAGGCGTTCGATGTCGTGGTTGATCCACGTGTCCTCGCGCCCCGCCCGCCGCGCCGCGCAGCCGGCGATGGCGCCCGCGAAATCCGCGTCGCAGGTGATGGCGAAGCGCCCGGACAGCACGGTCCGCAGCAGCCGCCGGGGCAGGTGGAAGGCGTTCAGCGGCAGCACGCCGCGGTTCTCCGGGTCCAGCCAGTAGAGCCGTGCGCCGTCGCGCGTCTCCGCCATCGGGAACAGGCCCGCGCGGTAGGCGCGAAGCATCAGGTCTGGCGTGATATCGGTCTGACGCCGCGACATGGGGTAATTCTGGTACGCCGCCCGCGAGTCCAGAAGTGAAAACGTGGTGGGAAAGCTCCCCGTTCGCCCTCAGGCGCCGCGCGCGGGCGCAATCCTCAGTCCCGGCTGAGCGCCGCCACCGGGTCGAGGCGGGAGGCGTTGCGTGCCGGCAGGTAGCCGAAGGCGACGCCGATCAGCGTCGAGCACAGGCAGGCGAGCACGATCGAGCCGGTGGAGTAGATCAACCTGAAGTTCGACCCCGTGTAGGCAAAGGCCACGCCGAAGCCGAGCGCGAGCGCGATGCCGAGGATGCCGCCGATCAGGCACACCAGGATCGCCTCGATCAGGAACTGCTGCAGGATGTCGCTCTGCCGCGCGCCGACGGCCATCCGCACGCCGATCTCGTTCACCCGCTCCGACACCGAGACCAGCATGATGTTCATCACCCCGATCCCCCCGACCAGCAGGGAGATCACCGCGATGGCCGCGATCAGGAGCGTCAGCGTCTCCGTGGTGCTGGTGATCGCCTGGCGGATGTCGTCGGTGTTGAGGATGGTGAAATCCACCCGCCCATGCCGGTCCGCCAGCAGCTCCGTCACCGCCTGCTGGGCGAGCGCGGTCGGCGTGTCGTCCGCGACGCGGATGGTGACGCTGCGCAGGCGGGTGTTGCCGATGAAGCGCGCCTGCACGGTGGTGTAGGGCAGGAACAGCGACGGGTTCTGGCTGCCGCCGAAGCCGCCCTGCTGCTGGGCGATGATGCCGACGACCCGGCCGGGAACCTTGCCGATCAGGATGAACTGGCCGATCGGGCTGCCCTCGAACCCCGCGAACAGCGCCTGCTGCGCGTTCTCGTCGATCACCACGTCCTGGGCGAGGCTGCGCGTGCTCTCCTGATCGAAGAACGCGCCTTCGACCAGCCGGCTGCCGCGGACGTCGAAGTATTCCTCGCTCACGCCGTTCACCAGCACGCTCGCCTCCACCGACCCGAAGCGCGCCGTGCTGGTGGTGGACACGGTAGGGGTGATCGCGGCGACGTAGGATTGCTGGCGCAGCGCATCCACGTCGCCCAGCACCAGCGTGCGGATGCGGGACGAGCGGATGTCGCCGAACCCCATGCCGGGGAAGACCTCCAGCGTGTTCGTCCCCAGGCTCGAGATGTTCTCCAGCACCTTCTGCCGCGAGCCCTCGCCGAGCGCGACGACGCAGACCACCGAGGCGATGCCGATGATGATGCCCAGCATCGTCAGGAAGGTGCGCAGCCGATGGGCGTTCATCGACAGCAGCGCCATCCGCAGCGCCTCCCGCGCCCGGTCGCCCAGCGCGCGCCAGCCGGCGGCGAGGCCGCGCGGCGGCGGAGGGCGCAAGGGCGGGGCGGTGTCGGCGGGGATGTCGGCCGCGCCCCGGTCGGAGGGACGGTCGGACTGGATCTCGCCGTCGCTGATCTCGATGATCCGGCGCGCGCGCTGGGCCACCGACATGTCGTGCGTGACGATGATGACGGTGCGGCCGCTGGCGTTGAGCTGTTCGAGGATGCGCAGCACTTCCTCGCCGCTGCGGCGGTCGAGTGCGCCGGTGGGCTCGTCAGCCAGGATCACGTCCGCGCCGTTGATCAGTGCGCGGGCGATGGACACGCGCTGCTGCTGGCCGCCCGACAGTTCGCCGGGCCGGTGGCCCGCGCGGTCGGACATGCCCAGCCGGTCCAGGATCTCGGCGGCCCGCTGGTGCCGTTCCTCGCGGCGGAGGCCGGCATAGGTCGCCGGCACCTCCACGTTGCCCAGCGCCGTCAGATCCGACAGCAGGTGGTAACGCTGGAAGATGAAGCCGAAATGCTCGCGGCGGAGCTGGGCCAGCTCGTCCGGTTCCAGCGCCGATGTCTCGCGCCCGGCGATGCGGTAGCTGCCGGAGGTCGGCCGGTCGAGCAGGCCGAGCACGTTCATCAGCGTCGACTTGCCGGACCCGGACGCGCCGACGATGGCCACCATCTCGCCGCGCCGGATGCGCAGCGTCACGTCCTTCAGCGCCGCGATGACGTTCTCGCCGGAGCGGTACTCGCGCCGGATGCCGCGCAGGTCGATCAGCGCGGGCTCGCTCACAGCGGGGAGGTCGGTCCGCGCCGCATGGGGGACGGGGCGCGCGGCGCGCCGGCATCCTGCTGGCCGGTGACGACACGCTCGCCCGCCGTCAGGCCGGAGCGGATCTCCGCCATGATGCGGTTGTCGATGCCGACCTCCACCTGCCGTTCGGTGATCGTGCCGGACGCATCCAGCACGCGCACGCTGCGCGCGCCGCGTGGCCCGCGCCGGAGCGCGGAGGAGGGCACCAGCACCGCGCCCTTCGCCTCGCCGAGCACGATGTAGACCTGCGCGGTCATGTAGGTGCGCAGGTAGTTGTCCGGGTTCGGCACGTTGAAGCGGCCGAAATAGTAGATGGCGGACGAACTCGCCGAGGAGGACGAGGACGACGCGGCGGAGGTGCTGCTGGTGGTGCTGATGCTGGTGTCGCTGCGGATCGATTCCGGGGCGGGGTCGATGGTCTCGAGTGCCGAGCGGAAGCGCCGCTGCGGATTGCCGAGGATGGTGAAGTAGACGGGCTGGCCAGGCTTCACGCGGATCACGTCGGCTTCGGAGATTTCCGCGTTCACCGTCATCACGTCGACCTGGCCCATGACCACGATGGTCGGCGCGGTCTGGGTCGCGTTCACCGTCTGGCCTTCCTGCGTGACGATGGCGAGGATCGTGCCGTCGATGGGGGCCGTGACCTTGGTGTAGCCGAGATTGACCTGCGCGTTCGCCACCGCGACCTCGGCGGATCGGATGCGCGCCTCCAGCGCCACGATCTGCGCCTCCGTCGTCTTCACCGTGGCCTCGGCGCTTTCGAAGTCGGCCGCCGAGGTGGCGCGCTGGGCGAGCGTGCGCACCTGCCGGGCAAGCGTCTGCTGGGCGAGGATGAGGCTCGCCTGCCGCTCCAGCAGTTGCGCGTGGATGTTGGCGAGGTCGGCCTCGGCGGTGCGCAGCGCGTTCTGCTGGTTCAGCGAGTCGATCTCGGCCACCAGGTCGCCGCGCTTCACCACCTGCCCGAGCTGCACCTTCAGCGCCGTGATGCGCCCCGATGCCTGCGCGCCCACCGCCACCAGCCGCGCCGGCTTCAGCGTGCCGCTGGCGAGCACCACCTGCTCGATATCGCCGGTCGTCGCGGTGACGCTGATGACGCTGGGCGCGGTGCTGCCGACCAGCCGGTCGCGCTGCGTGTAGGCGATGCCGCCGGCCACGGCGAGGGCGATCGCGATGAGGATCAGGCGCTTCATGGCGTGGACCGCCGCCGCACGCGCGGGCCCATGTCGGCGTCGACGATCTCCGGCCGGCGGGTGTCGATCTCGCCATCCCATCCGCCGCCCAGCGCCTTGTTCAGCGCGATGTAGTCGGTGGCGATGGCGATGCGGCTTTGCAGCAGGGCGTCCTCCGAGGAATAGAGCGACCGCTCCGCGTCCAGCACGTCGAGGAAGCTCGACGCGCCGGTCTGGAACAGCGTGCGGGAGAGTTGCGCGGCCTCACGGTTGGCGGCCGCTGCCTCGGTCAGACGCGCGGTGCGGATGCGTTCCTGCGCCAGCGCCACCATCGCGCTTTCCACCTCGCGCAGGGCCTGGAGCACCGCGTTGCGGAACAGCACGTAGTAGCGGTCGCGCTGCGCCTGCGTGCCCTCGACGGCCGCCGCGCGCTGGCCGGCATCGAACAGGGGGACGCTCGCGGCCGGGCCGATGGACCAGGCGATGGAGGAGCTTTTCGTCAGGTCGCCGATGCGCAGCGCGGCGGTGGACAGCGTGCCGCTGAGGCTGACGGCGGGGTATCGTGACGCCTCCGCCTGCCCGATCAGCGCGGTGGCCTGCGCGAGCTGCCGCTCCGCCGCGCGCAGGTCGGGCCGCGCCATCAGCAGGTCGGCCGGCAGGCCGGGCGCGGGCAGGCGTCCCGGCGCGGGGATGTTGCGCGCCGGATCGAGCCGCGCGGCGAGCGCCGTCGGCGGCTGGCCCAGCAGCACGCCGAGCCGGTGCAGCGTGTCCGCATAGGCGGCTTCCAGCGAGGGGATGCCCGCTTCCGTCGAGGCCGCCTGCGCCGTCGCGCGCGACAGGTCGAGGGCGGAGGCGGAGCCGGCATCGAACATGCTGCGCGTCAGTGCCGCTGTCGCGCGCTGCGAGGCGGCCGTGCGGCGGGCGAGCGCGATGCGGGCCTGATAGCCGCGCAGTTCGACATACGCCGACGACACGTCGCCGACGAGCGTCAGCAGCACCGCGTCGAGGTCGTTCTCCGCGACCTCCAGCCCGCGCGTCGCCGCTTCCACCGCGCGGCTGTTGCCGCCGAACAGGTCGAGTTCCCAGCCGGCGTCGAAGCCGGCGCGGAAGGTGTTACGGGTGCTGGTGTTGCCGGATTGCCCGCCGCCCGACCGCGCCCGGGTCGCGCTTGCGCCGCCGTCCACGAAGGGCAGCAGCGTCGCCACCTGCTGGCGCTGGCTGGCGCGTGCCTCGCGGATCGCGGCGCGCGCGGAAGCGACGTCCAGGTTGCCGGACACCGCCTCGTCGACCAGCGCGTCGAGGATCGGATCGTTGAGACGTGTCCACCACCGGGCCAGATCGGGCCGCGCCGGCCCGGCCTGCGGCGGACGCGCCACCGCCGCCGCTTCCGCGGAGGAGGCGTTGGTGAAGCGCAGCGGCAGGTTGAGTATCGGCACGACATAGTCCGGCCCGACGCTGCATCCGGCCAGCGACAGGCAGGCCGTCGCGATGGCGGCGCGCCGCGCCAGGGGGCGTCGGCCTGCGGCTGGTGCAGGCGGACACACGGGCCGGCCGGCTTCTTCTGGCGAAAGGGACATCGGGTCGGGCTACCCGCGCTCCGGCAGGCTTCTGCCGATCCCGCGGGACGCAATCGACAGCGCGGAGACCGCGAGAGCGAGGGCGCTGACCGCCACCAGCCCGCTCGCCAGCATGGAGGCGACGAACACGACGGGCGAGCGGGAGAGGCTGGCGCCGATATGGACCGCATTGCCGGAGTTCCGGCCCAGGCCGAAGTCGATGCGTTCGCTCTGCAGTCCGTCGAGGACCATGCCACCGAAGACAACCATGCCCCCGACAAGCATGGCCGCGATCAGCAGGGCCGGTACGCGACTGCCCGGAGATGGCGGGGGCTTTGGCTGCTTCGAGCGCGCGACCAGCCCGGCCAGCGCCCTGTCGCGCTTCTCCATCTCCGCGAGAACGGCTTCAAGGCTCAGGTCCGGACGGGATGGTGCCTGCGTCGCGCTCGGGGCTGCCGTGCCCTTCTTCTTCCGCCTTCGCCGCGCCTGCCTGCCGTTCATTGCCAGCCCATGTGATGGTCGAAATCCGGGAACGCCACGCCTGTCCCGTGCAATCGTGGCGTCAGGGCCAGATAGCCCGGCTTCTGTGCCGGTGCTGTCCCGGGCGGGTAACGAACTGCAACCGGAGGGCAATAAACTCCGCCGCGCCGCCTATCCCTGGCCGACGAAGTGCTCCAGCCAGTGGATCGTGTAGTCGCCGGCCTGGAAGTCCGGATCGTCCATGATCCGCCGGTGCAGCGGCAGGGTGGTGCGGATACCCTCGACAACGAACTCGTCCAGCGCGCGGCGCATGCGCGCGATCGCGTCCGCCCGCGTGGCGCCGTGGACGATCAGCTTGGCGATCAGGCTGTCGTAGTAGGGCGGCACCGCGTAGCCCGCGTACAGCGCGGAATCGACGCGCACGCCGAGCCCGCCGGGGGCGTGGAAGGCCGTGATGCGGCCGGGGGCCGGGGCGAAGGTCTCCGGATCCTCGGCGGTGATCCGCGCCTCGATCGCGTGGCCGCGGAAGGCGATGTCGGCCTGCGCGTAGCCGAGCCGGTCGCCCGCGGCGATGCGGATCTGCTCCGCCACCAGGTCGATGCCGGTGACCATCTCGGTGACCGGGTGTTCGACCTGCAGCCGCGTGTTCATCTCGATGAAGGCGAACTGGCCGTCCTGGTACAGGAACTCCAGCGTGCCGGCGTTGCGGTAGCCGAGCCTGGAGAGGGCGGAGGTGACGACGTTGCCGAGCTCGGCGCGGGCCTGTTCGGTGAGCGCGGGGGATCCCGCCTCCTCGACCAGCTTCTGGTGCCGCCGCTGCAGCGAGCAGTCGCGTTCGCCCAGATGCACCACGTTGCCGTGGCTGTCGGCGAGGATCTGCATCTCGATATGGCGCGGCCGGTCGAGATACTTCTCGACATAGACGGCATCGTTGCCGAAGGCGGCCTTGGCCTCCGCGCGGGCGACGCGGAACGCCTCCTCCAGCTCGGCGGCCGAGCGGGCGACCTTCATGCCGCGCCCGCCGCCGCCGGCCGCGGCCTTGATCAGCACCGGATAGCCGATGGCGGCCCCCACCGCCTGCGCGGCGGCAAGGTCGGGCACCATGCCGTCCGAGCCGGGCACCAGCGGCACGCCGAGCGACGCGACCGCTTCCTTGGCCGCGATCTTGTCGCCCATCATGCGGATATGCGCGGCCGACGGGCCGATGAAGGCGATGCCGTGCGCTTCCACCATCTCGGCGAAATCGGCGTTCTCGGACAGGAACCCGTAGCCCGGATGGATCGCGTCCGCTCCGGTGATGGTCGCCGCCGACAGGATGGCGGCCTTGTTGAGGTAGGAATCGCGAGGGCTCGGCGGGCCGATGCAGACCGTCTCGTCGGCGAAGCGGACATGCATCGCATCGGCGTCGGCGGTGGAATGCACGGCCACCGTGGCGATGCCCAGCTCGCGGCACGCGCGCAGGATGCGCAGCGCGATCTCGCCGCGATTGGCGATCAGGACCTTGCTGAACAGGCCCATCGCTATTCGATGATGACCAGCGGTTCGCCGTATTCGACCGGCGCGCCGGATTCCACGAGGATGCGCGTGACCGTGCCGCTGCGCGGCGCCTTGATCTGGTTGAAGGTCTTCATCGCCTCGATCAGCAGCAGCGTCTGGCCCTGCTCGACGCGCGCGCCCTGCGTCACGAACGCTGCCGCACCGGGTTCGGGGGCGAGGTAGGCGACGCCGACCATGGGCGAGGTGACCGCGCCCGGATGCGCGGCCGCCGTCTCGATCGTCGCGGCCGGGGCGGTGGCGGCGGGTGCGGCGGCGACCACGGCCGGCCCGGCGGCGAGCGCGGGCGTCACGTGCACCGGGGCCGGGGCGCGGACCACGCGGATGCGTGCGTCCTTCTGCTCGATCTCGATCTCGGTCAGGCCGGTCTGGACCAGGATCTCGGCCAGTGCGCGGACCGATTCCGGATCGAAGCTGGGTCCTGCCATCAGACGTCGTCTCCGTTGCGCAGCAGCCCGGCCATCGCACGCAGCGCGAGCGCGTAGCCGGCGACGCCGAGGCCGCAGATCACGCCGGTCGCGGCGAGGCTGACGAAGCTGCGATGCCGGAATTCCTCCCGGCGGTGGATGTTGGTGATATGGACCTCGAGCACTGGCAGGTCGGTCGCCAGCAGCGCATCCATCAGCGCGATGGAGGTGTTGGTGTAGCCGGCCGGATTGATCACGATCCCCGCCGCCCGCCCGCGGCATTCCTGCACCCAGGTCACGATCTCGCCCTCGCCGTTGGTCTGGCGGAAATCGATGGCGAGGCCGAGCTCGTCGGCGACGTCGGCGCAGAGCTGCTCGACATCGTCCAGCGTGGTGCTGCCGTACAGTTCCGGCTGCCGCAGGCCGAGCATGTTCATGTTCGGCCCGTTCAGCACGGCGATCAGGGGACGGTCCATGGCGCGCGCGCCTAGCACGCGGGCCCGCGCCGGTCCAACGACCGCGTCTTGCGCCCAGGCCGGGTTGCCGGGGGGGCGCGGGGTCGCCATGTTCCGGCCATGCCCAGCCTGACCCTGAATGGCGAGGCGCGGCAGGTCGCGTCCGGTGCAACCGTCGCGGCCCTGCTGGCCGAGCTTGGCCTCGACACGCGCAAGGTGGCGGTCGAGCGCAATCTGGAGATCGTGCCGCGCTCCCGCTATGCGGAAACCCCGCTTGCGGACGGCGACGCGCTGGAGATCGTTCACTTCATCGGAGGCGGCTGATGGATCAGGCAATCCAGACCGATGACGTATGGACCGTGGCCGGGCGCAGCTTCCGCTCGCGGCTGATCGTCGGCACCGGCAAGTACAAATCGCTGGAGGAGACGGCCGCCGCGATCGCGGCCTCCGGCGCGGAGGTCGTGACGGTCGCGGTGCGGCGGGTGAACCTGTCCGACCCCAAGGCGCCGATGCTCCAGGATCACGTGGACCCGAAGCGGTACGCCTATCTGCCCAACACGGCCGGCTGCCACACCGCCCAGGACGCCGTCCGCACCCTGCGCCTCGCGCGGGAGGCGGGGGGCTGGAACCTCGTGAAGCTGGAAGTCCTTGGCCCGCCGCCGACCCTGTACCCGGACATGCCGGCGACGTTCGAGGCGCTGAAGGCGCTGATCGCCGACGGGTTCGAGGTGATGGTCTACTGCAACGACGATCCCATCGCGGCGAAGCGGCTGGAGGAGATGGGTGCGGTCGCGGTGATGCCGCTGGGTGCGCCGATCGGCTCGGGCCTCGGCATCCAGAACCCGGTGATGATCCGCACCATCGTCGAGCAGGCGCGCGTGCCGGTGCTGGTGGATGCGGGCGTGGGCACGGCATCGGATGCGACCCGCGCCATGGAGCTGGGCTGCGACGCGGTGCTGATGAACACCGCCATTGCGCACGCGAAGGACCCGATCCTGATGGCGCGGGCGATGAAGGCGGCGATCGAGGCCGGGCGCGACGCCTATCTGGCCGGCCGCATGCCGCGCCGGCTGGCGGCCGACCCGTCCAGCCCGCTGGCCGGGCTGATCACGTAGCCGTCACCCGGGCCGTCATCCGGCGCCCTCGGCGCGGGCGAGCCGTGACGACAGGGCGGCGGCGTCCGGCATGTCGGGCCGGCCGATGAAGACCAGGCCGTCCGGCACCGGCGCGCCGGTCCAGACCTCGATGACGGTCCGCTGCCCGGCGCGCTGCACCAGATGCGGCACGCCATCGGGGCCGAGGCGGCAGAAGCCTTTCACCCGCAGGACGCTGTCCGGCAGCGATGCCAGCGCCGCGCGCAGGCGCTCGCCGTCCAGCGGGCCGGCGGGCGTCCATCGCGCATGTGCGAAACCGTGGCCGGACGGGCTGTCGGCGATCCGCCGCGCCGGCGGTTCCGGGTGCGCGGCGAGCAGCAGCTCCGGCAGGCCATCCGCCGGCATGACCGCCACCGGCACGCCGGGGCGCAGGCGGAGCAGGGCGGCGCGGGTCGCGGCCAGTCCCGCCTCGCCCGCGAGGTCGGCGTGCGTCAGCAGCAGCAGGTCGGCGCGCGCGACCTGACGCTCCAGCGTGTCGGCCAGCCAGCGATCGGCCAGCAGCGCCGGAAAGCGGGCCGCGTCCGCGAGCACCAGCACCGCATCCAGCCCCACCCCCTGTTCCAGCCGCGCGAGCTGCGCGATGCGCCAGGGATCGGACACGCCGCTCGCCTCGATGACGATCTGCTCGGGCCGAGGGTCCAGCGCCATCAGCCGCGCGATGCCGCCGCCCAGATCGTCGCCGAGCGTGCAGCAGACGCAGCCGTTGGCGAGCGTCACCATCCCGCCGCCTTGCGTCGCGATCAGCGCCGCATCGACGTTCAGCGCGCCGAAATCGTTCACCAGCACGGCGATCCGTCGCTTCGCCTGCCGCAGCAGGCCGTTCAGGGCGGTCGTCTTGCCCGCGCCGAGGAACCCGCCCAGGACCGTGAGCGGGACGTTCACCGCGGCGGCGGGACGGGAAAGACCCTGCCGCCGACCACCGTCGCCTCCACCCGGATATCCTTCAGCCGCGCGGGATCGACATCCAGCGGGTCCTCGGCCAGCACCGCGAAATCGGCGAACTTGCCGATCTCGATGCTGCCGACGAGGTGATCCAGCTTCATCGTGTACGCGGCACCCAGCGTGATGGCGCGCAGCGCGTCGGCCGCCGGGATGCGCTCGCCCTCGCCCAGCACGCGCCCCTTCGCCGTCAGCCGGTTCGTCGCGCACCACGCCGTGAACAGCGGATCGAGCGGCGTGACCGGGGCGTCGGAATGGATGCTGAGCGGGATGCCGAGGCGCAGCGCGGTTCCGCAGGCATCCATCCGCTGCGCCCGCGACAGGCCCATCGTCTGGGCGACGTGCTCCTCGCCCCAGTAGTAGATGTGGTTGGCGAACAGGTTGCAGCACAGTCCCAGCGCCTTGATGCGGCGGAACAGCGCCGGGTCCGGCATCTGGCAATGCTGCAGCGTGTGGCGGTGATCGGGGCGCGGATACGCGGTGATGGCGCGCTCCAGCATCTCCACCGCCGCCTCGGTCGCCTCGTCGCCGTTGGTATGGATGTTGAGGATCGCGCCCGCACGGTGCCAGGCCTCGACGATCGCCCCGAGTTCGGAGGGTGCGATGTACCACAGCCCGTTCGCTGCGCCGTTGTGGTAGCCGGGCCAGCGCAGACGGGCGGTGAAGCCCTGGATGGATCCGTCCACGACCAGCTTCACCAGTCTGAAGTGCAGCTTGTCCGTGCTGGTGGCCTGCAGCTCCCTGAACCGCGCGAGGCCTTCCTCCTGCGGGAAGGCGCGTGCCGCCAGCGCGGGGACCATGCGCAGCGGGAAGGCCGGATCGGCGGCGGCGTCGCGGTAGGCCGCGACGATGGCGGGCGACATGTCGCTGACCAGGTCCGTCGCCGTGGTCACGCCCGCGCGAAGCGCCAGATCGGCGAACAGGCGGAGCGCGCCGGCGTCCATCGTGCGCGACGTCATGTCGGCGATGACGACGCGGCGCACCCGGCCCATCAGGTCCGGGCCCTGTATCTCCCCGGTGGGGCGCCCGTCCTCGCCGCGCACGAGACCGTCGAGGTCGTTGGCGCGGTCGTAGCCGGCCATGGCCATCGCCACGCCGTTCAGGTTCATGGTGTGGCCGGATGCGTGCGTCACCACGACCGGGCGGTCCGTGGACACGCGGTCGAGATCCGCCTGCACCATCCGCCGGCCTCCGAAGAGCAGCGGATCGAAGCCCCAGGCGGTGATGCTGCCGGAGGGTTTGGCCTGCGTGGCCTGCCGCAGCCGCGCGATGACGGCTTCCATATCCTTCAGGCCGGGCCAGATCCTGCCATCCGGATCGCGCCTGTCGAAGAAGCCCAGATACGGGTCGCGCCAGACCGCGCCTTCCAGGAGATGCGAATGGCCTTCCACGAAACCGGGCATCAGCACGCTGCCGGCGAAGCTGTCGTTGAGTTCGGCCGAGGGGAAGTCGGCCATCTCCGCCGGGCCGCCCACCGCGAGGATGCGCCCGTCGCGCACCGCGACATGCGTCGCCCCGGGCCGGGCCGGATCCATCGTGACGATGCGGCGCGCGGTGAAGATGGTGACAGGTGCGGTCATGCGGCGTGTTGTCCTCCCGGGCGGCGGCGCATGCTACGCCTTCGGCGCGTGGCCCAGCGCGGCAGCGCCTTCGCGCGTCAGCACCATCAGCAGGTTCTCGCCCTCCTGCACGATCTCGCCGCGCTGGTTCTTCACCGTGATGGCGAGCGTGAGGATGCCGCGGTCGGGGCGCTTGGTCATGCGCTTGGCCGCGACGCGGACGGTGGCGGAGATGCGGTCGCCGATCAGGATCGGGCCGCGGAAATTCCAGCTCCAGGACAGCGAGGCCACGCCGCGGAACCGCGCCTCGGAGCGGTTCTTCAGCCCGTCCGTCAGCGCGAGGCCGAGGATCCCGTGCGCCACGCGGCCGGGGAAGCCCATGCCGCGCGCGTACTCGTCGTCGACATGGATCTCGAAGAAATCGCCCGACAGGCCGGCGAAGGCGAGCACCTGCGCCTCCCCCACCATGATGCCCGGCGTGGCGAACCAGTCGCCTTCCTCCACCTCCTCGTAAGCGTGGAAGCCGGCGGTCATCTCACGTGCCATCGTCCTACAGCCTCGCCAGATGCAGGCCGCCATCGATGTGGAAGGCGTCGCCCGTGGTGAAGGGAATGTCGCCGGCAACCAGTGCCGCAACGGCGCGGCCGATATCCTCCGGCTGGCCCCAGCGCGCGATCGGGCTCATGCCGTCAGCGATGCGCCTGTCGTAGCGGTCCTTGGCCACCGCCGTCATGTCGGTGGCGATCACGCCGGGGCGGATCTCGTGCACCGGGATGCCGTGCGGTGCGAGGCGCAGCGCGAACAGCTTCGCCACCATCGACAGCGCCGCCTTGCTGACGACGTAGCTCGCGCGGTCGGGGCTGGCGAGGACGGCGTTGGCGGAGGTGATGAACACCACCGCGCGGCCCTCGCGCGGCGGCTCGGCGACCCAGCGCCGCGCGACCTCCGCCGTCAGCAGCCAGGGGCCGCGCATGTTGATGCCCAGCACCCGGTCGATATCGGCGATGTCCTCCTCCAGCATGTCGCCGCGTCGCGCGACGGAGACGCCGGCATTGTTCACCAGCGCGTCCAGCCGGCCGAAGGCGTCCCACGCCGCGTCCACCAGACCCGCATGGCCGTCCGCCTGCGCGATGTCGCCCGGCACGAAGGCCGCGCGCGCGCCGGCCTGCGCGATGTCGTGCAGCGTGGCCTCCGCCGCCTCGTCGGCGGCGATGTCGTTGAGCACCAGATCGTAGCCCCGCCCCGCCAGCGCGAGGGCGATGGCGCGGCCGATGCCGCGCCGCGCGCCGGTGACGAAAGCGACCTTGCGTTGCTCTGTCATCTCAGCCGCGACCCAGCAGGTGGCGCGCCATGATCATGCGCTGGATCTGGTTGGTGCCCTCGTAGATCTGCGTGATCTTGGCATCACGATAGAGCCGTTCCACTTCCGCCCCCTGCACGTAGCCGCTGCCGCCATGGACCTGCACCGCATTCGCCGTGTGCGCCACCGCGGCATCCGATGCGAAGCACTTCGCCATGCTCGCCTGCAGTGTCGCGGGCGTTCCGTTGTCGAGCGCCGTCGCCGCCGCGCGGACCATCAGCCGCGCGGCGTGCGTGTCCTTCGCCATATCGGCGATCATCCACTGCACCGCCTGGAATTCCGCGATGCGCTGGCCGAACTGCCGGCGCATCTGCGCCTGCGCGATGGAGGCCTGCAACGCGGCCTCGAGGATGCCCACCGCGAGCGCGCCGATGCCGACGCGGCCCTTCTCGAGCACCGACATCATCATGTGGAAGCCGCGCCCCTCCGGCCCCAGCCGCGCATCCGCGCCCAGCGCCATGTCCTGGAAGGCGAGCGCGCCGAGCGGGGAGGCGCGCTGGCCCATCTTGTGCTCCGCCCGGCCGCGCACGAAGCCGGGCTGGTCGGCATCCACGAGGAAGATGCTCATCCCGCGATGCCCGGCGGCCGGGTCGGTGCGCGCCAGCACCACCGCGAAATCCGCGACCGGCGCGTTGTGGATCCAGATCTTCTCGCCGGTCAGCCGCCAGCCCTCGCCGTCGCGCCGTGCGACGGTCTTGAGCCCGGCGAGGTCCGATCCCGCCTCCGGCTCCGTCAGCGCATAGGCGCAGCGGCGTTCGGCGCGCAGCAGCGGACGCAGGTAGCGATCCTGCTGCGCGGGCGTGCCGTGTTCGGCGAGCAGCGTGGCGACGAGTTCGACGAGCCCGATCTGGTCCGCCACGCTCGCGTAGCCGCGCGCGATCTCCTCCATCACCACGGCATAGGCGAGCGTGTCCGCGCCCGCCCCGCCGAGGGCTTCGGGCACGGTGACGCCGAACAGGCCCAGTCCGGCGAGCCGGCCGTACAGCTCCGCCGGATACCGCGACTCGGCATCGAGCGTGGCGGCGATCGGTGCGATCTCGCCCTGTGCGAAGTCGCGCGCGGTGTCGCGGATCAGCCGGTGGCGTTCCGGCAGGTCGGCAAGCTCGCTGGTCATTGTGCGGGTCCGCTGCGATATCTCGGCCCAACGAAGGGCGGAGGAAACGTCATGGCCATCGACGGGGCGACGCGGCTGTTCGCGATCCTGGGCACGCCGCTGAAGCAGGCGCGCTCGCCGGGCCGGTTCAACGCACTGTTCGCCGAGCTGGGCGCGAATGCCGTGCTGCTGCCGATGGAGGTCGGCCCCGAAGGCGCCGAGGCGGCGATCAACGGCCTGTGGCACGTCGGCAATTTCGACGGGATGTTCATCACCATGCCGATCAAGCACCACGCGCTGGCGCTCTGCGCCCGCGTGTCGCCGCGCGCCGTGCGCATCGACGCGGTGAACGTGATGCGCCGCACGGCCGATGGCTGGGAAGGCGACATGTTCGACGGCATCGGCTGCGTGCGTGCGATGCGCGAGGCGAGCGGAGTGGATCCGCGCGGGGCCGCCGCGCTGGTGGTCGGCGCGGGCGGGGCGGGGGCCGCCGTCGCGGACGCGCTGGCCGAGGCGGGCGTGGCCTCGCTCGTCATCGCCGATACCGACGCCGCGCGCGCCGAAGCCCTCGCCGCGCGCCTGCGGGAGGCGTTTCCCGCCTGCCGCGCCGTGACGGGACCGGCCGATCCGTCCGGCTGCACCGTCGCCGTGAACGCCACGCCGCTGGGCATGCGGGGGGAGACGGCGCTGCCGTTCGATCCGGCGCGGATGGCGGCGGGTGGGCTCGTCGCCGATGCGGTGATCTCGGCCACGGTCACGCCCCTGCTGGCTGCCGCGCGGGCCGCCGGCCACCGCACCCAGGACGGCGCCGCGATGAACGAGGGGCAGGCAATCAGCGCGGCGGAGTTCTTCGGTTTCACGCTGACCCCGCGCTGGCCGGCCCAGGCGGCATGATCCACGCCATCACGTGCTCGCCGGCGGCGACCACCGCGCCGTCGGCGGCGGTGACCGCGATGGCGGAGACCGTGCGCCGCTTCGCACCGTCCCACCGCCCCAGCGTGTAGGTCGCGGTCAGGTACTCGCCCGCCAGCACCGGGCGCGGGAAGCGCACGCGGTCGTAGCCGAGCGAGACCGACACGCCGGGAAAGCCCCGCGACTTCGCGAGCTGGCTGATCCGGCTCGCGGTGGTGGAGACCAGCCCCAGCGTCAGCCCGCCATGGGCGATGATGTCGGCGAAGCCGGCCGCGCGCGCGGCTTCGGGATCGACATGGATCGGGTCATGGTCGCCGGTGACGCGGGCGAACAGGTGGATGTCCTCCGCCGTCACCTGCTTGGTGAAGCTGACGGTCTCCGCCGCCATCAGCCACGGAAACTCCGCGGCCAGCGCCGCCATCAGCCGCGCATCCGCGCGAGCCGGGTGGCGGCTTCGGCGTTCATGCTGCCGGCCGGCGCCTCGCCCCGCAGGATCGCCGCCGCCTGCCGCGTCGTCTCGAAGGCCTGATGGTCGACCGCCTGCTGCGTCAGCCCGCCGACATGCGGCGTGGCGACCACGTCCCGCCGCGCGGCAAGGCGCGGGGGCGGCATCTGGTCGCCGTGGCGGCCCACATCCAGCGCCGCGCCGGCGAGCTGCCCGCTGTCCAGCGCCGCCTCCAGCGCGGCCTCGTCAACCAGCGCGCCGCGCGAGAGGTTGAGGAAGTAGCTGCCGCGCTTCATCGCGGCGAAGGCGGCGGCGTTCATCAGGTTGTCGGTGCTGTCGTTGGCGACGACAAGGCAGACGAGGAAATCCGCCCGCGCCAGCACCTCCGCCATGGGGCACAGCGTCACGCCCGGCTCGGCCCCGGTCACGAAGGGGTCGGCGGCCAGCACCTCCATCCCCAGCGCGATGCCGAGCCGGCCCAGATGCCGCCCGATCGCGCCGTAACCGAGGATGCCGAGCACCGCGCCCGAGAGCTGCCGTCCCATGGCCTGCGACGGCTCGTTGCCGGCCCGGTAGGCCCCGGCATAGAGGCCGACCCCGCGGCCGAGGTCGATCATCATCCCGACTGCGAGCT
Organism: Rhodovastum atsumiense; assembly: GCA_037190665.1. Classification (GTDB taxonomy): domain Bacteria; phylum Pseudomonadota; class Alphaproteobacteria; order Acetobacterales; family Acetobacteraceae; genus JBBCJT01. Next base: position 1,685 of record JBBCJT010000173.1, on the reverse strand, counting down.
CGGCCACCGCCGGCACGAAGCCGGGCGAGGCGCGCGTGACCAGCACGCCGGCGGCGGAGGCGGCGGGGATCGCGATGTTGCGCGTGTCCATCGCGCAACGGACGACCGCGACGAGATCTGGCAGGGCGGCGAACACCTCGGCCGGGACGGGGGTGGCGCGATGCGCCACGATCACCTGCGCGCCCTGCGCCGCGGCGATCAGTTCGGCCGGCGACAGCTCCTCCTCGCGCTCGTGCAGCGTCAGCGTGCCGAGGGCCGCGAGCGCGTCCTGCGGCCCGTTCCGGTAGTACAGCGCCCGCATCTGCGGCGAGTGGGTGAGCAGGATGCGCGCGCCGGTCGCCGTATGCACTTGGCGTCCCCCTATCGTTGGCGCGCATTGCTGCATGGGCGTGCGCAGCGCGCAACCGGCCGCTTGTGGTCGGGCGGCGAAGCTGTTGTGATGCCCGCAAGCCGGCATACGGTAACGCACGGCAGGGAACGTTTTGGGGCGCATGGACGATCGCCAGATCGATATGCAGGACGGTCGCGTGCACCTGGCCCGCGACGGCGCGGTAGCGGTCCTCACTCTGGACCGGCCGGCCAAGCTCAATGCCATGACCGTCGCCATGACCGATGCGCTGGTCGCCCATTGCGCGGCCATCGAGGCGGATCCCGACATCCGGGTCGTGGTGCTGCGCGGCGAGGGCCCCAAGGGTTTCTGCGCGGGCAGCGATATCGGCTCGCTCGCGCTCTACAGCTCGGCCTGGGATTTCCGCGACCGGCGCGAATACGCGGACGTGATCCGCGCGCTGACGCGCCCGGTGGTCGCCTGCCTGCACGGCTGGGTGCTGGGCGGCGGGCTGGAGATGGCGATGGCGGCCGATATCCGCATCGCCGGGCGCGGCGCGCGCTTCGGCCAGCCGGAGGTGAAGCACGGCTGGATCGGCGGCGGCGGGGCGACGCAGATGCTGCCGCGGCTCGTCGGCTACGGGCAGGCCATGCGGCTGATGCTGACCGGCGATCCGGTCGACGCGGCGGAGGCGCTGCGCATCGGCCTGGTCGACATCGTGGAAGACGACGCGGCGGTGGCCGGGGCCGCGTCGGCGCTCGCGCAGCGCATCGCCACCCATCCGGCACAGGCGACGCGGGCGGTGAAGGCGGCGACGCGGGCGGCGTTGTCCATGCCGCTGGCGGCGGGGCTGGCCTACGAGCGCGAGATCAACGCGCTCTGCTTCAGCGGCGAGGCGCATCGCACGGGCATCGCCGCCTTCGAGAACAGACGCCGGGCGGACGCCGCACCGGCCAGAGGACCAGGGGAGGACTGAACGATGACGCATCTGCCGATCGACCGGCGCAGCCTGTTCGGGATCGCCGCCGCCTTCGGGGCGGCGAGTCCGTTCGTCGCCATCCGCGACGCGGCGGCACAGAGCGCGAGCCGGCGCACCACGCTGATCATCGCACTCGACATCAGCGACACCGTCACGCTCGATCCGGCGCGCATCGCCCAGTACTCCAGTCCGATGACGGCGCACGCCTGCTACGACAGCCTCGTCACCATGGACCCGGGCGACTACATCACCATCCGCCCGGCGGTCGCCACCGAATGGGCGATGCGCCCGGACGGCAAGGCGATGCGCTTCAAGATCCGCCAGGGCATGCGCTTCCCCTCCGGCGCGACGCTGACGGCGGAGGACGTGCGCTTCAGC
>JBBCJT010000172.1:0-39724 GCA_037190665.1 Rhodovastum atsumiense | reverse complement strand
CCCGATCGGCGCCACCGGCCTGTCCCGCCAGCCGGCAAGCAGGCGGGACATGCGCGTCCGGCCGATCAGCGAATGCGCCAGCGTGAGGTTGAGCGGCGGCAGGTCGCAGGCGCGGTCGTCGATGACATCGGCCGCGGTGCCGCCGTGACCGAAGCTGATGACCGGGCCGAACAGCGCATCGTCGCGCACGGAGACCTGCAGCTCGTGCCCACCGGCCGCCTGGCGCTGGACGACATAGCCGTCGAGGCGGGCGTGCGGAGCGTGGCGCGCGACCTCGGTGGCGATACGCCGCGCCACCGCGATCCCGGTCTCGGGCGTGGTGATGTCCAGCGCCACGCCGGAGACCTCGGTCTTGTGGGCCAGTTCGGCGCTGCGGATCTTCACGACCGCGGGCACGCCCACGGCGAGGATCGCATCGCCCACATCCTCGACCCGCATCGCGGAGCGCGTCGGGACGGTGGGAATGCCGTAGGCGCCAAGCATCGCCAGCGCCTCGTCCTCGGTCAGCGCCGTCCGCCCGGCGGCGCGCGCGTCGGCGATGATCCGCGCGGCAGCGGTGCGGTCGGCACCGACACGGACCACGTCGCGCGGCGGAAGCTCGGCGGCGGCACGCCGGTTGGCGCGGTCTTCCGCGAGCTGCAGGAAGGCACGCACCGCGTTCTCGGGCGTGGCGAAGGCGGGAAGCCCGGCCTCGGCCAGATGGTGGCGATGCGCGGCGGCGGTCGTCTCGCCCAGGACGCAGGCGACCAGCGGCGCCTTCGCGGCCCCCACGGCGGCCCCCAGCGCGGCGATGTCGGCCGGGTCGGCGCTGCTGCGCGGGGCGTGGATCGCCAGCACGCCGCCAACGCCGGGCAGGCCCGAGACCATCGAGGCTGCCTCGGCCAGCCGCCCGACCGGGGCGTCGGCCAGCAGCAGCGGATTGCCGGGCTCGACCCCGGGCAGCAGGGTGCGCAGCGCCGCCTGCGTCGGCTCGTCGAAGGTCGCGAGCGTGCCGCCCGCCCGATGCAGCGCGCCGACCGCGAGCAGCGCCGGTCCGTTGCCGTTGGCGACGATGGCGAGCGCCGGTCCCAGCGCCGGTCGCGCGCGCGGCAGCGTCTCGGCGGCGGCCAGCATCTCCTCCAGCGTGTTCACCGCCAGCACGCCCACGCGGCGCATCGCGGCGATGAAGGCATCATCCGCCTCGCGGCCGGTCCAGGGGCGCAGCGCCACCACGGGCCGGAGCAGCGCGGCGGCCCGGGCTGCGGAGAGCATGGCCCGGGGATCGCGGACACGCCGGACGTCGAGCAGGATCGCCCCCGTTCCCGGATCGCGCGAAAGCCAGTCCACCGTGCCAGAGAAGCCGAAGGCGGCGTTGCCGCCGATGCCGACAATGTGGCTGAAACCGACGTTGTTCGGCTCGGCCCAGTCCAGCACCGCGCGTGCGAGCGCGCCCGATTGCGCGACAAGGGCGAGCCGGCCGGGCCTGATCGGCAGATGGCCCAGCGTGACGTTCAGCCCGATCCCCGGCACGGCAAGGCCGAAACTGAACGGCCCCAGAACGCGCACGCCGGTGGCGAGCGATGCGGCCCGCAGGTCCGGTGCTCCGCCCGGCACGATGGCGGCACGCACGCCGCGGGCGGCAAGGTCCTGCAGCGCGCCGGCGATCTGCTCCGGAAGCAGGGCGAGCACCGCGAGGTCGGGCTTTTCCACCCCCAGTTGCCCGACCGTGGCCGCGCGTTCCAGAGCGAGGAACTGCGTGGCGTTGGCCGCCAGCAGTTCCGCCTGAGCGGTTTCACCGATCAGGGCCACGCGGCGCGGACGGAAAAGCTCCTCCGGCCGGAATCGCGAAATGGAATATGCCGTCTCAAACATTGTGCGTTGCAACATGACGATTGACGGCGGCCGGATCAATCGTCCCCACCTTGCCGTACGCGGGATGCTGGCTTTCCATCACAGCCGTGAGAGGACATTGCCGGTCATGACCACAGACAGCCGTTGGGATCCCGAGATGCGCGCCGCCTTCGCGGCCTACGAGAAGGCGGCTTCCGAACTGCCGCCGATGCTGCTGCGCGCGCCGTTCGATCCGTCGCGTGCGATCAACGACAAGTTGAATACCCGCCTCGCCGCCGGCGGCCCCGAAATGGCGGAATCGAGCGACCGCTGGGTCGCAGGCTACGGGCGGCGCATCCTCTGCCGCGTTCACAAGCCGCGTGCGGGCGCGCTGCCGGTGCTGGTCTACGCCCATGGCGGCGGCTGGGTCTGGTCCTCCGTCGACACGCATGACCGGCTGGCGCGCGAGTATGCCGCGGCCTCGGGCATTGCCGTCGTCAGCGTGGACTACGCACTCAGCCCGGAGGCGAAGTTTCCCCGCGCGCTGGAGGAAGTCGCCGCGGTGGTGCGTCACATCGCGCAGCACGGGGCCGAATGGGGCCTCGATCCCTCGCGCATCATCGTCGGCGGGGATTCCGCCGGCGGCAATCTGGCGCTCGGTGCGGCGCTGATGCTGCGGGAGACGAAGGGGCCGCCCCTGCGTGGCATCCTCGCGAACTACCCGGTCTGCGCGGCGGATTTCGAGACGGACGGCTACCGGGAATTCGGCCCCGGGGGCTACTTCCTCACCGAGGAGAAGATGCGCTTCTACTGGCAGTCCTACCTGCCGCACGAGGCCGACCGGTTCCACCCATGGGCCGCGCCCCTGCATGGCGACTGCCGCGGCCTGCCGCCCACCCTGGTTCATCTCGCCGAACTCGACCTGCTGACCCATGAGGGGCTTGCGATGGCCGAGAGGCTGCGCGCGGCGGGCGTGGCGGTGGAATGCGAGACGTTCCCCGGGCTGATCCATGGCTTCCTCCGCAACATGGAGACCGTCAGCGGCGCGCGGGCAGCGATCGCGAAGGCTGGCGACTGGCTGAAACGAACCACGGCAGTATCCTGATGATAGAGCATTTCGTCGGCATCGATCATGTCGTGGTCGCGGTACGGGACCTCGACGAGGCGGCGGAAACATGGCGGCGGCTGGGGTTCGTGCTGTCGCCGCGGGGCACGCACAGCGCGCATCTCGGCTCGGCCAACCACACCATCATGCTCGATCCCGATTACATCGAGCTGCTGACCGTGGTGACGCCGACCGACCACAACCGGAAGAGCCGCGATTTCCTCGCCCGGCGCGAAGGCATCGACCGCCTCGCCTTCACCGCGACCGATGCCGAGGCCGGCGCGGCGGCCCTGAAGGCGCGGGGCATCGCGGCGACGGGTCCGCTCGATTTCGGCCGACCGGTCGAACTGCCGCGGGAGGGAACGGCCGAGGCGCGCTTCCGCACGGTGCAATGGCCCGCGACCGAGCGCCCCGCCGGCATCGGCATCTTCGCCTGCCAGCATCTGACGCGGGATGTCGTCTGGATCCCGGAGCTGATGAAGCACCCGAACACCGCGACGCGGCTGGAGCGAGTCGAGATCCTCGCCGCCGACCCCAACGTCTCGGCCGCACATATGGCGCGGCTGATCGACAGCACGGTGGTGGCCGACCCGGACGGCGCGCAATGCGTAGAGTCGGGCAGCGGCCGGGCGGAGATGGTCTTCCTGACGCCGGAGATGCTGTCTGCGCGCCATCCCGGCCTCACGCTCGACGGGCTGCCGGCGGAAGGTTCCGCCTGCCTGTCTGTCCGCGTGGCCGATTACAGCGCCGCCCAGCAATGCGTCGCCGTATCCGGCATCCCGGCGGTGATCGGGCCGGACCGCCTTGCGGTACCTGCCTCCGCCGCAACCGGCATCATGGTCGAGCTGATCGCAGCCTGATCCCGGTCGCGTGCGGGTGCGCTACTCCGGGACGTGCCGGGCCAGCGCGACCATGGCCGCCAGCACGCCCAGGCCGAGAGCGAGGCACAGCCAGAGCAGCACGTCCGTCCCCGCGCCGTAGGCGGCCGCGAGCAGCACCGGCGAGATGGCGGAGGCGACCTGGCTCGGGACGGCAAGCCGCCCCAGCCACAACCCGTAGGCCTGACGGCCGAACAGCAGCATCGGCAGCATGGCGCGCGCCACCGTGATGGTGCCGGCGCCGAGCCCGTACAGCACGACCAGCAGGATGGCGGTCATCATGCCGGGCGCGATCAGCGCCGGCACGAAGGCAAGCGGCAGCAGCGCGGCGGAAATGATGCCGAGCGTGGTCACGCGGATGCGCCGGCCGAACACGAGATCGCCGATTCGCGAGGCCACCTGCGCAGGGCCGAACAGGGCCGCAATGGCGACCGCGGCCACATGCCCCATGCCCATCCCCTCGAACAGCGGGATCATCTGGATAGGAATGCCCCAGGAGAGCAGCGAGAACAGGCTGTAGGTCGCGGCCAGCAGGATGAAAGCGAGAACCGGCCGCGCGAGCGTCGCCTCGCCGCGCCGCGCCTGAAGCAACGGCCTTGCGGCCCCTCGCCTCGGGGCGACCCACAGATGCAGCGGCAGGGCGACCAGCAGTTGCAGCGCCGCGAAGACGAGGCAGGCGCCGCGCCAGCCGATCGTGCCCTCCATCCAGGCGGTGACGGGAAAGCAGACCGTGGAGGTCATGCCCACCGTCAGCGACAGCGCCGCCACGCCCGCACGGGCGTTGTCGCCCGCGACCTGGATCACCGCAACATTGGGGGTCACCGACAGCGCCAGCGCGCCGCCGAGGCCGAGCAGCAGCCAGGCGATCACGAACCCCGCCAGCCCCTGCGCCTGTGACAGCACGCCGAGTCCCATCGCCAGCAGCACCGATCCGCCGGCGAGCAGGACGCGCGCCCCGCCGCGATCGGCGATCCTGCCGACCACGGGCGAGGCGATCGCGCCCGCGACGACCATCATCGTCACGCCGCCGACGATCACCTCGCGCGGCAGCGACAGGCTCGCCGCCATGGCGTCGCCCAGCGTCGCCGGCAGGTAGAAGGTCGATCCCCAGCCGAGAAGCTGGGTGAAGCCGAGTGCGATGACGAGGCGTTTCAACCCGCCGCGTCTCGGGCGGGATCGGGGCGGGCGCCGAGCAGCGTCGCGACCCATCGCCCTGACCGGCTGTGCTCGCAGAAGGTCACTACCGCGATCAGGATCGGCACGCCGATGAAGGCGCCGGGCACACCCCACAGGAAAGCCCAGAAGAACACCGCGAACAGCACCATGAAGGGCGAGACGGCGAGCCGCGCGCCGGCGAAGCGGGGTTCGAGGTAGCTGCCGATCATGAACTGGATGACGTTCAGCCCGACGAGCACCAGCACCGGCATCTGCCAGCTTCCGGTCTGCGCGGCGGCGAACAGGGTCGGCAGCACGGTCGCGACCAGCGGGCCGATGAAGGGGATGTAGTTGAGCGCGAAGGCGATCACACCCCATTCGGCGGCGAGGTCGAGGTCCAGCAGCCGCACGAAGGCGAAGACCGCGAGGCCGGTCAGCGCACTCATCAGCGTGCGCACCAGCATGTAGGTCTGGAACTTCCGCGCGCTCGCCGCCCCCGCCGCCAACAGCAGGTCCGCGGCCGGATGGCGGATCGTCGCAAGGCGGTTGCGGGCGTCGTCCACCTCGATCAGGCCGAGCAGGACGAAGACGAAGGTGACGACGACGAAGCTGCCCAGCGCCTGCAGGATCAGGCCGATCTCCTGGAACACGCGGATCAGCCAGCTCACGTTGAAGCGTTCGGCGAGCAGCCCGGCCGCGTAGAGATCGTGCTGCTCCAGCCAGCCGGCGACGGTCAGGTACAGGCTCTGGAACAGCGCCGCGTTATGGACGAGCCAGTGCCCCGCCCGCGCGAAGCCCCAGACCGCGAAGGACCCGATGCCGCCGATCACCGCGAGGGCGGCAAGCAGCGTGACCAGCACCGCCAGCAGCCGCGGCAGGAAACGCTCCAGAACGCGCTGCAACGGCCGGCTGATGGCGATCAGGAACAGGGCGAAGACGACAGGGGCGATGATGCCCTGCGCAACGGCAAGCGCGGCGAAGACGAGCAACGCCGCGCAGAGGCCCAGCAGCAGCGGCACGGCGCGGGAGTGCATCGGCGTGGGCGGGGCGGCGGCAGGATCGGTCACGGCGACTCCGGTGTCAGCCGGGGCCACTCTGCCGCGCCCATGCTCCGGCCGCCAAGATGATGCGGCCCTGGAATCGGCAGGCCGCCCGGGGCGGCATCCCCGGGCGGCCCTATCCGCTCAGTGGAGTAGCGCGAGGGGAAGCGTCAGCGCCAACCTGCCCGCTGCATGATCTGCAGCGCCTGGGCGGAATTCGCAGCGAACGCCGAAGCGTTCAGTTGGTCTTGCCGGAACGTGCCGAAGCTCGCGAGCGCGGGGGCGATCTCGGCATCGGGCACGACCGGGTATTCGAAGTTGCCGAGGGCGAAGTAGCGCTGGGCGGACGGCGTCGTCAGGTATTCCACGAACTTGACGGCGGCCTCGCGGTTCGGGGCGGTCTTCACCACCGCCGCGCCGGAGATGTTCACGTGCGCGCCGCGGTCACCCGCGCCCTGGTTCGGGAAGATCACGCCGATCCGGTCGCCGACCGCCTTTTCCTCCGGCTTCGAGGAGGCACGGAAGCGCGCGAGGTAGTATGTGTTGGCGATCGCGATCGTGCACTGGCCCGCCGGGATCGCGGTGAACTGCGGCGTATCGCCGCCCTGCGGCGGGCGGGCGAAGTTGGCCACCAGCCCGCGCACCCACTCCTCGGTCTTCTCGGGCCCGTTCGCGGCCAGGATGCTGCCGACGAGGCTGATGTTGTACGGGTGGTTGGAGCTGCGGACGCAGATCTGACCCTTGAAGCGCGGATCGGCGAGATCCTCGAACCGGGCCAGCCCCTCCGGCTTGCCCTTCTGCGTGTCGTACATGATCACGCGGGCGCGCATGCTGATGCCGAACCACAGCCCGTCCGGGTCGCGCAGGTTCGCCGGGATGCGGCTCTCCAGCACCTGGCTGCGCGTGGCGGCGAGGATCCCCGCCTCCTTCGCGCGCTGCAGGCGGGCCGCATCGACCGTGATCAGCACGTCCGCCGGGCTGTTCGCACCCTCATTGCGGATACGCTCGATGAGCTGGTCGGCGTCGCCCTCGATCAGGCGTACGCGGATGCCGGTCTGCTTGGTGAAATCGTCGTACAATGCGCGGTCGGTGTCGTAGTGGCGCGCGGAGTAGAGGTTCAGCTCCTGCGCGGACAGCGCGAACGGTGCCAGGGTGGTCAGTCCCAAGGCCAAAAGCGTGCGACGGAACATTGCTATCCCCTGCCGTGTACCAGTGTTTCCCGGGCGACGGCTTATCGAAGTTGCGAATTATTCGCAAGCCCCTTGCGCGCGTGATCAGGCCCCGCCTGAAACCGGCGCGCCAGTGACATAGCCCTCCCGGCACGCAGACCTTGCCGCCGCCCCGACTGGCGGTCAACTCGCCTTCGAAACCGAACCGCCCAGCGAGGGCCCCACCAACCATGAGGCGGCGCAAGACAGCCGGTCGCCATTCATGGGATAGGACGGCGCCATGGCATCCTGCCTGCATGATCTCGCCGCGCTCGGCGACCATGGTCTGATCGCCCTGATGGCGGCGATGGTGGCGGCCGGGCTGGGCAGCGGCCTGCATTGCGCCGGCATGTGCGGGCCGTTCGTCATCGCGCAGATCGAGGCCGGCGGCGCCGCGCGCGCGGGCGGGTTCCTGCTGCTGCCCTACCATCTCGGCCGCCTTACCGGCTACGCGCTGCTGGGCGCGGTGGCGGGGTTCGTTGGGGCGATGCTTTCACTGGGCACCTGGACGCCGCTGCTGGCCGCCCCGCTGCTGATCGCGGCCGCGATCATGGGCCTGCAGGCGGCGGGGCGGCTGCCGCACCTCGCCCCTCCGCCGAGACTGCTGCGCCTCGTCGATCCCGTGATGCGGCGGGTGGTGACGGCGGCCGGGCGGCTGCACGGCTTCCCGCTGGGGCTGATGCTCTCCGCCCTGCCCTGCGGGTTGATCTACGCCGCGCTCGCCGCCGCCGCCGGGGCCGGCAGCGCGACGGCGGGGGCGCTTGCGATGGCCGCCTTCGCGGTCGGCACCATGCCGGCACTGATGGGGGTGGGAACCGTGGGGCGGCTGTTCGGCCGCCGCTTCGGCGGCGCCTTCGCCCGGGCGCGGCCGGTCCTGCTCGGCTTCAACGCGCTGCTGCTGGCCGGGCTCGCCGGGCGGATGCTAATGACCGCCTGAGCGGCCTCAGCGGAACAGGTCGCGGTAGGCGTGCCAGGAGGCGTGGCCGAGCAGCGGCAACACCACGATCAGCCCGAGGAACAGCGTCGCCAGCCCGGCGGCGGTGAAACCGACGATCAGGGCGGCCCAGAGCAGCATCGCCGGCAGGTTCAGCATCACGGCCCGCAGGCTGGCGATCATCGCCTCCACCGCGCCGATCTCGCGGTCCAGCAGCATCGGGATCGCGAAGGCCGCGAGCGTGAAGGTGGCCGCCGCCAGCACGAAACCGGCGAAGGTGCCCACCACGAGGAACGGCAGAAGCTGCGGGTGGCGCAGCATCGCGGCCGGCAGTTCCTCGATCGTTCCCGAGAAGCCGACGCCGAAGAACAGCATGAACAACAATGCGGCGATCCGCACCCAGAACAGGTTCAGCAGCAGCAGGGCCACGCCCATCACGCCGATCTGCACGCCGTTGCGCCGCCACGCGCCGAACGCCGCGCCCAGCGTCGGCCGCTGCCCCAGCTCGCGCAGCCGGCTGCACTCGTAGAGCCCCACGGCGAGCATCGGTGCCACCAGCAGGAAACCCGACGTCGCGGGCAGGATCAGCCAGAAACTGCCGACCCGGAACGCCGCCCAGGCCAGGAGCCAGCCGAGGATCGCGAAGATCGCGCCATAGGTCAGCGAGACGAGGGGGGCGGCGAGGATGTCCCGCCAGCCTGCCGCGAGCCACGCCCAGGGGCGGTCGATCGGCACCCGTCGCGCGATGGGCTGGCCTGCAACCAGGTTCGTTGCGGTCGCGCTCAATGGCGGCTCCCGTTTCCCGTCATCTGAGTCCCAGCCTGCCGGCCCGACTCATCCCGATCGGAGTTTACCGGCCTCGCGCGCTAATTGATATGGCGCAAATTGATGTGGCTCAATGTGAGCAGTCCCGAGGGACTGCTTGAAGTCACCTGTCACCCCGCCGGAATTACGCATGTCCGCCACGGTCCTCGACCCGCTAGCCCACCCCCTCCCCGCCGCCGCGACCCGCGCGGTTACCTCGTATGTCGAGGCGCCGGTGCGCGCGTTCGTCATCGCCACGATCTTCTGGGGCGTGGCGGGCTTCCTGCTGGGCGTGATCGTCGCCTCCGAGCTGGCGTTCCCGCACCTGTTCGACTGGGGGATCGAGTACTTCACCTTCGGCCGGCTGCGGCCCGCGCACACCAGCGCGGTGATCTTCGCCTTCGGCGGCAACGCGCTGCTGGGCACCTCGCTGCACGTCGTCCAGCGCACCTGCCGCGCGCGGCTGTTCGGCGGCGAGCCGGCGGGCTGGTTCCTGTTCTGGGGCTACCAGTTCTTCATCGTCTGCGCCGCCCTCGGCTATCTGATGGGCGTCACCCAGAGCAAGGAATACGCCGAGCCCGAGTGGTTCGTGGACCTGTGGCTGACCTTCGTCTGGGTGGTCTACCTCGTCGTGTTCGTCGCCACGATCATGAAGCGCGACGAGCCGCACATCTACGTCGCGAACTGGTTCTACCTCGGCTTCATCCTGACCATCGCGATGCTGCACATCGGCAACAATCTGGCGATCCCGGTCGCCGGCACGTCCAAGAGCTACCAGATCTGGTCGGGCGTGCAGGATGCGATGATCCAGTGGTGGTACGGCCACAACGCGGTCGGCTTCTTCCTGACCGCCGGCTTCCTGGGGATGATGTATTACTTCATTCCCAAGCAGGCCGACCGGCCGATCTATTCATACCGGCTGTCGATCATCCACTTCTGGTCGCTGATCTTCCTGTACATCTGGGCCGGCCCGCATCACCTGCACTACACCTCCCTGCCCGACTGGACGCAGGTGCTCGGCATGGTGATGAGCGTGATCCTGTGGATGCCGTCCTGGGGCGGCATGATCAACGGAATCATGACCCTGTCCGGCGCATGGGACAAGCTGCGCACCGACCCGGCGCTGCGCTTCTCGGTGACTGCCGTGGCCTTCTACGGCATGGCCACGTTCGAGGGGCCGGTAATGTCGATCCGCGCCGTCAACGCACTGTCGCACTACACCGACTGGACCATCGGCCACGTCCATTCCGGCGCGATGGGCTGGAACGGCTTCATCACCTTCGGCGCGATCTACTACCTCGTGCCGGTGTTGTGGCGGCGGCAGGAGATGTGGTCGCGCAAGCTGGTCGAGTGGCACTTCTGGATCGCCACCCTCGGCATCGTTCTCTACATCACCGCGATGTGGGTATCCGGCATCATGCAGGGCCTCATGTGGCGCGCCTTCGACGAGTTGGGCTTCCTGCAGTACTCCTTCGTCGAGACCGTCGCCGCGATGCATCCCTACTACGTGATCCGCATGCTCGGCGGGCTGTTCTACCTCACCGGCGCCCTGCTGATGGTGATCAACGTCTATCGCACCATCAAGGTGGGGGCCCCGCGCATCGAACCGGCGGCCGCGCCGGCCGTGGCGCGGGCCTGAGGGGAGCAGCGCATCATGGCGATCCGCCACGAGACCATCGAAACCAACGTCATCCTGCTCGCGGTGCTGGCCCTGATCACGGTCAGCATCGGGGGGCTGGTGCAGATCCTGCCGCTGTTCCTGATCGAGACCACGATCGAACGGGTACAGGGCGTGCGGCCCTACACGCCGCTCGAACTTGCCGGGCGGAACATCTACATCCGCGAGGGCTGCTACACCTGCCACAGCCAGCAGATCCGCCCCTTCCGCGACGAGCTGGAGCGGTACGGCCACTACTCGCTCGCGGCCGAGAGCATGTACGACAAGCCATTCCAGTGGGGCTCCAAGCGCACCGGACCGGATATCGCGCGCGTCGGCGGCCGCTATTCCAACGACTGGCATGCCGCGCATCTGCGCGACCCGCGCGCGCTCGTGCCGGAGTCGGTGATGCCCTCCTACCCGTTCCTCGACCGGCCGCTGCGCTATGCCGATATCGACCGCCACCTCCGTGCCCTGAGGACGGCCGGCGTGCCCTATACCGACGAGCAGATCGCCAATGCACGCGCCGATCTGGAGGCGCAGGCCACGGCGGACGGGGACTGGGCCACGGGCTCGGCCCGCTACCCGCGCGCGCAGCAGGCGAACTGGGACGGCGATGCCGCGCGGATCACCGAGATGGATGCGCTGGTCGCCTACCTGCAGATGCTGGGCACGCTGGTGCAGTTCCGCGACGTCACGCCCGAGCAGTTGAGGCAGTAGCCGATGGGCACGATCGCCGAGATCTATCCGTTGCTGCGGCAGGCCTGGACGGTCCTGTTCCTGCTGCTGTTCGCCGTGCTGGTGTGGCGCGCCCTGCGCCCTTCCCGCCGCGCCGAGTTCGAACGCCACGGCATGCTGCCGCTGCGGGATGAGGACTGAGACGACATGCCGACCAAGATCGAAAAGGATGCCGTGACCGGGAAGATGACCACCGGTCATGAATGGGACGGCATCAAGGAGCTGAACACGCCCTCCCCCGCGTGGTGGCTCTACACCTTCTACGCCACCATCGCCTGGGGCATCGTGTGGATCATCCTGTATCCCGCGATCCCCTGGTTCGGCGGCGCGACCCGCGGCGTGACCGGCTGGGTGGCGCGCGAGGCGATCACCGAGGAGATGGCGAGCGCCAGCGCGGCGCACGCGCCGATGCTCGAGCGCATCCGCGCCACGCCGATCACGGCCCTGCTCGACGACGCGGCGCTGCGCGACTACGCGCTGGCCGGCGGCCGCGTGGCCTTCGCCAACAACTGCCAGCCCTGCCACGGGGCCGGCGGCCAGGGCGCGCCGGGCGGCTATCCGGTGCTGGCCGACGACGAGTGGCTGTGGGGCGGCACGCTCGCGGATATCGAGCAGACGATCCGCCACGGCATCCGGGCCGAGGAGGATGACGATACCCGCCGCAGCCAGATGCCCCGCTTCGTCGCCGACGGCATGCTGACCTGGGCGCAGGCGGGCGATGTGGCCGAACACGTGCTGGCGTTGTCCGGCCGCTCCACGGACGCCGCGGCGGCAGCGCGCGGGGCACCGATCTACGCCGACCAGTGCGCCGCCTGCCACGGCGAGAAGGGCGAGGGCATGCGCGAACAGGGGGCGCCGAACCTGACTGACCGGGTGTGGCTCTACGGCGGGGACCGCCGCAGCATCACGACCTCCATCGCCTATGCCCGTGCCGGCGTGATGCCGGCCTTCCAAGGGCGGCTCGATCCGGCGCTGATCCGGATGCTGGCCGTCTACGTCCACACGCTGGGAGGCGGCGAGCCCGACGCGGGGAGGTAGAGCAATCGTGGATGGCAGTCTCGAAGCGAAGGCGAGCCAGTCGGACGCCCCGGCTCCGCTCTATGCTTCACGGGTCAAGGTCTACCCGGCTGCCGTCCACGGCCCGGTGCGCCGCGCCAAATGGGCGATCCTGATCGTCTGCCTCGCGCTCTACTACCTCGTGCCCTGGCTGCGCTGGGATCGCGGGCCGGGCCTGCCGAACCAGGCCGTCCTCGTCGATCTGCAGGGCATGCGGCTGTATTTCTTCGGCATCGAGATCTGGGCGCAGGAATTCTACATCGTCACCTTCCTGCTGGTGCTGAGCGCGATCGGGCTGTTCGCCGTCACGTCGCTGTTCGGCCGCGTCTGGTGCGGCTTCACCTGCCCGCAGACGGTCTGGACCGACCTGTTCATGTGGGTCGAACGACTCATCCAGGGCGACCGCAACGCGCGCATGCGGCTCGACCGCGCGCCCTGGACCAGCGAGAAGTACCTCAAGAAGGGCGCGACCCATGCCGCCTGGCTGCTGATCGGCGCGGCGACCGGCGGCGCCTGGGTGATGTACTACAACGACGCCCCGACGGTGGTGCGCGAGCTCGCCACCGGGCAGGCCAGCACGTCCGTCTACTTCTTCTTCGGCCTGTTCACGCTGACCACCTACGGCCTCGCCGGCTGGGCGCGCGAGCAGGTCTGCACATACATGTGCCCGTGGCCGCGCTTCCAGGCGGCGATGTTCGACGACCACACGATGATCGTCAGCTACCGTCCGTGGCGCGGCGAGCCGCGCGGCCGGCACAAGGCCGGTGCGAGCTGGGACGGCCATGGCGACTGCATCGACTGCCGCCAGTGCGTGAACGTCTGCCCCACCGGCATCGACATCCGCGACGGCGTGCAGATGGAATGCATCGGCTGCGGCCTCTGCGTCGATGCCTGCAACACGATCATGGACAAGGTCGAACGCCCGCACGGGCTTATCGCCTTCGAGACGCTGGCCAACCTGGATGCCTCCACCGCCGCGGTCGCCGCCATCCCGGCCGGCCCGGCGCGCTTCGAGCCCGCCATGAAGGCGCGGAGCGGGATCAACCTGCTGCGCGGCCGCACGCTCGTCTACGCCGCGGCCCTGCTGCTGGTCACCGGCGTGATCCTCGGCGCGATGGCGCTGCGCACCACGATGGATCTGTCCGTGCAGCGCGATCGCGCGCCGCTCTTTGTCCGCCTGTCGGACGGCAGCGTGCGCAATGCCTACACGGTGAAGCTGCTCGACCGGCGCCAATCCCCCGGCACCGTGGTGCTGGAAGTCGCCGGCCTGCCGGGCGCGCACTTGAGCGTGATCGGCGCGGAGACGGACGCGCAGGGCCGACCGCTGCTGTCCACGCGCGCCGACGGGATCGTGACCTGGCGCGCGCTGGTCACCGTGCCCGACGATGCGGCCCCGCATGGCAGCAAGGATATCGACTTCCGGATCCTCGACCCGTCCGGTCGACGTCTCACCGCTCACGAATCCGCCTTCGTCGGACCGGGGCGGCCATGAGCGCGCCGCGCCGCTCCCTCTGGATCCCGTTCGTGTTCGTCGGGGGCATGCTCATCACATTCGCGGTGAACGGCGTGCTGATCTGGTCCTCGCTGTCCACCTTCACCGGCACGACCGTGGAGCGCCCCTACGAGCGCGGGCGGCAATACAATCAGGTGCTGGCAGAAGCGGCGCGGCAGGATGCGCTGGGCGTGCGGTTCAGCGTGCGCGCGGAGGCGGGTCGCCTCACCGTTTCCGCCGCCCGCCAGGACGGCACCGCGGTCGGCGGTATCCTCGTGGGCGAACTGGAGCGCCCGCTGGACGGCAGCCACGCCCCGGTCAGCTTCAGCCCGTCACAGCCGGGCGTGTGGCGCGCTGATGTCTCCGGCCTGCGTTCCGGCCAGTGGGATCTGCGCGCGCGGCTGGAGACGAGGGACGGGCCGGTCGATACGCGGCAGCGGCTGTTCCTGCCATGAACGACACCACCCGCATCGTCCCCGCAGCCGCGCCGGCCTCGATCCGGACCTGCGCCCATTGCGGCGCGGACTCCGTCGAACGCTTCTGCTGCGCCGGCTGCGCCGCGGCGCACGGGCTGATCGGGGCGCTGGGCCTCGCCGGCTTCTACAACCGCGCCAGCCTGCCGCCCGGCACGCTGCGCCCTGCCCCGCCGCCGGCGCCCGGCTTCGCCGCCCGCGCCCGTGCGCTCGACGACGGGCGGCACGAGCTGGATCTGCTGGTGCACGGATTGAGCTGCGGCGCCTGCGTCTGGCTGATCGAGCAGGCGCTCGCCGCCGATCCGGCGGTGCGGCGCGCCCGTGTCTCGCTCGGGACAAAGCGGCTCACGGTGGTCTGGGAAGGGGCTGCGGACCACGCGGAGGAGCTGGCCGGCCTCGTCGCGCGGCTGGGCTTCGCGGTCGGGCCGTGGACGTCCGCCTGCCTGCGCGCCAGCGACGACTCCGAACGCCGCGCCCTGATTCTCGCCCTCGGCGTGGCTGCCTTCGGGGCGATGAACGTGATGCTGGTCTCGGTCGCCGTCTGGGTCGGCACCGATATGGGCGAGGCCACGCGCAGCTTCATGCACTGGCTGTCGGCGCTGATCGGCCTGCCGGTGATCGCGGTGGCGGGCGTGCCCTTCTACCGTTCGGCGTGGCGCTCGCTGCGCGCCGGGCGCGCCAACATGGATGTCGCCATCTCGCTTGCGGTGCTGCTCACCGCCGCGATGAGCCTGAGCGAGACGCTGCGCAACGGCCCCTACACGTGGTTCGACGGCGCGCTGACCCTGCTGTTCCTGCTGCTGGCCGGCCGCGTGCTGGAAGGCGCCGCCCGGCGCAAGGCGCGCGGCGCGGCGGCCGGGCTGCTCGCGCTCGGCACCGGCACGGCAATGCGCATCGATGCCGAGGGCCGGGCCGAAGCAGTCGCGACCGAGGAACTGCGCGCGCAGGACCGGCTGATGGTCGCGACCGGAGAGCGGCTGGCCGTGGACGCCATCGCCGATACCGAGGCGCTGCTCGACAGCGCGGCCGTCACCGGCGAGAGCCGGCCCGTGCGGATCGCCCGGGGCGCGGTGCTGCCGGCCGGGGCGATCAATCTCGGCACGCCGCTGCTGGTCACGGCGCGCTCCGCCACCGCCGATTCGTCGCTCGCGATGGCCGCACGCGCGATGGAGCAGGCCGAACAGGTCCGCAGTCGCTTCGTCGCCTTCGCAGACCGCGTTGCCCATGCCTATGTGCCGGTGGTTCATACGCTGGCGGCGGCGACCTTCCTGCTGTGGTGGATCGGTTTCGGCACTGGCTGGCAGCCGGCGCTGGTGAACGCGGTGGCGGTGCTGATCATCACCTGCCCCTGCGGCCTCGCCATCGCGGTCCCTGCCGTGCAGGTGGTCGCGGTCGGTTCGCTGTTCCGGAGGGGGGTGCTGGTCACCACGGGAACAGCGCTGGAACGGCTGGCCGCTGCGGATCATGTCGTGCTGGACAAGACCGGCACGCTGACGCGCGGCGAACCCGAACTGATCCACGATGGAAGCTGGACCGAGCCGGACCTGCGCGCGGCGGCAAGCCTCGCCGCCGTGTCGCGCCATCCCCTCGCCCGCGCGCTGCTGCGCGCAGCGCCCGCCGCGATTCCCGCACCGGGCGCGGTCGAGGTGCCGGGCCGCGGCGTGGCCATCGGCGACATACGTCTCGGCAGCCCGGACTTCGCCGGCGCGGTAGACGATCCCGACTCCATGACGCTGGTGCTGGCACGCGCCGGGCAGCCGCCGGTGCGGTTCCGCTTCACCGACGCGCTGCGCGAGGACGCGCCGGCGGCCGTCGCCGCGCTGGAACGGCTCGGGCTGTCCACGGAAATCCTGTCCGGCGACGCGCCGGGTCCCGTGGCCGCCGCGGCCGCCGCCTGCGGCATCGCGGCGCAGCGCGCGCGCGCTACCCCACGCGACAAGGTCGAGCGCATTGCCGAACTGCAGGCCCAGGGTCGCCACGTGCTGGCGGTGGGCGACGGCATCAACGACGCGCCGGCTCTGGCTGCCGCACATGTCGCGGCGAGCGCTCCGGGCGCCACCGATCTCGCGCAGTCGGCGGCCGACCTCGTCCTGCGCACGCCGCGCCTAGCCGCCCTGCCGGCGGCGATCGCGACCGCGCGGCGGGCCCAGCGCATCGCGCGGCAGAACATCGCCGCCTCGCTGGTCTATAACGTGATCGCCGTGCCGTTCGCGGTGGCCGGGCTCGTCTCTCCTCCGCTCGCCGCGGCGGTGATGGCCAGCTCGTCGCTGATGGTGACGATCAACGCCCTCCGCGCGGGGAAGGAGCAGCCATGGACGTCCTGATCCTGCTGGTGCCGCTGGCGCTGGGCCTGGGCGGGCTCGCGCTGGTGCTGTTTTTGTGGACGCTGCGCAGCGGCCAGTATGACGACCTCGACGGTGCGGCCCAGCGCATCCTGCACGATGACCCGCCGAGCCGGCGGAATGGAGAAACGACATGACCGCCAGCCACGTGTTCTTCCTGATCGTCTCGGGGATCAGCGCCCTGCTCGGCCTGTTCGCCGCCGCCTCGGCGAGGGACGACGCCCTGTACATGTTCGGCCTCGGCCTGTTCCTGTTCGGCACGCTGTTCGGGCTCGGGCTGGTCAAGCAGAGCTGGGACGCGATCGAACGCGATCGCTAGCGGCCTCGCGCCGCGCGGTTGCGGCGTGGGAAATGCGTATGCAATACCTGACGAATGAGGCTGCAGCGCATCAGCCAGGGAGAGGAACCGCAGACGTCCTCCTGTGAGGGAGACGACCCGCGGCTCCTGCCGGCCGAGACGTCGACCGCATCCCTGCCCGCCGCCCAGCAATTCGAGTTCTGGTGCGACCGCAACCGGCCGGTCGTGGAGTTCGGTCGACCCGAGGGCAGTGCGGCAGGCTTCGAGGTCGCCAACCGGGTCTGGCAACTCGGTGGCTGCGTCCTCAGCCGGGTGGTCGCACCCGCGCTGCATACGGAGCGGAGCGCGCGTGCCGTGCGCCGCGCCCCCGTCGATCACTGGGTGCTGGGCCTCTCGCGCCGCGGCACGACGCTCATGGAGACCCGGCGCGCCACCTGTGTCGCCGGCCCCGATGTGCCTTTCGTGTACTCGCTGGGCGAGGCCTTCGTCAGCCGGCGCACCGATATCGACTGGCTGATCCTCTTCCTCTCGCGCGACAGCTTCCCGGAAGTGGCAAGCGCGCTGGACCTCACCTGCGGCAGCACGCTCGACACGCCCATGGGCCGGCTCCTGGCCGACTACCTGCTGTTGCTGGAGCGCCGGCTGCCGGAGATCGGACAGAGCGCGCTGCCCGAACTGCGGAATGCCACGCAGGCGATGATCGCCGCCTGCGTGGCGCCGACGGCCGACCGGCTCGCGGTCGCCTCCGGTGCCGTCAACGGCACCCGCCTGGAACGCGTCCGCCGCTATGTCCGCACGCACCTGACGGATCCCGACATCACGCCCGCGACGCTCGCGGCGCGGATAGGCATGTCGCGCTCCGCCCTGTACCGCTTGCTGGAACAGGAAGGCGGCGTGGCGCGCTTCGTGCAGCGGCAGAGGCTGCTGGCAGCGAACGTCATGCTGGCCGATCCGGAGTGCACGCACACGATCCAGCGCATCGCGGAAGGCGTGGGCATCCCCGATGCGGCGACCTTCAGCCGCGCCTTCCGCAGCCAGTTCGGCTGCGCGCCGAGGGATGTGCGATGGGACGCCGCGCGCGACCGGTCGCGGCATCCGCAGCGCGCCCCGGCCCAGCCCGCCCGCACCGGGGAGGCCGGCTTCTGGTCGCTTCTCCGCGGCGCGGAGCAGTCCACAAGTTTGAGACAGGGCGTCAACGCGAGAGACGTCCGTCCAACGCACGGCCGCGCTCCAGATCGTAGTATGATCTGGGGATCGCCTCCTTCGGATCCCGTTTCACAGCCACGGGAACCGTGAAATGCTCCGAACCGTCCTGCCCTGGGCAACGGCGATGGGGATCATCGCCCTCACCGCCCACCCCTCCCCTGCATTCGCGCAGGCCACGGCCGCCTTCCAACGTGCCGAACTCGCCGAACTGAGTCCGGAGAAGCGGGCCGAGGTGGAAGCGCGCGCCACCGGCGGCAACTCCATCCGGGAAGTCCTCGAAGTCATGC
Organism: Rhodovastum atsumiense; assembly: GCA_037190665.1. Taxonomy (GTDB): domain Bacteria; phylum Pseudomonadota; class Alphaproteobacteria; order Acetobacterales; family Acetobacteraceae; genus JBBCJT01. Next base: position 21,242 of record JBBCJT010000172.1, on the reverse strand, counting down.
TTCTCAATGGAATCAAGCTGAAATACCCCGCGAACAAGATCGTCGCGCTCGATTTCGGGCGGGGCGCCGCTGTCGTGGAAATGACGGACAACGCACTGCGCGTCATTAACTTCGACAAGACCACGCTCGCCATAAACTGAGCGGCGACAAAAGGACGAGGGAGGCATTTCATGTACAGCCGCCTGCACGCCGAGGAACCTGTCGGCCCGAGCACGATTTCGACGGGTCATCTCCCGGCCGCCGACCTCGTCCGGCTCGCCCTTCTCGAAGCGCATGAACGCTACGCCCCGGTCGATGATGGCACGGTAGCGGACTACATCCCCGCGCTGGCCCGCGCGCCACGGCATCTGTTCGGCATGTGCATCGCCGCCACGGACGGCACGCTCATGCAATGCGGCGATTCGGATGTGGCCTTCTCCATCCAGAGCATCTCCAAGCCCTTCGTCTTCGCGCTCGTGTGCCAGGCGCTCGGCGGCGGCGAGGCGCGGCGGCGGATCGGCGTCAACGGCACCGGCCTGCCGTTCAACTCGGTCATGGCGATCGAGCTGAACCCCGCGCGGACCATGAACCCGATGGTCAACGCAGGGGCGATCGCGACGACGAGCCTCGCGCCCGGCGCCACGGCGGAGGCGAAATGGGCCTTCATCCAGGAAGGGCTGTCGCGCTTCGCAGGCCGCCAACTCGCGCTCGACACGGAAGTCTACGAATCGGAAGCCGCGACGAACGGGCGCAACCGCGGCATCGCCCGGCTGCTGCACAGCTATGGCCGCCTGTATTTCGATCCGGACGAGGCGACCGACGTCTACACCCGCCAGTGCGCGCTGAACGTCACGGTCGAGGATCTGGCGGTCATGGGCGCCACGCTCGCCGATGGCGGCGTCAACCCGGTGACGCGGGAACGGGTGCTGGACCCCGACCGGTGCAAGCGCGCGCTCGCGGTGATGGCCACCGCAGGGATGTACGAGCAGTCGGGCGACTGGCTCTACGAGGTGGGGCTGCCCGGCAAGAGCGGCGTGGCCGGCGGCCTCGTCACGATCTCGCCCGGCAAGGGCGCGCTCGGCACCTTCGCCCCGCCGCTCGATCAGGCGGGCAATTCGGTCCGCGGCCAGCTTGCAACCAAATTCCTGTCCGAGAAACTGGGCCTCAACCTCTTCGCCTCGACAGAAAGGCCGGCGGCCTGATCGGGTCGTCCCACACTTCAGGGAGTTAACGCCGTGAGCACGACGACAAGCGCGCCCGACGCCGTGAAGGAATCCTGGATGCCGATGATCGCCATCGCGCTGGGCCAGGCGATCATGTCCTTCAACGTCGCCTCCCTGCCGGTCTCGCTCTCCGGCATGGTCAACAGCTTCGGCGTGCCGCCGACCACGGTCGCCACCGGCATCGTCATGTACTCCCTCGCCGTCGCGGGCTTCGTGATGCTCGGGGCGAAGCTGGTGCAGCGTTTCGGCTCGACGTCGGTGTTCCGCGTCGTGGTCGCGCTGTTCGGCCTCGCGCAGATCCTGATGACGTTCTCGCCGGTGGCGACGGTGATGCTCGTCGCCCAGTTGCTCGCCGGACTGGCCGCCGCCGTGATCGTGCCGGCGCTGGTGGCGCTGATTGCCCACCACTATCACGGCCAGCAGCAGGCGACGGCGGTCGGCGCGCTGGGATCGGCACGCGCCGCGGCGGGCGTCTGCGCCTTCCTGATCGGCGGCATGCTGGGCACCTTCATCGGCTGGCGGCCGGTCTTCGGCATCCTGATCGCCGTCTCCGCCCTGGTGCTGGTGCTGAGCACGAAGCTGAAGCCGGAAGCCCCGCGGCCGGAGGTGAAGATCGACCTCGTCGGCGTCGTTCTGGCGGCGGCGGCGATCATCCTGATCAGCTTCGGCTTCAACAACCTCAACCGCTGGGGGCTCGGCATCGCGCGGCCGGGCGCGCCCTTCTCCGTGTTCGGCATGTCGCCGGCGCCGGGGATGATCGTGATCGGCATCGTGCTGCTGCAGTGCTTCATCGCCTGGACGCGGCGGGTGCAGGCATCCGGCGGTACTCCGTTGCTCGATCTGCGGGTGATCACCTCGGGCGAGGAGCGGGCCGCCGTCTACGCGATGTTCGCGGTGGTGGCGCTGGAGGCGATGCTGAACTTCTCCGTGCCGCTCTATATCCAGATCGTGCAGGGCCGAACGCCCATTGAGACCGCGATCGCGATGCTGCCGTTCAACCTGACGGTGTTCTTCACCGCGATGCTGGTGGTGAAGCTGTATCCGATCATGACACCGCGGCAGATCGGCCGGGCCGGCTTCACGCTATGCGTCGTCGCCCTCGTCTACCTCGCTTGGGTCGTGCGCAACGACTGGAGCGCGGTGCCGGTGATGTTCGGCCTGATCGCCTTCGGCATCGGCCAGGGCGCGCTGGTCACGCTGGTGTTCAACGTGCTGGTTACCGCCGCGCCGAAGGAACTGGCCGGCGATGTCGGCTCCCTGCGCGGCACCACGCAGAACCTCGCCGCCGGCGTCGGTACCGCGATCTCGGGCGCGCTGCTGGTCGGGCTGCTGACCAGCGCGATCCTGTATCGCGTGGCGGAGAACCCGAGCCTGCCCCCCGCGGTGCTGAGCCAGCTCGACATGGACAGCATCAATTTCGTCAGCAACGACCGGCTGCTGACGATCATGCAGGGCACGACCGCGACACCGGAGCAGGTCACCGAAGCGGTGCGCGTGAACACCGAGGCGCGGTTGCAGGCGCTGAAGATCGGCCTGCTGCTGATGGCCGGCGTGGCGCTGCTCGCGATCTTCCCCGCCGGGCGGCTGCCGAACTACCGCCCGGGCGAGATCCCGTCGCGCCCGCCGGTGCCGATGCCGGGTGCCACGGCCGCCGCGGCGGTCGGCCGCGAGGCATGAACCGGCCGCGCCTGCTCGTCCTCTCGCTCGGCGGCACCATCACCATGGTGCCGACGGCGGAGGGCGGCATCGCTCCCAAGCTCGGGGCGGCCGAACTGGTCGCCTCGATCCCCGCGCTCGGCGAGGTGGCGGATATCATCGCCGAGTCACCCTTCCGCCTGCCGAGCCCGTCGCTGACGCCCGCGCAGATCGTCAGCGTCGCGCAGCGCATCACATCCGCCTTCGCCGACGGCTTCGACGGGGCGGTGGTGATCCAGGGCACCGACACGATCGAGGAGACCGCCTTCCTGCTCGACGTTCTGGTGGACGGCGACAGGCCGGTGGTGGTCACTGGCGCGATGCGCGGTGCGGATGCGCCGGGGGCGGACGGGCCGGCCAACCTGCTCTCGGCCGCGATCCTCGCCACGTCGGCCGAAGCGCGCGGGCTCGGCACGCTCGCCGTGCTGAACTACGACATCCACGCCGCGCGCTTCGTGCAGAAGTCGCACACCGCCCTGCCCTCGGCCTTCCTCTCGCCGTTGGCCGGCCCGGTCGGCGCGATGATCGAACGCCGGCCGCAGATCTACACGCGCGTCACCCGCGTGCCCGTCCTGCCGATCGCCACCGGCGCACCCGCGCCGGTCGCGTTGGTCCGCTGGGGCATGGGCGATGACGGGCGGCTGCTCTCCGCCCTGCCCGGCCTGGGCTACGCGGGCGCCGTGATCGAGGGGATGGGCGCGGGCCACGTGCCCGCCGATGCCGCCGACGCCGTCGGCCGGCTGGCCGAGGAAATGCCCGTGGTGCTGGCATCGCGGGTGATGACCGGCCCCGTCTTCACCGAGACCTACGGCTACCCCGGCGGCGAGATCGACCTGATCCGCCGCGGTCTGGTGCCGGCCGGCTACCTGTCCGGGCTGAAGGCGCGCCTGTTGCTCGGGCTTGCGCTGCGGGGCGCGGGCCCCTCGGTCGCGGACGTCTTCGCGCCCTTCCAGTAATTCGCCATCAGCACATCCGGAGAACGGGATACATGGCCGATCTGCTCGTCATCGAGTACCCCACCGAGGCGCAGGCCGAGGAGGTACGCCGCATGCTGCTCGGCATGCAGAAGGAGTACCTCATCGAATTGGGCGACGCCGTCGTCGCGGTGAAGCAACCCGACGGTACCGTGAAACTCAATCAGATCATGCAGCCGGTGAAGACGGGCGCACTTTCCGGCGCGCTGTGGGGATCGCTGATAGGGCTGATCTTCCTGATGCCGCTGGCCGGCGCGGCCGTGGGGGCCGCCTCCGGCGCACTGGGCGGCAAGCTCACCGATCTCGGCATCAACGATGCCTTCATGCGGGATGCGGCGAAGACGCTGCAATCGGGCAACGCGGCGCTTTTCCTCCTGATCCGCAAGATGACCACCGACAAGGTGCTCGCCGCGCTCAAGGGGTCGGGCGGCACGGTCCTGCGTTCCTCCTTCGACGAGACGAAGGAAGAGAAACTGCGAGAGGCGCTGGCGGAAGCCCAGGCCACACCGAGCACCTGAACGCAGCCGGGCATGTGTCCTGCGCACGGGTCAGTGCAGGACACCATTGCCTAATCCGTTGCGTTACGGCACGCACCCCTGCAAGTGGTGGCTGTCTTCATCAGCCGCCTTGTGGAGATCGGCCATGCCACGCGCCTTCCTGCCCCTGGCAGGCATCCTGACCCTGCTCCTCGCCGGCTGCGGCGAATCCCCGCCCCCTCCGCAGGCCGAGGTCCGCCCCGTCCGCGTGACCACCGCCGTCAAAGGCGGTGAAGGCGAGGTCCTCTCGCTCACCGGCACGGTGCAGGCGCAGACCGAGGTCAACCTGTCCTTCCGCGTCTCCGGCCGCATCGTCGAGCGGCTGGTCAACGTCGGCGATGCCGTCAAGGCGGGCCAGGTCGTTGCGCGCCTCGACCCGGAGCCGGAGCGCAACGCGCTGCGCGCGGCGCATGCCGCCCTCGTCGCCGCCGGCGGCCAGCTCGTCGAGGCGAGCAACAACTACCAGCGCCAGAGCCAGTTGCTGCGCGACGGCTGGACGACCCGGGTGCAGTACGATCAGGCGGCACAGACCTTCCAGACCGCGACATCGGCCGTCGATGCCGCGCAGGCGCAATACAACATCGCCGAGGACCGGCTCGGGTGGACGGAGCTGGTGGCGGACGCCCCCGGCCGCGTGACCGCGCGCCGCGCCGAGACCGGCGAGGTGGTGCAGCCCGGCCAGACCGTCATCCAGCTCGCCCGCGACGGGGGCGAGGATGCGGTCTTCCAGGTGCCGCCCGCGATCAAGGACCGCGCGCCCGCCAATCCGGAGATCACCATCGCGCTCACGCTCGATCCGCGCGTCACCGCGAAGGGCCGCGTGCGCGAGGTCGCGCCGCGCGCCGATGCCGCGACCGGCACGTTCGAGGTGCGGATCGGCCTGATCGACCCGCCCGAGGCCATGCGTCTCGGCTCCACCGTCACCGGCCGGATCACCCTCGGCGGCACGGAGGGCGTGACGCTGCCGGCCTCCGCGCTGACCCGCGATCAGGGCCAGCCGGCGGTGTGGCTCGTCGATCCCGCCACGCAGACGGTCTCGTTGCGGCATGTCGAACTCGCGCGCTTCGATCCCGCGCGCATCGTCGTCAGCGGCGGCATCCAACCCGGCGATACGGTGGTGACGGCGGGCGTACAGAGCCTGCGGCCCGGACAGAAGGTGCGCCTGCTCGGTAGCCAGCCATGATCGGTCCGAACCTGTCGGAATGGGCGATCGGCCGGCGGGCGCTGATCGTCTTCTTCATGATCGCCGGTCTGGTCGCGGGCGTGAACGCCTTCCGCTCGCTCGGCCGTGCCGAGGACCCGGTCTTTACCTTTCGCACCATGATCGTCGCGGCTTCCTGGCCCGGCGCCTCCATGGAAGAGACGCTGAAGCAGGTCACCGAGCGGCTGGAGCGCACGCTGCAGGAGACCGACTTCCTCGACTCCGTGCGCAGCTACACGCTGCCCGGCCGCACCACGATCTTCGTGGACCTGCAGGGCAAGACGCCGGCGGATACGGTGCCCGATCTGTGGTACGACGTGCGCAAGCGCATCGGCGACATGCGGCACACCCTGCCCGCCGGCGTGCAGGGACCGTTCTTCGACGACGATTTCGGCAACACCTTCGGTATCATCTACGGCTTCACCGCCGACGGATTCAGCCAGCGCGAGTTGCGCGACGCGGTGGAGGACGTCCGCTCCCGCCTGCTGCTGGTCCCGGACGTGACCAAGATCGAGCTGCTCGGCGCACAGGACGAGCGCGTCTACATCGAGTTCTCGATGGAGCGGCTCGCCGGCCTCGGCCTCGATTACACCTCCATCCTCAACACGCTCCGCGCGCAGAACGTCGTGCATCCCACGGGCGTGCTGGAGGCGCCGGAGGAACGGGTGTGGCTGCGCGTCTCGGGCGCCTTCCAGACCGAGGCGGACATCGCGCAGGTGAACTTCCAGGTCGACGGGCGGCTGATCCGCCTGACCGACATCGCGGATATCCGCCGCGGCTTCGCCGACCCGCCGCAGCCGCTGTTTCGCGTGAACGGCCAGTCCGCGATCGGCCTCGCCATCGCCATGCGCGACTCGGGCGACATCCTCGCGCTGGGGCGCAACCTCCGCGCCGAGATGCAGGCGATCAAGGCGAACCTGCCCATCGGCATCGAGGCGCACGAGGTCGCCGATCAGGCGCAGACGGTGGACACCGCCATCGGCGAGTTCACCGAGTCGCTGTGGCAGGCCATCGTGATCATCCTGATCTGCAGCTTCCTCGCGCTCGGCGTGCGACCCGGAACGGTGGTGGCGCTCGCCATCCCGCTCACGCTCGCCATCGTCTTCCCCATCATGTCGATGGCGCATATCGACCTGCAGCGCATCTCGCTCGGGGCTCTGATCATCGCGCTGACGCTGCTGGTGGACGACGCGATGACGACGGTGGACGCGATGATCCGTCGCCTTGCCGCCGGGGACAGCACGCGCGACGCGGCGACCTTCGCCTACCGCACGCTCGCCGCGCCGATGCTCGCGGGCACGCTGGTGACGATCGCGGGCTTCGTGCCGATCGGCTTCGCGCGCTCGTCTGCCGGCGAGTACACCTTCTCGATCTTCGCGGTGGTCGGCATCGCGCTGATCGTCTCCTGGTTCGTCGCGGTGCTGTTCGCGCCCGTGATCGGCATGACCATCCTGAAGCCGCCGAAGCAGAAGCCGGATGGCGAACAGGACAAGCCGAACGCGATCCAGCGCGGCTTCACCGCGCTGCTGACCGGGGCGATGCGGATGCGATGGCTGACCATCGCCATCACCATCGGCGCCTTCGTGCTCGCCATCGCCTCGCTCTCGCTCGTGCCGCGGCAGTTCTTCCCTTCCTCCGACCGGCCCGAGCTGATCGTGGATCTCGCCCTGCCGCAGAACGCCTCGATCTACGGCTCCGACGCGGCGGCAAAGCGGCTGGAGGAGATCATCGCCGCGTCGCCGGAGGTGGATCACTGGAGCACCTATGTCGGCCGCGGCGCGATCCGCTTCTACCTGCCGCTGAACGTGCAGCTTGCGAACCCGTTCTTCACCCAGATCGTGGTGGTGACGAAGGGGATGCAGGAACGCCTTGCGCTGCAGCCACGGCTCGAAAAGATGATGGCCGAGCAGTTCCCGGAGGCGATCTCGCGCGTCTATCCGCTGGAGCTGGGTCCGCCCGTCGGCTGGCCGATCCAGTACCGCATCAGCGGGCCGGACATCGAACAGGTGCGCGCCATCGCGATGAAGGTCGGCAACATCGTCGGCGCCTATCCCGGCACGCGGCTGACCAATTTCGACTGGATGGAGCCGGCGCGGCAGATGCGCGTGCGCATCGACCAGGATCAGGCGCGGCTGCTGGGGGTGAGCACGGAACGGCTCGCCGCCGTGCTGAACGCCACCGTCACCGGCACCACGGTCACGCAGCTCCGCGACGACATCTACCTGATCGACGTGGTGGCGCGGGCGACCAGCACCGAGCGCGCCTCGATCACCAGCCTGCGGAACCTGCAGGTGCCGACGGCGAGCGGGCGGATGATCGCCCTCAGCCAGTTCGCGACCTTCGAGGAGGAGCAGGAGTTTCCGCTGATCTGGCGCCGCGACCGTCAGGCGACGCTGACCGTGCAGGCCGACGTGGTGGACGGGGCGCTGCCCGACGACGTGGTCGAGGCGCTCGCGGGACCGATCGCCGAGGCCGCGGCGGCACTGCCGGCCGGCTACAAGCTGGAGACCGGCGGCATCGCGGAGGAAAGCGCGGAATCCCAAGCGTCCGTCTTCGCCGTGGTGCCGGTGATGCTGCTGCTGATGCTGACAGTGATGATGTTCCAGCTCCAGAGCTTCCAGCGCCTGTTCATGGTGCTGGCGGTGCTGCCGCTGGGCATGATCGGGGTGGTCCTCGCGCTGCTGGTCTTCCAGCGCCCGCTCGGCTTCGTGGCGATCCTCGGCATCCTGGCGCTGCTGGGGATGATCGCGAAGAACGCCATCATCCTGCTGGTGCAGATCGAAGCCGACCGTGCGGAGGGCAAGTCGATCTACGACGCCGTGGTCGGCGCCGCATCGGGCCGCTTCCGCCCGATGATGCTGACGGCGATCTCCACCGTGCTGGGCATGATCCCGATCGCGCCCACCGTGTTCTGGGGGCCGATGGCGTTCGCGATCATGGGCGGCCTGCTGGTGGCGACGCTGCTGACGCTGGTCTTCCTGCCGACGCTCTACGTGACCTGGTTCCGCGCCGGCCCGCCCGGGCCGGACACGGCTGCATGACCGGGCGGGCTCGCAGCGCTCTCCTGCGCTTCGCGGGCCTCTGCCTGCTGTGGCTCGCGCTTGCACCGTGGACACCGGCGGACGCGGCGCTGGGCGCCGCCGCCGCTGGCATTGCCTGCGTGGCCAGCCTGCGGCTGATGCCACCGCAGGCTCATGGGTTGCGGCTGCTGGCGCTGCCCGGCTTCGCGCTGCGCTTCGTCGCGCAGTCGTGCCTTGCCGGGATCGACGTCGCGCGGCGCGCCTTCTCCCCCTCCCTGCCGATCCGGCCGGGTCTGATCGCGGTGCCGTCCCGCTTCACCGATCCGGCCGCGGCCGAGGGCTTCGCCGTCGTCTCCTGCCTGCTGCCGGGCACGCTGCCCGTCGGCGCCGCGCCGGATGGGCGGATGCTCGTGCATTGCCTCGACACCGGCCAGGATGTCGCCGCGCAGATGGCGCGCGACCAGACCGCTTTCGCGCGGCTGATCGGTACGCGCGATGGCTGAGTTCCTGATCGCTGCGGCCGCCTTCGTTCTCGCCACCGTCGCGCTCGGCCTCGTGCGCATCCTGCGCGGCCCCGCGCGCGCCGACCGGATGATGGCGGCGCAACTGCTGGGCAGCGGCGGCATGGCGGTGCTGCTGCTGCTTGCGCAGGCGACGGACGCGCCGGCGGCGGTCGATGTCGCACTGGTGCTGGCGCTGCTTGCCGCCTTCGCAACCGTCGCACTGGTGCAGGAACCGCGCGCGTGACAGCGGGCGATGTGCTGACGGTGCTGTGCGTGGGGGCGGGCGCGGTCTTCTTCCTCGCCGGCAGCGTCGGCCTTCTGCGCTTCCCCGATACGCTCACGCGGCTGCACGCGCTGACCAAGGCGGACAATCTCGGCCTCGGCCTGATCGCGCTGGGGCTGGCGTTCCAGGCGAGCGGGCCGCGCGACGTGCTGCGCCTGATCGCTGTCTGGCTGCTGGCGCTGGCGTCCGCGGCCGCCGTCTCCCGGCTGATCGCACGGTACGTGCGCAGCGGCGGCGCATGACCGGCTGGGTACTGGATGGGCTGATCGTCGCCCTGCTCGGCGGGCTGGCGATCTGGGTGACGATGACGCGCGAAACCTTCGCCGCCATTGTCGGCTTCATCGCCTTCGGCCTGCTCGCTGCGCTCGCCTGGGTGCGGCTCGGCGGGATCGACGTCGCGCTGACCGAAGCCGCGATCGGCGGCGGCGCGACCGGCGTGCTGATGCTGCAGGCCGCCGCCCGGCTCGGCCCCGACCCGGAAACAGCCCGGCCCGGCGTGATGCAGCACGCCCTGGCCGCTTCGCTGTGCGCGGCGGTCGCTGCCGCGCTCGGCTGGGTGATGCTGCACGCCCCCTCGCCGCCCCCCAGCCTCGCCTCGGCCGCGATGGCGCATCTGGAACCGAGCGGCCTCGAGAACCCGGTGGCCGGCGTGCTGATGACGTACCGCGCGGTGGACACGCTGCTCGAGGCCATCGTGCTGGCCTTCGCGTTGCTCGGCGTCTGGGCCGTGGGGGACGCGGCGACGTGGGGCGGCGTGCCGGAGGTGCCCGGACAGGGCAGCAGCGACGCCACGCTCGCCCTTGCCGCCCGCGCGCTGATCCCGGCCGGCATCGTGCTCGGCATCTACGTCGCCTGGATCGGCAGCTTCGCGCCGGGCGGCAAGTTCCAGGCGGGGACCGTGCTGGCGGCGATGTGGCTGCTTGCGTGGCGCGCCGGCCTCGCCGCGCCCCCACCCATCGCCGCGCGCTGGATGCGCTGGGCGCTGGTCGCCGGGCCGCTGCTGTTCCTCGCCATCGGCCTCGCCGGTATCCCGTTCGCGGGCGCGTTCCTTGCCTATCCCGACGGGCTGGCCAAGCCGCTGATCCTCGCCATCGAGGCCGCGATGACCGCTTCCGTCGCGGTCGGGCTGGCCATGATGCTCGCCGGGCCGGCGGCGACACGATGACGCCGGCGACGCTCTACGGCCTGCTCGGCGCGCTGCTGATCGGCGTTGGGCTCTACGGCACGATCATGCAGGCGCAGCCGCTGCGGCGGCTGCTGGGGCTCAACTTCGTCGGCAGCGGCGTGTTCCTGCTCTACGGCGTGGCCGCGCGGCGGGGTGCCGCGGAGGGCCTTGCCGGCGATCCGGTGCCGCAGGCGATGGTCATCACCGGCATCGTCGTCGCCTTCGCCGCCACCGCGCTCGCGGTCGCGCTGATCCTGCGGCTGCGCGCCGCACCGCCGGACGAGGAGCCGTGACGGAGGGCACGCCCTACGGCGCGCTGCTCGCGCTCGCCGTCTCGCTGCCGGTCGGGTTCGCCGCCATCGGCCTCGCGCTGGGCGGCCGCTGGACAGTGCGCATGGCCGCGGCGGCGAGCTTCGTCGGGATGTTCCTCGCGCTGGCCATCGCCGCTGCCGTCTTCGGCCGGGGCACGCCGGTCGCCTACCTGCTCGGTGGCTGGGTCCCGCCGCTGGGCATCGGCCTGCGGGCGGACGGGCTGGCGGCGGCGATGCTGCTCACCACCGCCTTGGTGATGACGGCGACGATGTCCTTCGCGCGCGACATGTTCGCCCCGCCCGACACGGGCGAGGCCCGCGCGCCGACCGTGTTCTGGTGCATGATGCCCGCGCTGTGGTCGGCGCTGAACGCCGCGCTGCTGGCGAACGACCTGTTCACGCTGTTCGTCGCGCTGGAGCTGCTGACCTTTGCCGCCGTGCCGCTGGTCTGCCTCGACGGCTCGGCCGCCACGCTGAGGGCGGCGCTGCGCTACCTGCTGTTCGCGCTGCTCGGCTCGCTGCTCTACCTGCTGGGCACGGCGCTGCTGTACGGCGCGCATGGCACGCTCGACGTCGTGCTGCTCTCGCGGGCGGTGACCGGCACGCTGGCCGAACGCAGCGCGGCGGCGCTGATGATCACGGGGCTGCTCGCCAAGATCGCCCTGTTCCCGCTGCATCTGTGGCTGCCACCCGCCCATGCCGGCGCGCCCGCGCCCGCATCCGCGGCGCTGTCCGCGCTGGTGGTCAAGGGCCCCTTCGTCATCCTGCTGCGCGTCTGGTTCGGCGTGATGGGCGGGGAGACAGGTCCGATCGCGCCGCAGCTTCTCGCAGCCCTCGGGGCTTGCGCCATCCTGTTCGGCAGCGTCCTCGCGCTGCGGCAGGCGCGGCTGAAGATGCTGGTCGCCTACTCCACCGTCGCCCAGCTCGGGTACATGTTCCTGATGTTCCCGGTGGTGCGCGGCGTGGTCGAAGGCCCGTCCGACGCATGGACCGCGGGCGTGCTGCAGATGATCTCCCACGCCTTTGCCAAGGCGGCGATGTTCCTCTCCGTCGGGCTACTGGCGAAGGGGCTCGGCCATGACCGCATCGACGGACTGGGCGGCGTGGCGCGGGTCATGCCGGTGACGGTGCTCGCCTTCGCCATCGCCGGCCTGTCGCTGATGGGCCTGCCACCCTCGGGCGGGTTCGTCGCGAAATGGCTGTTGCTGGTGGCGAGCGTGGCGGAGCGGCAGTGGTGGTGGGCGATCGTCGTGCTCGCGGGCGGGGTGCTGACCGGCTTCTACGTCTATCGCGTGCTGTCGCCGGCGCTGTCGGGCCCGGCGCCGCGCCTCGCCGCATCCGTCCCGCGCGGCAAGGAGACGATCGCGTTGTGGCTGGCGATTATATCCATGGCGCTGGGCTTCCTGCCGCTGGCCGCGTTCGGCCTGCTGCAGATCGGCCGGCTTGACGTGCCATGAGCGCGTTCCTGCTGATCGCGACCGTGCTCGTGCCGCTGGCAATGGCGCTGGGCTGCGTCAGTGCGCGCTGGCGCCGGCACGTGGCCGCCACCCTGCCCTTCGCACCGGTCCCCGGCCTGCTCGCGGCGATTTTCGCGGCCCAGACGCCGCCGCTCGTGATCTACGACCGCCCGGAGCTGACACTCGCGCTGGACCTGCCGGGCGCGATGCTGCTCGGCGCGTCGGCGCTGCTGTGGATCGGCGCCGGCGCCTATGCCCGCACCTATCTGCGCAAGGATGCGGCGATCGGCGGGTTCGCCGTATTCTGGCTGCTGACGCTCGCCGGCAGCCTCGGCGTCTTCGTCGCTGGCGACCTCGCGAGTTTCTATCTGCTCTATGCGCTGGTGAGCCTCGCGGCCGCCGGGCTGGTCGCGCATGACCGGACGGCGAAGGCATGGCGTGCGACCGGCATCTACCTCGCGCTCGCCATCCTGAGCGAGGTGCTGCTGCTGCTCGGCTTCGCGATGCTCGCCGTGCCCGCGCCGGGATCCAGCCTCGCCATCGGCCACGTGCTCGCCGCTTGGCCGACCGCGCCGCTACGCGACATGACGCTGGGGCTGCTGGTGGCAGGGTTCGGCCTGAAGATGGGCCTGCTGCCGCTGCATGTGTGGCTGCCCATCGCGCACCCGGCCGCCCCGATGCCGGCCTCCGCCGTGCTCAGCGGCGCGATCGTGAAGGCGGGGGTGATCGGGCTGATCCGCTTCCTGCCGGATGAGGTACTGCCCGGCTGGGGCGGCGTGCTGCTGGCGCTGGGATTCGCGACCGCGTTCTACGGGGCCGCTGTCGGCATCACGCAGCGCAATCCCAAGACGGTGCTGGCCTATTCGACCGTCAGCCAGATGGGCGTCGTCGCCACGCTGCTGGGCCTCGCGCTTTCGTCCGGCTCTCCGGCCGCGATGGCCGTCACCGCCTTCTATGCGGTGCATCACGTGCTGGCGAAGGGCGCGCTGTTCCTCGCCGTCGGCGCGATGGCCGCGACCGGCACGCGGGGACGATGGGGCGTGCTGCTGCCGGCCGGCATCGTCGCACTTGGCTTCGGCGGATTGCCGCTGACCGGCGGGGCGATGGCCAAGCTGGCGGGCAAGGCACTGCCGGCGAGCGATCTGGCAACGGGGCTTGCGGTCGCATCGGCTGTCGCCAGCACCGCGCTGATGGCGCATTTCCTGCGCCGGCTTTTCGCAAGCGTCGCGCAGGAGCCGGACGCCGTCGCATCAGGCGGGCTGACGTTGCCGTGGCTGACCCTCGCCGTCCTGAGCATCGCGGTGCCCTGGGCGTTGTACCCGCTGCTCGGCGTTGGTCCTCTTGCCGAAGCATGGTCGGCCGCAACGCTCTGGTCGGGATTGTGGCCCGTGCTCGCCGGCCTCGTCCTCATCGCGGGCCTCTCCGCGCTCGGCGATCGCATCCCCGCCCTGCCGGAGGGCGATATCATCGACCCCCTGCTCCGCCACAGCAGCGGCCTGATGCGGCGCGCGGAACCGCCGCTCCTGCGCGCGGAACAGGCCGTCCGCGCATGGCCCGTCGCGGCCACGGCCATGATCCTGCTCGCCGTGCTGTTCGGCACGGCCATGATCGTCCGATGACCCCGGACCTGCCCGCCCGCAGCCTCGCCCGCGCCCTGATGCTGGGCGAGCGGCTGGACCACCGGGAGGTCCTGCGCGCGAACGGCACCCTGACCGGCAATGGCGACGAGGCCATCGCCTGCTTCGGCTTCCGCTGGGGCGCGGTGGCGATGATCGGCGGCACGCGCGCCGCGCAGGACGCGCTGCTGGCCCGCCTCGCACCCCATGTCGTCCAGCCGTTCGACGCCCCGGCGGAGGAAACCGCCGCACTGGTGTTCGACAGCGCCGAGGATGGCGTGGACCCGGCCGGAGCTATCCTGCTGCGCGATCGCGCGCCGCACCGTCTCGCGCTGGTGGCGGAGGAGCTGGCCAAGAGCGCCGCCCTCTCCCACCAGGAAGCCCGCCTCGCGGCCACCTTCGACCGGCTGGAGCCGCTGACGGTCTCGCTCACCCGCCGCGGCCGGCTCGGCGCCCGGTCCCGCCCGCTGCTGCGGGCGATCGGCGAGGCGATGGCGGCCCGCAACCGCACCACGGCGCATGTCGATCTGAGCGGCAAGCCGGACGTGCTGTGGGATCACCCGGAGCTGGAGCGGCTGCACAACCGCCTCGTCGAGGAGTTCGAGCTCGCCGACCGCGGGGCCGCCCTTGACCGAAAGCTCGCGCTTGTCGGCGAAACAGTGCACACGTTGCTGGCGTTGATCGAATCCCGCCGCTCGGCGGTGCTGGAGATTGCCGTCGCCACACTGATCGCCATTGAAGTCCTGACCACGCTGCACGAGGCCCTGTTCCGATGACCCGCGCACTGCTTGCCGCCCTTCTCGCCGGCACCACCACCCTGGCCGCCACCGCGGCCGAACCGCCGCGTTCGGACACGAAGGGCACGCTGTCGCTGACCTTCGAGAACGACATCTTCGGTGGTACCGACAAGTACTACACGACCGGCTGGCAGGTGAGCTGGCGGTCACCCTCCTACGATCCGCCGAGCTGGCTGGCCTGGATCGGCCAGGCCACCGTGCCGTTCTTCCCTTCGGGCGGTTCTCAGCGCTGGGGCCTCGCGCTCGGCCAGTCGATCTTCACGCCGTCGGACACCGACCTGCGCGTGCCCGACCCCACCGACCGGCCCTATGCCGGCTGGCTGTACGGTGCCTTCTCGATCACCTCCTACACGGACAACAGCTACGGCTCGTTCGAGGTGCAGCTCGGCGTGGTCGGCCCGTCCTCGCTTGCCGAACAGGTGCAGAACAACACGCACGACTTCATGAACATCGACCGGGCGCTGGGCTGGGATCACCAGTTGCACGACGAGCCGGGCATAAACCTGATCCTGACGCGCCAGTGGCGCTACAACCGCCCGGTGGCGACCAGCCCGTTCGGGGACCTGCAGGTCGGCGTGGTGCCGTCGCTGACCGGCAGCCTCGGCAACGTGCAGACCTATGCCGCGGCCGGCGGCATCGTACGGATCGGCAACAAGCTCGACGCCGATTTCGGCACCCCGCGCATGCGCCCCACTACGGCCGGCTCCGCCTTCTTCAACCCCGAGCAGCAATGGGGCTGGTACGTGTTCGCCGGCCTCGAAGGCCGCGCCATCGCGCAGGACATCTTCCTCGACGGCAACACCTGGGCCGACAGTCCTTCGGTCGACAAGCGCAACTTCACCGGCGATGCCAGCCTTGGCGCTGCGCTGTTCACGCCGTGGGGGCGCCTGACCTACACGCACACCTTCCGCACGAAGGAGTTCTACGGGCAGAAGGAAAGCACCGAGTTCGGCTCCATCAACTTCTCGATGCGGTTCTGATACCGGCGGCTTGCTCGCCTTCAGACGCAGGACGGACGCCTCGGCACGGGTCAGGAATCCCTAGCGGTTGGCGTGAGCAACGGAATCACGCGCGCGAAGCGGCAGGCGACGTGCGCGTCCACCTCCCAGGCCGGCGCGTCGGCCGGCGCGACGACGAACAGCATCCCCGCCGCCGTCTCGACCTCGTACTCGCGGATCTGGCCGAGGAAGGCAGCACGCCGCACCGTGCCCGCAAGTGCCGCCTGCTCAGTGGGCGGCAGCAGGGCAATGGCCTCCGGCCGCACCGCCAGCCTCGCCGAGCCAGGAGGATGGGGCCGCATCCTCGTCTCCAGCGTAGCGCCGGCAACAGCGATGCTTGCCTGCCCGTCCGAGACCCCGAGCACCTCGCCGTCGATGACGTTCGCCTCGCCCATGAAGTCGGCGATGAAATCATCCGCAGGCGCGTCATAGAGTTCCACCGGCGTGCCCATCTGCGCGATGCGCCCTTCCCGCATGACCACCACAAGGTCGGACACGGCCAGCGCCTCCTGCTGGTCGTGCGTGACGTAGACGACAGTCAGGCCGAGGCGCTGCTGCAGTTCGCGGATATCCTCCCGCACGCGGCGGCGCAGCCGGGCGTCTAGATTGGACAGCGGTTCGTCGAACAGCAGCACGTGCGGGCGGAGCACCAGCGCGCGCGCCACCGCCACACGCTGCTGCTGGCCGCCGGATAGTTCCGCGGGCAGCCGCGCGCCCAGTCCGTCCAGCCCCAGCGTGGCGAGCATCGCGCGCGCATCCGTCTCCGCCGCCGCGCGGCGCGCGCCCCCGACGACGAGGCCGTAGGAGACGTTCTCCAGCACCGTCATGTGCGGGAACAGCGCGTAGGACTGGAACACCATCGCGATGCGCCGCTCGGCGGCCGCGAGGTTGGTGACGTCCCGCCCTTCGATCTCGATGCGGCCTTCGGTCGGAAGCTCCAGCCCCGCGATCAGACGCAGCGTCGTCGTCTTGCCGCAACCGGAAGGACCGAGCAGCGTGACCAGTGCCCCCTGCGGCAGGTCGAAGCTGACATCGTTCACGGCGCGCACGGGGCCGAAAGCGCGGGTGACGCGGGTGAAGCGGATGGCCGGGCTCATCTCACCCTCCGGCCTGCAACGGGATCGCGGCGCGCCGGCCGAGCTGGGCACGGCCCAGCACCCGTTCGATGCCGAGCACGATCACCAGCATCACCACGATCAGCGCCGTCGAGTACGCGATCGCCAGCGCCATCTCCCCCGCCTCCACCCGACCGACGATGTAGACTGTGGCAAGGTTGTGCTGCGCCGAGACGAGGAAGATGACCGCCGAGATCGACGTCATCGCGTGCACGAAGCTATAGGCGAGTGCCGCCAGGATCGCGGGGCGCAACAGCGGCAGCACCACCCGCCGCAGCGTCGCCGGCGCGCGTGCTCCCAGCGTGGCCGAGGCTTCGTCCAGTGAGCGGTCGATCTGGGCCAGTGCGGCGACGCCTCCGCGCACGCCCACCGGCAGGCTGCGGAAGACGAGGCAGATCACGAGGATCAGCAGCGTGCCCGTCAGCTCCACCGGCGGAACGTTGAAGGCCGTGATGTAGCCGACGCCCACCACCGTGCCGGGAATGGCGAAGGACAGCATGGTCAGGAACTCCAGCGAACGGCGGCCCGGAAAGCGGTTCCGCGCGATCAGCCACGCGAGCAGGATACCGAAGCCGGCCGTCAGCGGAGCGGCGATGGCCGCGACCTGCAGCGTCGTGAACAGGCTGTCCCAGGCGGAGCCGCGGAAGATCGGAGCATCTTGCCATTCCACCGCGAAGCCGGTCAGCAGGTGCCGCCAGGTGGGCGTCATGTCGCCGCGGCCGATGTCATGCACAAAGCCGCCGATCAGGATGAGGGCGTAGACGGCGGCGGTGAACGCCATCCATGGCCAGGCCACCGCCGCGCAGGCGATGCCGAGCCCGCGTGGCAACCGCGGCGCGACGCCGGCATCGCCCTTGCCGGTGACGGTGGTGAAGCTGCGCCGGCCGAGCCACAACGTCTGGATCGCGAACGCGGCAAGCGTCGCGAGCAGCAGCAGCAACGCCAGTGAACCGGCGCGGCCCGGATCGTTCCGCGCGCCCGCGATGGCGAAGAAGATGCGCGTGGACAGGACGTCGAAGTCGCCGCCGAGGATCAGCGGGTTGCCGAAATCGGCGAGGCTCTCGACGAAGCCCAGCAGCAGCGCCGCCGCGATCGCAGGGCGCAGCAGCTTCCACGTGACTGTGCGGAACACCGTGAAACCCCGCGCGCCCATCGTCGCCGCCGCTTCCTCCAGGCTGGGCGCGAGTGCGCGCACCGCACCTTCCAGCAGGACGAAGGCGATGGGCGTCCAGGCCAGGACCTGCGCGATCAGGATCCCCGGCAGGCCGTAGATCCAGCGGCTGCGCGGGATGGCGAACCATTCCCACAGCCAGACCGTGACCAGTCCGTTGCGGCCGAACAGGACGATCAGCGCCATCGACACGACGAAGGGTGGCGTGATCAGCGGCAGGATGGCGATGGCGCGGAAAGCCGGCCCCGCGCGCATCCGTCCGCGCGCGGCCAGCAGCGCGAAGGCGAGGCCCAGCGCCGTGGACAACACGCTCGCCAGCACGGCCAGCACCAGCGTGTTCCACACCACGCCGCAGCCCTGCCGCGCGGCGATGCAGCCTAGGCTCCATGCCTCCCCCGCACCAAGCCGCGCGATCAGCGCGCCGAGGGAGAAGTGCCCGCCATCGACAGCAGCGGCGGCGAGCACGGTCGCAAGTGGCGCGAAGACGAACACGACCAGCAGCAGCAGGCTGGCGAGCGTGAGAAACGCGATCAGCGCATCCGCCCCGAATGCGCCACGCTGGGCGAGGCCAGCGGCGAGCAGTCCGGTGGCACCAGCCAACACGAACAGCGCCCCCCAGCCGAGCGCCGGTTGGGTCGCGTCCGCTCCGACCAGAGATGCGGCGAAACCGGCTGTGCTACCCGGCAGCCCGATCGCGATCCCCTGCACCGCCACCCACGCGAGGACGCCGACCCCGGCCGCGATCCGCCCCCATCCCGACGATGTGAGGGCCAGCAGAAGCAACACTGGGATCGGCCAGAGCCACGGCGCCGCGCCCTGCACCAGCAGCACCGCCAGCGATGCCGCCGCACCGAACGGCCAGCCGCCAAGTGTCTCCAGCCCGTACCAGGGCAACAGCAGCACGCCGACGGCCGCGCAGATCAGGGCGATGCGCGCGACCGCTGCGGCACCCATGCGCGCGTGCCGTCAGCGCCCGGCGGCGCGCACCTCCCTGTCCCAGCGCGCCAGCAGGCGATTGCGCTCCTCCGCGTTGCCCCAGCGCGCGAAGTCGTAGTCGATCAGCTTGATGTCCTGGAACCGCGGAGCCTGCGGCGGGATCGGCGCAGCGCGGTTGGAGGGAAGCTGGTACGCCTTCGCCTCCGCGCCGATCGCCTGCGCCTCCGCCGTCAGCGCCCAGTCGTAGAAGCGCTTCGCGTTGTCGAGGTTGCGCGCGCCGCGGATGATCGACATCGAGCCGATCTCGTAGCCGGTCCCCTCGCACGGGCCGACGATCTCCAGCGGCGCGCCGGTGACCTTCTGCGTCACCGCATCGTGGAGGAAGACGATGCCGACCAGCGTCTCCCCGGTGGCGACCGCTCGGGCCGGTGCGGCGCCGGAACGGGTGTACTGGTTCACGTTGCGATGGAGCGCGCGGAGGAAGGTGAAGGCCGGCTCCTCGCCCATGAGCTGCACCACGGTCGCGAGCATCGTGTAGGCGGTGCCGGAGGTATTGGGATCCGCAACCTGCACCTCGTCACGGAACTCGGGCTTGGTCAGATCCGCCCAGCAGCGCGGCGCGGTCAGGCGGCGGCGCGTGAGTTCGGTGGCATTGTAGGTGTAGCCCAGCGCGCCGGCATAGATGCCGACGGTGCGGTGCCCGGCCTGCTCGGCCTGCCGCACCGCCCAGTCGTGCAGCTCCGACAGGCCGGGCGAGCGATATTCGACCGTCAGGTTTTCCTGCCCCGCCTGCATGTGCGGATCGCCGGTGCCGCCCCACCAGATGTCGCCGCGCGGGTTGGCCGATTCGGCGCGGATCTGCGTGAGCGTCTCGCCGGCGCTCTTGCGTGTCATGGCCACACGGATGCCGGTCGTGCGTTCGAAAGCCGCGACCATCGGGCGGCACCATTCCTCCTGCACCGAGCAGTACACGGTGAGCTGGCCCTGCGCCTGCGCGCCGGCCGGCATGAACCAGGATGCGCCGATCAGGACGGCGCCGACGAAACCACGCCAATGCATGTGGCTGCTCTCCCCTCCCCGGCGGCCGGGTCTGACGCCCGTGGGCGGCAGTCTGGCATTGCCGGCGGCGCGGCGCGAGCGTCAGGTTTCGAGCAGCGCGGCCAGCCGCTCGCCCAGCGCCGGCGCGCCGATGCCCACGGGATTGCCGTTCGCCAGCCAGTCGCCGCTGTCGAATGCGTTCGTCCAGGCCCCGGCCTCGCGTGCGATCACCATCGCGGCGGCGGCATCCCAGGCGTTGATGTGCAGCTCAAGGTAGCCGTCGAGCCGGCCGGCCGCCGCCTCGGCGAGACCCAGCGCGCCGGAGCCGCCGCAGCGCAGGCCGGAACCCGCCGCCATCAGTCGCTCCGAGAGGTGGTGAAACCGCGCGACGGGCGTGCGGAACGACCAGCCGACCTCGATGATGGCGCGCGCGATGTCGTTGGTCCCGGCTGCGTGGATGGGCGCGCCGTTCAATGTCGCGCCCAGCCCGTGCGCCGCCGCGAACACCTCCGCCGGCGCATGTCGCGCGATCGCGCCCGCGAGGGGGCGACCCCCGAGCACGAACCCGACCGAGACGCACCAGCGGTCGCCACCGCGGGCGAAGTTGGAGGTGCCGTCGATGGGGTCGAGGATCCACAGCGGGCCGGCGCCGGCGGGCGAACCGCCCATCTCCTCGCCGAGCACCGCCTCGCCGGGAAACAGCGCCGCCAGTCGCTCGCGCAGGAAGCGTTCGGTCGCGCCATCGGCTTCGGTGACGAAATCCTGCGCGCCCTTCAGTCCCGCGACGCCACGGCCCTCCGCGCGCAGCCGCGCGGCGAGAGCGGCTGCCTCCTTCGCCAGGAATGCTGCCGCATCGCGGCGGTGCGCAAGCTGCTCAGGCGTCATCAGCCATAGGCTCCCATCACGTTCTGGTCGAAGTCGATCAGCGCGCCGGTCATCATCTCGGCGGCATCGGACAGCAGGTACACGGCGAGGCCGGCGACATCGCGCGGCCGGATCAGCCGGCCGAAGGGCTGCGCGGCCTCAGCCCCGGCGAGCCAGTCGGGCGGCCGGCCGTCGCGCGCCTGGATCGTGTGTTCGCCGGGCGTGTCGGCCCAGCCGAGATTGATGCCGTTCACCCGGATGCGCCGCGCGCGTAGCCCGTGCGCGGCGTTGCGGGTGAGCGTGGCGAGCGCGCCCTTGGAGGCGGCGTAGGCGGTGAGGAACGGCTGCCCGCCATGGCTC
>JBBCJT010000171.1:0-19675 GCA_037190665.1 Rhodovastum atsumiense | reverse complement strand
AGAAACGCGGATCCAAGGGGCCGTGTCCCTTGGCGGGGTGCAGGGGCAGCGCCCCTGCCGGGGCGTGGGGCAAAGCCCCACGTCTTTACGCGCCCGCGCGCCGGCCACCACGCTTTGCGTCAGGAGGGACCGTGATGAAGGCGCTATTGCTTGCGGCCATGCTGGCTTGTGCATCCTTCGCCCAGGCCGCGTGGCCGGACCGGCCGGTGCGCATCATCGCCCCGGATGCGCCGGGCGGTGGCGGCGACATCATCGCGCGCGTGCTCGCCGACGAGTTCGCGCGCCGCTTCGGCCAGTCCTTCGTGGTGGACAATCGCCCCGGCGCGGGTGGGCGCATCGGCGTGGAGGCGGTCTGGCGTTCGCCTCCTGACGGCTACACGCTGCTGATCGGCAATGCCGGATCGAACGGCATCAACGGCGCGCTCTACAGCAACCTGCCGTATGACCTGAACAGCTTCACGCCGATCTCGCTGGTCGTGCAGGGCCCCAACGTGCTGGTCGTCAACAGGGCGAAGCTGCCGGTGGCGACGGTGCAGGATCTGATCGCGCAGGCGCGCGCGCAGCCCGGCGTGCTGAACTTCGGCTCCGGCGGGCCGGGATCGTCGGCGCACCTGTCGATGGAACTGTTCAAGCAGCGCGCGGGCGTGGACCTGCAGCACGTGCCGTTCCGCGGCGCGCCGCCGATGGTGCAGGCGGTGATCCAGGGCGAGCCGCCGGTCGCGTTCATGAACCTGTCGAACGTCATGCCGGTGATCCGCCGTGGCGAGGTGGTGGCGGTCGCCGTGACCTCCCTGCATCGCTGGCCTGACCTGCCGGACGTGCCGACCGTCTCGGAGAGCGGACTGCCCGGCTACGAGACCATCGCCTGGAACGGCCTGCTCGGCCCGCCCGGCCTGCCGCGCGAGATCGTGGACGCGCTGCACGGCGCGATCGTGGAGATCGCGGCGGGGCCGGGGCTGAAGGAGAAGGCGGCGATCCTCGGCAACGAGGTGGTCGCCTCGACGCCCGAGGCATTCGCGCAGCGCATCCACGACGACGTGGCGAAGTGGAAGGCGCTGGTCGCCAGCACCGGGATCAGGCTCGACTGATGAAGCTCGCCGGGCTGGGCCTTGTCGGGCTGAACGTCACGCCCAGGACCAACTGGCTGTTCGTCCGCGCCGAGGCGGAGGACGGGCGCGTGGGCTGGGGCGAGGCGACGCTCGCCAATCACGAGGAGGCGATGGCGGTGCAGGTCGCCCGCCTCGCGCGTGACGTGGTCGGTCGCGATGCGCGCGACCGTGCCGTGCTTGCGCGGCTGCTGCCGCATGCGCCGGGCGGGATGGTGCGGCACACCGCGATCTCGGCGCTGGAACAGGCGCTGACCGATCTGTCCGCGCAGGCGGCCGGTGTCTCCGTCGCGCGCCTGCTGGGCGGTGCGCTGCGGGAGCGGATTCCGCTCTACGCCAACATCAACCGCGGCACCGATCCGCGCACGCCCGACGGCTTCGCCGCCGCCGCGCAACGGGCCGTCGATGCCGGATTCCGCGCCATCAAGCTCGCCCCCTTCGACGGCGTGGTGTGGGAGGATGCGGCGGCGCCGGAACATCGCGCGCGCCGCGCCGACGGCATCGCCTGCATCGAGGCGGTGCGTGCGGCGGTGGGCACCGGCGTGGACGTGATGGTCGATTGCCACTGGCGCTTCTCGCCGGCCGGCGCGGCGGCGCTGATCCGCGACCTCGCGCCGGTGGGCCTGTACTGGATCGAATGCCCGGTCGCGGAGGCGAACCTGCCGGAGATCCGCCGCCTGCGCAGCCTCGCCAACGATCGCGGGATGCGGCTGGCAGGAGCGGAGACGCTCGCCGGGCTCGCCGCCTACCGGCCGCTGATCGAGACGGGCGCGTATGACGTGCTGATGCCCGACATCAAGCACGCCGGCGGGCATGAGGAGATCCGCCGGATCGCGGCACTCGCGCACAGCGCGGGCGTGGAGGTCGCGCCGCACAACCCCACCGGCCCGGTCTGCCACGCGCATTCGCTGCATCTCTGCGCGACGCTGCCGAACTTCCTGATCCTGGAGGTGCAGTTCGGCGAATCGCCGCTGTTCAACGACTGCGTGCGCGGCGCCGACCTGAAGTTCGCGGACGGCGCGGCCGTGGTGCCCGCGGGGCCGGGCCTCGGCGTGGCGGTGGACGAGGCGCTGGCGGCGCGACGGCCGGTCGTTCCCGTGCCGCGACCCTGGCTCGACCCGAGGCTCGGCTGAATGGAGCTTTGGACCGCGGCGACCTTCTCCGCCGCTCTTTTCCAGACCTGGCGCACGGCGCTGCAGCAGCGGCTGCGGGGGCAGTTGTCGGTCAACGGCGCGGGGGTGGTGCGCTTCCTGTACGGCGTGCCGTTCGGCGCGCTGTTCCTCGGCCTGTACTGCCTCGCCATCGGCCGGCCGCCGCCCGCGCCGACGGCAGGCTTCCTCGCCGCCTGCGCGGCCGGGGGGCTGGCGCAGATCGCCGGCACCAACCTGCTGATCATGGCGTTCGGCCACCGCAACTTCGCCGTGGGCACGGCCTATTCCAAGACGGAGGCCGTGCAGGGGGCGGTGCTGGCGTGGCTGCTGCTCGGCGAGACGATCACCGCCATGGCCGTCGTCGGCATCCTGATCGGCGTGACCGGCGTGCTGGTCCTGTCGCTGGTGGGCAAGGGGCTGAACCCGGCGGAGCTGGCGCGGGCCACCGTGCAACCGGCGGCCCTGTGCGGGCTGGGGGCGGGGCTCGGCTTCGCGTTCAGCGCGGTGTTCATCAAGGCGGCCAACCAGTCGCTGCCGCAGGTCGATCTGGTGCTGAACGCGCTGACGGGGCTGGTGGTGATGAACGCCATGCAGACCGTGATGCAGGGCAGCTACATGCTGCTGCGCGAACCGGCGCAGGCGCGGCTGGTTTTCACCACCTGGCGGGATTCGATGTGGGTGGGCGCGCTGTCCGCCTGCGGGTCGGCGAGCTGGTTCACCGCCTTCGCCTTCGCCCCGGTCGCGCTGGTGCGCGCCGTGGGTCAGGTGGAGATGGTGTTCACCCTGCTGTTCAGCCGCTTCTACCTGAAGGAGACGCTGCGCCGGGCGGACGTGGCGGGCCTCGTCCTGATCATCACGGGCGTGGTGATCGTGCTGCTGGGCCGCTGAGCGGGAGCCGGCGCCCTTTCTCGATCAGCCGGCGCCGGCTCCGTGTAAGCGGAAAATGCGCTACCGGCCGCGGAACAGCAGCGTGGTCGCCGCCGCCGCGGCGGCGGCCATCAGCCCGCCCCGCCCGCGCAGCAGCCGCAGTACCGGCGCGACCGTGGCGACCATGGTGAGCGACCGCCCCGCCTCGCCCAGCGCGCGGTCCCGCAGCTCGGCCGCCTCCGCCGCCTGGCGTTCGAGCGAACCGACCCGGCCGACGACCAGCAGCACCAGCACCGCGAGGGCGAAATCGCCCCCGGCGAGGATCAGCGGGGTCCATTTCGACCCGAACCGGTCGAACAGCATGTAGTAGGCGGCCATGTGGATCTCGATCACCGCCGCGGCCACGAAGATGCAGGCGATCAGCGCGGCCAGGATGCGCCGGCCGAGAAGCTGCATCCGCAGCCGCTCGCGCAGCACCTCTGCCTGCGCGGCGGCCTTCGCGGCGCTGATGGGTAACATCGCCCCTAGCGGGTGACGCGGCCGATGAGCCAGCCCACCGCCGCCGCGATCAGGATCGAGGTCAGCGGCTGGTCGCGGACGGTGCCGGAGAACTGGTCGGTGCGGTAGCGCACCTCGTCGGCCGCCTGCTTGGCGTAGTC
This sequence comes from Rhodovastum atsumiense, assembly GCA_037190665.1. Lineage (GTDB taxonomy): Bacteria > Pseudomonadota > Alphaproteobacteria > Acetobacterales > Acetobacteraceae > JBBCJT01. The sequence goes on along the minus strand of JBBCJT010000171.1, from coordinate 15,892 downwards.
CTCCGCCTGGTGGGCGATGCGCGAGACGGACGGCGCCACGCGGTCCTTCATCATGCTCTCGACCTGGGCGCGGAGCTCGGCGAGCTCGTCGGCGATGTTGCGGGCCTTGTCTTCTGCGGCCATGGGGTCTGCTCCTTCCTGCCGGACCTGAGCCCCCCAAACATGGGCGCGGGCGGAAAGTTCCCGCCCGGTCTTGCCGAGCGGGCCCCGTCCATGTCCCATGCAGGCAAACGCGCAGGAGGCTGTATGGCTCAGACTGGCGCCGCGCTGGTTCGGTTCGATGGCGTGCGGAAATCCTATGACGGACGCACGATGGTGGTCCGCGACCTGCATCTGGACATCATGCAGGGTGAATTCCTCACGCTTCTCGGCCCCTCGGGATCCGGCAAGACCACAACGCTGATGATGCTGGCGGGGTTCGAGCAGCCCACCGAAGGGCGGATCCTGCTCGACGGGCGGGACATCGCCCGCACCCCGCCGCACAAGCGCGGCCTGGGCGTGGTGTTCCAGAACTACGCGCTGTTCCCGCACATGACGGTGGCCGAGAACGTCGCCTTCCCGCTCTCCGTGCGCGGGATCGCGCGCGCCGAGCAGCGCATCCGGGTGAACCGGGCGCTGGAGATGGTGCGCATGCCCGGCTTCGCCGAACGCCGGCCGACGCAGCTTTCGGGCGGCCAGCAGCAGCGCGTGGCCCTTGCCCGCGCGCTGGTGTTCGAGCCGCCGGTGGTGCTGCTCGACGAGCCGCTGGGCGCGCTCGACAAGCAGCTCCGCGAGGAGATGCAGCTCGAGATCCGGCACATCCACGAAAGCCTGGGCGTGACGATGGTCTACGTCACCCACGACCAGTCCGAGGCGCTGACCATGAGCGACCGGATCGCCGTGTTCTCGGACGGGGAGATCCGCCAGCTCGACGTGCCGGAGGCGCTGTACGAGCGCCCGGCCGACGCCTTCGTCGCCCGCTTCATCGGCGAGAACAACCGCCTGCCCGGCGTGATCGAGGCGGTGGACGACGATCTGGTGCGGGTGAAGCTCGATTGCGGGCCGGTGGTGGAGGCGGCGCCCGCGGACGTGAACGCGGCCGGCGCGCGCTGCGTGGTCTCCATCCGCCCCGAACGCATCGCGCTGGCCGGCGTGGAGGCCGATGCGCTGGGGGCCGAGGCGCTGCCGGCCAAGCTGCTGGAGGCGATCTACCTCGGCGACCATGTCCGGCTGCGGCTGGAACTGGGCCAGGGCGGGGAGATCATGGCCAAGCGCCCGGCGGCGGCCGGCACGTCGGGCCTGTCGGTCGGGTCCGCCGCCGCGGTCGCCTGGCAGCCCCAGCACGCGCGCGTCTTCCGCCCGGAATAGACCCCTTCCCGTAACGGTCGCGGCCATGCGACGCTGACCGTAACGATGCGGCCGGCATCGGCCGCGGGGGAGGACGCATGAAACGGCCCATCCGGGGTTTGCCGCGGCGTGCCGCGCTTGCCGCAGGTCTTGCCGCGCCCCTCGTCGCGCGGGCCCAGTCGCCCGCCCGCACCCTGCGCTTCGGCCACGTGCAGCCGCCCGACGGCGAGGTCACGCGCGGCATCAACCACGCCGCCGAATCGCTCGGCCGGCGCACCAACGGGCGGCTGAAGATCGACAACTTCCCCGCCTCCCAGCTCGGCGCGGAACGCGAGATGCTGACCCAGGTGCAGCAGGGCACGCTCGACCTGTGCATCACCGGCCCCGCGGTGCTCGGGTCCTGGGTGCGGTCGATCTCGATCCTGGAATCGCCGTTCCTGTCGCGCGACTTCGACCAGATCCTGCGCATGATCGGCCACCCGGCGATCCAGGCGAGCTTCAACCAGCTCGCCACCCAGCGCGGCATGCGGCCGATGGAGGCGTGGTACTACGGCACGCGGCACATGACGACGCGGGACCGGGCCATCCGCGGGCCGGGCGACATGCGCGGGCTGAAGATGCGCGTGCCGCAGGCGCCGCTGTTCGTGGACATGATGCGCACGCTGGGCGCGGCGCCCACGCCGATGTCGCTGGGCGAGGTGTACCTGTCGCTGCAGACCGGCGTGATCGACGGGCAGGAGAACCCGCTGCCCACGATCGCGGCGAACAAGTTCATGGAGGTGCAGCGCTACATCAACCTGACCGGGCACATCCTGGTGCCGCTGCTGCCCACGGTCAGCTCGATGACATGGGACACGCTGAACCCGGCGGACCGGGAGCACCTGCGCCTCGCGCTCCGCGACGGGGCGGAGGTCAGCGACAAGCTGGTGCGCGACAACGAGCAGGCGCTGCGCAGCGAGTTCGAGGGCCGCGGCGTGCAGTTCATCGACTCCGACCGCGACGCCTTCCGCGTGGCGCTCGCGCCGCTTTACGAGAAATACGAGGAGGTCTGGGGCAAGGGCGTGTTCGCGGCGTTGCAGGCGCTGTGATCGCGCGCATCTGGCGGCTGCCGCCGGTCGAGGAATGGCTGACCGTCCTGCTCGGCGTCGTGCTGTTCGCGGTGGTGCTGTGGCAGGTGTTCACGCGCTACGTGCTCGATGATCCGTCGGGCATGAGCGAGGAGGCCGCGCGCTACCTCTATGTCGGCGTGGTGTTCTTCGGCGCGGCGGGTGCGGTGCGCGACCGCAGCCATGTCGGCATCCCCTTCCTCGTCGAGCATCTGCCGCCCCGCGCCCGGCTCGCGGTGGTGCTGCTCACGCAGGCGCTCGTGCTCGGCTTCTGCGTCGCGATGGTCTGGTACGGCTGGCGCGCGGCCGGGCAGGTCTGGGACCTGCCGAGCGAGGCGATGGAGATCCCGACCGGCCTCGTCCTCGGCATCGTCCCGCTGTCCATGGCGTTCGCCGCCTATCGCACCGTCGCCGGCATGATGGAGGACATCGCCGCCTGGCGCAGCGGCGCGGTGCTGGAACACGCGACGGGGCGCGACTTCTGATGGCCGGCTTCTTCGGCGCGTGGCTGGGCCTCGTCGCGCTCGCCATGCCGGTCGCCTTCGCGCTCGGCGTGGTCGCGATGGGCTGGCTGATGATCGAGGGCGCACCCGCGATCGGCGCGCCGCAGCGGCTGATGGCGGGCGCGGACAGCTTCACCCTGCTGGCGGTGCCGTTCTTCATCCTCGCCGGCAACCTGATGAACACGTCGGGCGTGACCGACCGCATCTACGACTTCGCCAACGCCTTCGTCGGCCATCTGCGCGGCGGGCTGGGGCATGTGAACGTGGTCGGCTCGATCATCTTCTCCGGCATGTCGGGCAGTGCCGTGGCCGATGCCGGCGGGCTCGGCGCGCTCGAGATCCGCGCCATGACGAAGGAGGGCTACCCGCGCGACTTCTCCGCCGCGCTGACCTGCGCCTCCTGCGTCGTCGGGCCGATCATCCCGCCCTCCATCCCGCTCGTGCTCTACGCGGTGATCGCCAATGTTTCGGTCGGTCGGCTGTTCCTCGGCGGCATCCTGCCGGGCCTCGTGATCGGCCTGTGCCTGATGGCCTATGTCTGGTGGGTGTCGGGCCGGCGCAACTTCCCGCGCGGCGCGCGCATGAGCTGGGCGGGGCGCGGCCGCGCCACCGCGCGCGCCATCCTGCCGCTGCTGACGCCCGGCATCATCATGGGCGGGATGTTCGCCGGCATCTTCACCGCCACCGAGGCCGCGGCTGTGGCGGCGCTCTATGCGCTGCTGCTGGGCACGGTGGTCTATCGCGAACTCGGCTGGGGCGACCTGGTGCGCGTGTTCAGCGAGAGCATGAACACCACCGCCGTGGTCGGCTTCATCGTCGCCGCGGCGACGCTGTTCAACTGGGTGCTGGCGCGTGCGCGCGTGCCGCAGCAGGTGGCGGAGATGCTGCTCGGCGTCAGCGACGATCCGCTGGTGCTGCTCGCGCTGATCAACCTGCTGCTGCTGTTCCTCGGCATGTTCATGGAGGCGCTGGCGGTGATGGTGCTGACCGTGCCGGTGCTGATGCCGGTGGTGCTCGCGGTCGGCATCGATCCGGTGCATTTCGGCCTCGTGCTCACCTACAACCTGATGATCGGCCTGCTGACGCCGCCGATGGGGATCGCGCTGTTCGTGGTGGCGCGCGTGGGGGAGCTGCCGTTGCAGTCGCTGATCCGCGCGGTGGTGCCGTTCTACGTGCCGCTTCTGGCCGCGCTCGTGCTGATCACCGTGTTCCCCTCGATCACGCTGATCGTGCCGGATCTGGTCTTCGGCCCCGCGCGTTAGGATCGGGTCATGACGCAACGGGCTCTCATTGTCGGCGCGGGTATCATGGGGCTGTCGGCGGCCTGGGCGCTGCGGCGCGACGGATGGCAGGTGGAGGTCATCGAGCAGGACGCGGTGCCCAATCCGCGCGCTGCCTCGGTGGACCGGCACCGGCTGATCCGCCACGCCTACGGCGCCCGGCGCGGCTACATGCGCATGGTGGACGACGCCTATGCCGCCTGGGCGCAGGTATGGGACGATATCGGCGAGACGCTGCACGTCCCCACCGGCGTGCTCGCGCTGGGCGATGCGGCCAATGTCTGGCTGCGCGAGACGCGGCTGGCGCTGGAGGCGGAGGGCCAGCCCTTCGGGATGCTGCACGCCGGCGAGCTGGCGCAGCGCTTCGCCTTCCTCGGCCCGCAGGCGGACGATGCGCTGTACCTGCCGGCCGGCGGCGTGCTGCTGGCGGACCGGATCGTCGCCGCGCTCGCCGCGCGCACGACGATCCTGCGCGGCCGCGTGACGGAGGTGTACCCCGACCGCGCGGCCGTCCGGCTCGGCGATGGCGGCGAGCGGTCGGCCGATCTGCTGGTGGTCGCTGCCGGCGCATGGGCCCCGCGTCTGGTGCCGGCGCTCGCCGGTCGCGTGACGCCGTCGCGGCAGGTGGTGGTGTATGTCGATCCGCCCGCCGGGCTGGACGCGGCATGGGCAGCCGCACCGATGGTGCTCGACTTCGATGGCGGCTTCTACGCCGTGCCGCCGGTCGCCGGCACCGGGCTGAAGCTCGGCGACCACACGTTCAGCATGACCGGCGACCCCGACGGCGACCGCGAGGCCGGCGAGGAGGAGGCGGCCGCGATCCTCGCGCGCGCCGCCGGCCGGCTGCGCGATCCCGGGGGCTATCGCGTCGCGGAGGTCAGGGCCTGCTTCTACGACGTGGCGCCGGAGGAAAGCTTCGTGGTCGAGCCGCTCGGCCCCGCCTGCTGGGCGATGTCCGGCTTCTCCGGCCACGGCTTCAAGTTCGCCGCGTGCCTCGGCCTCGCGCTCGCGCGGGCGGTGCGCGATCCGGCGCACGCCGCCGCCCTGCCTGGCTGGGCGGCGGGCGCGTTCGCGGAGCCGTAGCCGCTACTCGATCCGCGCGCCCGACACCTCGACCATCTCCCGCCAGCGCGGCGCGTCGGCCGCGATCAGCGCAGATGTCGCCGCCGGGCCATCGGTGGTGGCGAGCACCAGCCCCGCCGCGGCCAGCTTCTGCGCGAGGCCCGGCGCCTGCGCGCCGCGCTGCACGCCGTCCGCGATCGCCTGCGTGACCGCATCGGGAATGCCCTTCGGCGCGGTCAGCGCGTTCCACGACTGCAGGTCGAGATCGGCGACGTTCAGGTCGGGGAACTCGCCGAGGCCGGGCACGTCCGGCATCAGCGGGCTGCGCGCCTTCGATCCCACCGCGAGCGGGATCAGCTTGCCGGCGGCGATCTGCGGCATCAGCGCGGGCATGAAGTCGAACACCATGTCGATCTGCCCGGCGAGCAGGTCGTTCAGCGCCGGCGCGCCGCCGCGATACGGCACGTGCAGGATGTCCGCGCCCGACCGCTTGGCGATGGTCGCGATCAGCAGGTGCGAGGGCCCACCATTGCTGGCCGATCCCTTGGTGAGCTGGTTGCCCGGCTTGCGCGCCCATTCGATCAGCGCGCGGAAATCCGTCCAGCCGCGTTCCTTCGCGCGCTCGGCGGTCACGCAGCAGACCACGGTGGAGGTGACGAGCCGGCTGATCGGCACCAGGTCCGCGGTGGTGTAGGGCGGGCGCGCCATCATCAGCGGCAGCGCGGTGAAGAAGGCGACGTTGAAGATGCCGAGCACGCTGCCGTCCGCCGGCCCCGCCATCACCGCCTGGATGCCGAGCACGCCGTTCGCGCCGCCGCGGTTGTCCACCACGATCGACTGGCCGGTCGCGCCGGTGAACGCATCGGCCCAGATCCGCGCGATCGCGTCGGCCGCGCCGCCGGGCGGGAACGGCACCACCCATCGCATCTGCCGCCCGCCCGCGAGCACCTGTGCATCCGCCCCGCGCACGATCGCGGGCATGGCAAGCGCGAGCGACATGATGCTGCGGCGTGTGGGCACAGGGCGCCTCCTTCTGGTCCTGTCCGGAACGTTCCGGCCCGCCCCCGTGTTGTCAATGCGCGGGGGGTGCCGCAGCATCGGCCGGCCAGATCAGGAGATCCCATGCCGAAGCGCGCCGTTTCCTCCGACCGTGTCTTCAAGCCCTCCCTGCCCTTCGCGCAGGCGACGGTCGCGGGCGGGTTCATGTTCGTCTGCTCCACCGGCCGCGACGTGAACGGCAGGTTCGCCATCGGCGACGTGCGGGCGCAGACGCAGCAGACGCTCGACAATATCCGCGCGCTGATCGAAGAAGCCGGCGGCACCATGAAGGACGTGGTCAAGTGCACGGTCTACGTGACCGACCGCGCCAACTGGCAGCCGATGAACGATGTCTACTTCGCCAACTTCGCCGAGGACCCGCCGCACCGGGTTTCCTGCATCGTCAGCGGCCTCGGCTCCCCCGATTGTCTGGTCGAGATCGACGCCACCGCCTATCTCGGCAAGGACTGACCGGCCGGCCGGGCGTCCGCCCGATGTGATCCCGGCCCGCGCGGCGGGGGGCTTCTAGCCGCCCCGCCCGAGGCCTATCATCGGTGGTATTCATTCTCGGAGACCCGGCCCCATGCTGAACCGTCGCCTGCTGCTCGCGGCGTCCGCCGCCGCGCCGCTTGCCCCCGCGCTGGCGCAGACGCCGCCGGGCGTGATCGTGATGGCCAAGCAGATCGACGACATCATCACGCTCGATCCCGGCGAGTGCTTCGAGTTCACCGGCTCCGAGATCTGCGGCAACGTCTACCAGAAGCTGGTCACCACCCCGAACAGCAACCCCTCCCAGCTCGTGGGCGAGCTGGCGGAGAGCTGGGAGGCCGGGGCCGGTGGCAAGACCTTCACCTTCCGGCTGAAGCAGGGCGCGAAATTCTCCTCCGGCAATCCGGTGACGGCGGAGGACGCCGCCTGGTCGCTGCAGCGCGCGGTGATCCTGAACAAGAGCCCCGCCTTCATCATCAACCAGTTCGGCTTCACCAAGGACAACGTCGCCCAGCGCATCCGCGCGACCGATCCGCGCACGCTGGTGATGGAGACGGCCGAGCAGACCTCCCTGCCCTTCCTGCTCTACTGCCTGTCCGCCGTGGTCGGCAGCGTGGTCGAGAAGGCCGCCGCACTGCCGAAGGCGCAGGGCGACGATCTGGGCAATGCGTGGCTGAAGCAGAATTCCGCAGGCTCCGGCCCGTTCATGCTGCGCGCCTGGCGCGCGAGCGACAGCGTGACGCTGGAAGCCAACCCGAACGCGACCGACAAGCCGGCGACGCGGCGCATCATCATGCGCCACACCGCCGATCCGTCGGCGCAGCTCCTGGGCCTGCAGCGCGGCGATGCGGACATCGCGCGCAACCTCAGCGACGACATCATCAAGCAGGTCATCGCCGAGGGTAAGTTCGGCGTGCACAAGCAGCGCAAGGCCGCGCTGCTCTATCTGGCGCTGAACCAGAAGAACCCGAACCTCGCCCGGCCGGAAGTGAAGCAGGCGATCAAGCTCGCGATCGACTACGAGGGCATCGCGCGCAACATCACGCCCAACACCTGGGCCGTGCATCAGGCCTTCCTGCCCGAGGGCCTGCCCGGCGCGCTGACCGAGAAGCCCTTCTCGCGGAAGATCGACGAGGCGCGGAAGCTGATGGCCGACGCGGGGCTGGCCGACGGGTTCGAGATGAGCTTCGACTACGCCTCCACCTGGCCGGTCAGCGACATCGCGCAGGCGGTGCAGGCCAACCTCGCCGACCTGAAGATCCGGCTGCGCATGCAGCCCGGCGAGAGCCGCGCGGTGATCACCAAGGTGCGCGCGCGCCAGCACGACATGTCCGTCTCCCGCTGGGGCAGCGACTACTTAGATCCGCACTCCAACGCCGAGACCTTCTCGATCAACATCGACAACGCCGACGATGCGCGCAACCGCACCACGGCGTGGCGGTCGAGCTGGCTGATCCCCGAGCTGAGCGCGCGGGTGATGGAAGCCCTGCGCGAGTCCGATCCGGAGAAGCGCGCGCAGATGTACATCGACATCCAGCGCGAGCATCAGCGCACCAGCCCGTTCGTGATCATGCTGCAGGAGATCGAGGTCTGGACGAGCCGGCCGGGCGTCACCGGCATCGACACCGGCCCGATGAACGACCGCAACCGCTGGAAGAGCCTCGCCAAGGCCTGATCCCGTGACTTCGCGTCGGATGAAGGCGCTGGCGGCTTCGGCCGCCAGCATCCCCATCACCCTCTTCGGCCTCGTCCTCGTCACCTTCTTCATCGGCCGCGTGATGCCGATCGACCCGGTGATCGCGATCGTCGGCGACCGCGCGCCGCAGGACGTGGTCGAGCAGACCCGCGCGGCGCTGGGGTTGGACCAGCCGCTCTACGTGCAGTTCGTCACCTATGTCGGCCAGTTGCTGCGCGGCGATCTGGGCCGCTCGGTGATGACGTCGAACACGGTGGGGCAGGACATCCTGACCTTCTTCCCCGCGACGTTCGAGCTGGCGACGACGGCCATCGTGCTTGCCGCGCTGATCGGCATCCCGCTGGGCGTGCTCGCGGCGGTGAAGCAGGGTTCGCTGGTCGATCAGGCGGTGCGGGTGTTCTCGCTGATCGGGCACTCGCTGCCGATCTTCGTGCTCGCGCTGCTGAGCCTGCTGGTGTTCTACGCGCGGCTCGGCATCGCGCCGGGACCCGGGCGGCAGGGCATCGTCTATCAGGACATGGTCGATATCCGTACCGGCGTGCTGACGCTGGACGCGGCGCTTGCCGGCGACTGGGGCGCGTTCTGGGATGCGGTGGCGCATCTGGCGCAGCCGGCCTGCGTGCTCGCCTTCTTCTCGCTCGCCTACATCGCGCGCATGACGCGCGCGTTCATGCTGAACGAGCTGCGCAGCGAGTACGTCATCACCGCGCGCGCCAAGGGCCTGTCCTCAACCCGCATCATCTGGCGCCATGCGTTCGGCAACGTCGCCGTGCCGATGGTGACGATCCTCGCATTGACCTACGCGGGACTTCTGGAAGGTGCCGTGCTGACCGAGACGATCTTCGCGTGGCCGGGCCTCGGCCAGTACCTGACCGTGTCGCTGCTGAACGCGGACATGAACGCCGTGCTGGGCGCGACGCTGGTGGTGGGGCTGATCTACGTGGCCCTGAACCTGCTGGCCGACACGCTGTACCGGCTGCTGGACCCGCGCGTGCGATGAGCGCCACGTTCAGCCGCGACTGGCTGCTGTCCGACACGCCGTCCTCGCGCAGGCAGGCGGTCTGGGGCCAGCGTTATCAGGCCTGGCTCGCCTTCCGGCGCAATCCGCTCGCCATGGGCGGGCTGATCGTGGCCGTGGCGATGCTGCTGCTGTCGCTCGCAGCACCCCTGCTCGCCACCCATGACCCGAGCGTGCAGAACCTCGGCAACCGCCTCGCGCCGCCCTCGGCCGAACACTGGTTCGGTACCGACGAGCTGGGGCGGGACGTGTATTCGCGCATCCTCTACGGCGGGCGCATCACGCTGGGGATGGTCGTCGCCGTCGTGCTGCTGGTGGCACCGCTCGGCCTGATCGTCGGCTGCGTGGCGGGCTACGCGGGCGGGTTCCTCGACCGCATCCTGATGCGGGTGACGGACGTGTTCCTCGCCTTCCCGCGCCTGATCCTGGCACTCGCCTTCGTCGCCGCGATGCGGCCGGGGGTGGAGAGCGCGGTGTTCGCCATCGCGCTGACCGCCTGGCCGCCCTATGCGCGGCTCGCGCGGGCGGAGACGCTGACCATCCGCAACGCCGACTACGTCGCGGCGGTGCGGCTGACCGGCGCGTCGGCGGCGCGCATCGTGCTGCGGCACGTGACGCCGATGTGCATCCCGTCGCTGATCGTGCGCGTCACGCTCGACATGTCCTCGATCATCCTGACCGCGGCGGGGCTCGGCTTCCTCGGCCTCGGCGCGCAGCCGCCGCTGCCTGAATGGGGCACGATGATCGCGACCGCGCGGCGCTTCATCCTCGACCAGTGGTGGGTGCCGGTGATCCCGGGCATCGCGATCTTCGTCGCCTCGCTGTCGTTCAACCTGCTGGGCGACGGGCTGCGCGACGTGCTGGACCCGAAGCAGCGATGAACGCCCGGCAGCCGCTCGCCGAGATCCGCGACCTCAACGTCTTCTTCCCGTCCGCCACCGGCTTCACCCATGCCGTGCGCGGCGTGTCGATGACGGTGGGGCGCGAGAAGTTCGGCATCGTCGGCGAATCCGGGTCCGGCAAGTCCGTCACCGGCCGCGCGCTGATGCGCCTGCTGCCGCGCAGCGCGCGCGTGACGGCGGATGCGCTGCGCTTCGACGGCACGGACGTGCTCGCCGCTTCCGAAGGCATCATGCGCGACCTGCGCGGCAAGCGGATCGGGCTGATCCTGCAGGACCCGAAGTATTCGCTGAACCCGGTGATGCGTGCCGGCGACCAGATCGCCGAGGCATGGCGCGCGCATCGCAGGGCCGGCTGGAAGGAAGCGCGGGAGGCGGCGGCCTCTCTGCTGGAGCAGGTGCGCATCCGCGATCCCGGCCGCGTCGCCCGCGCCTATCCGCACGAGCTGTCCGGCGGCATGGGCCAGCGGGTGATGATCGCGATGATGCTCGCGCCCGATCCCGACCTGCTGATCGCGGACGAGCCGACCTCCGCGCTCGATGCCTCCGTGCAGGCGGAGATATTGCGGCTGATCGAGGAGCTGGTCTCCGCGCGCGGCATGGGGCTGATGCTGATCAGCCACGACCTGCCGCTGGTCTCGCGGTTCTGCGACCGCGTGGCGGTGATGTATGCCGGCCGCGTGATGGAGACGCTCGCCGCGAAGGATCTCGCCCACGCCACGCATCCCTACACGCGCGGCCTGCTCGACTGCCTGCCGCGGCTCGATGCGCCGCGCCTGCGCCTGCCGGTGCTGGCGCGCGACCCGGCGTGGGTCGCGTGATCACCGCGCAGGACCTGCATGTCCGCTTCGGGGACGTGCATGCGGTGCGCGGCGTATCCTTCGCCGTCGCGCCCGGGGAGACCTACGGGCTGGTGGGCGAGAGCGGATCGGGCAAGTCCACCGTGCTGCGCGCGCTGTCCGGCCTCAACCCGGACTGGACCGGCGAGGTCGTCATCGACGGCGTCGCGATGGAACCGCGCCGGGGCCGCGACTTCTTCCGCCGCGTGCAGATGGTCTTCCAGGACCCGTACGGCTCGCTGCACCCGCGCCAGACGGTGGACCGCATCCTGTCGGAGCCGCTGCTGGTGCACGGGATCGGCGATGCCGAAACGCGCATCGCCCGCGCGCTGGCGGAGGTCGCGCTGCCTTCCGCCGTGCGCTTCCGCTACCCGCACCAGCTCTCCGGCGGCCAGCGCCAGCGCGTGGCGATCGCGCGCGCGCTGATGAGCGAGCCGTCGATCCTGCTGCTGGACGAGCCGACCTCCGCGCTCGACGTGTCGGTGCAGGCGGAGGTGCTGAACCTGCTCGCCGACCTGCGCGCCGCGCGCTCCCTCACCTGCATCCTGGTCAGCCACAACCTCGCCGTCGTGGCGCATCTGTGCGGGCGGCTCGCGGTGATGCAGGGCGGCCAGATCGTCGAGGAACTGACCGCCGAGACGCTGCGCGAGGGCCGCGCCGAACATCCGCACACGCAGGAGCTGGTCGAGCTGTCGAGGGATATGTGAGCGTGCGCATCGTCACCGACTGGCGCGAGGTGCCCGCCGACCTGCGCGGCGCGAGCGTGGCGCTGGGCAATTTCGACGGGGTGCATCGCGGCCACGCCACCGTGATCCGCGCCCTGCACGCCGCGCGGCCGGATGCGCCGCTCGCCGTGCTGACCTTCGAGCCGCATCCGCGCGAGCTGTTCCGCCCCGACGACCCGCCCTTCCGGCTCACCCTGCTGCCCGCCAAGGCGGAGGCGCTGGCCCGGCTCGGGGTCGCGATCGTCTACGCCGTGACCTTCGACCGCACGTTCTCCACCATGCCGGCCGAGGCTTTCGTGGAGGACGTGCTGCACGCCGGGATCGGCGCGCGGCACCTCGCCTGCGGCCCGGATTTCGCCTTCGGCCACCGGCGCGGCGGCGACACCGCCTTCCTGGCCGGGCGGGCGGAGGCGCTGGGGATCGGGCTGACCATCGTCCCGCCGCTGGGCGATGCCGAGGGGCCGATCAGTTCCAGCCGCATCCGCCGCCACCTGCAGGAGGGCTACCCGGAGCACGCCGCGGCTGCGCTGGGGCGGCCATGGTCGATCCGCGGCGTGGTGGCGCACGGGGACGCGCGCGGCCGGACCATCGGCTTTCCCACCGCCAACATCGCGCTCGGCCGCCATCTGGAACCGGCGCGCGGCGTCTACGCCGTCACCGCGCGGCTGCCGGACGGGGCGGAGGTGAACGGCGTGGCCAATCTCGGCCGGCGCCCGACCGTTGCCGAAGGCGCCATCAGCCGGCTGGAGGTCCATCTGTTCGACTGGTCGGGCGATCTGTACGGCGCCGAGCTGGACGTCTCGCTGCGCGCCTTCCTGCGCGCGGAACAGCGTTTCGCCAGTTTCGACGAGCTGCGCGCCCAGATCGTGAGGGATGCGGGGCGGGCGCGGGCGATCCTGACCTGATCCGCCCGCCCGGGAGGGGGTGGCATGACCCCGCCGCGCTTGACCGGGCAAGCCGCCGATCCGCATAACCCGGCCATGGTGCGGGTGAACATCGCGCGAATTACCGGCCCGGTCCCCCGCTAGGGGCCGGGACACCGCCACGCGCCACCCCTTACAACGCAGCCCGCCGCCGCTGCCCGAGAACCCGCATGAACGACGCCCAGCAAGCGCAAGCCGACCGTGACTACAAGGATACGGTCTTCCTGCCGGCCACCTCCTTCCCCATGCGCGGCGACCTGCCGAAGAAGGAGCCCGCCGCGGTCGCAAGGTGGGATGCGATGGGGCTGTGGGGGAAGCTGCGCGCGGCGGGCAAGGGCCGGCGCCCCTTCATCCTCCATGACGGCCCGCCCTACGCCAACGGCAACATCCATATCGGCACGGCGCTCAACAAGATCCTGAAGGACGTGGTCAACCGCTCCCGCCAGATGGCCGGCGAGGATGCGAACTACATCCCCGGCTGGGACTGCCACGGCCTGCCGATCGAGTGGAAGATCGAGGAGGAGTACCGCAAGGCCGGCAAGGACAAGGATGCGGTGCCGGTGCTCGATTTCCGCGCCGAATGCCGCGCCTATGCCGCGCACTGGATGAAGGTCCACACGGAGGAGTTCCGCCGCCTCGGCGTGGAGGGCGATTTCGCCGACCGCTACGCCACGATGGACTTCGCCTCCGAGGCCGCGATCGCCGCCGAGCTGGGCCGCTTCCTGATGAACGGGTCGCTCTATCGCGGCCTGCGCCCGGTGATGTGGTCGCCGGTGGAGAAGACCGCGCTCGCCGAGGCCGAGGTCGAGTATCACGATCACACCTCCACCACGATCTGGGTGCGCTTCCCGGTCCTGTCCTCGCCGCAGGCGGATCTGGTCGGCGCGGATATCGTGATCTGGACCACCACGCCCTGGACCATGCCCTCCAACCGCGGCATCGCCGCCGGGGCGGAGATCGACTACGCGCTGGTCGAGCTGGATGACGGGCGCGGCAAGCGCGACCGCATCCTCGTCGCCATGCCGCTGCTGGAGGATGTCGCGAAGGCGGCCGGGCTCGGCGCGCGGCACATCGTGCGCGTGCTGAAGGGCGCGGACCTCGCCGGCACGGTCTGCGCGCATCCGCTGCGCGGCAAGGGCTACGATTTCGACGTGCCGGTGCTGCTGGCCGATTTCGTCACCACCGAGCAGGGCACCGGCTTCGTCCATATCGCCCCGTCGCACGGCGAGGACGACTTCAACCTCGGCCGCGCCCACGGGCTGCCGATGACCGAGTACGTGCAGGACGACGGCACCTACGCGCCGCATGTGCCGCTGTTCGCGGGCGTGCATGTCTACAAGGCGTCCGAGTCCGTCAGCGACGCCATCGCCGCCTCCGGCAAGCTGCTCGCGCGCGGCAAGCTGGTGCATTCCTACCCGCATTCCTGGCGGTCCAAGGCGCCGCTGATCTTCCGCGCCACGCCGCAATGGTTCATCGCGCTGGACGGTCCCGGCCAGTTCCGCGCCAGGGCGCTCGATGCGGTGGCGGCGACGAACTTCGTGCCCGCCACCGGCCGCAACCGCCTCGCGTCCATGACCGAGAACCGGCCCGACTGGTGCATCAGCCGCCAGCGCGCCTGGGGCGTGCCGATCACCGTGTTCGTGGACAAGGCCACCGGCGAGCCGCTGCGCGACCCGGCGGTGATGGAGCGCATCGTCGCCGCCTTCCGCGAGGAAGGGGCGGATGCCTGGTACAAGCCGGGTGCCGCCGCCCGCTTCCTGGGGCCGGATCGCGATCCGGCCGCGTACGAGCAGGTGATGGACATCCTCGACGTGTGGTTCGAGTCCGGCTCGACCCATGCCTTCGTGCTGGAAGCGCGCGGCATGCCCTGGCCGGCCGATCTGTATCTGGAAGGATCGGACCAGCATCGCGGCTGGTTCGGCTCCTCGCTGATGGAAGCGGTCGGCTCGCGCGGTGTGGCGCCCTTCAGGGCGGTGCTCACCCATGGCTTCGTCATGGACGAGCAGGGCCGCAAGATGTCCAAGTCGCTCGGCAACACCGTCGCGCCGCAGGACGTGATGAAGGAGTACGGCGCCGACATCCTGCGCATGTGGGTGATGTCGTCGGACTTCACCGAGGACCTGCGCATCGGCAAGGAGATCCTGAAGCAGCAGGCCGAGCTGTACCGCCGCCTGCGCAACACGCTGCGCTGGCTGCTGGGTTCGCTCGCAGGGTTCGAGGAGGCGGAGCGGCTGCCCGTCGACCAGATGCCCGCGCTCGACCGCTGGGTGCTGCACCGGCTGTGGGAGCTGGACGGCGTGGTCCGCCGCGCGGCCGGGACGTATGAATGGACCGGCGTGCTGGCGCAGCTTCACGGTTTCTGCGCGCAGGACCTGTCGGCGTTCTACTTCGACGTCCGCAAGGACGCGATCTACTGCGACCGGCCGGACAGCATCCGCCGCCGCGCCGCGCGCACGGTGCTGGACCACCTGCACCGCTGCCTGACCACCTGGCTCGCGCCGATCCTGTGCTTCACGGCCGATGAGGCGTGGCAGGCCCGGTTCGGTGCCGAGGCCTGCGTGCATCTGGAGACCTGGCCCGCGGTGCCGGCGGACTGGCGCGACGACGTGCTCGCCACCCGCACCGCCCGCATCCGCGACATCCGCCGCGAGGTGACGGCGGCGCTGGAGAAGGACCGGCAGGAGCAGCGGATCGGTTCCTCGCTGCAGGCGTCCGTGACGCTCGGCCTGCCGGCGGAGGATGCCGGCCTGCTGGGCGAGGAAGGCTGGGCCGAGCTGTGCATCGTCTCCGCCTTCCGGGTCCGGCCCGAGGCGGTGGTGACGGTCGCGACCGGCCGGGCCGAGGGCGGCAAATGCGCCCGCTGCTGGCGGGTGCTGCCGGAGGTCGGCTCGGTCGCCGCGCATCCGGGCCTGTGCCTGCGCTGCGCCGACGCGGTGGACAGCGGGCTGGTGTGCAAGGCGGCATGATCCGGCTGGGCGTGCTGACCGC
>JBBCJT010000170.1:0-22272 GCA_037190665.1 Rhodovastum atsumiense | reverse complement strand
GGAGATGCCCACCCACATCCGCGCCGGATTGGAAGGGTGCGGCACGATGTGGTGCAGAACCAAGCCCGCCCCGCCGGGATTCCAGTGGGGGCGGGAGGGGTGGTCGCGCAGCCCCGACACATGTGCCCAGCACCGGCCGCCATCCTCGCTGCGGAACAGCCCGGCCGGATCCACGCCCGCATACAGCGCGCCATCCGGGCCGATGGCGAGGCTCCAGCCCGCGCGGATCGGCGGATCGTTGTCCGGATAGGCGAGGCCATCGGAGGAATGCGTCCAGCTCTCGCCGAGATCGTCGGAGCGCCAGACCGCCGGGCCGAACCACTCGTTCCCCCCGGTGCCCAGGATTGCGCCGGTCGCCGGATCGGCGATCACGTGGTTCATCGGCCACGTCTCGCAGAACGGCCCGCGCAGCCGCCACGCGCCCCGTTCCGCATCGCTTTCCGCGATGAATGCGCCCTTCTTCGTGCCGAGCAGGACCAGCGTCCGAACCGCCATCGCCGCCTCCAGGCTAATTCTTAACCATCAGGTTAAGTCTAGGGGGAGGCGGCCCGGCTGTCAAAACCGGCTCACTCGAGCTTGATGTCGAGCGGCGCGGCCACGCGGGTCCAGCGATCCAGGTCGGCCTGCAGCATCGCCCCGAAGGCCGCGCCATCCGCCCCGTTCGGGACCGAGCCCAGCGCGCCAAGCCGGCTGCGGACCTCCTCGGTGCCCAGCGCCTCGGCAAAGGCGCCGCGCAGCTTCTCCACGATCGGCGCGGGCGTGCCGGCGGGGGCGGAGATGCCGGTCCAGATGCTCGCCTCGAACCCCGCCACCCCGGCCTCCTCCATCGTCGGCACGCTGGCGAGCGCGGGAAAGCGGGCCCGGCTCGTCACCGCCAGCACGCGGAGCTGGTCCTGCGCGCCGAAGCCCAGCACCGAGGGGACCGAGACGAACATGAGCTGGATGTTGCCCGCGATCAGGTCGTTGAACGCCGCCGCCGCGCCGCGATAGGGCACGTGCACGAGGTTCAGCTTCTCCCGCGCCTTCAGGTCCTCCATCACCAGATGCGTGTTGGTGCCCACGCCGGTGGAGGCGTAGGGCAGCGGTATGGAGGAGGCGCGCGCGGCGGCGATCAGCGCGGCGACGTCGCGCTCCGGCCGCGTGGCGGAAACCAGCAGCGCCGCCGGGCTGTCCAGCAGCCAGATCACCGGGGTGAAGTCGGCGATCGGGTCGTACGGCAGGCGGCGGCCGATCGCCTTGGCGATGGTGAGCTGGCCTGCGGTGGCGAGCAGCAGCGTGTGCCCGTCCGGCGGCGCCTTGGCGACCGCCTCCGCCCCCAGGATGCCGCCCGCCCCGCCGCGGTTCTCCACCACCACGGTCTGGCCGAGCGTGACCGAGAGGCGCTGCGCGAACAGCCGGCCCAGCACGTCCTGCGCGCCGCCGGGGGCGAAGGGCACGACCAGCCGCATGGGCCGGTCGGGGAAGGCGGGCTGCGCCGTCGCGATGGCGGCGTGCAGCAAGATCACGAACCCCACGAGCCACCGCATCGCAACGTCTCCCGCGCTTGCGGCGCGAGCCTAGCAAGCTTGCCGCGGCGCGGCAGCCTCCCGCACGGTGCCCGCATGCGTTGCGCGGCGTGGATGCTGCTCGCGGGCCTGGCCGGCTGCGCGATGCCGATGGTCGGCCAGGTCGTCTCCCCCATGGGCGTGGCGGCGACCGTGGGTGCGACCGGCGGCACCTGGGCGATGCAGCAGCGCGGCATCGACGGCGCGCTGTCGGACAACGCGCTGGCGCTCGCGATCAACGATGCGTGGCTGCAGCGCGACCCGGCCATCTTCCGCAAGGTGTCCACCGGCATCGTCGGCGGCCGGGTGATGCTGACCGGCACGGTCGTCTACCCGCAGACCCGCGTGGCGGCGGTGGAGACCGCGCGCGCCGTGCCCGGCGTGGCCGAGCTGATCGACGAGATCATCGTCCGCGAGGATCTCGACCTCGGCACCATGGCCTCGGACCGCTGGATCACCACGCGATTGCGCGCGGAACTGACCCTCGATTCCGCCGTCTCGGCGGTGAACTACAGCATCGACACGGTGGACGGGACCGTCTTCCTGCTCGGCGTCGCGCGCGATGCCGGGGAGTTCGAGAACGTGGTGTCGATCGCGCGCGCCGTGTCGGGCGTGCGGGGCGTGGTGGCCCATGTCCGGCTGGCCAGCGAGACCGTCACCGCGCAGCATTGAATCATTGCGGCGCCCCGCCGCCGCGGCCCAGACTGCGACGATGAGCGATGCACGCACGGCGCTGGCCGCGATCGGCGCGCTGCCCGATGTCGAGATCGACATCGGCGCGGCCGCGATCCAGCTCGCCCGCGTCGATGCGCCGGACGCCGACTGGGGCGGGGCGATGGCGCATCTGTCGGAGCTTGCGCGCGGCATCGCCGCACGGGTCGACGCGGCGGGCGCCGGTGCTGCCGGGCGTGCGACCGCGCTCGCCGATCTTCTGGCCGGCCAGTACGGCTACCGCGGCGACACGGCCAGCTACGACGATCTCGTCAATGCCAACCTGATCCGGGTGATCGAGCGGCGGCAGGGGCTGCCGGTCGCGCTCGGTGTGCTGTGGCTGCACTGCGCCCGCGCGGCGGACTGGCCCGCGCACGGGATCGATTTCCCCGGCCATTTCCTGCTCGGCATCGGCGGCGCTGGCAGCCAGGCGGTGCTGGACGTGTTCGCCGGCGGCGGGGCGCTGGACGCGCGCGGCCTGCGCGGGCTGATCAAGATGGTGGAGGGGCCGGAGGCGGAGCTGCGGCCCGGCCTGATGCGGCCGATGTCCGCGCGCGGCGTGCTGCTGCGGCTGCAGAACAACATCAAGCTGCGCCGGCTGCGCGGCCAGGACCTCCCCGGCGCGCTCGCCTGCACCGAGGACATGCTGCGCATCGCCCCGGACGAGGCGGGGCTGTGGCGGGAGGCGGCGCTGATGAACCAGCGGCTCGACCGCGTGAGCGCCGCGCTGCGCTGCTTCGACCGCTTCGTCGCCCTGATCCCCTCCGGCGAAGCCTCCGCCCGCGCCCGCGCCGCGATCGACGAGCTGCGCACGCGGTTGCATTGATTTTTGCCCTCAGGCGCCGGGCGCGGCCTCCGGCCGCTTAGCTCGCCGCATAAGCGGCGGGCCGCATTCGCGGCCTCGGCACGAGCGAGGGCTCGTGCCGGGGGCGTTGTGCCGCGGGGCCGACGGGGCGCGCCAGTGCGCGTAGTGCGCATGCGGTTGCATTGATGGACGCCCTCAGGCGCCGGGCCGCAGTCGCGGCCTCCGCGCGAGCGGGAGCTTGTGCCGGGGGCGTCGTGCCGCCGGGCTGACAAGGCGCGCGGCCGTGCGGCGTGGTGCGCATGCGGCTGCATTGATGGCCTCTCTCAGGCACCGGGCTCGTGCCTCCCTGCGCTTGGCTTGCGGCGTGGGTCGTGGGCCGCGTGGTGGCCTCGACACAAGCGAGGGCTCGTGACGGATGCGCCGTACCGCCGGGCCGATGCCGCCCGTGCTCGTGCGGCGACCGCCGAGGTGCGCGAGCCGGTGCACTGATGATCGCCACAGGCACCGGGTGTGGGCTCCGGCCGCCTGGCTCGC
Organism: Rhodovastum atsumiense; assembly: GCA_037190665.1. Taxonomy (GTDB): domain Bacteria; phylum Pseudomonadota; class Alphaproteobacteria; order Acetobacterales; family Acetobacteraceae; genus JBBCJT01. The sequence continues at coordinate 18,678 of JBBCJT010000170.1, read as the reverse complement.
GTCACAGGTCGCGGCCGTATTCGCGGACCCGGTGTCAGCGAGGGGCTCGTGCCGACGATGTCCTGTCGCCGGGCTGACGGCGCGCGCGCGCTCCGCTACATCCAACCCGCCCCGGAGACGGAGACGAGGATGGCGCGCGCGCTGAAGGTCGCGGTCCAGATGGACCCGATCGAGACCATCAACATCCACGGCGATTCGAGCTTCCAGCTCATGCTGGAGGCGCAGGACCGCGGCCACGCGCTGTGGCATTACGAGGTGCGACACCTGACGCTCTCCGGCCGGCGCGTGACGGCGAAGGCGCGGCCGGTCCGCGTGGTGCGCAGCGAAGGCGCGCACTACGAGTTCGGCGCGTGGGAGGAGCTGGACCTGTCGCGGGTGGACGTGGTGCTGATGCGCCAGGACCCGCCCTTCGACATGGCCTACATCACGGCCACCCACATCCTGGAGCACATCCACCCGCGCACGCTGGTGGTGAACGATCCGCGCAGCGTGCGCAACGCGCCGGAGAAGCTGCTCGTCATGGACTTCCCCGACCTGATGCCGCCGACGCTGATCGCGTGGGACCCAGACGCGATCCGCCGCTTCCGCGCGGAGCACAAGGACATCGTCGTCAAGCCGCTGTTCGGCAATGGCGGGGCGGGCGTGTTCCACATCAAGCCGGACGACGAGAACCTCGCCTCGCTGCTGGAGATGCACTTCGCCCGCTCGCGCGAGCCGCTGATGATCCAGCGCTACGAGCCGCGCGTGCGCGAGGGCGACAAGCGCATCATCCTGGTGGACGGCGAGCCGCTGGGCGCGATCAACCGCGTGCCGGCGGCGGGCGAGAGCCGGTCCAACATGCATGTCGGCGGCCGGCCGGAGAAATCCGCGCTGACCGACCGCGAGCGCGAGATCTGCGCCGCCATCGGCCCGACGCTGCGCGACCAGGGGCTGATCTTCGTCGGCATCGACGTGATCGGCGACTGGCTGACCGAGATCAACGTGACCTCGCCCACCGGCCTGCAGGAGATCGCCCGCTTCGACGAAACCCGCCTCGACCGCGCCATCTGGGACGCGATCGAGGCGCGACGGGGGTAACCCGCACCGGCCAGTGTTCGGTTCCGCGCGACCACCTGTCAGCGGCCCGGAGCGGCGCTGGAGAGCGAGGCAAGGAACGTCACGCAAGGTTCCCTCTCCCGCTTGGCGGGAGAGGGACAGGGTGAGGGGGTTTGCGTGGGGATGAGACCTCGCCGTGGTGCTGTTTGACGCATCGCCGCGACCCTCTTCCGCAAGCGGAAGACAGGAAGGGCTGAGCGGAAGGCCGGCCGAAGTGTGAAGGCAAGGAGGTTCCCTTTCCCGCCGGCGGGAGAGGGAGAGGGTGAAGGGGGGGTGCGCGGAGACGAGACCTCGCCGAGGTACTGGCGGACGCACCCTCACCCCGGCCCGCTCCCGCGAGCGGGAGAGGGAGAAGGGGCACGGTTGTTTCGTAAAGCTCCCGCACGCGGGAGAGAGTCGGCATCACCCGCGGAACGCCTCCGCCCCGCCCCCACCTCACTGCCTTGGCGTCTGCCCGAGAAGCAGCGAACGGATGCGCACGTGGTCCGCGAAGCAGGAAGCGGCGAGGCGGCGGTATTCCTCCGGCGAGTCGATCGCGGCCTGCTGGCTGCGCCGCGCGGCGTTCAGCCGGTCGAGCACCGGCTTCACAGCCGCGCCGAGCTGGTCGCGCAGCGACCCGGCCAGCATCTGCGCATCGCCGCCGCGCGCCACCGCGCCCGCCGCCCAGCGCGAAGCCGCCTCCCGCACGCGCGGGGCGTAGGTCGCGAGCGTCTGCCGGTTCACCGCGACATGGCGCATCTCGTGCGCCAGCACCTCCTGGAACAGGCAGCCGCCCGCCGGCACTTCGGAGGCGATCATCACATGGTGCAGCGTGTGCCGTATCGTCAGCCGGATCGTCCGCGGGCGCAGGCACACGCCGGCCAGCCCGCTGGTCATCTCGAAGCCCATCTCGGTGCCGAAGGAGAGCCCCACGATGGTCAGGCCGAGATGGAGCTGCCCGCCGCGGGGGTTGGGCGGGCGCGTGCCGGCGCGGCGGTGCAGCTCCGCGAAGGGCCGGGAGAAATCCTGCGTGACGGGCGGGTCGTCCACCACCAGTTCCACCTCCGGCGCCCGTGGCGGCGGGCAATCCTGCGCCTGCGCGGGAGAGATTGCGGCTGCCAGCAGGAGCGCCATAAGTAGCGCATGCTTCACCGCCGCGCCGCCCTGCTGCTGCCGTTGCTGTCCGCCTGCGCCGAGGAGCAGCTCGCCGATCCGGCGGGCACGCTGCGCACGCGCTGGGAACGCCGCCGCGGCGTCGACCTCGACGACGGCGTGCACGAGTTCAACCTGCCCGACGGGCGCGTGCGCGCCACGCAGCGCGGTTTCGTCACCATCGTCGAGATCACGCCCGCGCGCGGCGGCTTCGACCGCGCGGTGGTGGAGGGCATCTTCCTGCGGCAGGAGATCTCCCCCGCCGGCCGCACCCTGCTGCGCGAGACGGGCAACCCCCGCATGATCGAAATCGCCGGCCTGCGACCCCGCCGCTTCGACGGCGCCGGTCAGGTGGGGGACTGATACGGGAGGGGTCACCGGCCGGCCCATGAGGCCGGGCCCTGTCGGGTCGCTTCCGGATGAGGCACGGCTTCTTCTCCCTCTCCCGCTGGCGGGAGAGGGAGATTGCCGCCTTTCCACGAACCGGGGAGAGGGGCGGGGTGAGAAGGGCGGCGGAGGAGGCAATGCGTCGCATCGTGCGCATGATACCGCCGGGCCGTCCCGATGCTCCTTCATCAACGCGCGAACGTTATCCGCGCGCAGGGCCGATGCGGTGGCTGTGCGTGAAACGAGGACTCCGGTCGGGTCAGCCGCGAAACCGGCCGGCATGATCCCGGCGGCGATGACCGTTTCGCCGGCAGCCCGCATCCTCCCGCTTCGGTGCGTGGCCACCCCCGCCGACCCAACCGCAGCGCGCCGGCGCCTACAGCCATCCCTTGCGCTTGAAGTACCAGACCGGCAGCAGCGCCGCGATGATCATCAGCAGCAGAGACAGCGGATACCCCAGCTTCCATTGCAGCTCCGGCATGTCGGAGAAGTTCATGCCGTAGATGCTCGCGATCAGCGTGGGCGGCATCAGCGCGACGGAGGCGACGGTGAAGGTCTTGATGATCGCCGTCTGCTCGATGTTGATGATGCCGAGCACCGCATCCAGCGCGAAGGTCGCCCGCTCGTTCAGGTAGCGGCCGTGATCGACGAGGCTGCGCACGTCGCGCGCCAGCGTCTTGATGCGCGGCTGGTTGTCCTTGCGGATCGCGCCCGCCTTCTCCGCACCGATGAAGGTCAGGATGCGCGACAGGCCCAGCAGCGTCTCCGACGTGCGCGCCGTGACTTCCCCGACCTGCCCGAGCGTCAGCAGCGCGGTCTTGAGCTGGGTGTCCCGCTGCTTGGCCTTGCCCGTGGTGCGGCTCGCCTCGAACGCGCCCTGGGAGGCGCGGTCCATGTCGAGGCCCACCCGTTCCAGGATGTCCGCGAGCCGGTCCACCACCTGCTCGAACAGGCCCAGCATCACCCCGTCCGCCGAGGACAGCAGGTGGGGCGAGCGCGCCGCCCGGGCGGAGAACATGCCGAACGCCTTCGGCGTCGCGTAGCGCACGGTGACCAGCGCGGTGTTGGTCAGCACGAAGGTGATGTTCGTGCTGCCCATCTGCGCGACCTCCACCCCGTAGAGGAACGGGGCGGTGAGGAACAGCGAATCGCCCTCGCGGTACAGCCGCGAGGAGCTTTCGATCTCCTGCATCTCCTCCCGCGTCGGCACCTCGACATGCAGGGCGCTCTGCACCAGCGCTTCTTCCTGCGGCGTCGGGTTCAGCAGGTCGATCCACACCGCGCGCGCGATCGCGCCCGTATCCTGGCCGGTTTCCAGAACCGCGAGGTGGCCGTGATCCATGGTGTAGGTCGTCAGCATGCGCGCGGGGTTTAGCCCGCGGGCGGGCCCGGAGTCACGCGAAGGCGCGGATGACGGAACGGCAATGTTGCGGCAGGCGGACTGTCATCAGACTGTCGCACGCATGCGCGGGTCGAGCGCGTCCCGCAATCCGTCCCCCAGCAGGTTCAGCCCCAGGACCAGCCAGGCGATGACGAGGCCGGGCCACAGCCCGATCCAGGGCGCCTCCACCAGGTAGTCCCGCCCCTCGGCGATGATCCCGCCCAGCGTGGGGGCCGGCGGCGGCGGCCCGACGCCGATGAAGGACAGCACCGCTTCGGCCAGCACCGCCAGCGCGAACACGTAGGTCTGCTGCACCACCAGCGGCGCGAGGCAGGCCGGCAGCACGTGGCGGAACAGGATGCGCGGCGTGCCCGCCCCCACCGCCTGCGCGGCGAGTACGAAGTCCTGCGAGCGGGTGACCAGCACCGCGCCCCGCATCACCCGCGCCGTCCGCGGCGCGTAGGCGACGGACAGCGCGATCGCGGCATTGGTCTCCGACGGACCCAGCGCGGCGGCGAGCGCGATGGCGAGCAGCACGCCGGGGAAGGCCATCAGCCCGTCCATCGCCCGCATGAGCCAGGGATCGGCCTTGCGCCACCAGCCCGCGGCCATGCCGATGGCCGCCCCGACGAGGCCGGAGGCGAGCACCACCATCAGCCCGATGCGCAGGCTGACCCGGATGCCGAACAGGATGCGGCTCAGCACGTCCCGGCCGAACCGGTCGGTGCCCAGCCAGTAGGTCTCGTCGGGGGCGCGGAAGCGGGCGCGGAAGGCGTTGCGGATCGGATCGTGCGGCGCGAGCCAGTCGGCCAGCAGCCCGGCGGCGGCCACCAGCAGCAGCATCACCGTGCCGATCCAGAAGGCGCGCGACCGCGTCACTTCGATCCTTCCCGCAGCCGCGGGTCGACGATCAGGTACAGCACGTCCACGAGCAGGTTCACCAGCACGAAGACCGAGGCGGTGAGCAGCAGCCCGCCCTGGATCACCGGGTAGTCCCGCCGCTGCACCGCGCCGATGATCAGCCGCCCAACGCCCGGCAGGCTGAACACCTGTTCGATCACCACCGCGCCGCCGAGCAGCACGCCGAAGCCGATGCCGGCGATCGTGATGATCGGCACCAGCGAGGCGGCGAGCGCGTGCAGCCCGATCACGCGCCGCTCCGACAGGCCCTTGGCGCGCGCGGTGCGGACGAAATCGCCGCGCAGCACCTCCAGCAGGCTCGCCCGCGTCATGCGCGCGATGGGGCCGAGCTGGGTCAGCGCCAGCGCGCCGGCCGGCATCGCCATGCAGCGCAGCCAGCCCACCGGATCCTCGTGCAGCGGCACGAAGCCGCCGGTGGGCAGCCAGCCGAACTGCACGGCGAAGACCCAGATCAGCGACAGGCCCAGCCAGAAATCCGGCAGGCTGAGTCCCACCAGCGCCGCCCCCATCGCCGCCTGGTCCGGCCAGCGATTGGCGTGCGCGGCGGCGATCGCCCCGAGCGGGATGCCGATCAGGCAGGCGAGCACGAGTGCCGTCAGCGCGAGCGACAGCGTCACCGGCAGCCGTTCCAGGATCGCGGCCGCCACGCCCTGGTTGAGCAGCACGGAGCGGCCGAGATCGCCGGTCAGCGCGCCGCCGAACCAGGCGAGGAAGCGTTCCAGCGGCGGGCGATCGAGGCCGAGTTCGGTGCGCAGCCGCGCGAGGTCGGATGCGGTGGCCGTGGGCCCGGCCATCTCGGCCGCCATGTCCCCCGGGATGATCCACGTGATCCCGAAGGCGACGACCGAGACGACCAGCAGCACGGGCACGGCCTGCAGCAGCCGTGCGAGCAGCAGTCGCGCCACGGCTCAGCCGCGCGCGGAGGGGGTCACGCGAACCAGCAATCCCACATCCGCGGAATGCGATAGGGCTTGTAGTTCGCCACGCGCGCCACCGTGGCCTGCACGATGCCGACGTCGCCGACCTTGATGCCGATCGCCTCGGCATAGACGCGATCCTGGAAAGACTTCACCGCCGCGACGCGGTCCTCCAGCTTCAGCGAGGAGGTCAGCTTCGCCTGTGCTTCCTCGATCACCGGATCGGGCTTGATCTGCACCGGCTTCTCGCCGGCGAAGAAGCCGACCACGCCGTAGGGGCCTTCGTAGGGTTCGATGCCGAGCATCAGCGGCCAGACGTTCCAGTTGTCGGGGCGGGAGCGCCGCGCGAAGACGGTGGGCCAGTCCATCACCTCCAGCTTCACGTTCATCCCCACCGCGCGCATCTGCTCGGCCGCGATGGTGCCGGCGTCGAGGTGGTTCTTGAACGCGTTGTCGGTGACGAGGATGACCTCCTCGTTGCGGTAGCCCGCATCGCGCAGCAGTGCCTTGGCCTTGTTCTGGTCCTGCCTGGTGTAGGCATCGAGCCCGGCGGTGCCGGGGAAGTGCTGCGTGCCCGGGTGCTGCCAGGCCGGTTGCATCCGGTACAATCCGTCGGCGGAGATCGCCATGATCTCCTCCAGATCGAGCGCCGCCTGGATGGCGCGGCGCACGCCCACGTTGGCGGTGGGACCCCAGGCGTTGTTCATCATCAGCGTCTGGAACGCCCAGGGCATCATCTCGTAGGTGCGGACCGCGCGGTTGTCCTTCAGCCGCTGCGCGGCCGGCACGGCGAGCGCCTCCAGCACGTGGATCTCGCCCGTCTCCAGCCCCGCGGTGCGTGCGCCGCCTTCGGGGACGAAGCGGAAGGTCACGCCGTCGAACAGCGGCGTCTTGCGGCCCGCGAACCCGTCGCGCTCGCTGAAGGCGGCGTTGGGCTGGTAGCCGTCGAAGCGGGCGAGCTTCACGTGGCTGTCGGGGCGGTATTCCACGAACCGATACGGGCCGGTGCCGATGAGCTGCGCCTGACCGGCGGGCTTGGCGCATTCGGCGGCGGGCATGATCGCGCATGGCGCGCGCGGGCTGCTGACGCCTTCGATGAAGCCGGGCGAGACCGCGGACAGCTTCACCACCACCTTGCGCGCATCCGGCGTCTCGATCGCCGCGACCGGACGCATGATGAAGGCGGACCCGCCGACGCGGCCGTAGCGTTCGAGCGAGGCTTTCACATCCGCGCTCGTCATCGCATCGCCGTTATGGAACTTCACGCCGCCGCGCAGGGTGAAGGTATAGGTCAGCCCGTCGGCGGAGATGTCCACGCCTTCGGCGAGGTCGGGCTTGGGATTGCCGGCCTCGTCGCGGGCGAACAGCGTTTCCATCGCGTGCAGCGTGATGTTGCGCGACGCCTGCGCGGTGGTGGTCTGGGTATCGAGCGTCGGCGGCTGCGCCTGCTGCGCGACGATCACCTCGCCACCGCGCGTCTGCGCGATCGCGGGTGCTGCGATCGCGGCGGCGGAAGCGGAAAGCAGCGTGCGACGAGAGAGCATGGTGTAAGTCCCCCTGATGTGTTCCAATCGATGGAACATCGCGCGATGAAAACAAGCGTCGCGCCGTGATGCGCGCTTGGCAAGCGCCGATGCGCGGCGCAGGCTCCGCCCCCGATGAGCGCGAGCCCTGTGATCGTCGAGATCGACCTCGACGCGCCCGGCCGGACCTTCGGACGCATCCGTGTGCCGTTCAGCACCAATGAATGCGGATGGAATACCGTGCCGGTCCCGGTGGTTTCGATTGCAAATGGCAGCGGGCCGACCGTGCTGCTCACCGCCGGCAATCACGGCGACGAGTACGAGGGGCAGGTCGCGCTGCTCGACCTGGCGAAGGAGCTGGACCCCGCCCGCGTCTCGGGCCGGGTGATCCTGATGCCGGCGATGAACATGCCGGCGGCGCGCGCGGGCGTGCGCAAGACCCCGCTGGACGATCGCGACTTCAACCGCTGCTTTCCCGGCGATCCGCGCGGCACTTTCTCGCCCGTGCTCGCGCACTGGATCGACACCGCGCTGCTGCCGCGCTGCGACGCGCAGATGGATCTGCATTCCGGCGGGCTGGGCATGGACATCGTGCCCAGCGCGGTCGGCCATGTGCTGCCCGATCCCGTCTACATGTCGCGCACGCTCGCCATGGCCGATGCGTTCGGCGCGCCCGTCTCGCTGCTGCTGCGCGAGGTGAATGCCGGCCCGACGCTGCTCGCGGCGGCGGAGGCGCGGGGCATCCCGGCGCTGTCCTCGGAACTCGGCGGCGGACGGCGGCTGCCGGCCACGAACCTCGCCATCACCGCGCGCGGCGTCCGCGCGCTGCTGGTGCATCTGGAGGTGGCCGAGCTGGACGTGACGCCGCCACCCGAACGCTCACGGCGGATGACCACGCCGGACATGAGCTTCTACGTCTTCGCACCGCATGCCGGCATCTTCGAGCACGCGCATGCGTTGGGCGCGGTGGTGCGGGCGGGAGAGGTCGCGGGGCGGCTGCACCGTATCGAGGACCCGTCCGCGCCGCCCACCATCCTGCACTACGCCGCCGACGGCATGCTGTGGTGCTGCCGCGCCGCCGCCCGCGTTGGCGAAGGCGAACCCGTCTGCGTGCTTGCCCGCGACCTGCGACCGGAGGACCTGTCATGAGCGCGATCGTCAAGAATCTGACCGACACGAATGCCGAGGAGGAGGAGTGGCGCCTGCGCTGCGACATGGCCGCGGTGTTCCGCGTGTCGGCGCGGCTGGGATGGAACGAGCAGATCGGCAACCACAACTCGCTGATGCTGCCGGGCAAGGACCCGCTCTTCATCATCAATCCGCGCGGCTACCTGTTCCAGGAGCTGACCGCGTCCTCGCTGATCGTCTGCGATCTCGACGGCACGGTGCTGCGCGGCAGGGGCGAGCTGCGCAAGGTCGCGTTCCACATCCACGCGCGCATCCATCTGCAGAACCCGCGGGCGGCCTGCGTGATGCACGTGCATCCGCAGTACCTGACGGCGCTGTCGCTGATGGAGGGCGGCGAGCTTGCGCTGTCGCACCACAACAACCTCGCGCTGAACGACCGCATCGTCTACGACGTGGAAGGCTACGAGCCGGTCCATGACAACGAGGAAGGCGACCGCATCGCGCGGCTGCTGGGCGAGAAGTCCATCATGGTGATGGGCAATCACGGCGTGTCCGTCGTCGGTCCCACCGTGCATGACGCGTTCGACGAACTGTTCATCACCGAACGCACGGCGATGTACCAGATCACCGCGCTGTCCACCGGCGCGAAGCTGCGCACGCTGCCGGACAAGTACCGCCGCCGCTACAACGGACCGTGGGGCGACCGGTACGACGCGCGCATGCACCTCGATGCGTGGCGGCGCCTGCTGGATCGGGAGGAGCCGGACTACAAGACCTGAGGGGGACGTCGTCCCCCTCAGACTCCCCCGACCAGGAGCCACGGGCTCCTGGACCTCGATTTCTTCAGGAAGGCTTTGAGCAGGTCCCCTGCCTGCCCCCTCCCTGAGAAGGGAGGGGGCAGGCAGGGGATTTGGCCGAAGGCCCTCCTGAAGGAATCGCGGGTCCAGGGGGCCGTGCCCCCTGGTGGGGAGGGTCCGGGAGGGGCAACGCCCCTCTCGTGTCCTATGGCCGCTCCAGCACCTTGCCGCCGCCCGGCATCGGCTGCGCCTGCCAGTGCTGCGGCAGGTCCGGCGCGGCGAGATCGACCAGTCGCGACAGCGTGCCCTTGCCGTCGGCGTTGAGCTGCAACGCGCCGAACGCGCCCTGCTCCATCATCCGGCCCAGCGCGGCCCGCGCCTCCGGCAGGCGCTTGGCGCGCTGTTCGGCGTTGAACGGGTCGAGCAGGAACGGCTTGCCGGCCCAGAAGCAGGCGGGCAGTTCGTCGCAGGAGACCGGGCCGGGCACGGCGGCGATGGCGCGCACCAGCGCCCCCTCCTGCGCGGCGCGGGCCGGCAGGTCGCGGCGGTACTGGATCGCGGCCCAGATGCCGCCCTCGGCCGTGCGCGCGAAGGGCAGCAGCAGCGCCAGCACCGCGAGCGAGGCCGCGGCCCCGCGCGCCGCCGCCGTCGCCGGCAGCCGGCCGATCCAGCCCACCGCGAGCCCGCCCGCGAGCGACAGGGCCAGCACCGTGTCGAAGGCCGCGTTCCACCACACGCCCTCGCCGGTCAGCGACCCCAGCCCGGTCGCGGCGGCGATCAGCAGGTAGAGCAGCGCGAGCCGCGCGGCGGGCTGCGTGGCGGCCATCCACGCCACCGCGCAGGCGACCCAGGCAAGCGGCAGCAGCGGCGCGAAGATCAGCCGGCCGAATTCCACGGCGCGATGCAGCACCGTCACGCGCTCATGCGCGAGGATGCTGGCGAAGGCGGCCGCGCCGTGCAGCGCGTATGTGGCCGCCAGCGCCACCAGCACGGCGAGGGCGGCGAACGCGATCCAGCGCAGCAGCCGCGCACGGTCCTCCAGCAGCAGCCACAGCGTCGCGGCCAGCGGCACCGGCAGCAGGTTGTGCTTCACCATCCCCGCCGCGACCATCAGCACGGCGGCCAGCGCGTCGCTGCCCCGTCCCGGCCGCCGTGCGACGAACACGGCGAGCCCCGCCGACATCAGCGCGTGGCCGAGCCATTGCGGGTCGTTCATGCCGACGTAGCCGATGTAGAGCGCGGCGGAGAGCACCCCCGCCGTCGCCGCCGCGGCGACCCCGCCCAGCGCGCCCGCGCCGAGGCGGAACGCGGCGATGCCGATGAACAGCGCGGAGGCCACCAGCCCGGCGGAGGCGAGGATGCGCCCGGCGGTCAGCGGGTTGCCGGCAAGCTCGCCCGCCCAGCCGACGAGGTAGAAGGACAGCGGCGGGTAGTTGTTGAAGACGAAGCTCTCGGGCGGCGGATACAGCACGCCGCCGGTCACGGCCGCGACGGCGTGATAGGCGTTCCAGCCCTCGTTGTAGACCTGGCTGATCGGTGCCCAGGCGGCGGGGAAGGTGCGCACCCAGACGGTCGCGAGCGCGAGCGCGAGGAAGCCGAGTGCCGCGATCCAGCCGGGCAGCGCGGCAAGGCGCCTCATCGCGTGCGCCAGACGAAGGTGGTCGCCATCGCGTAGTTCCACACCACGCCGATCAGCGCGCCCGCCGCGCCCGCCAGCCACCAGCGTTCGTGCTGCGCGACGAGCGCGGTGGCGACGCCGATATTGGCCATCGCGCCGATGCCGCAGAGCAGGCAGAACGCGGCCAGCCCGCGCCACCACGCCGCGCCGCGCAGCCGCGCATCGGACCAGGTGACGGCGTTGTTGAGCACGAAGTTGCTGACCATGGCGGCGAGTGTCGCGGTGATCATCGCCGGGCCGAAGCCGATCGGCACCGCGCGCACGAACAGCCACAGCACCAGCATGTGGACCACGATGCCGGACCCGCCCACGGCGGCGAACAGCACGAAGCGCAGCGGTACGAAGCGGCCGATGGTCTTGTCGAACAGCAGCGCGAGGAAATCGAGCGCGACGCGGCGGTCGAGCTTGCTCTCGCCATGCTGGCGCAGGCCGAAGCGGTAGGGGATCTCCGCGAAGCGCAGCGGTGTTTCGGCGGAAGCGAACAGGTCGAGCAGGATCTTGAAGCCGCGACCGGACAGCCGGGCGGCGTTGTCGTCGAACACCGCGCGCCGGGCCATGAAGAACCCGCTCATCGGGTCGGACAGGTCGGCGCGCAGCATCAGCCGCGACAGCCGCCCGGCCCAGCGGCTGACCGCCTGCCGCCCCGCGCCCCAGTCGCCGACGCTGCCGCCATCCGCGTAACGGGTGGCGACGACGATATCCACGTCGCCCTGCCGCAGCCGCGACAGCATCGGGCCCAGCCGCGTCGCATCGTGCTGCAGGTCGGCATCCATCACCGCGACGAAGGGCGCGGCGGTGGCGAGCGCGCCCTCGACGCAGGCGGTGGACAGGCCGCGCCGCCCGACCCGGCGGATGACGCGGATGCGCGGGTCTTCCGCCGCGATGCGGCGCGCGAGCGTGGCCGTGCCGTCGGGCGAGTCGTCGTCCACGACCACCACTTCCCACGCCACGTCCGGCAGGGCGGCGGCGATGCGGCGGAACAGTTCGTCGAGGTTCGCGGCCTCCCGATAGGTCGGCACGACGATCGCGAGTTCCGCCGGGGTCGCCCGGCTTTCGGGCGCGAAGGAAGCCTGCTGGTCGGAAACGGTCACGCGTGGCCCTTCCTGCCGCCGGCTATAGTCCGGATCGCGGCGCGGCGCGCAAGCCGCACGGCGCCGCGGTGGACGGCCACCCCGCGCGGGGCTAGACGGCCCGCGTGATCCTTCCCGTCCCGCCCGCCATCCCCCGCGCCGCGCTGGTGACCGGCGGCGCACGGCGCATCGGCGCCGTCATTGCCGAGGCCCTGGCGCAGGCGGGGTTCGATGTCGCCCTGCACCACCGCGGCGGCGGCGAGGAGGCGGAGGCGACCGCGTCGGCGCTGCGTGCGGCCGGGCGGCGCGCCGTGACGATCCAGGCCGACCTGTCCGACGAGGCCGCCGTCGAGGCGCTGCTGCCGCAGGCGGAGGCCGCGCTCGGCCCCATCGGCGTGCTGGTCAACAACGCCTCGGCCTTCGAGCGCGACGAGTGGCACGACGCGACGCGCGCGAGCTGGGATGCGCATGTCGAGCCCAACCTGCGCGCGCCCTTCGTGCTGATGCAGCGCTTCGCGGCCCGCCTGCCCGAGGGCGCGGAAGGTGCCGTGATCAACATGCTCGACCAGCGCGTATGGTCGCTGACGCCGCATTTCGTCTCCTACACCGTCTCGAAGGCGGCGCTGTGGACGCTGACGCAGAGCATGGCGCTCGCGCTCGCCCCGCGCATCCGGGTGAACGGCATCGGCCCGGGCCCCGCCCTGCCGTCGGCGCGCCAGAGCGCGGCGCAGTTCGCGCGCCAGTGCGCCTCCACCCCGCTCGGTCACGGGACCTCGCCCCGGGAAATCGCCTCCGCCGTGCTCGCGATCCTGTCGCTGCCGTCGATGACGGGGCAGATGATCGCGCTGGATGGCGGGCAGCATCTGCAATGGGCGCCGCTGCGCGGCATCCCTGTGGAGGAATGATGGACGGCCGCAAGATCGCCGATGCCGCTGCCGCGCTGCGCCATGTCTTCCTGCGCGACATGGTGCTGGACGCGAAGGTAGGCATCTACCGGCACGAGCAGGACCGCGCCCAGCGCATCCGCATCAACGTCGACCTCGCCGTCGAGGACGACGGCGCGCGCGCATCCTCCCGCGCCGCGGTGGGGCGCGACGAGCTGTCCCGTGTTGTGGACTACGAGGCGGTGGCGAACGCGGTTCGCTCCATCGTCGGCGGCGGGCACGTGGCGCTGGTCGAGACGCTCGCCGAGCGGATCGCGGAAGCCTGCCTCGCCGATCCGCGGGTGCGCATGGCGCGGGTGCGGGTGGAGAAACTGGACATCTTCGCCGACACATCAAGCGTGGGGGTTGAGATCGAGCGCCGGCGTCCCTGACGAAAGTTGTTCCCTGCCCGGATCGCATGGTTGCAGGTGGTGGAATGCTGCAACCGTTTGGCGCAATCGTGACAGGACTTCTGTCCGCACCCCAGCGATTTCAAGGACTTGGCGGCGCTGTCCATAAAAGTGTCACGAGTCGCCGGCACAGGTCCGGGGCCCGGATTGCTTCCGCTGCCGGCATCGTCCCACAGACTTATCCACATGCCGGCCACGGCTTGAGCGCACCCCGCCAAGTGCCTAATCCGGTGTGGTGATGGACGAGTCCCAGCCGGCATTGCGGGGGGTGGCGGCGATCGAGGCGGCATTGGCGACGATGCCGCTCGCGCCCGGCGTGTACCGGATGCTCGATGCCGCCGGAAAGCCCCTTTACGTCGGCAAGGCGCGCAGCCTGCGCAAGCGCGTGACCGCCTACACGCAACCGGTCCGGCTGGACGAGCGGCTGCGGCGGATGGTCAGCGAGACCGCCTCGGTGGAGGTGATCACCACCCACACCGAGGCCGAGGCGCTGCTGCTCGAGGCCAACCTGATCAAGCGCCTCGCGCCGCGCTTCAACATCGTCCTGCGCGACGACAAATCCTATCCGTGGCTGGTGCTCACGGACGATCATCCGTTCCCCCAGATCGCCAAGCACCGGGGCGCGCAGGTGAAGGGGCGGTCCTACTGGGGCCCGTTCGCTTCGGCCTGGGCGGTGAACCAGACCGTCACCGCGATGCAGCGCGTGTTCCTGCTGCGTTCCTGCGCGGACACGGTGTTCGAGGCGCGGACCCGGCCCTGCCTGCTGTTCCAGATCAAGCGCTGCTCCGCCCCCTGCGTCGGGCGCATCGACCGGCAGGCCTATGGCGAGCTGGTCGCGCAGGCGAAGGCGTTCCTGTCCGGCAAGGGCGCGGCCATCCAGCGCGAGCTGGCCCGCGAGATGGAACAGGCGGCGGAAGGGCTGGAGTTCGAGCGCGCGGCCGCGCTGCGCGACCGCATCCGCGGCCTGACGCATGTGCAGGGGCACGACGTGATCAACCCCGCCACGCTCGGCGATGCGGACGTGATCGCGCTGTACCAGGCAGCCGGCCAGTCCTGCGTGCAGGTCTTCTTCATCCGCGGCGGGCGCAACAACGGCAACCGCGCCTTCTTCCCCGCGCAGGCGAAGGGCGAGGAAGCGGGCGACGTGCTCGCCGCCTTCATCGGCCAGTTCTACGACGACAAGCCGCCGCCGCCCTGCGTGCTGGTCAGCCACGATCTGCCCGAGCAGGCGCTGATCGCCGAGGCGCTGACGCTGAAGGCCGCCCGCCGCGTCGAGGTCTCCCGCCCGCAGCGGGGCGAGCGGCGGGCGGTGATGGACCATGCCGGGACCAATGCGCGGGAGGCGCTGGAACGCCGCCTCGCCGAGGGGACCGCGCAGGCGAAGCTGCTGGCCGGCGTTGCGGAGCTGTTCGGCCTGCCCGCCTCGCCCGTGCGCATCGAGATCTACGACAACAGTCACATCATGGGCGCGAACGCCTATGGCGTGATGGTCGTCGCCGGCGCCGAAGGATTCGAGAAGGGCCAGTACCGCAAGTTCGCGATCAAGGGCCCGATCACCCCGGGCGACGATTTCGCCATGATGCGGGAGACGCTGACGCGCCGTTTCTCGCGGCTGATCGCCGATGAGGACGCGATCTGGCCCGATCTGGTGCTGATCGACGGCGGCGCGGGCCAGCTCTCCGCCGCAGCCTCGGTGCTGGCGGAGCTGGGCGCGCATCAGGTGCGGCTGGTCGCGATCGCCAAGGGGCCGGATCGCGATGCCGGGCGCGAGTGGTTCCACACCGCCGGCCGCGACGCCTTCCAACTCCCGCCGCGCGACGCCGTGCTGTATTACCTCCAGCGCTTGCGCGACGAGGCGCACCGCTTCGCCATCACCACCCACCGCGCCAGCCGGTCCAAGGCGATCCGCACCAGCGAGCTGGACGAGATCGAGGGGATCGGCGCCGCCCGCAAGCGGGCGCTGTTGAACCATTTTGGTTCAGCGCGCGGGGTGAAGCAGGCGGGGCTCACCGATCTGGAGGCCGCGCCGGGGATCAACCGCGCCACCGCGCGGCGCGTCTACGCGCATTTCCATCCCGGCGCCGATCTTGGATAGGGCGTTTCCCGCCGATGCGAGGCCGGCATGCCGCTGCCGGGTGCCGGGCTGGTGCCGGCCGGGCGGAATATGCTCTAGAAGTCGCGCGCCATGCTGACCGACCTGCCCAACATGCTGACGCTGTCGCGGATCGCGGCGATCCCGCTGCTGGTGCTGTTCGCGTCGCTGCACACGGGATGGGCGGATTTCATCGCCTGCGTCATCTTCTCGGCTGCCGCCATCACCGACTACTTCGACGGCAAGATCGCCCGCGACCGGCGGCAGACCAGCGCGTTCGGCCGCATGCTCGACCCCATTGCGGACAAGCTCCTGGTCGGCGCGGCGCTGATGCTGCTCGCGGGGATGGGGCGGCTGTCGGACACCGGCCTGTATCCCGCGATCATCATCATGCTGCGGGAGATCCTGGTTTCCGGCCTGCGCGAATACCTCGCTGCCGTCTCCGCCGCCGGCCTGCCGGTCACGCGGCTCGCCAAGTGGAAGACCGGCTTCCAGATGGGCGCGCTCGGCACGCTGCTCGCCGGCGACAGCGCCGCCTATGCGCTCAACCTCGAGGTGCTGCCGGTCTCCGCCATCGGCGAGGCGATGCTGTGGGCGGCCGCCGGGCTGACGATCGTGACCGGGTGGGACTACCTGATCGCGGGGCTGCGCCACGCGGGGCGGACCGAACCGCAGACGTGAGGGTCATCGGCATCGTCGGCTGGTCGGGCAGCGGGAAGACCACGCTGCTGGTGGGGATGCTCGCGGCGCTCCGCGCGCGGGGCGTGAGCGTCAGCACCCTCAAGCACGCGCATCACGGCTTCGACCTCGACCGGCCGGGCAAGGACAGCTTCCGCCACCGCGAGGCCGGGGCGGAGGAGACGCTGATCGTCGGCGGCACGCGCTGGGCGCTGATGCACGAGATCCGGGACGGCAGCGAACCGCCGCTGGCCGGCCTGCTGGCGCGGCTGAGCCCGGTGGACCTGGTGCTGGTGGAAGGCTTCAAGGCCTACCCCTTCCCGAAGATCGAGGTCTATCGCGCGGCCGTCGGCAAGCCGCCGATCTGGTCCGCCGCCCGGGACGTCGTCGCCGTGGCCTCGGATACGGATATCCCCGGTTGCACGGTGCCGGTTCTTTCGCTCGACGATCACGAGGCCGTCGCCGCTTTCGCTTTCGATGCCGCCGGACCCTGCCCCCGGGGTTGAGGATCGGCCACCGCCGCAGCACATTGCACCCCAGAGTCTCAGGAGCCTCCGATGCGCCGCCTCGCGCTGCCCGCCTTTCTTGCCCTGCTGGCCGGCTGCAGCGGCAATAACCCGCCGGTCGACCTGCCGTTCGGGCTGAGCAACACGACCGCCAACCGCCCGAACGTGGACGGCTACACCATGCGCCGCGTGATGGGCGAGCCGGACGACGTGCCGCCGCTGCAGGTGGAGCCGGGCAATGTCTGGCCCGCCGCCGAGGTCGAACCGCGCCGCAGCGTCTTCGAACCCGAGCCGGAGCCACAGCAGCCTCCGCGCGCGCGGCGCGGCAGTTCCACGCCCCCCGTCGCCGATGTTCCGCCCGAGGACCCGAACCTGCGTGTGCCCGCCCAGCCGGGTGCGCGGCCGGCCCCGCCGCCGCGGCCGCAGGTCGGCCAGCCGGTGGTGATCCCCGGCCAGCCGGGCGGGGTGACCACCGGCGGCACCGGCGCCTACCAGACCTTCCAGACGCCGGGCGGCGGGTCCGGCGTGGCGGTGCCCGGCCCGGGCAACACGATGACGATCATCGGGTCCGACGGGCAGGTGCGCACCGTGCCGCGGCAATGAAGGTCCTGTATTTCGCCTGGCTGAAGGAACGCATCGGCGCGGCGGAGGAAACGCTCGCCCCGCCCGCGTCGGTCGCGACGGTGGCCGACCTGATGGGCTGGCTGCGCGAGCAGTCGGCCGGCCACGCGGCGGCGTTCAGCGACGGGCGGGTGATCCGCTGCGCGGTGAACCAGGACCTCGCCACCCCCGCCACGCCGGTCGCGGCCAATGACGAGATCGCGTTCTTCCCGCCGATGACGGGCGGCTGAGATGGCGACCATCCGCGTCCAGACCGCGGATTTCGACGTGGGTGCGGAGCTTGCCCGGCTGACCGCGAGCCGCACGGATATCGGCGGCATCGGCGCCTTCGTCGGCACGGTGCGCGGCGGCGACGTGACGGAGCTGATGCTCGAGCACTATCCCGGCATGACCGAGCGCGCGCTGGCGCAGATCGTGGCGAAGGCCGAGGCGCGCTGGCCGCTCTGCGGCTGCACGGTGATCCATCGCGTCGGCGCGCTGAAGCCGGGGGAGAACATCGTGCTCGTCCTCGCCGCCTCCGCGCACCGGCAGGCGGCGCTGGAAGCGGCGGCGTTCCTGATCGACTGGCTGAAGACGGACGCGCCCTTCTGGAAGAAGGAAACGCGCACCGACGGCAGCACGGGGTGGGTAGAGGCGCGCGAGAGCGACGAGGCCACCGCCGCGACCTGGCTCGCGGAACGCTGATAAGGGCGGCCGCCCTTAGTGTTTTTGCGCCCTCAGGCGCCGGGCGCGGCCTCCGGCCGCTTGGCTCGCCGCATAAGCGGCGGGCCCCGTCCGGGGCCTCGGCCCGGCTGGCGCCGGCCCGCAGAGTGATCCTGATCCGCGAGGGAGAATCTCCCTCTCCCGCGTGCGGGAGAGGGCCGGGGTGAGGGTGGTTCCACCCACGCGACGGCCTGGTCTCGTCTCCGCGCAACCCCCCTCACCCTCCCGCGCAAGCGCGGGCCCCTCCCTCTCCCGCCGGGCGGGAGAGGGGACATTGCGTGAGGGTCCTTGCCCCTCCGCATGAAATCCACCCTCGCCGTCGCGGCCGGTGCGCTGCTGCTGGCGTGGCCGGCGCTGATGCACGGTTACCCCATCGTCTTCAGCGAGACCGGCGCGTTCCTGTTCCAGGCGCTGCAGCCGTTCATGATCTGGGACAAGCCATGGATCTACGGCCCGCTGCTGGCGGTGCACGGGCGGATGACGCTGTGGCTGCCGCTCGCCGGGCAGGTGCTGCTCGTCTCCTGGATGCTGTGGCAGACGCAGGCGGCGTTCGGTCCGCCGTCCGCGCGGTTCCACATCGCACTGGTGGCGGCGCTCGCTGTCCTGACGCCGGCACCATGGGTGGCGAGTCTGCTGATGCCGGACATCTTCGCCCCGCTGGTCGTGCTGGGCATGTTCCTGATCGGCTGGGGCGAACGCCTGTCCCGCCCGGTGCGCG
>JBBCJT010000169.1:0-17241 GCA_037190665.1 Rhodovastum atsumiense | reverse complement strand
CGGCATGCCCGTCCCCGTCGAGAAGGAGGAGTGCTGAGCCATGCGCCAGCCCGCCTTCGCGCACATCACGGGACGGGCGATGTGGCGGCGCTGCGACCACGAGGCGACGCGCATCGAGGGCGAGCGCGGCGTGGTGATGCTGGCCCCGCTGCCGGTGCCGGCGGCGGAAGCGACGGACATCGCGCCGTGGGATGCGGTGGCCGGCTCCGCGTCCGTGCTGCCGGCGGCGGCCGATGCGTGCGCGGACTCGATCGTGCTGCTGGCCGATCCCGCATCGGGGTTGAAGGTGCTGGATGCGACGGGCTGGCTGGATGTGCCGCTCGCCGCCGCACCGAAGCCGGCAGCACCGGGGGAGTTCGTCCCTGAAGACCCGGCCCCGCCGCTCGCGCCGCCGCTGGGCGTGGCCGTCGATCCGTCGCGCCGCATCTGGCTGCTGACGGCGGATGCCATCGTGGTGCTGGGTGCGGACGGCCGACCCGATGCGCGCATCGCGCTGCCGCCGGAGGCGACGCCGGTGCGGCTAGCCTGCACGTCATGGGGCACGGTCGTCAGCGACACGGCGGCGCGTCTGCATGTGCGCGTGTATGGCGGCGAATGGGTTACGCATGAGCTGACCGCGCCGGCGCGCGCGCTCGCAGGCGAGGCCGCTTTCGGCATCGCCCCTGCCGTCGTAGGCGATCAGCTTGTCGTTGTGGAGCACGCCCTTGGCAAGGTCGTACTCTCCCCCCTCCCTCTCCCGCTCGCGGGCGATGGCATCGCCGCGCTGCTCGTCACCGGCCCCGACACAGTGCTCGCCGCCGTCCCCACCGCCGCACCCGGAGCGCCGGCGGAAACGCGCTTCACCGTCCTGCGCATCGCCGATGCGACGGTGGAAGCCGAGGGCGCCTTCGCCGTGCGCGGGTGGGACGGGCGCGCGCTTTGGCGGCTCGCGGACGGGCGCATCTTCGCCAGCACGCCCACCGGCGCACGCGCGCTGTATGCGGACGATCCACCGCTCTCCGCGGAAGGGCGCGTGGAGACCTACGCGCTCGATTCCACGCTGCTCGGCTGCGTCTGGCATCGCGTGTTCCTCGACGCCTGCGTCCCACCGGGTACGGCACTGCGTGTCGAGGCGCGCACCGCCGAGGACCTGCCGCCACCCTCGCTGCGCCGCCCGGCGCGCCCGCCCGCCGACCTTGCCGGCCTCGCGCCGGAACCGGCCTGGCCGCCGCTGCTCTCGCTCGAAGCCGACGACACAGAGGACTGGGTTGCACTGCCGCAGCTCGACACGCGCGACGGTCAGACGGACATCCCCTTCGGCGCATTGCAGGATGGCTGGTCCACGCTGGAAGGGCTGATCCCCTGCCCGCCCGGCCGCTACTTGGTGCTGCGCGTGTACCTGACCGGCACCGCGCGCCGCAGCCCGCGCCTCGGCGCGCTGCGCGCCACGCATCCGCGCCCCTCGCTGCTCGACCACCTGCCCGCCTACTGGCGCGACGACACGGCCACGTCCGATCCCACCGAGCGCGCGCTGGCGCTGTTCGAGGGATGGGTCACGGAACTCGACGCCCGCATCACCGCCCTGCCGCGCCTGTTCGATCCGCGCACGGTGCCCGAAGGCGCGATGGACTGGCTGTCCGGTTTCGTCGCGCTCGCGCTCGATCCGCGCGTTGGCGTCGATGTGCGGCGGCAACTGCTGACGGAGGTTCGCCCGCTCTACACCGCGCGCGGCACGCGGCCGGGGCTGGAGCGGCTGCTGTCGATCCTCGCCGAAGCGCCGGTGCAGATCATCGAGGCGTTCCGCACGCGGCGGCGCACCGGGGCGACCGCGGGCGAGTCCTCCATCGGCCCCGGCCTGCAGCTCGGCGATGCGGAGATGGCGACGGACGCGCCGTGGGCCATCGCGCTCGCCAATGCCGACACGGCGCTGCGCCTGCGTCGTGCGGCGATCCGCGAGGAAGGCGGCACGCCTTGCCCCGCCGCCGAACCGCCCGATCCGCTCCCGGACGGTGCAGAGGTCGCCTTCTACCGCCGCTTCGCGCACCGCTTCACGGTGATCGTGCCGCGCGCGCGCTGCGCGCCGCTTGATGCCGTGCTCGCCGATGCGATCGAGCTGCACAAGCCGGCGCACACGATCCACGACATGTGCTGGCTCGATGCCGGATTCCGCCTCGGCTCCGCCTCGATGGTCGGCATCTCGCGCATCGGCGCGCGCGCCGCCTTCGCACCCGGCGTGCTCGGCACGGCCGCGCTCGCGGGCGCGACCATCGGCCGCGCCATTCTCACACACGGCTTTCCGCTGCGGAGGTCCGCACCATGAGCGGCTCGCTCGCCCCTGTCGTCTTCGCCCCCGAACAGGGCCCCGACCCCGCCCTGCCCGGCGATCCCTTCGCCCGGACCCGCTACACGGACGGGCAGTTGCTCGGGGCCGAGGATTTCGCGCAGGAGCAGCGGTATCACCTGCTGCGCGCGCGGCTGCGCAACGCGCTGCTGCACGGGATGGGCACGGTGTGGGGGCTTGCCGTGTCCTCGCGCGACACGACCGATCCGCCGGGATCGCAGCTCATCGTCGAACCCGGCATCGCTATCGACGCGCTGGGCCGCGAGGTGTTCGTGCCGCGCCGCGTGTGCCTCGACGTCACCGGGCTCGACGCCGCGCCGCTGTGGGCCGACCTCGCGGAGGATGAGGGCATCCGTCGCGCCTTCGTGGTGCTGTCCTACCGTGCCGCGCTGGCCGATCCCGTCCCCGCCATCGCGCCGCCCTGCGGCGATGCGCGCGACGCGGAAGCCTATGCGCGCATCCTGGACAGCTACCGCATCTGCCTCGAAGCCGCCGCTCCCGCCGATCCGCACGAACTTCACCGCGACTGGACGGCGCGCACAACGCCCGCCGACCTGCGCGCCCGGCTGCTGGCGCACATCACCAGCTCGCCGGTCGATCTCGGCCGCTTCTGGGGTCTCGCGGAGGATGCCGGGCTGCTGCTCGCCACCGTCGAGTTCGAGATGCTGGGCGAGACCGTGCATGTGCTCTCCGTGGACAACGCCGTGCGCGCGCTGTTGCCGGCGGTGCAGGACATCGCCGAGACCGTCTTCGCCACGCGGCTGAACGGCGCGGGCGGGGCGGCATCGTTCCGCGTGGAAAGCGTGGAGGCGGCGCAGGACGACACCGCCACCGTCGTCGCCGTCACGCTGTCGGCCCCGCCCGATCCCGTCTCCGTCACCGATACCTCGGCACGGCTGCTGCGCTTCGATGCCGGCGCGGGCTGGGTGGCGGAAACGCCGACGGTCAGCGTGGATGGCTCGCGCATCCTGCTCCGCGTCGATCCCGGCTGGACCGCGGAGACCACCTATCAGGTCGTACTGGAGACCGGCGCCGGTCCGGTGCTGTCGGAAGACGGCGCACCGCTCGCGCCGCCTGCTTCCCCCGTCGCCCGCTTCACCCCGCCCGTCTGAGGAGCCGCGCCATGCAGCAGAAGGTCACGACGAGCGAGGTCTCCGCCGATGCGGCGATCCTGCGCGCGCTCGCCAAGGCGGCCGTCAATCCCAAGCGCAGCTCGGCGCTGGACGAGCTGCTGAAGATCGTCGGCCGCGTTCCCGACGACGGCTTCCCCGAAGCGCCGGCCGGCGATGCGCGGGGCGAGAACGACCTCGCGCGGACCAACTGGTTCAACGGCCGCTTCCTGACCGCCGAGGCGCTGCGCCGGCAGGATGCCTACACCGACGCGCGCGCCCGGCTGCTCGCGCAGGCGCACATGCCGGGCGTGGCCTGGGGGCTGGGGCTGCGCGCCAGCGGGCTGAACGCGACGCCGGTCTGGCCGGGCATCGTCATCGAAGGCCCGCCGCAGCCGCTGCCGCGCACCGGCGGGCTGCCGGCGCAGGCGGAGATCGAACTGTCCGAAGGTCTTGCCTTCGACATGGCCGGCCGGCCGATCCTAGTCGCACGGCCCTTCCGCTTCCGCCTCGCCGATCTGGTGGCGGAGGCGGTGAAGCGGCCGCGCCGCGTGGTGCCGGTGAAGACCGAGTTCTCGCCCTGCGTCTGCCTCGCCGACGATCCCACGGGCCCTACCGGCGGCGGCGCGTCCGCGCGACCGGGTCCCTATCTGCTGGTGATCGAGGCGGGTGAGACGCCGGAGGGCGAGGCACGCATCGCCGGGCAGGCCTGTGCGGCGCCGGACAACATCGCCTGCCAGGCCGATTTCTGGCGCGGCGGGTTCGGCCTGTCGCTTGCCCGCTTCCCGGTGGAGATACCGGAAGGACCCGAGGCGCGCACCGCCTGGGACCTGCGCGGGATGCTGTCCGCGTATTTCTTCGACGTGTTCGAGCATCCGCTGTTCCGCCGCTGGGACCCGCCCTTCGCGCTCGACAACGGCTGGGGCGATCCGCATCGGCCGGGAAGGCACGAGGCGGGAACGGTGGCGCTCGCGATGGTCTTCCTCGGCCAGGACGGCTCCGCGCTGTTCATGGATTCCTGGGTGCCGCGCCGCGGCATCTGCGCCTCGCCCGCCGAGGATCATCACCGCATCAACTTCGGCGCACCGCCGCGCGCAGCGAGCTGGGCGCGGATGCACCAGTTCCAGCAGATGCTGGCCGAAAGCCTGCGGGTGGAACCGCTGCTGAAGGCGCCGAACTCGCAATCGGACCGGCCGCAGACGCTGAGCCTGCTGCAACGCGGCTTCCGCCACATTCCGCCGATCGGCTTCCTGCCGCTGTCGCCCGCGCGGCCGTCGCGCGAAGGCAGCACCGGCGTGCCGCTGCTCGATGCGATCGTGCGCGCCGGCGGATCGGTCGATGCCTTCGCCAGCCCCTACGTGGCCGAGGCGGTGCGGCAGGCGCGCACGTACTTCGCGAACACGAACGTGCTCGCCTACGCCACGGTGGCGCTGCACGACGACGACATCCTCGAGGATCTGTCGAACGTGTTCGACAAGGACCCGGTGCGCATCGCCGCCCCGCCGCTGCGCCGCGCATCCACCATCGAGGGGAACAACATCCTGCTCGCCATCGCCCGCGCGCTGCAGCAGGTCGGGCTCGACGATCTGGTGAACCGCCGCGTCGAGATCGTGAAGATCGTCGTCCCGTTGCAGGGCCTGTCGCGGCCGCAGCCGATCCTGGGCGTGCTCGACGAGGATGCGGCGGCGGCGGCCGCCTGGACCGGCGGCGCGCTGCCGTCCCAGCAGGCGGCCGTGCTCGCGGGAGCCGCGGCGCGGCGCGTGCTCGACATGCTGCCCCGCCATGTCGCCGTCTACGTCAAGCAGCGGATGGTGCTGCTCGACATCCTGTTCGTGCTGCTGGAGGTGCTGCAGGCGCTGTTCGAACTGGCGCAGCAGGTCCGCGACAACGCGAACGGGCGCGCGGCCAACGGCATCGCCACCACCGCCGACATCCGCGCCGCCTATCAGGCGCAGCCGCTGGAGAAGCGCGCGATGGTCGATGCGGCGCTGGCGCAGCCGGAAGTCCGCACCACGGTGGCGCGCGCCGCGGTGGCCGCGGTGCCGGACCTTCAGGTCGCCGCGCGGCAGGAGCAGTTCGCCGCCGCGGTGCAGGCGCAGGATGCGCAGCTCGCCACGCAGATCCCGGACGCGACCGAACGCCGCCGCGTGGCGCTGGAGCGCGTGTCGGATTCCTTCGCGGCCGAACTGCCGGGCTTCCAGGTCGCGCAGGTGCTGACTGCCGTGCAGCCGCCGGAGGCCGCGGAAACCAGCCTGTCCGTGATCCGGACCGAAGCGGCGAAGCGTCCGCAGATCGCGGTGGCCGCGCCGCAGGGGGACGTGCGCATCTTTGCCGACCCCAACGCCGCCCGGCTGTATGGCGCTGTCGCGGCGGCGGCGAACGAGCGGCCGGCGTCGGACCTCGTGGCCGGCGCGCCGGCCGATATCTCGGTGAAGGAAGTGCTCGCCAAGCCGGAGGCGGAGGCCGCGCGCGCCGTGGGTGGCGAGGCTAACCTCACCGCGCTCCGCGCCGCGCTCGCCGCGCAGAAGGAGGAAGCGGCGAAGGCGGCGGAGGAAGTCGTCGCCGCTCCGCCCTCGGCCGAGTTGCAGGAGAAGCTCGCCGTCGCACTCGCGGCGGAAGGCGGTGATGCCGAGAAGGCGGTCGCACGGGTGAAGGCGGAAACGACCGGCGATGCGGTCGCCACCGCACAGCTCACCCGCGCCGAGACGCTGGTGCGCGCGGCCGGCAAGCAGCAGGCGGGCGCGATCGCGCTGTCGGCGCTGACGCGGCGCACCTGAGCGGCGGGCGGCGTGAGCACGCTGCGCCTCCGTCGCGCCGCGTTCCGCATCGCCGCCCCTGACGAGACGGCGGCGCGCAGCCTCGCCGCGGCTGTGGAGTCGGCGCGGCCGTTGCTGGCTGATGCACTCGACGGCGCCTTGGGCGGACTACCGGCGCGCAGCATCGTGGTGGTGCGCCGCCTGGCGCTGGGGTTGCGGGTGACGGGCGAGGTCTCGCCCGCAGCACTCGCCTCCGCATGGGCGCGAGGCGCGGCGGAGGCGCTGCATGCGGCATGGGCGGACGCCCCTGCCGGCGACGCACGCGACGACGCGACGGTGGCGGTGTTCGCAAGCCGTGCCGAGGCGATCCGCGCGCATCTGCTGCGCCGCGCCGCGGGCCTGCCGGATGCATGGTGGGCCGCCTCGGCGCTGACAGGGGGCACGACAGGTGAAGGTAGTCCTCACCTGCCCAGCCCTGCCGCGCTGCTGTGCGAACTGGCGCGCGAGGACCCGCACGAGGCAGCCGCGACCCTGCGCGCCATCGCACGGCAGGACGCACGCGCGTTGAGCATAGTGGATGGCGCCACCGCCTCCGCCCTGTCGCGGCTGCTCGCAGCCGCCTTGCCGGACAGCATGGCGATGCCGCCCACCGGCACGACCGACGCCGCGACAACCGGCGATGCGGCCTTGGAAGGCGATGCTCTGGTGGCCGCCATGCTCGACGCCACGGCCCTCGCGCTCTGGCGACAGCTGGACGCCACACGACGGCTGCCATGGCTGCTCGCCGCCCGCCTGCTCGCGGCGCGCGAGGCAGCATCACCGCGCCTGCCCTCCGCGCGCGCACCGGCGGACGCAACGCCGTCGCCACTGGCGACCGAAGTCCCCGTCGCCGTGGAGACCGATGCCGCCGGCTCTTTGCTGCTGCTTGCCCCCGCCGCCACGCTGTTCGCCGCCGACACGCTCGCCGACCGCTTCCGGCCCGCCGTGCTGGCCCTGCTGGACCGTGTGCTCGCCCCCCTGCCCCCCGCCGGACGCGCACGGGCGCTGGAACGCGAGCGCCCCCTGCTCGACCTGCTCGCCCCCCTGCCGCTTCCCGCCGGCGCGATCGCCACCGGACCGCGGGACACGGACGCCGCCGACATGCTCGCCGCCCTGATCCCCGAGGACATCGACTGGGCACCCGGCGCGCCGCGCCGCATCTTCGGCACGCTCTCGCCGACCGACACGCCGCTCGGCCGGCTGCTGCTCCGCACCGGCCGCCTGCTGCCCGAACCGGGCGGCGCCGCCATCCTCTGGCCGCACGAGGCCGCCGACCTGACGCTGCGCCGCCTCGGCTGGGACCGGGATCCCGGCTTCGTCCCATGGCTCGGCCGCACCCTCCGCTTCGTCTTCGGGCCGGCACCATGACCCGTTCCTTGTTCGGACCGAGCGCCCGTTCCTCGTCCCGTCCCTGCACCGCCTGCAGGCGGGGCGGCGTGCGGCGGGTCAAGGACGGCCCCGCACGGGGCCGCCGCATCGCGGCGCGCAGCGTCCTTGCACGCGCCGTGCGCCGCCCCGCTACGCTCGCCCCCGGACGGGTCGCCGCATGAGCCGCCGCCAGCCCCCGATCACCGGCACCGACACGGACGCGCTGCTCGCGCTCGCCGCGGCCCGTCTCGCGCTTCGCCTGCCCGATGCCGGCCCGGGCGGCGGCGACATCGCTGCGATGGCCGGGGCGCTGATGGCACGGCTGTCCGTGACCCGGGCCACCCCCCTGGCGCGCATGGCGCACGCGGCGCGGCTGTCGGCCTTCGACCTCGACCTGCTGGGCCTCGCCGCGCTCACCGCGCTCGACGACCGCGCCGGCGCGGCGGTGCTGGCCGCGACCGGCCTGCGCCGCGCCACCGCCGGCTTCGCAGCGCGGCTGTTGCTGCCGGAGGCGCACGATGCCGCCGCGCTGCGCCGCGCGCTGCGGGAGACGCCACTGTGGCGCGCCGGGCTGATGCGCACGTCCGACCCCTTCGCCGCGCCGGGCGAACGCCTGCTCGACCCCACCCCGGCATTGCTCGCGGGGCTCGACGGCGCCCTGCCCGAGACGGCCGGCGCGTGGCGCGTGCGCCCCCCGCGCATCCCCGCCGCGCCGCCCGACAACCTCGCCGCCGCCGCGCGCGCCATCGCCGCCTGGATCGCCAGACCCGATGCCCCCGCGCTCGCCGTGGCCACCGCCGATCCCGTCCGTGCCGAGGCCGCCGTCGCGCTGGCCGGCGCGGTGGCGTGGATCGAGCACGGGCCGGGCGATCCGCCCTGGGCCGAAGCGGCGCTGATCGGCGCGGCGATGGGCGGGGCGGTGGCGCTCGCCGCCTCGGCACCGCCGCCGAGCGATCTCGCGGCGCCGCTGCTGCTGGTCATGGGCCCCGAGGCGGGCAGCGGCGCGTTGCCGCGCATCACCGTGCCGCCGCCCGCCACCGCGGAACTGGACGCCGCCTGGCGCGCGGCGGGACTGAAGGAGGACGAGGCGCAGGCGTTGTCGGTGCGCACCTGGCTGGCACCCGAGGACGTCGCACGCGTCGCGAAGCGCGGCACCGCCTCGCTGGCCGCCGCCGTGCCCAAGGTTCCCGGCTTCGCCACCATCCGCCGCCCCGATCCGGTCTGGGACCGGCTGGTGGTGGACGCGCTGACCCGGCAGCGGCTGGAGGGGCTGCTGCGCCGCATGCACCGCCGCGCGCGGGTGCGCGATGCCTGGGGCGTGCCGCATGCCGGCGGCGCGGTGGCCGCGCTGCTGACCGGCGAGAGCGGCACCGGCAAGACGCTCGCGGCCGAGGCCGTCGCCGCACGGCTCGATCTGCCGCTGCTGACCGCCGACCTCTCCCGCGTGGTGTCGAAGTACATCGGCGAGACGGAGAAGCAGCTCGAAGCGCTGTTCGCCGCCGCAGAGGGGTTCGCCGCGCTGCTGTTCTTCGACGAGGCCGACGCGCTGTTCGGCAAGCGGACGGATGTGCAGGACGCGCACGACCGCTACGCCAACATCGAGGTCGCCTACCTGCTGCAACGGCTGGAACGGTTCGAGGGGATCGCCCTGCTCGCCACCAATCTCAGCCGCGGGGTGGACGAGGCGTTCCTGCGCCGCTTCGACCTCGTGATCCCCTTCGCCCGGCCCGATGTGGCCGCACGCACGGCGATCTGGAAGCTGCACCTGCCGAAGAAGCATCTGGCGAAGGGCGTCGATCCCGCGCTGCTCGCCGTGCACGAACTGACCGGCGGCGAAATCCGCAACGCGGCGCTGAGTGCGGCGTATGATGCCGCCGATGCGGACGAGAAGATCAGCCGCACGCATCTGGACGCCGCCATCGCCGAGGAGTTCGCCAAGAAGGGCCGCCCGTTCGCGGCACATGGACCATGAGAGGCATGCGCATCCGCCGTGACCGGACCGCCGAGGCGCAGGCGCGCAAGGGCGTCGCGCCCACCCATGGCAGCGTGCCGCGTGCGCGCGCCCCGGCCACGCTCGGCCTCGGCGAGGGCGCGCGGCTGCCCACGGCCGACCGGCATTACTTTGAACGCCGCTTCGGCGCCGACCTGTCCGACGTGCGGCTGCACGAAGGTCCGCACGCGGCGGGCGCCGCCGCGCGCATGGGCGCGCGCGCCTTCGCGGCCGGGCGCGATGTCGGGCTCGGCGCCGGCGTGACGGATCGCCGCACGACGCTCGCGCACGAGATCGCGCACGTGCTGCAGCAGGGCGCCGCCGGCCCCGCGATCCAGCTCGACGACGGCGCGCCGGCCGAGGCGAAGAAGGAGGAGGAGGAGAAACCCGACCCCGTCACCGAGGGGCTGAAGACGGTGGCGGAGAAGGCCAAGGACAACGAGAAGGTCAAGAAGGTCATCCTCGACCCGCTGAAGAAGAAGGCCGAGGGCGAGTGGGGCAAGCTGTCTGGCGGCGAGAAGGGCGCGGTGATCAGCTTCGGCGCGGTCACCTACGGGCTGGGGCTGGGCTCGCTGCTCTCCAGCCCCGAGGGACGCGAGCTGCTGTCGGGCACCAACCTCATCCCCTGGACCAGCTTCGTGCCCTACGCGACGCTGTCCGAGTTCAGTTTCACGCTGGCGGAAAAGGACAAGCCGCTGAAGCTGAAGTTCGGCCTCGACGCGACCGACCTGCTGAAGCTCGGCCAGGAGAAGTTCAGCTGGATGCCGAAGATGTCGCTGAAGCTCGACCTCGGCCTCGACATCGACCCGCTGACGGACAACGTCTCGCTGTCCGGGCTGAACGCGAACTTCACCATCTTCGAGGGGTTCAACCTGAAGGCCGGCACGGGCATCGGCCTGCCTCCCTATCGCGAGAGCTACACCGGACCCGACGGGCAGACGATAACGTCGATGAAGTCCGTGCCGGGGTTCGAGGACAAGACCCCGAAGGGCACCGGGTTCATGTTCACCGTCGATCTCGCCAAGCTGAGCTTCATGCCGCCGTGGTGGAAACTCGCCTTCGGCGGCGGGGTGGGCAAGGCGCGGCAGGAAGACAGGTAGGGAAGCCGACGCCGGCAGCCGCCCGGGCGCAGGCCGGCCAGCGCGCGCCAGACTTGCGATTGGTTCTTATTGACATCCTCCCCCGGCAAGCGCCTAACCCCGTCACCTTCCAAGGCAGGGAACGGCAGGATGTCACTGACCCGACGCGGCGTTGTGGCCGCTGGCGCGGCGCTGATGGCGGGGCGCGGCGCGCGCGCCGCCGGCGAGGTGGAGATCCGCGACATCGCCGGCCGCACCGTCAAGGTGAAGACGCCGGTGGAGCGGATCGTGCTCGGCGAGGGGCGGCTGACCTACACGCTCGCCCTGCTCGACCGCGAGGACCCGTTCCGCCGCGTCGTCGGCTGGAAGGACGACCTGCGCAAGACCGACCCGGCCGGCTACCGCCAGTACCGCGAGAAATACCCGCGCATCGCCTCGCTGCCCGAGTTCTCCGGCTTCAAGGAGGGCTCCGTCGAGGTCGAGCAGACCATCTCCCTGCGTCCCGACGTGGTGGTGATGAACATCGAGGCGCGGGTGACGATGGATGAGAGCAGCCTCATCCAGAAGCTCGGCGCCGTCGGCATTCCGGTCGTGTTCGTCGACTTCCGCGAGAAGCCGTTCGAGAACACCGAGCGCAGCGTGGCGATCTTGGGCGAGTTGCTGGGCCGGCAGGATCGCGCGGCCGCCGCCATCGCCTTCCGCCGCGCGCAGATAGACCGCGTGGCGAGCCGCCTCGCCGAACGCCGCCCAGCCGCGCCGTCCGTGATGGTGGAGCGCGCCGCGGGCTACGACGAAAGCTGCTGCATGTCCTTCGGCGACGAGAGCTTCGGCCGCATCGTCGCCGTCGCCGGCGGGCGCAACATCGCCACCGGCATCATCCCCGGCACGTTCGGCACGCTGAACCCGGAGCAGGTGACCGCCTCCGGCCCGGATGTCGTGATCGTGACCGGCAGCTCGTGGGAGCTGCTCGCGCCGAACGGCAACTGGGTGCCGGTCGGCGCCGGCGCGGACATGACCGAGGCGCGGCGGCGGCTGCGCGCGCTGATGGACCGCCCCGCCTACCGCACGCTGCCGGTGACGAAGAGCGGCCGGGTGCACGCGATCTGGCACCAGTTCTACGACAGCCCCTACCAGTTCGTGGCGATCCAGCAGATCGCGAAATGGCTTCACCCGGATCTGTTCGCGGATGTGGATGCGGACGCGACCTTCCGCGATTTCCACGAACGCTTCCTGCCGGTGCCCTACCTGCCGGGCTACTGGGTGTCCCTGGCTGCCGCGTGATGCACGGCGTGGTCCCGGCGAATGTGCTCGCAGGGCGGCAGGCGTATCGCCGCCTCACGCAGCGCAAGCTGCTGCTGCTGGGCCTGCTGGGCCTGGTCCTGCTGACGAGCGTACTGGCCGACCTCACGATCGGGCCCGGTCGCTACGGCTACGCCGAAGTGATCCGCGCGCTGTTCGACCCCGAGGCACCGGTCACGCTGCGCGTGGTGGTTTGGGAGATCCGGCTGCCGGTCGCGCTGATGGCGGTGCTGGTCGGCGCCGGCCTGTCCATCGCCGGCGCGCAGATGCAGACGGTGCTGAACAACCCGCTCGCCAGCCCCTTCACCCTCGGCATCTCCGGCGCGGCGGGCTTCGGCGCGGCGCTGGGCTTCGTGCTCGGCGTGCGGCTGCTGCCGGCCGGGGCGGCGGCATGGTCCGTGCCGGCCAACGCGCTGATCTGCGCAATGGGCGCGGCGCTGCTGATCGACGCGCTCAGCCGGCGGAGGGGTGCCACCACCGAGACGATCGTGCTGCTCGGCATCGCACTCGTCTTCACCTTCAACGCGCTGATCTCCGGCCTCGAATTCATCGCCAACGAGCAGGCACTGGCGGCCGTGGTGTTCTGGACCATGGGCAGCCTCGGCCGCGCCACATGGGGCAAGCTCGCGATCATCGCAGCGGCGCTCGCGGTCGTCTGGCCGCTGCTCGCACGGCAGGCCTGGGCGCTGACCGCGCTGCGGCTGGGCGAGGCGCGGGCGGCGAGCTTCGGCATCAAGGTCGCGCAGGTCCGGCTGCAGACCATCCTGCTGGTCAGCGCGATCGCCGCGATCTCGGTCTCCTTCGTCGGCACGATCGGCTTCATCGGCATCGTCGGCCCGCACATCGCGCGGATGCTGATCGGCGAGGACCAGCGCTTCTTCCTGCCCGCCTCCGCACTCGCCGGCGCGGCGGTACTGTCGGCCGCATCGGTGATGAGCAAGTCGTTGATCCCGGGGCTGGTGCTGCCGATCGGCATCGTTACCGCACTGGTCGGCGTGCCGTTCTTCTTCGCGCTGATCCTGGGCACGCGGACGAAGTCATGGTGACGCTGTCGGTCGAAGGCGTCAGCGTCGCCTACGGCAAGCGCGCGGTGCTGCACGACATCACCCTGCCCGAGATGAAGGGCGGCGAGGTCACCGCCCTGCTCGGCCCCAACGCCTCCGGCAAGTCCACGCTGTTCCGCCGCATCGTCGGCATGCTCGACGGCCCCGGCGAGGTGCGGATCGACGGGCGCCTCCAGCGCGAGATGCCCGCCCGCGATCCATCCCAGCCCTGCTACGTGCCGCAGGAGACCGCGGTGCACGCCGTGCTGACGGTGTTCGAGGCGGTGCTGCTCGCGCGCAAGCAGGGCGGGTCGTGGGGCGTGAGCGACGAGGAGGCGGACGCGGTCACGCGCACGCTGATGATGCTTGAGATCGAGGACCTCGCCGAACGCGGTCTTGGCGAGCTATCCGGCGGGCAGCGGCAGATGGTCTCCATCGCGCAGGCGCTGGTGCGCGAGCCGCGCATCCTGCTGCTGGACGAACCCACGAGCGCGCTCGACCTGCAACGCCAGCTCGAAGTCCTCGACCTGCTGCACGAACTCGCGCGGGAACGGCAGATCTGCGTGGTGGTGGCGATCCACGACCTGAACCACGCGCTGCGCGTGGCCGACCGGGCAGTGGTGATCGCGGGCGGCCGGCTCGCGGCAAGCGGCCCGCCCTCCACCATCCTGACGCCCGCGCTGCTGCGCCAGGTCTATGGCGTGGAGGCGCGGCTGGAACACTGCTCCGCCGGCGTGCCCTTCATCGCCGTGGACCGCTCCACACGCCGGGCCGAACGCCGCGCTGCTTGATGTGGGGCGTTGCCCCACGCCCCAGCAGGGGCACGCCGGGCCTTTGGCCCGGCTCTTCATTGCAAAGAAGCGCGCTGCGCGCGCGGCCCTGCACCCCGCCAAGGGGCACGGCCCCGTGGATCCGCGTTTCTTCAAGAGGGCCTTCGGCCAAATCGGTTGATTGACCCCTCCCCTGAAGGGAGGGGTCAATCAAACGACCTGATCAAAGCCTTCCTGAAGGAATCGAGGTCGAGGAGCCCGTGGCTCCTCGTGGGGTGAAAGGGCCGCGCGCGCAGCGCGCTGCTTCTCATTCAAGCAGCCGGGCCAAGGGCCCGGCGGGCCCCTTCCGGGGTCCGGGGCAGCGCCCCGCGCTTCACCCCAGCCGTTCGATCCAGCGCAGCCAGTCCAGTGCCGTCATGCCCCAGCCGCCCGGATCGACGGCGGGGCGCAGGAAGCGTGCGAAGGCTTCGTCCGCGTCTTCCCGGTGCCGGTGCAGGAAGCGGGCGATGTCCTGCTTCAGCCGCCGCCGTTCCGTCGGCGGCGTTTCGGTGCGGTAGCGGGCCATGATCTCCTCGACATCGCCGTCCAGGTCGAAATCCTGGTGGAAGTACGCATCGAGCAGGGCCCGGAGCGCGGGGAAGGGATGGTCCGGTTCGCCTTGCATGCGCGCCATCCTACGGCTCCGGATAGGCGGTGAGCACGTAGAAGCCGCGATCCAGCCGGTTCGTTCGCCGCAGCACCACCCGCGCGTCCGAATAGGGGCGAAGCTGCCAGTTCCGCCGGTCCATGCCGTGGCCCAGCGTGCGGTCGGTGGAGAGGTAGAAGGCGCGCGGCCGGCCGTCGCGCGGGTCCTCCCGCAGCCAGGATGCGATGCGCTCGGCGTTGCGGCGCAGCGCCTCGTTCACCGCCGTTTCGGCATCCGCGAGCGTGGCGAAGCTGGAAGCGCGGAACAGGCGAGGATCGGATTGCAGCCGGCGGCGGAGATCGGCTTCCGACCGGCCGACATGGCGTTCGATCGTATGGCCGCCGACGCGTTCGTCGTCGGCGAGCCGCACCGTGCCGGAGAAGCCCCAGGCGGCGACCGCGATCAGGCACAGCAACGCGGCCAGCGCGCGCATGGCGGCGCGGCCGAACAGCGATGCGCCGGACCGGCCCTGGCCATGCGCTGGGATCATGCAGCGGATGTTGCCGCAGCGCGCGGGCTCCGCAAGGCTCGAATGCAAAGTACGGAGCGACGTCCTTGACCCCGATCCAGGCAGCCGCGGTTGCCGCAGGCGCGCTGACGATGAGTCTCGGCCTGGGTGTGCGGCAGGCTTTCGGCCTGTTCGTCGCCCCGCTCGATGCCGCCTTCGGCATCGGCATCGCCACCACGTCGTTTGCGGTGGCGCTGCACAACCTGTCCTGGGGGCTCGCGCAGCCATGGCTGGGCGCGGTCGCGGACCGCCGCGGCGCGACGCCGGTGATCGCGGTGGGCGCGATCGTCTTCGCCGCGGGGCTGCTGCTGCCGGGCCTGTATCCCGCCGGCTGGTCGCTGATCCTCGGCCTCGGGATACTGACCGGGATCGGCATGGCCGCGCTGGGCTTCGGCGTCACCCTCGCCGGCGTCGGCCGCGCCTTCCCCACGGAGCGGCGCAGCCAGGCCGTGGGACTCGTTTCCGCCGGCGGGTCGTTCGGCCAGATGCTGCTGCTGCCGGTGGCGGCCGCGCTCATCGCCATGTGGGGCGCGAACGGCGCGCTGATCGCGCTGGGCCTGATGCTGCTGGTGGCGCTGCCGCTCGGCGGGCCGATCGACCGGGCGGCGGGCGTGGCGGGGACCTTCCGTCCGAACAGCCGGGCGGCGGTGCGCATCGCGCTCGGGGATCGCGCCTTCCTGCTGCTGACGGCGGGGTTCTTTACCTGCGGCTTCCAGCTCGCCTTCCTGGTCACGCACCTGCCGACCTACCTGCATCTGTGCGGCATGCCGCCCAACCTCGCCGCCTGGGCGCTGGCGGTGGTGGGCGGGTTCAACATCATCGGCTCCTACGCCGCCGGGCAGCTCGGCGCGCGGCTGCCGCCGCATATCGTGCTCGCCGGCGTCTACCTCGTGCGCGGGGCCGCGATCCTGACCTTCTTCCTCGCGCCCAAGACGGAGACCGGCACGCTGGTCTTCGCCGCGGTGATGGGGCTGACGTGGCTGGGCACCGTGCCGCTGACATCGACGGTGATCGCGCGGCTGTTCGGGGTGGCCAATCTCGGCATGCTCTACGGCGTCGCCTTCCTGTCGCATCAGGTGGGCTCGTTCCTCGGCGCGTGGCTCGGCGGGCTGACCTTCGCGTGGACGGGCGCCTACGACGCGATCTTCGTCGCCACCGCGGTGGCGGGTGTGACGGCGGCGCTGTTCAACCTGCCGATCCGCCTGCCGGCGCAGCCGCGCCCCGCGCTCGCCTGACGATCGCGCCGCGGGTCGCCCTCCCAACGCGGAAGTGAGGCGCAGGCCGGCGCCGTGCGGGTGGATAATCCGCCGGCGCGGCCGGTTCCGCCACAATCCGCCGGCAGTTTGATTGCCGCGACGCGGCGGAGCCGCCTAGACCGTTATTCGCGTCCGCTGCCCGGAGGCCGAGATGATTCGCATCGCACTGACCCTGCTTCTCCTGCTGCCCGCCGTTGCCCGCGCCCAGACCGATCAGCAGGCGCTGGTGGACCGCGCCACACTCGCGGTGCAGGAGGTGATGAGCGACAACGACCCGCAGGCCTTCGTCCGGCTGCTGAAGCGCTCGCGCGCGGTGCTCGTCTGCCCGCGCATCTTCCGCGCCGGCTTCTTCGTCGGCGGCGAGGGCGGCGGCTGCGTGCTGTCGGGGCGCGACGGGGCGGGGTCGTGGTCCTCGCCGGCCTTCATGGCGATGGGCTCCGGCTCGCTCGGGCTGCAGATCGGCGTGTCGGACAGCCAGGTCGTGATGATGATCGTGACCGAGAAGGGGCTGAACGCGATCCTCGACAGCCAGTTCAAGTTCGGCGCGGACGCGCAGATCGCGGTCGCGACCGTCGGCGCGGGGATCGAGGGCGCGACGACGGCGGCGGTCGGCGCCGACATCGTCACCTGGTCACGCTCCCGCGGGCTGTTCGCCGGGGCCGCGCTGGAAGGTTCGATCCTCGCCGCGCGCAGCGAGTGGAACAAGGCGTACTACGGCCGCGACGTCTCGCCGCGGCAGATCGTCATCGGCATGGAAGTCCATAACCCGGGCGCCGATCCGCTGCGCCAGATCCTGATGCAGTTCGGCACGCCGTAAGGGGCTGCGGGGCGCTGCCCCGGACCCCGGAAGGGGCTTTGCCCCTTCACCCCACGAGGAGCCACGGGCTCCTCGACCTCGAGTCCTTCAGGAAGGCTTTGATCAGGTCGTTTGATTGACCCCTCCCTTCAGGGGAGGGGGCCAGCAAACGACCTGATCAAAGCCATCCTGAAGGGATCGCGGTCGAGGGGCCCGGGGCTCC
>JBBCJT010000168.1:0-30253 GCA_037190665.1 Rhodovastum atsumiense | reverse complement strand
GCGGCGGCCGGCTGGTCGAGCGGTTCGCGAAGCCCCAGGCCTATGGCAGCGCCGAGGGGCTTCGCTATCGCATCGACCTTTAGCGCAGGAAGCCGACCAGCTTCTCCGCCTCGGTCACGATCGGATCGGCGATCTCCGCGGCCTTCGCCGCGCCGTCGCGCAGCTCCGCCTCGATCTGCGCGGGATCGGCGAGGCGGCGGCGCACGTCGGCGGCGATGGGGCCGAGCTTGGCGACCATCAGCTCCGCCAGCGCCTCCTTGAACGGGCCGAAGCCCTTGCCGCCATGCTGCGCCAGCACCGCGGCGGGGTCGGTATCGGCGAGTGCGGCGTAGATGCCGACGAGGTTGCGCGCCTCGGCCCGCCCCTCCAGCCCGGCGGGTTCGGACGGCAGCGGCTCCGGATCGGTCTTGGCGCGGCGGATCTTCAGCGCGATCGCGTCCGCATCGTCGGTGAGGTTGATGCGCGACTGGTCCGACGCATCGGACTTGCTCATCTTCTTCGTCCCGTCGCGCAGGCTCATCACGCGCGCGGCGGGGCCGAGGATCATCGGCACGATCTGCGGGAAGAACTCCACGCCGTAGTCGTGGTTGAACTTCTGGACGATGTCGTTGGCGAGTTCGAGGTGCTGGCGCTGGTCATCGCCCACCGGCACGTGCGTCGCCTTGTAGGCGAGCACGTCGGCCGCCATCAGTACGGGATAGGTATACAAACCGGCGGACGCGCTTTCCCGATCCTTGCCGGCCTTGTCCTTGAACTGCGTCATCCGGTTCAGCCAGCCGATGCGGGCGACGCATTCGAAAATCCAGGCCAGCCGCACATGCGCGGCGACCGCAGACTGGTTGAAGAAGATCGAGCGTGCCGGGTCCACGCCGCAGGCGAGCAGGGCGGCCGCCATCTCGCGCGTCTGCGCGGCGAGCTGCTTCGGCTCCTGCCACTGGGTGATCGCGTGCCAGTCCACCACGCAGTAGATGCAGTCGTATTCGTCCTGCAGCGTCACCCAGTTGCGGATCGCGCCGAGATAGTTGCCGAGCGTCGGCACGCCGGAAGGCTGGATGCCGGAGAAGATGCGGTGCTTGGTGGTCATTGCAGGCGCGTGATGCGGCGCGGCCGGTGGCGCGTCAAGCGGTGGCGCGGCGGCGGCGCAGCAGGCCCAGCAGCTCGCGGGCGTGGAACGCCCCGATCAGCAGGCCGCTGCCGAAATAGGCCGCCATCCCGCCGGCGACGAGCAGCACGAGGCCGACCCAGCGCAGCCCCCGCATCCCCTCCACCACCGAGAACACGCGGTCCTCGATCAGCCAGAGGGCCAGGGCCATGATGCAGGCCGCCGCCGCCATCCGCATCCCGCGCGAGAGCAGCCGCGCATCCGGCACCAGATGGCCGCGCCGCCACAGCACCACGCCCAGCGCGGTGGCGTTGAAGACGGCAGAGACCGCGGTCGCCATCGCGATGCCGACATGCGCGAACGGCCCCATCAGCGCGAGGTTCAGCGCGAGGTTCAGCGCCACCGCGACGACGCCGATGCGCACCGGCGTGACCGTGTCGCCGCGGGCGAAGAAACCGCCGGCGAAGGGCTTGGTCAGCACGTAGGCCGGCAGCGCGATCGCATAGACGGCCAGCGCCGCCGCGGTGGCGGAGATCTCGGCCGCGCCGAACGCGCCGCGGCCGAACAGCACCGCGACGATGGGCGTGGCGCAGACGGCGAGCGCGAGGGCCGCCGGCAGGGTCAGCACGAGCGAGATCTCGATCGCGCGGTTCAGCGTCCGGCGGGAGGCATCCTCCTCCCCCGCGCGGACCTGCCGCGACAGCAACGGCAGCAGCGCGGTACCGACGGCCGCGCCGATCACGCCGAGCGGAAGCTGGTTCACCCGGTCGGCGAAGTACAGGAAGGCGATGCTGCCGCCGGGCAGGAAGGAGGCGATGATCGTGTCGATCGCGAGATTGATCTGCGTGACCCCGCCGCCGATGATCCCCGGCCCCATCCGCCGCAGCAGCAGCCGCACCTGCGGCGTCAGGCGCGGGCGCGGCATGGCGAGGGACATGCCTGCCGCCCGGCAGGCGAGCGCCATCAGCACGAGCTGCAGCATGCCGGAGACCACCACGCCCCAGGCCAGCGCATGGCCCGCCGTGGCGACATGCGGCGTCAGCAGCCACAGCGCGAGGATGGTGCAGAAGTTGAACAGGATCGGCGTCGCCGCCGCCGCCGCGAAGCGATCCAGGCTCTGCAGCACGCCGGAGAGCAGTGCGACCAGGCAGATCAGCAGCAGGTAGGGGAAGGTGATCCGGGTCAGCTCGACGGTCAGCGCGAACTGCGCCGGATCGTCGGAGAACCCGGGCGCGAGGACGGTGACGATGGCCGGCATCGCCAGGACGCCGACCACGGTCAGCGCGCCCAGCCAGGCCGCCATCACCGCCAGCGCCTGCTCGCCGATCCGCCGCGCGGCATCCGGCCCCTCGGTCGCCAGCGTGCCGGCGAAGGCGGGCACGAAGGCGGCGTTGAACGCGCCCTCGCCGAACAGCCGGCGGAACAGGTTGGGCAGCTTCAGCGCGATGACGAAGGCATCGGCCACCGGGCCGGCCCCGAGCAGGGCGGCGATGATGATGTCGCGGACGAAGCCGAGGATCCGGCTCACCATCGTCCAGGCGCCGACCGTGAGCACGCTGCGCAGCATGGCGGGCGGCATACAGGGCACGCCGCGCCGCGGCCAGCAGGGGCCATGCCGGAATGCCGCCGTCATCCCGGCCCCTCATGCGGAGGCAGCGGCTGCGCGCACCCCTGCCCGGCCATGCCGGAGGGGCGGGCAGGCGCCGCCCGGCCGGCAAACGCGCTACCAATGCGCCATGTCTGCCGACGATCCCCTGGCGCTGTACGTGCATTGGCCGTTCTGCCTGGCCAAATGCCCGTACTGCGACTTCAACTCCCACGTGCGCGAGCGCATCCCGCAGGCACGCTTCGCCGAAGCCCTGCGGCGGGAGCTGGCGTGGGAGGCGGAGCGGATCGGCCGGCGGCGGCTCGCCTCGATCTTCTTCGGCGGCGGCACGCCCTCGCTGATGGAGCCGGAGACCGTCGCCGCGCTGATCGCCGATGCGCGGGCGGCCTTCGATGCGGATGACGACATCGAGGTCACGCTGGAGGCCAACCCCACCAGCGTGGAACGCGGCCGCCTCGCCGGGTTCCGCGCGGCGGGGGTGAACCGGGTGTCGCTCGGCATACAGGCGCTGGACGACGAGGCGCTGCGCTTCCTCGGCCGCGCGCATTCGGCCAGCGAGGCGATCGCGGCGCTGGAGACGGCGCGCGCCATCTTCCCCCGCGCGTCGTTCGACCTGATCACCGCACGGCCCGGCCAGTCGGTGGCGGAATGGCGCGCGGAGCTTCGGCGCGCGCTGGGCTTCGGGCTCGATCACCTGTCGCTGTACCAGCTCACCATCGAACCCGGCACGCGCTTCGCCACGCTGTATGCGCGCGGGGAGATCGTGCTGCCCGAGGGCGAGACGGCGGCGATGCTGTACGCGGCGACGGAGGAGGAGAGCGCACTCGCAGGCCTCGCTGCCTACGAGGTCAGCAACCACGCGCGGCCGGGATCGGAAAGCCGGCACAACCTCGCCTACTGGCGCTATGGCGACTACGCCGGCATCGGCCCCGGCGCGCACGGGCGGCTGACGCTGGGCGACCGCGTGGTCGCCACGCGGCGGCATCGCGCGCCGGAGGAATGGGCGGCGCGGGTGGAACGCGACGGGCACGGCACCACGGGGGAGGAAGCGCTCGACCCGCCGACGCGGGCGCGGGAGGCGCTGATCATGGGGCTGCGGCTGGCCGAGGGGATCGACCCCGACCGCTTCGCCCGGCGCACGGGCGTGGCACTCGCGGATGCGCTGGACGAGTACGCGGTGCGCGGTGCGGTGGAGGAGGGTTATCTGGCGTGGCGCGACGGGAGGCTGGCCGCGACGTCGGAAGGACGGTTGCGGCTGGACCCGCTCCTCGCCGCGATCGTTCGCTGACCCGGCCCGGTACGGAGCGCCGCCCATGTCCCCGATCCTGATCGCCGGCGCCGGTCCGGTCGGCCTGACCATGGCCATGGAACTCGCGCGCTACGGCATCGCCGTGCGGCTGATCGACCGCAGCGCGGAACCGAGCCGGACTTCCCGCGCGCTGGTGATCTGGAGCCGCACGCTGGAACTGCTCGACCGCGGCGGCGGGACGGGCGACTTCCTCGCAGCCGGGCTGCGCGCGCAGGGAGCGACGCTGCGCGCGGGCACGCAGGTGTTTGGCGGGCCGCGCTTCTCGGACATCCCGGGCGACTACGACTTCGCGCTGATGATCCCGCAGAGCGAGACCGAACGCCTGCTCGCCGCGCGGCTGCGCGATCTCGGCGTCGCGGTCGAACGCAATGTCGAACTCGTCGGCTTCCGCGAAGGCGATGATCGCGTGCACGTTCGGCTGCGCCATCCCGACGGCACCGAGGAAGCGACGGAAACGCCCTGGCTGCTCGGCTGCGACGGCGCGCACAGCGCCGTGCGGCATGGGCTCGGGCTTGCCTTTCCGGGCGAGGCGCAGGGCGACGACTGGGCGCTCGCCGATGTGCTTCTGACCGGCGAACGCGCACCGCCGGCAGACGAGCTTGCCATCTACCTGCACCGCGACGGGCCGTTCGTCGTGTTCCCGCTGCCCGGCGGCCGCACGCGGCTCGTCGCCACTGTCGGCACATCCGATCCGGGCCGCCCGCCCGCGGAGCCGACGCTGGCGCAGATGCAGGCATTGATCGACGGACGCGCGGGCGGAGGGTTCCGCGCCGTTGACCCGGTCTGGCTCAGTGGCTTCCGCATCCATGAGCGGAAGGTGGCCGACTACCGCGCGGGCCGCGTCTTCCTCGCCGGAGATGCCGCGCATGTGCACAGCCCGGCCGGCGGGCAAGGCATGAACACGGGCATGCAGGATGCGTTCAACCTTGCCTGGAAACTGGCGCTGGTCATGCGCGGCGAGGCAGCGGTTTCGCTGCTCGACAGCTACAGCCCCGAGCGGAGCGCGGTGGGCACG
This sequence comes from Rhodovastum atsumiense, assembly GCA_037190665.1. Taxonomy (GTDB): domain Bacteria; phylum Pseudomonadota; class Alphaproteobacteria; order Acetobacterales; family Acetobacteraceae; genus JBBCJT01. The sequence goes on along the minus strand of JBBCJT010000168.1, from coordinate 25,221 downwards.
ATGGTGTTGCGCAACGCCACGCGCCTGACCGCGATGGCGACGCTCGCCAATCCGATCGCGCAGGCGGGGCGCAACCTCGTGCTGCGGCTTGCCTTGCGTGTGCCTGCCGTGCGGCGGCGCATGGCGATGATGCTGAGCGAGCTCGACATCGCCTATGCGTCGAGCCCGCTGTCGCAGGGGCGGCACGGCGGCGAACGGTTCGCGCCGGCCGACTACGCCGGCCCGCCGCCGGGTGCGGGACCGGCACCGCGCTTCCTGCTGCATGCCGCCGCGCAGGAACAGGCGCGCGCTCTCGCGGCGCGCTTCCCGTCGCTGCTGGAACCGGAAGTGCGCAAACCTAGGCTAGGCATGCTGCTGATCGTGCGGCCGGATGGGTATGTCGGATTTTCCGGCGCGGCCGATGCGTGGGCTGATGCTGCGGCCTATCTGAAGCGGCTTGCCGGATCAGGCTGACGCCTGCGCCCCGAAAGCAAGGCAAGATGGCTGCGCAAGTTCCCCTCTCCCGCCCGCGGGAGAGGGAGGGGCCCGCGCTCGCGCGGGAGGGTGAGGGTACCTGCGCGGAGGCGAAACCTCGTCGTCATCCTGACGGAAGCACCCTCACCCCGACCCTCTCCCGCAAGCGGGAGTTTTGCGGAACGGGGTGTTTGGGTTGGATTGGAGCGGCTGACCTTGGGGCGTCGTCCTGGACGACGCTCGATGGGGCGTGCCGTGGGGGTGTCGGCGCGGCTGTGGCGAGGTCTGCCGTGCAGTTCAGCCGGTCAGCACGAGGGCGCGGCGCAGGTTCATGGCGGTGCAGCCGAGCAGCAGCCGGGCGGTGTTGCGGGCCAGCGTGAGATAGCGTGCCCGGCCGTGGCCGTAGTGCCGCTTGAGCACCGCAAACGCGGTCTCGACGCGGCCGCGCACCCGGCCCATCAGCGTGTTGGCCTGTTCCTGGCGCGGCGTCAGCCTGTGGTGGCGGTTGGCCCGGTGCATCAGCCGCGGCTTGATCCCGCGCGCCCGCAGCCACCGCCGCCGCGCATGCGTGTCGTAGGCCTTGTCGGCATAGACCGCGCGCTCGTCGCCCTGCACCAGCGCGTCGGCCAGCACCGTCTCGTTCACGTTCGCCGCGGTCAGCCGCACCTCGCGCACCAGCCCCGAGCCCTGGTCCACCGCGATATGCGCCTTGTAGCCGAAGTGATGCCGCCGCCCCCGCCGCGTCCAGCGCGCGGCCGGCTCGCGCGCCACCCCCACCAGCCTGCTCGCCCCGTCCGCGCCCGATCCTTGCGGCGGCGGATGGCTCTGGGCCGCGATCAGCGTGGCGTCGATCAGCGTGCCCGCCCGCACCACCAGCCCCAGCGCATCGAGCTGGCGGTTCACCTCGGCGAACGCCGCACGGTCCAGCCCCGCGGACGCCAGCGCCTCGCGGAACCGCCACAACGTCACATGGTCCGGCCCGGCCTGCTGCATCCCCAGCCCCACGAAGCGGCGGCACGACAGCCGGTCGCCCAGCGCCTCCTCCAGACCCGGGTCCGACAGCGCGTACCATTGCTGCAGCAGCAGCGCGCGGAACATCAGCACCGCAGGATACGGCGGCGCGCCGCGCTCGCCGGAGCGCAGCCCCGACAGCACCGCCTCGAGCGCCGCCCAGTCCAGCAGCCCGGCGATCCGATCCAGCCGCGGGTTCGACCCAAGACCCTTCGGCAGCAGCGCATCGGCAAGGTGGCCCTGACCCAGCGTCACACGTCGCGCCATCCACCCATCTCCGACAGACGCCTCAGCGAATCACGACACCACCCGTTCCGCAAAACTCCCGCCAAGCGGGAGAGGGGGAAGCGCCCTTCCCGTGCGCCAGTCCCCGCCCTCAGCCCAGAAGCCGTCCCAACACCCGCGCGGTATGATCCACCACCGGGATGATGCGGCCGTAATTGATCCGCGTCGGCCCGATCACGCCGATCGCACCGACAATGCGGTTCTGCTGGTTGCGCGCGGGCGCGACCACCATGCTCAGCCCCGCCGCGCCAACCACGCCGCTCTCCGCGCCAATGAAGATGCGCACGCCGACGCTGCTTTCGGCCAGCTCCAGCAGGCGCATCATCGTCTCCTGCGTCTCCAGCCGCTCGAACAGCGCCTGGATGGCGGAGAGCTTCTCGATCTGGTCCACATCCGCGAGCAGCCGCGCCTGCCCGCGCACGATCAGGCTGCCGCCCTTGGCCCCGCCGGCCCATGTCGCCACGCCGGCCGCGACCACCTGCGCCGACAGTTCGTCCAGCTCGGTCCGGTTGGCGGCGACCTCCGCCTCGATCCGCGCCCTCGCATCGGCCAAGGTGCGCCCGCCGAGGCGCGCGTTGAGGTAGTTGGACGCCTGCACCAGCGCGCTCGGCGGCAGGCCGGGCGGGGTGTCGATCACCCGGTTCTCGACCTGCCCGTCCTCCGTCCCCAGCACCACCAGCGCACGGCCGGGACCGAGGGCGACGAACTCGATGTGCCGCACCGCCGCCCCCTCGGTGCGGGGCGCGAGCACCAGCCCGGCCGCCTGCGACAGGCCGGCGAGCACGCTGGACGCCTGGGTCAGCGTGTCCTCCAGGCTGCGCCCGGCGGTCGCGCAGGCGGCGGCGATCGCCTCGCGCTCGGTATCGGCGAGCTCGCCGAACTGCAGCAGCCCGTCCACGAACAGCCGCAGCCCGCGATCGGTCGGCAGGCGCCCGGCGGAGGTGTGCGGCGCGAACAGCAGCCCCGCTTCCTCCAGATCCGACATCACGTTGCGGATCGTCGCCGGCGACAGCGCGATCGGCAGGCGGCGGGACAGCGTGCGGCTGCCCACCGGCTCGCCGGTCTCGACATAGGCCTCGACGATCTCGCGCAGGATCGCGGCCGAGCGCGTGTCCAGCGTCGCGGTATCGGCGGGGCGGGTGCGGGGCGGCTGTGGAGTCTGGTCCATTCGCGGGAAAACCTCGACTGGAAGGTAGGAAGCGCGGGGGCTTGGGTCAAAGCCGCTGCGCGCCTATAGGTCCCCGCCCTTCCGGAGACCCTGCCATGCGCCCTTCCGGCCGCACGCCCGACGCGCTGCGCCCTGTCCGCCTCGAAACCGGCTTCTCGCACCATGCGGAGGGGTCCTGCCTGATCCGCATGGGCGGCACGGAAGTGCTCTGCACGGCCAGCGCGGAAAGCCGCGTGCCGCCGTTCCTGCGCAATTCCGGCCAGGGCTGGGTGACGGCCGAGTACGGCATGCTGCCCCGCGCCACCCACACCCGCGGCGACCGCGAGGCCGCGCGGGGCAAGCAATCCGGCCGCACGCAGGAGATCCAGCGCCTCATCGGCCGCTCGCTGCGCGCGGTGGTGGACCGCAGGCTGCTGGGCGAGATGACGATCACGCTCGACTGCGACGTGCTGAACGCCGATGGCGGCACGCGCTGCGCTGCCATCACCGGCGCCTACGTCGCGCTGCGGCTGGCGGTGAAGAAGCTGATCGCGGCCAGGGTGATCGCGTCCGATCCCGTGGTTGGCCAGGTGGCGGCGATCTCCTGCGGCGTGTTCGGCACCACGCCCGTGCTCGACCTCGACTATGCCGAGGACAGCGAGGCGGAGGCGGACGCGAATTTCGTGCTGACCCGCGCCGGCGGCATCGTCGAGATCCAGGGCACCGCCGAGAAGGCGCCGTTCAGCGAGGACGAGTTCGCCGCGCTGATGCGGCTGGCCAAGAAAGGCACGGCGGAGCTGTTCGCCGCGCAGGACCGGGCGCTGATCGGATGAAGCCCGGCCTCGGGCCCAGGCTGGTGCTCGCCACCCACAACGCCGGCAAGCTGCGGGAGGTGGCGGCGCTGCTCGCCCCCTTCGGGCTGGCGGTGGTCTCGGCCGGCGAGCTCGGCCTGCCCGAACCGGAGGAGCCGGGGGCGACCTTCGCCGAGAACGCGCGCATCAAGGCGCTGGCGGCGGCGAGGGCGGCCGGGCTGACGGCGCTGGCCGACGATTCCGGCTTCTCCGTCGCGGCGCTGGACGGCGCGCCCGGCGTGCGCACCGCCGACTGGGCGATCGGCCCGGACGGGCGGCGCGACTACGCCAAGGCGATGGCGAAGGTGAACGCGCTGTGCGGGGACGCGGCGGACCGGCGCGCGTGGTTCAGTTGCGCGCTGTGCCTCGCCTGGCCGGACGGGCGGACAGCGACCTACATGGGCCGCGCCGACGGCACCCGCGTCTGGCCGCCGCGCGGCGATGCGGGGTTCGGCTACGACCCGATGTTCCAGCCGGCCGGCAGCGCGCTGACCTATGGCGAGATGGATCCGGCGGAGAAACACCGCGACAGCCATCGCGGCCGGGCGTTCCGCCAGCTCGCGGCGGCGTGGCTGGAGGAGGCGGACCCGGAGATCGAAGCGGCCCTGCGCGCGCCTCTCTGATCACACCCCCTCCCCACCCGACGCCAACGCACGCACCGCCGCCTCGCAGCGCCGCGCCGTCTCCTCCCAGCCAGCGCGGGTCTCGGGGAGGTCGTCCGCCCGGACCGGCGCACCGATCACCAGATGCAGCCGGCCGGGACGCGGCACCCGCCGCGCGGCAGGCCAGGCGGCGAAGGCGCCTGCGAGGAAGCACGGCACAACGGGCACCTTCGTTCCCGCGACCAGCGCGCCGATCCCCGGCTGGAACCGGGCCATCACGCCATCGCGGCTGCGGGTTCCTTCGGGAAACAGGATGTAGACGAGGTGATCCTCCACCAGCCGTTCCCGTAGCGTCGCCAGCTCGCTCGCGCGGGTGCGCCTGCGCCAGATCGGCAGGGCGTTGACGGCGTAGGCCGCGAACGCCGCGCCCAGCGTCGAGGTGAAGAACGTGTCGCCGGCTGCGAGCGCATGGGCATGCCGCGCCGCCGCCCCGCGCAACACCGCAGACAGCGTCAGCGCATCCAGGTGGCTGCTGTGATTGGCGATCATCACGAAGGGCGGCGGCGGAAGGTTCTCCCGCCCCGTCACCCGCAGTCGGTGGAAGCCATGCAGCCAGGCGCGCACACCGCCCCGCCACAGCCGGCCCAGCAACAGGCTGCCGAGGCCGCGTTCGCGCGTCAGGCTCTTCAGCCGCGCCTGCGGCTGCAATCCGTGGTCGCGCGCGGGACGAAGGCGGAACTCCATCAGCCGCCGGTGAACAGCCGCGTCGGCTGGCCCAGCCCGAAGCCGACGAAGTAGCCGATGAAGTGGAAGCTCGCCGGCGCGACCAGCAGCAGCGAGTTGAAGCGGTCCAGCACGCCGCCATGGCCGGGCAGGATCGTACCCATGTCCTTGATGCCGATGTCGCGCTTGATCGACGACAGCATCAGATCCCCCGCCTGCGCGCCGATGCCCACGATCAGGCCGAACAGCAGCAGCCGGTGCGGTCGCGCGATCGGCGTGCCGGCGAAGATGAACGACGCCAGCACCGCCGTCAGAAGCGTGGTGACCGCCAGCGCGCCGGCCGCGCCGGAGATCGATTTGTTGGGACTCGTCGCAGGCAGGAGCTTCGGCCCGCCGATCAGCTTGCCGAAGGTGAAGGCGGCGACGTCCGACAGCGCCACGGTTGTCAGCAGCATCAGCAGGACCGGCCGGTAGCCGGGGTCGTTCGCCATGTACGAAAGATGCGCGAGACCGGCGCCGAACAGCATGTAGGCGAAGATGCCGAGCGCGGTGCGCTGCACGTAGCCGGCCGGGCGATCCTGCGGGATGCTCGCGATCACGATCACCCCGACCGTCAGCGGCCAGAGCGCGACGAAGAGTCCGTACCAGTGGTCCAGCGCCGCGAAATTCGCGAACAGGATGCCAAGCACGACGATGCCGGTGATGAGCGGCTCGCGGAACAGCCCCGTGGCGCGATCGAACTCGCGCAGGCAGGCGAGGCCGAGCAGCGTGATGGCCGCGATCACCCACTCCCTGCCCAGCAGCACGGGTCCCATCATCAGCGGCAGCAGCAGGCACCAGGACCCGGTGCGCAGCCACAGCTCCCGCCGCAAGGCGGGCGTGCCCCAGCCCAGCAGGGTCATGGCGCCGATCACCAGTCCGGCGAGCGCCAGCACGCCCGCCGCGGCGGCCACGATGATGACGGTGACGGGGTGATCGAAGGCGGCCTGGCGGATCATCGCCGCGGCCCCAGCGCCGCGGCGGCACGCGCAAGCCGGCGCAGGGACGTCAGCACCGAACCGATGACGATCGCCGCCAGCACCATACGCACCGCGACGCTTCCGCCCCACGCACCGGGCACGCACGCGCACCAGATGGCGAGCGCCGTCACCAGAGCCATGCGGTGCTGCTTGGCCATCGGGCCGGCGAAATCCATCGGTGCGCCGGCGGCGCGCGCGGTGGTGCGGATATAGGCCGTCGACATCGCCGCGAGGGCCGCGCCGAGCCCGAGCGCCGGCGCATCCGCCGCGACGCCAAGGCCGATCAGGACGGCGCTGTCGGACACGCGGTCCGGCACCTCGTTGTAGAGTTCACCCACCGGCGAGGCGACGCCGCGGCCGATCGCGACCATCCCGTCCAGCAGGTTCGCCAGCAGCCGCGCCTGCACCAGCACCGCGCCGGGCAGCCAGAGCGGAATGGCCGCGTCCGGCCACCAGCGCGTGCCCGCGAAAACGATGCCGGCGGCGAGGCCCGCCGCCATGCCGGCCACGGAGATGCCGTTCGGCGATGCCCCGCGTGCCACCAATGCGGCCGCCATGCGCTGCGTGATGCCCAGATTGCGCGCGGCGATCGGCCTTCGGTCCGCTTCGTTCACCCCGGCCCTGTCCCGATACGGCTCATGCGGCTTGCCGCTATCGGATCGGACAGGCCGGGGGAAGGGCTGGGTTGGCCTCAGGCCAGCGTGCACGCCTCCTCGAAGGACAGCCGAGGCGAGCGGGGGAACAGTCCGGTCGGGTCGCCGTAGCCGAGATTGATCAGGAAGTTCGACTTGTAGCCGTTCCCGGCGAAGAACTCGGCGTCCACCTTCGCATTGTCGAAGCCGGACATCGGGCCGCAATCCAGCCCCACCGCGCGCGCCGCCATGATCAGGTACGCGCCCTGCAGCGTGCCATTGCGGAAGGCGGTGGTGGCGGCAAGCGCGTCGTTGCCCGCGAACCACGCCCGCGCATCGGCGTGCGGGAACAGCTTCGGCAGCAGGTCGAAGAATTTCGGGTCGTGCGCGACGATCGCGGTCACCGGGGCGGCCATCGTCTTGGCGCGGTTGCCGGCCGACAGCGCCGGCTCCAGCCGGGCCTTGCCCTCGGTGCTGCGCACGAAGACGAAGCGCGCCGGCGAGCAGTTGGCCGAGGTGGGGCCGAGTTTCAGCAGGTCGTGGACCTCCCGCAGCGTGTCGTCCGTGACGGGGCGGTCCTGGAAGGCGTTGTAGGTGCGGGCGCTGCGGAACAGCGTGTCCAGCGCCTCCTGCGGAAGCGTCATCGGCGATCCTCGGCTCACTCTCGGTGCGGCAAGCACACCACACTGGCCGGGGCCGAGGAAGCCGCGGGACCACATCCGATGGTGATTCAGGCGCTTGTCACGTATAGTTGCAAGGAGAGTCGAACCGAGGAGCCATGTCCGGCACCACCGCCACGTCCCGCCGCCTCGCCTCGCCCGCGGTGAAGGCCATCCTCCGCCGCCGCATGGCGGAGACGGTCGGCCTCGTGCTGGCGCTGCTCGGGCTCGCGCTCGCCGTGGCGCTGGTCTCGCACAACCCGCAGGACCCGTCGCTGAACACGGCGACGACGCGGCTCACCACCAATCTCGTCGGCCCGTTCGGCGCCAACGCGTCGGACCTGCTGCTGCAGGGCTTCGGCTTCGCCGGCACGCTGCCGGCGGTCGCGCTGCTGATCTGGGCATGGCGGCTCGCCTCGCATCGCGGCCTGGGCGTGGTGGCCGCCCGGATCGCGGGACTGCTCGCGGCCCTGCCGCTGCTCGCCGGCGCCTTCGCGCTGATCCCGCTGCCGGCGCCGCTGCCGACCACGGCCGGGCCCGGGGGTGCGGCCGGTGCGGCGGTGGCGGGCGGGTTCCTCGGCACGGGCGCCTCGGCCTTCGGCGCGTTCGGCCAGATCGCCGCGGGCGTGCTGCTGATCGCCGCCGCGGTCTTCGCCGTCGTGCTGGGGCTCGGCCTCACATCGGGCGAATGGCGCAGCGCCGGGCGCGGCGTGGCCGGCGCCGCGCGCGTCAGCGCGTCGGGCGGGCGGCGCGCGGGCGGCTGGATCGGTGGCGCGCTGCGGCCGCTGGCGCGGCTGGGCGGTGCTGCCCTGCGGCGCACGCCGCGCGAGCCGCCGCGGCTGGTGCTGCCCGAACAGGGACTGGACGACGCCGAACCGCCCTTCGTGCCGTCGCCGGCCCCGGCGCGGACGCAGGCGGCCGAACCGCCGCCCCGGGTGCAGCCGCGCGTCACCGCGCCGGCCAAGCGCCCCGCCCCGCCGCCCAAGCAGGAAGCACTGCCGCTCGCCGACGGCAGTTGGCAGTTGCCGCCGATGTCGCTGCTGAAGGCAGCCCCCGCGCGCGCCGGCACCGGGCCGAGCGCGGATTCGCTGCAGGCCAATGCGCGGCTGCTGGAAGGGGTGCTCGCCGACTACGGCGTGCAGGGCCGGATCGTGGAGATCCGCCCCGGCCCCGTGGTCACGCTGTACGAGCTGGAGCCCGCGCCGGGCATCCGCAGCGCACGCGTGATCGGGCTCGCCGATGACGTGGCGCGCTCGCTGTCGGTGACCGCGGTGCGCATCGCCACCGTGCCGGGCCGCAACGTGATCGGCATCGAGGTGCCGAACGCGCGGCGCGAGACGGTGTTCCTGTCGGAGCTGCTGGGCAGCGAGGACTGGACGCGCCATGCCGGCCGCCTCGGCCTCGCGCTCGGCAAGGATATCGGCGGCGAGCCGGTGCTCGCCGACCTGTCGCGCATGCCGCACCTGCTGATCGCGGGCACCACCGGCTCGGGCAAGTCGGTCGGCGTGAACGCGATGATCCTGTCGCTGCTCTACCGGCTCAGCCCCGACCAGTGCCGGCTGATCCTGATCGACCCGAAGATGCTGGAGCTGTCCGTCTACGAGGGCATCCCGCATCTGATGGCCCCGGTCGTCACCGAACCCGCCAAGGCCGTCACGGCGCTGAAGTGGACGGTGAAGGAGATGGAGCGCCGCTATCGGGCGATGAGCCAGCTCGGCGTGCGCAACGTCGCCGGCCACAACGACCGCGTGGCGGAGGCGCGGGCGAAGGGCGAGGTCGTCACCCGCCGCGTGCAGACCGGCTTCGATCCGGAAACCGGCCGGCCGATCTTCGAGGACCAGCCGCTGGCGCTGGAGACGCTGCCCTTCATCGTGGTCGTCATCGACGAGATGGCGGACCTGATGATGGTCGCCGGCAAGGAGATCGAGGCCGCGGTGCAGCGCCTCGCGCAGATGGCGCGCGCGGCCGGCATCCATGTGATCATGGCGACGCAGCGCCCGTCGGTGGACGTGATCACCGGCACGATCAAGGCGAACTTCCCCACCCGCATCAGCTTCCAGGTCATCAGCAAGTTCGACAGCCGCACCATCCTCGGCGAGCAGGGGGCGGAACAGCTCCTGGGCCAGGGCGACATGCTCCACATGGCCGGCGGCGGTCGCATCACCCGCGTGCACGGCCCCTTCGTCTCCGACCGCGAGGTGGAGGAGGTGGTGGCCTTCCTGCGGTCTCTGGGCGAGCCCGCCTATATCGAGGCCGTCACCGAGATCGACGAGGATGGAGACGATGCGCTCGGCTTCAGCGGCATCGCCGGTGCGTCGGATGGCGAGAAGGGGCTGTTCGACCAGGCGGTCGCGCTGGTGGCGCGCGAGGGCAAGGCCAGCACCAGCTTCATCCAGCGCCACCTGTCGATCGGCTACAACCGCGCGGCCAAGCTGATCGAGCAGATGGAGAAGGAAGGCGTCGTCGGGCCCGCGAACCATGTGGGCAAGCGTGAGGTGCTGGTGCGGCGCAGCGGCGAGGATATGTAGCCGGGGACCTTGCCGCACCTTCTCCCTCTCCCGCGTGCGGGAGAGGGCCGGGGTGAGGGTGCTTCCCTCAGCACCACGGCAACGGTTTGCCTCTGCCCAATCGCCCTCATCCTGTCCCTCTCCCGCCGGGCGGGAGAGGGGACGTGCCATGACGAGCCTTACCCTCGGCTGAAGGCGAAGCCGTCCCCCGGATAATGCGGCGTTCAGCCCCAGGGATTGCGGAACCCGCCCTGCTGCGGTTGCGGCTGCGGCCTCGGCGCCGCTGCCCCCGGCCGCGTCCACGGCGAATCGCCGCCGCTGCCGTGCGCCATCTGCATCAGCGCGGCGATGCGGTTCGCCGTGCTGGGGTGGGTGGCGAACCAGTTGTCGAAGCCGCGCCCGTTCAGCGGGTTCACGATGAACATGTGCGCGGTGGCGGGGGCCGCCTCCGCCGTCTCGTTCGGGATGCGCCGGGCGAAATTCTCCAGCTTCTGCAGCGCGCCCGCGAGGCCCTGCGGGTCGCCCGCGATCTCCGCCCCCAGCCGGTCGGCCGCGTATTCGCGCGTGCGGCTGATCGCCATCTGCACCAGCATCGCCGCGAGCGGCGCGAGGATGATCGTCAGGATCAGCACGATCGGGTTCGGCCGGTTCTCGCCGCGGCCGCCGAACAGCGCGCCGAACTGCGCGATCTGCGCCAGCATCGAGATCGCGCCCGCGAGCGTGGCCGTGATCGTCATCGTCAGCGTGTCGCGGTTCTTGATGTGCGCGAGTTCGTGCGCGATCACGCCCGCCACCTCCTCCTCGCTCAGCCGGTCGAGCAGGCCGGTGTTCACCGCCACCGCCGCGTTCGCCGGGTTGCGGCCGGTCGCGAACGCGTTGGGCTGGTCCTCGTGGATCACGTACAGGGCCGGCATCGGCAGCCCGGCGCGCTGGGACAGGGCCTGCACCATGGCGAACAGCCGCGGTGCGTCCTGCGGGCCGATCTGCTGCGCGTTGTGCATGCGCAGCACCATCCGGCCGGAGTTCCACCATGCGAACAGGTTCATCGCGGCGGCCAGCGCCAGCGCGATGAGCATGCCGCCCTCGCCGGAGATGGCGTAGCCGACCGCCCCGAACAGCGCGGTGAGGCCGGCGAGCAGGATCGCGGTGCGGACGATGTTCATGGCACGCAGGATATGGACCTGCACCGCCCCGTGCACCACATCTGCTCCATGAGCGACGAGACGAAGACCGAGGCGAAGCCCCAGCCCGCCGACACGCCCGCCCCCGCCGTCGGCAAGCCGGTGGAGATCGGCGGCCCGAAGGGACCGGAGCCGACGCGCTTCGGCGACTGGGAACAGAAGGGCCGCTGCACCGATTTCTGATCGTCGCCGAGCCCTGTCCCCCCTCTGCCAGGAGACCTGCATGCCCGCGCAGACCGACCCCTCGCCGGCCCAGTCCGGACCGCGCCCCTGGTTCGTCATCGCCAACGCCAGCCGCGCCAGTGCCTGGCACCGGCGCATCGGCACGCCCGGCTACGACCGCCACCGGGCCTGGGACGCGCCGGACGCGCGGCGCACCAGCGCCGAACTCGGCGAGGACCGCCCGGGCCGCACCTTTTCCGCCGCCAACGCGACCCAGCGCAGCGGCATCGATCCGGAAGACGCCGACGCGACGCCGAAGGGCCAGGCGCAGCGCGACTTCCTCAAGGAACTGGCGGCCGATCTCGTCACCGCCTTCCGCGGCAGCGAGATCTCGGCGCTGTATGTCGCCGCCCCGGCGCAGGTGCTGCACAGGCTGCGCGAGAACATGCCGAACGACCTCGCCGGGCTGATCCATGGTGAGGAGGCCGCGGACATCACCCAACTGCCCACGCCCGTGTTGTTCGAGCGTCTGGACACGCTTCGCCGCGGGCTCTGAGGCGAGCAGCTTCATCCCGGAAGCGGAGGGCTTGTTCTCCCTCTCCCGCTCGGTGGGAGAGGGGGCCTTGCACGAGGGTTTCTTGCCCTCAGCCGGAACGCAGCACCGCTCACCAGATGATGTGCCGGCCCCCCCGCGCCCTCACGCCCGCGGATGCGCCCTCGTCCACACCTCAAGCAGCTTCGCCTCGTCCACCGCCGTGTAGCGCTGCGTGGTGGACAGGCTGGCGTGGCCCAGCAGCGCCTGGATCGCGCGCAGGTCAGCCCCGCCCGCGAGCAGATGCGTCGCGAACGAATGCCGCAGCGCATGCGGCGTCGCGTGCTCCGGCAGGCCCGCGAGCCGGCGATACGCCCGCAGCGCCCGCTGCGCGACCGCCGCGTTCAGCCGCCCGCCCCGCGCGCCGACGAACAGCGCCGGGTCCGCGCCGCCCGGCCGCACCGCGAGCCATGCCGCCACCGCCTGCTCCACCGCCGGCAGCACCGGCACCACGCGTTCCTTGCCGCCCTTGCCGACCACGCGCAGCACGCCGCCGCGCGGCGCCTGGGCCACGTCCAGCGCCAGCGCCTCGGCGATGCGCAGGCCGCAGCCATACAGCAGGGTGAACAGCGCGGTATCGCGGACGGCGAGCCAGGGAGCGTTCTCCACCTCCCCCGTCTCGGCCGCCGCCGCCAGAGCCTGATCGCGGCTCAGCGCTTTCGGTACCGGCGCGCGCACGCGGGGTGTGGCCACCGTGCCGATCGCCGCGTTGGTCACGCCGTGCCGCCGGCCGAGATGGCGGAAGAAGGACCGCACCGCGGACAGCCGCCGCGCGCGCGAGGCATTGCCGAGTCCCTCCGCGGCTTCATGCGCCAGCCAGGCGCGCACATCCGCCGCCGTCAGCCCGCCGAGCGTGGCAAGGTCCGGCTCCGCGCCCAGATGCCGCGTGAGGAAGCCGAGGAAAGCGGCGAGGTCGCGCCCGTAGGCCTGCACCGTCAGCGGCGAGGCGCGGCGCTGCTGCGCCAGCGCGTCGAGGAAGCCGCGTCGCGCCTCCTCGGCCGTCACCGCCCCAGCGCGGCGGCCACGGCGCGGCCGAGGAAGATCAGCGCCGCACTGCCCTGCGCGGGATCGAGCGCGCCTTCCTCCCGTGCGGCGAGGCACAGCAGCATCGGCGGGTCGCCCGGCACGCGCACCAGCGCATCAACCCGGGCGAGGCCCGAGGCCTCGCCGTGCAGCATCCCCGCATCCTCCGGCCCGGCGCGCACCACCGCGTCCTTCTTGCCCAGCAGCATGGCCACGCCGCCGCGCGGGATGCCCTCGCCCTCGATGCGAAGCGTGGCGGAATCGACCGCGAGCAGGGCGGGGAACTCGGCGGCGACGCATTCGGCCGGATCCCGCGCGCGGATCAGCGCGAGGACCGCCGCCTGCACCCGCTGCGCGAGGCCCGCCGCCGCACGGCCGGCCGCCAGCACGTCGTCCGCGCGGGTGGCCATCGCCGTGGCGTGGGCGCGCTCGGCGGCGATCATCGCCGCCATGTGATCCGCCAGCACCTCGCCGTGAACGCGACGCGGCGGGGTCAACGTGCGGTAGAGGTCCGGCCTGTCGGCGAGGAAATTCGGATGCGCGCGCAGGAAGGACGCGACGGACTGCGCCCGGTCTTCGCTGCTGCGCGCTTCGCTCATGTGATCGTCTGCCCTGTCTTTGCCCAGTCGGCGAGAAACGCCGCCAGCCCCTTATCGGTCAGAGGATGGGCAAAAAGTTGGCGCAGCACCGCGGGCGGCACGGTCGCGACATGCGCGCCCAGCTTCGCCGCCTGCACCACGTGGCCAGGATGGCGGACGGAGGCGACCAGCACCTCGGTCTTCAGGGACTCGTAATTGCGGTAGATCTGCACGATGTCCGCGATCAGCCCCATGCCGTCCTGGCCGATATCGTCGAGCCGCCCCACAAAGGGGGAGACAAAAGTCGCCCCTGCCTTCGCGGCCAGCAGCGCCTGCGCGGCGGAAAAGCAGAGCGTGACGTTCACGTGGATGCCGTCGTCCGACAGTTCCTTGCAGGCGCGCAGCCCGTCCGGCGTCAGCGGCAGCTTCACCGCCACGTTGCCCGCGATGTCGCGCAGCCGGCGGCCTTCCTTCACCATCGCCTGCCATTCGGTGGCGACCACCTCGGCCGAGACGGGGCCGGGGACGAGGGCGCAAATCTCCGCGATCACCTCGAGGAAGTTGCGCCCGGACTTCGCGATCAGCGACGGATTGGTGGTGACACCGTCGAGCAGGCCGGTGGCGGCGAGCGCCTTGATCTCGGCCGTGTCGGCGGTATCCACGAAGAACTTCATCGGCGCATCCTGAACGAATCGCGCACACCATACGGCAAGCTTCGCGCCGGCACGAACATCATGCGGCGGATACCTGTCCTGCTGCCCTACCCGTTCGCGGGCCCGCTCGACTACGCGGTGCCGGACGGGATTGCCCTCGCCCCGGGCGACGTGGTCTCCGTCACGCTCAACCGCCGCGAGGCGTGGGGCGTGGCGTGGGACGGCGCGCCCGACAAGACCGTTCCCGATGCGCGGCTGAAGCCCGTCGCCGCGCGGCTGGACGTGCCGCCGATGGGCGAGGCTCTGCGGCGCTTCGTGGACTGGCTCGCCGCCTACACGCTGTCCCCGCCCGGGGAGGTGATGGCGATGGCGCTGCGCTCCGCCGCCTTCATCCCTCCGCCGCCCACCGCCGGCTGGGTCGCCGCCCCGCCGCCCGAAGGCGCGCGCATCACGCCCACCCGGGCGCGCGTGCTCGATGCACTCGCCGCCGGCACCGCCTGGACCACCTCCGACCTCGCGCGGGAGGCGGGCGTGTCCACCGGAGTGGTCCGCGGCATGGCCGATGCCGGACTGCTCGCGCCCGCCGCCATCGCCGCACGCCTGCCCTTCGACACGCCGGACCCGGACCATCCCGGCCCGGCGCTGAGCGGCGAGCAGCGCGCGGCGGCCGATGCGCTGAAAGCCGCCGTGGCCGCGCGGCGCTTCGCGGTGACGCTGCTCGACGGCGTGACCGGATCGGGCAAGACCGAGGTGTATTTCGAGGCGGTGGCCGAATGCCTGCGGCAGGGCCGGCAGGCACTGGTGCTGCTGCCGGAGATCGCGCTGTCGGCGCAGTGGCTCGACCGGTTCCGCCGCCGCTTCGGCACCGCGCCCGCGCAATGGCATTCCGACCTCGGCGGCCGGGTCCGCCGCGTGACATGGCGCGCGATCGCGGACGGGGCGGCGCGGGTGGTGGTGGGCGCGCGCTCCGCGCTGTTCCTGCCGTTCACCGATCTCGGCCTCGTCGTGGTGGACGAGGAGCACGAGACCGCCTTCAAGCAGGAGGAGGGCGTGGTCTACCACGCCCGCGACATGGCCGTGGTGCGCGCGCGGTTCTGCGAGGCGCCGGCCGTGCTCGTCTCCGCCACACCGAGCCTCGAGACGATGGCCAACGTGGAGGCCGGCCGCTACGCGCACCTTTCGCTGCCCACGCGGCACGGCGCCGCCGGCATGCCGCGCGTGGAAGCCATCGACCTGCGCGCCGAACCGCCCGAGCGCGGCCGCTTCCTCGCGCCGAAGCTGGTGGAGGCGGTGACGCAGACGCTGGCGGCCGGGGAGCAGGCGATGCTGTTCCTCAACCGCCGCGGCTATGCGCCGCTCACGCTGTGCCGCGCCTGCGGCCACCGGCTGCAATGCCCCAACTGCACGGCGTGGCTGGTCGAGCACCGGGCGCGGCGGGTGCTGCAATGCCACCATTGCGGCCACGCCATCCCGATCCCCCAGACCTGCCCCGCCTGCGCGGCGGAAGGCACGCTCGCCGCCGTCGGCCCCGGCGTGGAGCGCGTGACGGAGGAAGCCGCCGACCGGTTCGCCGACGCGCGCGTGCTGGTGATGTCGTCGGACACGGTCGAGCGCCCCTCCATCGCTGCCGACGCGGCGCAGCGCATCGCGGATCGGGAGGTGGACCTGATCATCGGCACGCAGATCGTCGCCAAGGGCTGGCACTTCCCGGACCTGACACTGGTCGGCGTGGTCGATGCCGATCTCGGCCTCGGCGGCGGCGACCTGCGGGCGGCGGAACGCACCGTCCAGCTCCTGCACCAGGTCGCCGGCCGCGCCGGCCGCGCGGACCGGCCCGGCCGCGGGCTGCTGCAGCCCTTCAGCCCCGAGCATCCGGTGTTGCAGGCGCTGGTCGGCGGCGATCTGGCGGGCGTCCGCGCCGCCGAGGCCGCCGCCCGCCGCCCCGGCCACTGGCCGCCCTACGGCCGGCTCGCCGCGCTGATCGTCAGCTCCGAGGACGCCGCCGCCGCCGACGCGGCGGCACGCGAGCTTGGCCGCACCGCGCCGCATGGCGACGGCATATGGACGCTGGGGCCGGCGCCGGCGCCGCTCGCCCTGCTGCGCGGCCGCCATCGCCGGCGGCTGCTGCTGCGCACGCGGCGGGAGATCGCCGTCCAGCCCCTGCTGCGGGCGTGGCTGGCGAAGGTGCAATTTTCATCGCGCGTCCGCGTCGAGATCGACGTGGATCCGGTGTCCTTCCTGTAGCGGCGGGGCCGGCTTCGCAGCAGACATTTGCGCAGGTCGAGACGTGTGCCGACACGATGACACTCTCAGGCTGACCACCGCGGGCGGTACGCTGCGAAAGGCGCGCTGCGGCCCGGGTTCGGTTCCGTTGCGGAATATCTGGCGGGATGCCCCGCGCCGCGCGAACCTCCCCCTCACCCGCCCCGGTCATGGCGGGCCGTCCGCGGGGGGCCGCCATGGAAGCCGCCATCGTCGCCAGCATTGTCGCCCTCGTCATGCTCGGGCGGGCGATCCTGCTGCTGTCCCGCGAGCGCGGGCTGCGCAGCCGGCTGCTGCCGGTCCAGGCGCGCATCCTCGATCCCGGGCGGAGCGGCGCGATCCAGGCCTCGGACCAGTCCTGGTCCGACTGGCAGACCTACAACCGGGACCGCGCCATCCGCGAGGGCACCGATCCGCACACCAACCTGCCCAGCGCGCCGCACCCGGTCTATTCCGGACGCTGGGAGTACGAGGTGGGCGGCAAGCGCTACGAGGCGAAGGTCGAGATGCTGGATCCCATCTTCACCGCGGAGCAGGCGCGGGCGAAGCGCGTCACCGTCTACTACGACCGCACCGATCCGTCGGTGAGCGTGGTCAGCCCCGGCGCGACAGATCAGGCATGGGCATGGTTCGTCGGCACCGCGATCGTCGCCGCGTTCGCGATCCTCTTTGCCGTCATCGGCCATCTCACCAGCGATTGAGCGGCCCTCGCGCCGCCTGCCTTTCGCCACGCCGCGCGGGAGCGATCCCATGAGCGCGCCGCGGAGAGCGGACATCCGCCTGAACCTCGCGCCGGACGGGAGCGGGCTGCACATCGCGTTCGACCGGGCCGACCACAAGCTCGTCGGCTTCACGCTGGAAGCCCCGGAACTGGACCGGCTGATCGCCCTGCTCGGCGCGGCCCGCGCCGAACTCGCGGAGCGGGTACCGGCGGAGCTGGAGCCCGGGGCGCGCGTGCCGGCGACCTTCGCGCCGGCCTGGCAGGTCTCGGAGACGGGCACGCCGGGCACGCATGCGGTGATGCTGCGCCATCCCGGTTTCGGCTGGCTCGGCTTCGTGCTGCTGGGACACGAGGCGCGCGCGCTGGCCGAGTCGCTCGATACGCGATGCAGCCTTGGCGCAAACGGGCGCTTGAACACCGCCGCGCGACGGTGATGCTGGCCGCGTGGCGCGGCGGATCACGGAAGCGGAACGGGCGGAGTGGGAAGCGGCGATGCGCCATGTGCGCCGCCGCGACGGCAAGCCGTCCGCCCTGCCGCCGGAAGCCCCCGCCGCCACCGCGCCGCCGGGACCGCAGCCTCCCCGCGCGCGCACGGCCCGGCCATCCCCGGCGCGCACCGGCCCGCTGATCGTGAGCGTCCAGCCCGCCGGCCTCGACAACGCGACCTGGGACCGCTTCCGCACCGGCCGGCTCGCCGCGACGCGCACGATCGACCTGCACGGGCGCACGGTGCAGTCCGCCTTCCACGCCCTCGCCGCCTTCCTGTCGCGCGCCTATGCGGACCGCGTGCGGGTGGTGGAGGTGGTGACGGGAGGCAATTCCGCGCGCGGCACGATACGGCGGGAGCTGCCGGTCTGGCTCAACCTCGCCGAGCTGCGCCCGCTGGTGCTGGCGGCGGCGCAACCGCACGCCGCCCATCCCGGCGCGGTGCGGCTGCTGCTGCGGCGGACGCGATGACCCCGTTCGGCGCACGGCTGCGGGCCCTGCGGGCGGAGCGCGGCATCACGCTGTCCGCCCTGGCCGAGGCGCTGCGCGTCTCGCCCACCTATCTCTCGGCGCTGGAGCACGGCCGCCGCGGCGCGCCGAGCGCGGGGCTGGTGCATCAGGTGAACGAGTTCCTGGGCCTGATCTGGGACGATGCCGAGGAGCTCGCGAAGCTCGCCCGGCTGTCGCATCCGAACCCCACGGTGCGCACGGCCGGCCTCGCACCGGAACAGACGGCGCTGGCCAACCGCATCGCGCAGGATATCGGCCGGCTGACGCCGGAACTGGTCGCCGCGATCCACGCGCTGCTCGATGCGGTGGAGCCGCCGGCGAAGCCGAAGCTCCGCCGGACGGCGCGGGCGCGATAGGGGGGCTCACGCCCCCCTTCGATGTCAGCGGCGGCGGCGGGAAGCGGCGCCGAGGCCGAGCAGGCCGACGCCCAGCAGCGCCAGGCTCGCGGGCTCCGGGACCCCGGTGCCGCTGGTGGTGTGGTAGTAGCCGACCGTGTGGTTGTCGGACTCGTAGCCGCCGCCCAGCGGGTTCTCGTAGAAGCGGACACCGTCGATCGTGCCGCCGGTGACGAAGAAGTTCACGAAGACATAGGGCTCGCCCGCGTTGCCGCCCTGGTTGGGACCGGCGACCGGGTTGCCGCAGTAGGGGTTGCTGGCGTTCGGGCAGGCGCCGATCGCGCTGATCACCGCCGCCGGGTCGAAGGTGAAGACCACATCACCATTGCTGAGCAGCTGCAGCCGGTTGCCGGGATCCAGCGCCGAGAGCCAGTAGCCGAAATAGTTGATCCCGTTCGCGCCGTCGGTGGCGAGGTTCAGCACGCTGTAGCCGGCGCCCGTGAAGGTGACGGCATAGTTGCTGTTGTTCGACCCGCCGTAGACGTCGGCCGCGTAGATATCGACGCCGCTGTAGCTGCCGGTGATGGTGCTGGGCTGGCCGGTGGTGCCGTAGTCGGTGGAGAAGTTCTGGTTGGCCCCGACGCTGCGGCTGTTGAACGTCTCCACGCCCTTGTAGTCGAAGCCGGCGGTGGTGTTCTGCACGCCCGCCGCCTCGTAGGTGACGAGCACGGTCGGCGCGGCCATCGCGGTGGCCGCGAAGCCCAGCGTGGCGGCGGAAGCAAGAAGCAGACGGCGCATTCGGATTTCCCCCAGTCCCTCTTCTGCGCCGCCCATGTGGGTCAGCGCGTTTCGGCAGGGGCGAAGCAATGGCCGTGCCAATCGTTGCGGAACCGGGCTTTCAGTCGCGACGCAGGCGGGCGAGGCAAGACGACTGTCAAATCTGCCGACGATCCGCCGGCCGGGAAACGGGCGCTTTCCGGGGCGGTTGCGACCTCCTCCCTCTCGCGTGTGCGGGAGAGGGCCGACCCCGCCTGCCGATCCTAGAGATCCACGCCTTCCGCCGGCGCGGGCGCCGGCGCACGGGCCGGCGCGGGTGCCGCCGCGCGTGGCCGGGCGGAGGAGCGCGAGGGCGTGGTCAGCGCACCAACCACGGCGCCACCCGCGCCACCGATCACACCGCCCAGCAGCATCGACCCGCCCGTGAGCGCGCCGATCGCGGCACCGCCGGCCGCGCCGATCGCGCCACCGCTCAGCGTCCGCTGCTCGCGCTCGCTCATGCCGGAGCATCCCGCCAGCGCCAGCATGAGAATCGCCAGCACCGCGCCGCCTGCCTTGCTCTTCATGGTGGTGTGATAGGGGCCGCACGCCCGTCTGGCGCGCAGCAAAGCTGTGACGCCGCGGTGGTCAGCCCCGCCGGTCGAGCCGGATCAGCGTCTGCTGGCAGGTGGCGCAGAGCGTGTCGCCCGCCAGGACCTCCACCTGCGTGACCGTCAGCGTCCGCCCCGCCTTCGTCACCCGCCCGCGCCCGAGCAGGTCGCCGCGCGCCGGGGCGAGGAAGTTGATCTTGTATTCCACCGTGAGGATCTCGCTGCCGTCCGGAAACAGCGTGTAGGCCGCGAAGCCGCCGGCCGTGTCGGCGAGGGCCGAGACCACGCCGCCATGGACGTGGCCGTGATGCTGCAGCAGGTCCTCGCGGGCGGGGAGCGCGATCTCCGCGAGGCCCGGCCCGATCTGGATAAGCCGCATCCCGGAGGACACGGTGAACGGCTGGCGCGCGAAGGTGTCGCGCACCCGCGCGGCGGTCGCCTCGTCGAGCATGCGGCTCACAGCAGCGTGCCCTGCGCCGCCGGGCCGCGATCGGCCGTCACGCCCCGCTTGCCGTCGGTGAAGTGCAGCGACAGCCGCGCGCCGGGCTTCACCGTGGCGGCGGTGGTGACGGGGTGGCCGCGCGCGTCCTCCACCAGCACGAAGCCGCGGGCGAGCACGCGCTCGTAGGACACCGCCTCCAGCCGCGCGCCAAGATTGGCGGTTGCGGTGCGGGCCTCGCGCAGCAGCGCGCGCGTCTCCGCCGCCAGCTTCGTCGTGGCGAGCGACAGCGCCGCGGAGCCCGCGGCGATGCGTTCGCGCGGATGCGGCAGCCGGCCGGCGAGCCGGTCCAGCGTCGCGCGGCGCGCGGCGATGAAGGCGGGCAGCGCGTTGGCGTGGCGTTCGGCCCGGTCGTCGAGCCGCTGCCGCGCCTCCCGCAGCAGCGCCGGCAGGTCGGGCAGGTGCCGCTCCGCCTCCCGCAGCCGCAGCTTCGCGGCGGAGAGCAGGCGGCTGAGCGAGGAGGCGAGCCGCGCCCCGCAATGCGACACGGTATCGAGCAGTTCGATCCGCGACGGCACGGCAAGCTCCGCCGCCGCGGTCGGCGTCGGCGCGCGGCGATCCGACGCGAAGTCGATCAGCGTCGTGTCCGTCTCATGCCCCACCGCCGAGATCAGCGGGATGGTGCAGGCGGCGGCCGCGCGCACCACCGCCTCGTCGTTGAAGGCCATCAGGTCTTCCAGGCTGCCGCCGCCGCGCGCGACGATCAGCACGTCCGGCCGCAGCGGATCGCCCTGCGGCAGGGCGGAGAAGGCGGCGATGGCGCGCGCGATCCGCTCCGCCGCGCCCTCGCCCTGCACCGGCACCGGCCACAGCAGCACCGGGCGCGGGAAGCGGCGGGCGATGGTGGTGCGGATGTCCTGGATCACCGCGCCCTTCTCGCTGCTGACCACGCCGACCAGCGCCGGCAGGCGCGGGATGCGGCGCTTGCGCGCCTCGTCGAACAGTCCCTCCTCGGCGAGCCGCTTGCGCAGCGCCTCGATCCGCGCGAGCAGCGCGCCCTCGCCCGCGTATTCCAGCCGGTCGATCTGGAGCTGGTACTCGCTGCGGTCGCCGTAGGTGGTGATGCGGCCGGACGCGATGACCTCGATCCCGTCCTCCGGCTTCAGCCCCAGCCGCGAGACGGCGGATTTCCAGATCACCGCCTTCAGCTTCGCGTTCTCGTCCTTGAGCGCGAGGTAGATGTGACCCGATGGATAGCGGCGCAGCTCGGTGATCTCGCCGCGCACGCGCACGCGGCCGAACGCGCCTTCCAGCGTGCGGCGCACGGCGCCGGCGATCTCGGCGACGGAGTACTCGGGAACGTTGGTGGGGCGGGTTTCGTCCATGCGGGGCGGATGCTAGAGCCTTTTCGATCAGCCGGCACCGGCCGGTGCCGGCTCCACGTAGCGGAAAATGCTCCAGTCGGGGCGGTACCGGATGGCGACCTCGCGCACCTCCCCGCCCCTGCGTCGGCTGCTCCGCCGCGCGCTGCTGATCGCGCTGGCCGGCCCGCTCGCCGTGATCCTGCTGTTCCGCTTCGCGCCCGTGCCGATCACGCCGCTGATGGCGATCCGCGCGGTGCAGGGTCACGGGATCGACCGCGACTGGGTGGCGCTGGAGGCGATCGCGCCGGCCCTGCCGCAGGCGGTGATCGCCGCCGAGGACAATTTCTTCTGCGAGCAGATGCTGGGCTTCGACACGCAGGCGCTGCGCACGGAGCTGGCGCGCTGGTGGGATGGCGACCGTCCGCGCGGCGCCAGCACCATCACGATGCAGACGGCGAAGAACCTGTTCCTCTGGCCCGGCCGCGATCCTTTGCGCAAGGTGATCGAGGCGTGGCTGACGCCGCAGGTGGCCCTGCTGTGGCCCCGGCAGCGCGTGCTGGAGGTCTATCTCAACATCGTCGAGTTCGGCCCCGGCATCTACGGCGCCGAGGCCGCCGCGCGCGCCTTCTTCGGCAAGCCCGCGCGCCGGCTGACGCAGGTCGAGGCCGCGCTGCTGGCGGCGGTGCTGCCCAACCCGCTAGAACGTTCGCCGCAGCGGCCGGGGGCGCAGACGGCGCGGCGGGCCGAGATCATCATGCTGCGGATGAGCCAGCTCGGCCCGCTGCTCGCGTGCGCGGGGCCGCCCTTGCCCTGACAGGGCCATCCGGATTACCAGTACCTCTATAGTATACTGTATTGTGGGGCGTCATGCATTCGTCGGTTCTGCCGAGGGTCGCCTGCGTGATCGGGACACGGCCCGAGGCGATCAAGATGGCGCCCGTGATCCAGGCGCTCCGCGCCCGGCCCGGGATCTCGGTGCGGATCCTGCTGACCGGCCAGCACCGTGACCTGCTCCATCAGGCGCTGTCCGGCTTCGGCCTGGGCGGCGATGTCGATCTCGACGTGATGCGCCCGGACCAAGCGCTGTCCGCCCTCACCGGGCGGCTGCTGGAGGCGCTCGATCCGCTGCTGGCGCGGCACGCACCCGCGATCGTCCTCGCGCAGGGGGACACGACGACGGTGATGGCCGCCGCGGTCGCGTGCTTCCACCGGCGCATCCCGTTCGGCCATGTCGAGGCGGGGCTGCGAACCGGCGACCTCGGCCATCCCTTTCCCGAGGAGTTCAACCGCATCGTCGCCAGCCGGGTGGCGGCGCTGAACTTCGCACCGACCGAAGGCGCGCGGCAGGCGCTGCTGCGCGAGGGCATCACCGAGGCGACCATCCACGTGACGGGCAACACGGTGATCGACGCGCTGCTGGCCGTGGCAAGGCGCGGCCAACCGCCCGACCTCGCGCTGCCGGAGGACGGGCCGGTGATGCTGATGACGATGCACCGGCGGGAGAATTTCGGCGCGCCGACGAAGAACGTCCTGCGGGCGGTGCGGTCTCTCTGCGCGGCCTTTCCCGCGCTGACCGTCGTGTTTCCCGTGCACCCGAACCCGAACATCCGCGAGACGGCGGAAGCGATGCTGGGCGATTGCGGGCAGGTCCGGCTGCTGCGGCCGCTCGATTACGAAACGCTGGTCGGCGTCATGCAGCGCGCCACGCTGGTGCTGACCGACAGCGGCGGCCTTCAGGAAGAAGCGCCCGCGCTCGGCAAGCCGGTGCTGGTCCTGCGCAACGAGACGGAGCGGCCGGAAGCGGTCGACCTCGGCGTGGCACGGCTGATCGGCACCGATCCGTTCCGCATCGTCGCGGAAGTCTCCCGCCTGCTGACCGATCCGGCCGCCTACAACGACATGGCCAAGGGTATTTCCCCGTACGGGGATGGCAGGGCGGCCGAACGGATCGCGGACATCGTGGCGGAGCGCATCACCCGCCCCTTCGCCCGCACGGATGCGCGCGCGCTGGCCGCGGTCTGAACCGCGATCCCTGTTGCTGTCCACGGCCGTGCTTCCCGCATCATGACCCCGCGCATTCTCGTGCTGAGCGAGCACTTCTCGCGCGGCGGTCTGGAGACGCAGATCCTTGGGCAGAGGCGCGCGCTGGCGGAGCGCGGCGTGGAGATGGTGCTCGCGACCGGGTCCGCCCTGACGGAGGACATCCGCCGCGCTTTCGCGGCGGCGCTCGGCGGCCTGCGGATGGGAGCAGACGCCTCCTGCGCCGATCTCCTGCGGACACTCGACCGGCTGGACACCTTCATCCGCGCGCAGGGTGTGACCGTTATCCACGCGCATCCGTTCTTCAGCCTGTCCGTCGGCCTGCTGGCGGCGCAGCGGAACGGGCTGCCCCTGCTGGCCACGATCCACGGGCCGGATTCGCTGCAGCCGGCCGCGGACAGCGACCTGAACGGGTCGTTGCTGCGATATGGCGTGCTGGCCGAGGCGAGCCGCGTCCTCTGCGTTTCCGAGGAACTCGCCGCGCTGTGCCGTGAAGCCGGTCCCTGCATGCCGGAAATCCTGCCCAATGCGGTCGCCCTTCCGCCATGCGCGGATGCCGATGCGGCGCCGACCCATCGGCGGTGGCTGTGGGCAGGGCGGATCGACGAGGCGAAGCTCCGCGGCCTGCTCGACCTGATCGACAAGATCGACCCCGCGGATGTCGGTGAGCTGCACATCTGCGGCGACGGCCCTGCCATGCCGGCACTGAGGCAGACGCTGCAGCGACGCCCCGACAGGGCCGGCTTCGTGCGCTGGCTCGGCTGGCGCGACAATCTGGGATCGCTGCTGCCGTCCTATGCCGGCGTGGCCGGCATGGGACGCGTGCTGCTCGAAGCGGCGGCGCTGGGCAGGCCGTGCCTTCTTGTCGGCTACGACGGGGTCAAGGGGCTGCTCGACGCGGAGCGGCTGCAGCGGGCGGCATTCGCCAACTTCTCGGGCCGTGGCATGGCGACCCTTTCCTCCCGCGACCTTCGCGAGGAGTTCCGGTGCCTCGCGCGTGACGATGCCCCGTATCGCCACCGGCGCTGGGTGGAGCTTCATCGCAACGAGGATCAGGTGTGGCGCGGCTACTGCGAGGCGCTGGCCACGCTGCGTCCCGTCGAATCCGGCATCGCACGGGCCGCGCTGGCCACGATCGAAGCTCCAAGCGAAGCGGACGCCCGCGTGTGGGATCTCCGCGCGCGCGACGGGCGGAACGCGGCAACGGCGGCGACGCGCACGGCCGGACCTGATGAACAAAGCACGCAGACCACTTCATCGCATTGGCACGTCGCCTCACCTCAGCGGCGCTGCCGGCCGAGCGGCACGGGGACCCATCCGCCCATGACACCGAACAGCCTGACGCGCCTCCGCTGGAAACTCGCCAGCGCGCTTCGCCTGTTCCGCGAAGGCGGGCCCCGCCTGCTGTTCCGCGCCCTTTATGCGCGGCTGGTTCTGCCGCGGGTCGCCCGCTTCCGGCATCGTTCTCTGTCCCACTCGATCGCCCAGCTCCACGCCAGGGACGGCAGGAAGACCTTCGTTCTCTTCTCGACCGTCGACTTCCTGTTTCCCTATGCCCAGCGCCCGCAGCATCTGGCGCGCGCGCTGGCGCGGATGGGGCATCTCGTCCTCTACATCAC
>JBBCJT010000167.1:0-23810 GCA_037190665.1 Rhodovastum atsumiense | reverse complement strand
GTCGAACTGCACCTGGCTGACCACCGGGCCGAGCTGCGTGGCTTCCGAGGTCGGGTCGCCGACCTTGAACTTCTCCGCCGCCGTCTTCGCCGCGGCCTTCGCCTCGTCCATGCGGTCGAGCGGGACGAACATGCGCGTCGGCGCGTTGCAGGACTGGCCGGAGTTCAGGAAGCAGCCCGCCACGCCCTTGGCCACGGCGGCCGCGAGATCGACGTCCGGCAGCAGGATGTTGGCCGACTTGCCACCCAGCTCCTGGCTGACGCGCTTGACCGTGTCCGCCGCCGCCTTGGCCACCGCCACACCCGCGCGGGTGGAGCCGGTGAAGGAGACCATGTCGATCTCCGGATGCGCGGACAGCGCGGCACCCACGGTCGGGCCGTCGCCGTTGACGAGGTTGAACACGCCCTTGGGCACGCCCGCCTCCTCAAGCACCTCGGCGAACAGCATCGCGTCGAAGGGCGCGATCTCGCTCGGCTTCAGCACCATGGTGCAGCCGGCGGCAAGCGCGGCGCCTACCTTCAGCACCACCTGGTTCACCGGCCAGTTCCACGGCGTGATCAGCCCGCACACGCCTATGGGCTCGCGCGCGATCAGGGTGGTGCCGCGCACGTCCTCGAACTTGAAGGTGTCCAGCACCTCGATGAAGGTCTTCAGGTGCGTCGCCCCGGCGGCGGCCTGCGCGGTGCGCGCGAGGGTGGCGGGGGCCCCCATCTCCTCCGTGATCGCGGCGGCGAAGTCGCCGATGCGGCGCTCGAAGATCGCGAGCACGCGGCGCAGCAGCTCCTGCCGCTCCTTCGCGCTGGTGGAGCCGAAGGTGGCGAAGGCGCGGCGCGCGGCCTTCACGGCGCGGTCCACGTCCGCGGCGGTGCCCAGCGAGATCTTCGCGTAGGCTTCCTCGGTGGCGGGATTGATGACGTCGAAAGGCTTCGGCGCGATCGGGTCGACCCAGGCGCCGTCGATATAGAACTGCATCGGGTGGGCAACTGCGCCCATGGTGACATTCCTCCGTCGGGGTCGGGAAACAGGCCACGAACGCGAATGCGACGCAATCGTGTCTGCCGCTATGCGCTGCGGACGATATCGTCGCGGCGGCGCAAAGGCCACCCCGCGCCCGTCCGCGGCACGGATCATGATCCGTGCCGAGGCCGCGAACGCGGCCCGCCGCTTATGCGGCGAGCCAAGCCCGCGGATGCGGGCGCCCGGCGACTGAGGGCAAGATAAGCACTTAGGCCGTCGCAGCCAGAAGAACGACCCCGCCCGCGATCAGCCCCAGCGCCGCCAGCTTCATCGGCCCGAGCGCCTCGCCGAAGGCGAAATGGCCGATCAGCGCGGCCGCCACGTAGGACGCCGCCGTGCAGGGCAGGGCGACCGACATCGGGATGCGCCGCAGTGCGACGATGTAGAGGATCGCCGCTCCGCCATAGAGGCCGAGGCCGACGATGGTGCGCCAGTCGAGAAGCTGGGCGACGAAATCCACCGCCCCCGCGCCCGCCTTCAGCAGCGTCTGCCCCGCCATGCTGGTCGCGATCGCCGCGACCAGCGCGATCCAGTGCGCCGTCACGCCGCTTCCCGCCGCGCCTGCGGCCCGCCGCGCCGCACCTCGCGCACGGTGCCTTGCGGCTTGCCGTTGGCGGTGAGGAAGGTGCGGCCGACATACTCGCCGAGGATGCCGAGGATCATGAACTGCACGCCCGACAGCAGCAGGGTGACCGTCATCACCGAGGCCCAGCCGGACGGCGTCTCCCCGGTCATCGCCTCCATCACCACGAAGCCCGCCGCGACCAGCCCCAGCACGCCCATCGCGGCACCCGCCATCACCGCGAGCCGCAGCGGCAGCACGGAGAAGTTGGTGGCGAGGTTCAGCCACAGCCGCGTCAGCCGCCGCAGCGTGTAGTTGGAGACGCCCTCCATGCGCGGCAGGTGCCGCACCTCGATGCTGTCGATGCGCTGCGTCACCTGCATCAGCAGCCCGTCCACGTAAGGATAAGGACCCTCGTACCGCGCGATGGCGCGGACCACGAGGGCCGACATGCAGCGGAAGGAGGAGAGGTAGAGGCCCTTCGGCTTGTCCAGCAGCTCGTCCGCCACGCGGTTGGCGAAGCGCGAGCCGAGGTTGCGCCAGCCTTCGTGCTGCTTCACCGCGTACCGCGTGTAGACCACGTCCCAGCCGCCAAGGCGCGCGTGATCGTAGAGCTTGATCACCTCTTCGGGCGGGTTCTGCAGGTCGTCGTCCATGGTGATGACGAAGCCGCCGCGCGCATGGCGCAGCCCGGTCATCACGGCATTGTGCTCGCCGTAATTGCGGGCGTGTTCGACGTAGGTGACCGGCACCGATGCCTGCGCGACCAGCGCGCGGCAGACATCCCCGGACTCGTCCGGGCTGCCGTCGTTCACCAGCACGATCTCCAGCCCGCCTTCGGGTTGCAGCGCGGAGAGCGCGGCGACCAGTTTCCCGACGGTGGTCGCGCCCCGGTAGACGGGCACGACAATGGAGAGCCCGGGTCCGCCCGGGGCGAGAGTGTCCATACTCAGGGCCTCGTGGGTTTGCGCGCGACCGCGAGCACCGATCCGCCCGCCGGCAGGGCGAAGGGCAGCGCGCGCTCGATCTCGGTCGCGGCGAAGAACATGCGATCCTGCCACGGCGGAAACGTGGCGACATCCGAGCGGGATTCGGCGCCGCGCGCCAGAATTTTGCGCTGCAGCACCATCAGCGGCAGCAGCATCCCGTTCCAGTAACGGGTCCGCACCGCCTCGAACCCCGCCCGGGTCAGGGTCTCGCGCAACTCGGGGGCCGTGAAGCGGCGGGTGTTGTGCACGCGCAGGTCGTGCGCCGAGAGCAGCCAGCGGAAGGCCGGCAGGTTGAGCACGAGCCGCCCGCCCGGCCGCAGCACGCGGAACAGCTCGGCGAGCGCCGCCTGCGGATCGGCCGCGCCGTGGCTCAGTACGTCCGCCGAGACGGCCACGCCGAAGCTCCCGTCCGCGAAGGGCAGGGCGTTGATGGAGCCCGCCGCCGCCGGCACGCCCGCCTTGCGCGCGGCGCGTGCGGCGGCCGGCGGGTGGTAGTCCATGCCGATCGCGGGCAGGCCGGGGGGCAGGCGGGCGAGGAAGCCGCCGGTGCCGCAACCGGCATCCAGCAGCGGTCCCTCGGCCCCTTCGATGGCGCGCAGCAGCCGTGCGTGCAGCGCGCGGTACCACCACATCCGGTCCTCGGCCGCATCCATCAGCCTGTATTCGGCCGCTTCCATGGGCGGCGCCTCTGGCACGGCGCGCGGGCGGCGGCAATCGGTCCGCCTTGCGCGCCAGGGGCAGACGGGGGATGAGGCCCCCCCGGTCCGAACCGATGCCCCACGAACAGCACCCACCAACGTCCAGCATGGTCAGCCCGCCGCGCACACTGCCGCGCTGGCTGCCGCTGCTGCCCGCGCTGCTGTTCCTGCCGGTGATCATCGCGCCGCCGCTCAATCACGATGTGGCGGCGGTGCTGCATTTCTCGCAGCGGTGGTTCGCGGGCGAGAGATTGTATGCCGATCTGATCGACGTCAATCCGCCGCTGGTCTTCGTGCTGAACCTGCTGCCGGCGGCGATCGCCGATCTCACGCCGCTGGACGGACCCACGGCCTTCCACCTGTGCATGCTCGCCCTTGGCGGCTTCGTGTGGTGGCTGGCCCAGCGCGTGCGCGACCGCGCATCCGAAGGCGGCATCGAACGCGCGCTGACCGATGCGCTGCCGCCGTTGTTCCTGCTGACCGTGGGCTACGATTTCGGCCAGCGCGAGCATCTGATGGCGCTGTGCTCATTGCCCTACGTGCTGGCGGCGACACGCCGCGCGCGCGGGGAGGCGCCGCAGGGGCGCATCGCATCGGCGGTGCTGGCGGCGATCGGCTTCGCGCTGAAGCCGCACTTCCTGGCCGTGCCGGCGCTGGTGGAAGCCGCGGTGCTGCTGAGCCGCGGCCGGGCGATCCTGCGCGATCCGGTGCCGTGGACCATCGCGGCGGTGCTGGTGCTCTACCTCGCCTCGCTGCCGGTGTTCTTCCCGCTCTACCTCGGCAGCGTCCTGCCGCTCGTCTACGAATACTATGTCGATCTCGGCCGGCTGAATGCGTTCTGGGTGCTGTTCACCGACCGGCTCGGCACGGCGGTCTGGACGGTGGTGGTGCCGGTCGCCTGGTTCGCGCTGCGCCGCCCCGGCCCGCCGCGCATGCTGATGCTGGCCGCCTTCGGCGCGCTGGCCTCGGCGATGGCGCAGCACAAGGGCTGGTCCTACCACGTGGTACCGGTGGAACTGTTCTCGATCGCCGCCGCCCTGCTGCTGGTCGCGCGCGTGCTCGATCGCGCCGCCTTCCCCCAGCGGATCGCGGTGGCCACGGTGCTGACCGGTGTGTTCGCCGGGCACGCCGTCGCGGTCGGCGAGGCGCCGTGGCGGGAGATCGTGTTCCCGTCCTCCGTCGCCGGCCGGCTGACCGAGGCGCTGCGCGAGCATGCCTACGGCGCGCGGGTGCTGGTGCTCACGCCCGACATCTATCCGATCTACCCGGCCATCAACTACGCCGAGGCGCGTTCCACGCTGCGGACCATGAACCTGTGGCTGCTGCAGAGCACGAACGCCGAATGCCTGCCCGACGGCCGCCGCTACCGCGAGGTGTGGGAGATGTCGCGGGCGGAGTTCTTCATGTTCCGCACGGTGGCGGAGGATGCGGCGAAGGCACCGCCTTCGGTGATCCTCGTTTCCGGCGTGCCGGGCATCCCGTGGTGTGGCGCCGAATTCAATTTCATCGAATACTTCAGTCGCCATCCGCTGTTCAGCGAATTGTGGAAGAAATACCGGGAGGTAGCGAGGGTGGATCACTACCGCATCTACGTGCGCGAGCAATGAGCGCCTACGCCGACTACGTGGGCCGCACCGAGACGCGGCAGGACACCGTCTCCGCGCTCGCCATCCGCGGGCTGGCCGCCACGCTCGATCTCGAGGAGCGGGAGGTCGCGCCCGACGGAAGGCTGCCGCCGCTGTGGCACTGGATGCTGTTCCAGGAATGGGTCCCCGCATCCGGCCTGGGGCCGGACGGCCATCCGAAGCGCGGCGGCTTCCTGCCGCCGGTGCACGACCTGCCGCGGCGGATGTGGGCCGGCGGGCGGCTTTCCTTTCCCGGCGACGTCTTCGCCGGCGAGGCGCTGGAACGGCGCAGCACCATCCTGAAGGTGGACGAGAAGTCGGGCGGCAGCGGCCGGCTCGTCTTCGTGACCGTGCGCCACGAGATCGCCGGCCCGCGCGGCCCCGCGATCGTGGAGGAGCAGGACATCGTCTATCGCGGTGCCGAGGGTGCGGCCGTGAAGGCCGCCCCGCCCGCTCCGCCGCTGCCGGCGGATGCGCTGGTGCGGCGGGTCGCGGGCGATCCGGTCACGCTGTTCCGCTACTCCGCGCTCACCGGCAACGGCCACCGCATCCACTACGACCTCGGCTACGTGACGGAGGAGGAGGGCTATCCCGGCCTCGTCGTGCACGGGCCGCTGATGGCGACGTGGCTTGCCGATCTGGCGCGGCGGATGGAGCCGGAGGCGCGGCTCGCAAGCTTCGCCTTCCGCGGCCGCCGCCCGGCCTTCCACCAGGACACGCTGACGCTTGCCGGCCGCCGCGAGGGCGCGGGGGCTGCGCTCGAAGTCCGCGACGGCGGCGGCGCCGTGTGCCAGACCGCCGAGGCGGTATTTGCGTGAACTGACGGACACCGGCGCGGACGCGGTCCGCGGCATCGGCCTGGTCGCCCTCGGCTACTTCGTCATCTCCATCGGCGACGTCGCCGTGAAATGGGCGCTGCCCATGATCGGCGTCGCGGGCGCGATGATCTGGCGCGGCGTGTTCGGCACGGCCACCGTCGTCGCGCTCGCCGGCCGGCACGCCTCGCTCCGGCCGCAGCGCGTGTGGCTGGTGCTGTTCCGCTCGGTGCTGCACACCGGCACCACCATCGCCTGGTACGTCGCCTGGCTGTCCATGAGCATGGTGGACACCTACGCGGTCAGCTTCATGTCGCCGCTGCTTATGACGCTGCTGGCCGTGCCGATGCTGGGCGAGCGCATCCGCTGGCGGCGCATCCTGTCCACCGCGATCGGCTTCCTCGGCGTGCTGGTGATGCTGCGCCCCGGCGGCGACCTGTGGCAGCCCGCCGTGGTGCCGCTGCTGGGTGGGGTGGTGCTGCTCGCGATCAGCCGCATCCTGACGCGCACCCTGGCGAAGACGGAAACGCCGGAATGCGTGACGTTCTTCCTGCTGCTCGCGCACATCCCCGTAGGTCTGGCATTGTTGCCGTTCTGGCCGACGCGGTTCGACGCGGGCGCGGGCGTGTGGATCGCGATGGCGGCGGTGGGCGCGTGCAACGGCATCGCGCACTGGCTGTTCTCGCGCGGCTACGGCCTCGCCCCGGTCGGCGCGCTCGCGCCCTACGAGTACACGCCGATGCTGTGGGGCGGCGTGGCGGCGTTCTTCGTGTTCTCCGAGGTGCCGTCCTGGAACACGCTCGCCGGCGCGGTCGTGGTGGCTGCGGCGGGCCTCTACAACCTGCACCGGGAGCGGGTGCGCCGGCGCGAAGAGGCGCGACAGGCCAGCGCATGAGCCTGCACCCCGCGCCGGCCCGTCACGACATGGCGCGTGGCGTGCTCTTCCTGCTCGCCGCCTACCTGCTGTTCACCGGCATGAACGCGCTCGCGAAGCTGCTCGGCGGCGCGTATCCGGTGCTGGAGCTGATGTTCTTCCGCAACGCCGCCGCGCTGATCCCGGTGGGCATCCTGCTCGCCCGGTCCGGCGGGCTGCGCGCGCTCGGCACGCGCCGCCCGTTCGGCCATGCGGCGCGCGCGACCACCGCGCTGCTCGCGATGTTCGCCAATTACTGGTCGGTGGTACGCCTGCCGCTGGGCGATGCCATCGCGCTCGGCAACACGATGCCGCTGTTCGTCACCATCCTCGCCATCCCGCTCCTGGGCGAGCGCGTGGGCATCCATCGCTGGGCCGCGGTGATCGCGGGGTTCGCGGGGATGCTGCTGATCGCGCTCGGGCTCGGAGCGTTCGGCGGCGGGCCGGCGCCGCTGCTGCCGGTCGCGGTCGCTGCCTCGCACGGGTTGTTCGCCGCCGGCAGCCAGCTTCTGGTGCGCCAGCTTTCGGCGACCGAGTCCTCGGCGACCATCGTCGCCTGGCAGAGCATCCTGCTCGCCACCGTCTGCGGCCTCGCGCTGCCCTTCGTGTGGGTGGCGCCCACCTTGGCGGACCTCGCCCTGATGATCCTGATGGGCATCTGCGGCGGGCTCGGCCAGTACCTGATGACCCAGGCCTATGCCAACGCCGAGGCGAGCGCGATCGCGCCCTGGACCTATTCCGGCGTGGTCTGGGCGATCTTCGCCGGCTGGCTGATCTGGGGCGATGTGCCGACATCCATGATGCTTGCGGGGTCCGCCGTGGTTGCCGCCTCCGGCGTCTACATCCTGCACCGCGAACGCATCCGGCGGCGGCGCGCATGAGGCCGGCGCAGGATCTCCGCAGCGGGCTGCTGTTCATGCTCGCCGGCTCGGCGCTGTTCGCGGTGATGAACGTGTTCGCCAAGATCGTCGCCGACCACGCGGTGCATTTCGGTATCATCATGTTCTTCCGGAACTTCGCCGCGCTGCTGCCGGTGGGCTTCGTGGTGATGCGCGCCGGCGGGCTGCCGGTGCTGCGCACGCCGCAGCCGCACCGCCACCTGCTGCGCGCGACCACGCAGCTTGCCTCCATGGCGTGCGGCTTCATCGGGCTCGCGCTGCTGCCGCTCGCCGAGAGCAACGCGATCAACTACGCCGCGCCGATCTTCGTCGCGATCCTCGCCGTGCCGTTCCTGGGCGAGCGGCCGGGGATCTGGCGCTGGGCTGCGGTGCTGCTCGGCTTTGCCGGTGTGCTGGCGATCGCCGCCGGGCGCGGCGGGTTCGGCACCGGCGAGATGCCGCTGCTCGGCGTGGCCATGGCGCTCGCCAACGCCGCCTTCTCCGCCACCGTCACGATCCAGGTGCGGCAGATGGCCGCGGTCGACAGCCCGGAGACGATCGTCGCCTGGCAGTCGTTGCTGATGACGGCGGCGACGGGATGCCTGCTGCCGTTCTTCTGGACCACGCCCTCGCCGCTGATGCTGGTCTTCCTGGTCGCGGTCGGGCTGTGCGGCGGGATGGCGCAGTACTGCACCACCCAGGCCTATGCGCGCGCCGAGGCGTCCGCCGTCGGTCCCTACGGCTATTCGGGCATCGTCTTCGGCGCGGTCTTCGGCTGGCTGGTCTGGGGCGACGCGCCGACGGCGGGGATGCTGCTGGGCGGGATGCTGGTCGCGGGCTCCGGCCTGCTGATCCTGCGCGCGGACCGCAGGCGATGAGCCTGCGCGACAACACCGCGCGCGGCGCGGCCTACATGCTGTGCGCCACGCTGCTGTTCGCGCTGATGTGGGTGTTCGTGAAGCAGGCCACCGAACGCGGCGTGCATTTCGTCGAGATCATGCTGTTCCGGAACATGATCGCGATCGTGCCGACGCTGGCGGTGGTCGCGCGGGCCGGCGGGCCGGCGATGCTGCGCACCGCCTATCCGCTGCGCCATGTCTCCCGCGCGGTGACCGGCCTCGGCGCGATGGCGACGAATTTCTTCGCGCTGTCCGTGCTGCCGATCGCGGACACCATCGCGCTGATGTACGGCACGCCGCTGTTCGTCACCGTGCTGTCGATCCCGCTGCTGGGCGAGAAGGTGGGCGTCTGGCGCTGGTCGGCGGTGATCGTGGGCTTCACCGGCATCCTGCTGATCGCCTTCAGCCAGGGCGCGTTCAGCGGCGCGCAGGCCGCCGGCACGCTCGCCACCGTGGCCACCATCGCCGGGGTCAGCCACGGGCTGTTCTCCGCGCTGACCCAGCTTCTCGTGCGCCAGCTCTCCGCCACCGATCACACCGCCTCGATCGTGTTCTGGCAGTCGGTGCTGATGACGCTGATCGTCGCGGTGTTCGTGCCTTTCGTCTGGAGTGGCCAGGTCTTCGCCGCGCTGCCGTTGCTGGTCACGGTGGGCCTGATCGGCGGCGTGGCGCAGTTCCTGCTGACCGAGGCGTATGCGAGTGCGGAGGCCTCCGCGCTCGGCGCCTATTCCTACACCTCGATCCTGTGGGCGGCCCTGTTCGGCTGGCTGGTCTGGGGCGATGTGCCCGCCTCCGGCTTCTTCGCGGGTGCGGTGCTGATCGTCGCCTCCGGCCTCGTGATCCTGCACCGCGAGCGCATCCGCCGCGCGCAGCGCCTGTCGCGCGACATCAAGACCTGAATCGCGCCGGGGTTGGGGAAGGGCGGCATCTGTCGCTAGGGTCGGCGGCATGAAGCACCTGACCGAGGCGCGGCCGCCGTATGGGGAGCCGGAGGCGATCGCCCCGGGCATTCGGCGCATCGTGGCGCCGAACCCCGGCCCGATGACGTATCACGGCACCAACACCTGGCTGGTCGAGGCCGAGGGCGGCACGGTCGTCGTCGATCCCGGGCCGGACGATCCGGCGCATATCAAGGCGATCGTGCAGGCCGCCGGGCGCGTGGCGGCGATCTTGCTGACGCACACGCATCGCGACCACACCCTTGGCGTGCCGGCGTTGAAGCAGGCGACGGGCGCGATGGCCTGGGGCTTCGGGCCGCACAGGCTGTTCGGCGAGGGCCATGAGGGCGGTGATCCGGATTTCGTCCCGGATGCGCTGATCGCCGACGGCGACACCCGCTTCGGGCTGACGGCGCTGCACACGCCCGGCCATTGCGGCACGCATCTGTGCTTCGCGCGCGACGATGGCGTGCTGCTCAGCGGCGATCACGTGATGGCGTGGTCCACCACCGTCGTCTCGCCGCCCGATGGCGACATGGCGTCGTACATGGCGGCACTCGACCGGCTGCTGGCGCGTGAGGACACGCTGTACCTGCCCGGCCACGGCCCGGCGCTGCCCGATCCTTCCGGCTACGTGCGGGACCTGAAGGACCACCGGAAGCGGCGGGAGGCGGCGATCCTCGCGGCGCTGGAGGCGGGGCCGGCGGATATCCCGGGGATCGTGCGGCGGGTGTATCCCGCGCTCGATCCCGCGCTGCTCAGGCCCGCGGGGCGTTCGGCGCTGTCGCACCTGCTTTTGCTGGAGCAGTCCGGCCGGGTGCGGCGTGAGGGTGAGACCTGGCTACTCCCATGACCGCGCGCGTGTGCTGCCGTAGGTGCGGTACCACGGCGTCCGCCGCGGCGCCTCACGCTCCCCGGCGGACAGCGCGCGCCAGATCATCAGCTCCTCCAGCACGTTGCGCGTGATGCGCGCGATATCGAGCGACAGCGCCTCCTCCACCGGATACCAGCGCAGCCCTTCGAGTTCGCCCGATCCGGCGAGCGTGCCGGTCGCCGCATCGGCGGGCGCGATCAGGAAGCGCGCGTTGAAGCGGATCGGCTGATCCGGCGGCGTGACGGCGCGGCAGAGATAGGCGAGCGTCGACAGATCCGCCGGCCCGCCGAAGCTCAGCCCCGTCTCCTCCTCCATCTCGCGCGCGGCCGTGCGCGGCAGGGTGCGGGCGAGGCGTTCGGCGGCGTTCTTCTGAAGGTGCGCGAGCGTCAGCGCGCTCGGCTCGTTCACCACCGCGATGCGCAGGTCCCCGGCGTCGACGCGCCCGCCGGGGAAGACCAGCCGGTTCGGCATGAACCGCGCCTTCGCGCCGCGCAGGCCCATCAGCACCTCGGGGCCGGACGGGCGCTCGCGCAGCAGCAGCACGCTCGCGGCGTGCTTCGGGCGGACGGCGTGCTTCTGCAGCGTGAGGCCGGGGGCGAGGTTGCCGGGGTGGGGTGTGTCGTCAGCCAAGATTGAATCCTCGTGTGCGCAGCCAGGCGGCGAAGCCCGCGGCTTCGGGGGCGGAGAGCTGGCGGGCGGCGTTCTCGCTCCAGCGCGGGGGCGGCTTCTGCGCGCCGGGCGGTGCGCTCGCGGCCTCCGCGCGTTCGCGCGCCTCGTCGTAGCCCGCGATCGCCTCGTCCGCCGCCGTGTCATAGCGTTCGCGGTGGATCACCGCGCGCGGCGGCAGGCGCATCGACACCGCGCGGCGCTGCACCGGCCAGCCCAGCGTCAGCCCCGCGACCGGATAGACGCCGTCCGGCAGGCCGAGCAGCGGCGCGACCTTGTCGAGGTGGTAGCGCACGTGGCTGATCGGGCAGGTGCCCAGCCCCGCGGCATCCGCCGCCATCATCGCATGCCCCATGGCGAGCGCGGCATCGACGGCGGTGTTCAGGAACGTGTCGAGCGTGTTGTTGGCATGCTGCGCGCCGTGCCGCGCGCAGATCGCCTGCGCGCGCCGCATGTCGCCGCAGAACACCAGGAACACCGGCGCGTCCTTGATCCACGGCATGGTGCCGATCCAGTCGGCGATGGTGGCGATGCGGTCCGGATCGCGCAGCACGACGATGGAGTACTGCTGCAGGTCGGACTTCGACGGCGCCGACTGGGCGGCCGCGAGCACGGCATCGAGCAGCGCGTCCGGCACTGGATCGGGCCGGTAGCGGCGCGTCACCCGCCGGTCGATCAGCGCGACGAGCGGATCGGGCAGGCTCTCCGGCGCGGGGGGCGCGGCTGCGCCGAAACGGGCGCGCAACAGGGTTGCAGCATCGGCCATGCGCGCCACCTTGCCGCATCCGCCCGCGCGCGCAAGGCTTGCGCCATGCCATCTCCGCCTGCCACCCATCGCCGCCAGATCGAGTCCATCCTGACCGCGTGGGGCATGCCGCCCGGCAAGGCCGCGACCACGGCGGAGATCATGGCCGATGCCGATCTGCGCGCGATCGACAGCCACGGTCTGTCGATGCTCACCGTCTATGAGGACTGGTGGAAGGACGGCCGCATCACGCTGGATGCCGAACCGCGCATCGTCAGCGAGACGCCGGTCGCAGCCCTCGTCGATGCGCAGGGCGGGCTGGGCTACGTGCCGAGCGTGTTCGCGATGGAACTTGCGATCCGCAAGGCGGAGCAGGCCGGCATCGGCGCGGTCGCGGTGCGCAACTCCGCCCATCACGGCGCGCTGCAATGGTACGTGCGGATGGCCGCCGCGCGCGGGATGATCGGCATCGCCACGACCACCACATCCAACCGCTGCGCCGCGCCGACCTTCGGCAAGCAGGCGAAACTCGGCACCGATCCCTGGGCCTTCGCCGCGCCGACGGGCGACGATGCGCCGTTCGTGCTCGACATGGCGACGACGACCGTCGCGCAGGGGCGGGTGCGCAACAAGCAGAACGAGGGCGTCGCCTGCCCGCCGGGCTGGGTGCTGGACGGCAACGGCGCGCCCTCCACCGATCCCGACGATGGCGTCTCGGGCGGTACCGGCTTCATGGCGCATCTCGGCGGCACGCCCGAGGGCGCCTCGCACAAGGGCTACGGGCTGGGCGCGATGGTCAACATCCTCGCCGCCGGGCTGTCCGGCGCGATGATCTCCGCGCATCCGGAACGCGACCGCCGGCCGGGCACGATGGATGTCGGCCATTTCTTCATGGCGATCGCGCCCGATCCCTTCCGCGACCGCAGCGAGTTCGCCGCCGTGGTGCGCGCCTTCTGCGACGATCTGCGCGCGACCCCCGCCGCCGATCCGGCGAAGCCCGTGCTGACACCGGGCGAACCGGAACGCATCGCCGCCGCCCGCCGCACGCAGCAGGGCATTCCGGTCGGCCCCGGCCTTGCCGCCAAGGTGCGCGAGATCGCGGAGCGCGCCGGGGTTCCCTTCATCGTCACCTGAGCCGGGCGGCGGGTCTTTCGTCCGGTCGCGGGGCGGTGGGCACAGTCCTGCCACCGTGGAACACAGTCTTTGCTCAGCCCCGTCGGCTATCCCGCCGCCTGCCGTCGTGATAGGCCGCGCGGGCATGGATGCGGATGCGGATACCGACTGGCGGGCGCTGCTTGCGGGCCGGATCGAGGATGCCGGCGCGCTCGCGCCGCTCTACGCACCGCTGCTCGTCCCGTCCCCCGCCGGCGACGGCAGCTTCGTGCTCGGCCGGATCGCGCAATCGCTGGACGGGCGCATCGCCACCATGAACGGGGCGTCGCGCTGGATCTCGGGGCACGAGGACATCGTCCACACGCACCGGCTGCGGGCGCTGTTCGACGCCATCGTCATTGGTGCGGGCACCGTCGCTGCGGACGATCCCCAACTGACCACGCGCGAGGTGGAAGGGCCTTCGCCGGTGCGCGTGGTGATCGATACCGAGCGCAGGCTCGACCATCGCTACCGCCTGTTCCGCGAAGGCCCGCCGACGCTGCTGGTCTGCGCGGAGGATGCGGCGGCGGGCGAGCGGATCGGGCAGGCGGAGATCCTCCGCGTGCCGCGCGCCGGCGGGCGATGCGATCCGGCCGCCGTGGTGGCCGCGCTCGCCGCGCGCGGGCTGCGGCGCGTCTTCGTGGAAGGCGGCGGCATCACCGTTTCCCGCTTCCTCGCCGCCGGTCTGCTCGACCGGCTGCACGTGACCGTCGCGCCCCTGCTGCTCGGCTCCGGCATCCCGAGCTTCGCGCTGACCGAGGCGGCCGAGCCGGCCGAAGGGCTGCGCGTGTCGTGGCGGGTGTTCCCGCTGGGCGCGGACCTGCTGCTCGACATCCCCATCGGCCGCACACGGCCCGCCTGCTGCGCATGACCGCACGCGCCTTCTGGACCGTGGCACCCGGCCGCGGGGAACTGCGCGAGGAGACGCTGTCAGGAGAGGGGCTCGCGCTGCGCATGCGCGCGAGCGGCATCTCGCGCGGCACGGAATCGCTGGTCTTCGCCGGACGCGTGCCGGAGAGCCAGCACGAGGCGATGCGCGCGCCGCTGATGGGCGGCGCGTTCCCGTTCCCGGTGAAGTACGGCTACAGCGCGGTGGGCGAGGCGGCGGACGGGCGGCGTTACTTCGCGCTCGCCCCGCATCAGGACCGCATCGTCGTGCCGCCGCATCTCGCGGTGGAGGTGCCGGACGATGTGCCCACGCATCGCGCGGTGCTGGGTGCGAACATGGAGACCGCGATCAACATCGCCTGGGACGCGCGCGCCTTGCCGGGCGAGCGCATCGCGGTGATCGGCGCGGGCGTGGTGGGGCTGCTCGCCGCCTCGCTGCTCGCGCGGCTGCCCGGTGCGACGGTGACGGTGATCGACATCGACCCCGCGCGCGCACCGCTCGCCGCGCGCTTCGGCTGCGCCTTCGCGTTGCCCGACGCCGCGCCGCGCGAGCAGGAACTGATCGTCCATGCCACCGGCCGCGCCGAAGGGCTGCGCCTTGCGCTCGGCCTTGCCGCCTTCGAGGCGCGGATCATCGAGGCGTCGTGGTTCGGTGCGGCGGAGATCGCGTTGCCGCTCGGCGAGGCGTTCCATTCCCGCCGCCTGTCGCTGGTCTCCACGCAGGTCGGCGCGGTCTCGCCCGCGATGCGCGGCCGGCGCACCCATGCGGAGCGGCTGGGCCTCGCCCTGTCGCTGCTCGCCGACGCGCGCTACGACGCATTGCTCGACGGACCCACGCGGTTCGAGGACCTTCCCGCGCGCATGTCGGCGATCCTCGCTTCACCCGGCCCGCTCTGCCACGTCGTCACCTATGACTGAGGACCCGAAGTGTTCAGCCTGACCGTCTGCGACCACATCATGATCGCGCATTCCTTTCGCGGCGCGGAGTTCGGACCGGCGCAGCGGCTGCACGGCGCGACCTTCGCGGTGGAGGCGGAATTCCGCGCGCCGAAGCTCGACGACCTGCACCTGCTGATCGATATCGGCCTCGCCAAGACGGAGCTGCGGAAGATCCTGGACGCGCTCGACTACCGCAACCTCGATGCCGAACCCGTCTTCGCCGGCCGCAACACCACCACCGAGTATCTCGCCTTCCACATCTTCGGCCTGCTCGCCGCCGCCTGCCGCGACGGCCGGCTGGGCGCGGGCGGCAAGGCGGTGACGGGGCTGAAGGTGCTGCTGCGGGAAAGCCCCGTCGCCTGGGCGGCCTTCGAGGGCGACGTCGCGTGAGGCGCATCGCCTTCATCGTGCCCGCGCCGTTCGATGCCGTGTCGGGCGGCTATGCGTATGACCGG
Organism: Rhodovastum atsumiense; assembly: GCA_037190665.1. Taxonomy (GTDB): domain Bacteria; phylum Pseudomonadota; class Alphaproteobacteria; order Acetobacterales; family Acetobacteraceae; genus JBBCJT01. The sequence goes on along the minus strand of JBBCJT010000167.1, from coordinate 8,757 downwards.
CGCATCGTCGCCGGGCTGCGTCAGGCGGGGACGGAGGTGCGCGTCGTCGAACTGCCGGGCCGCCATCCGCTGCCGGACGATGCCGGGCGGGACGCGGCGCGCGCGGCGATGGACGGGCTGGGCGATGCCGTCGCGGTGATCGACGGGCTGTGCCTGCCGTCCTTGGACGGGCTCGACCTCTCGCACGCGGTCGGGCTGATCCATCACCCCACCGCGCTGGAGCACGGCGCGCCGGAGCACGAGCGCGAGGAACTGCGCGCGATCGAGCGGCGCCTGTTTCCCATCATGGCGCGGCTGATCGCCACCAGCCGGCCGACCGCCGAAGGGCTCGCGGAGGGCTTCGGCGCCGACCCGCTGCGCGTCGCCGTGGTCGAGCCGGGCACGGACGATGCGCCGCGCGCGAAGGGCAGCGGCGATACGGGCTGCCGCGTGATCTCCGTGGGCACGCTGGTGCCGCGCAAGGGCCACGACACGCTGCTGCGCGCACTCGCGCGGCTGCACGATCTGGACTGGAGCCTCGCCATCGTCGGCGCGGCGGACCGCGACCCGACGCATGCGCGCGGCCTCGTCGCGCTCGCCGAGGAGCTGGGCATCACGCAGCGCGTCCGCTTCGCGGGCGAGCTGCGCGACGCGGCGCTGGAGGAGGAGTGGGCGCAGGCCGACCTGTTCGCGCTCGCCACGCATTGGGAAGGCTACGGCATGGCGGTGGCGGAGGCGCTGCGGCGCGGCCTGCCGGTCGCCATCACCAATGGCGGTGCCGCCGCCGCGCTGGTGAAGCCCGCCTGGGGCGTCGCCGCCGAGCCGGGCGACCACGAGCAGCTTTCCAAGGCGATGCGACGGATCATCTTCGGCCGCGACCTGCGGCGCGCGATGGCCGATGCGGCATGGGAAGCCGGGCAGCGCCTGCCGTCCTGGAACGCGCAGGCCGCCGCCTTCGCCGCCGCGCTGGCGTGAGCGAGAGTTTTGACCCCGGCTGGCTGGCGCTGCGCGAACCCTACGACGCCGCCGCGCGCGATCCGGGCCTCGCCGCGATGCTGGCCGCCGCGCTGCCGGCGCGGCCGCGGCTGATCGACCTCGGCGCCGGGGCGGGCAGCCTGTTCCGCTTCCTCGCCCCCGTGATCGGCCGCGACCAGCACTGGACGCTGGCCGATGCCGATCCGGCGCTGCTGGATCTGGGGTTGCAGGTTACCGCGTACTGGGCCGAGGCGAATGGCTGGGAGGTACGCGAGTCCGGCGACGGCCTCGCCGTTTCGTCCGACAGGGGTACGTGGCACCTCACGCCACTGCTGATCGACCTGCGCGACGCCCCGCGCGGCCTGCCGCTCGACCGCGCCGATGCGGTGGTCTGCACCGCGCTGTGCGATCTCGTGTCCCGCATCTGGGTGGCCCGCTTCGCGGCGACGCTGCGCGTGCCCTTCTACGCCGCGCTGAACGTGGACGGGCGCGACGCCTTCCTGCCGGGCGATCCGGCGGACCGGATGGTCGCGGAAGGCTTCGGCCGCGATCAGCGGCGCGACAAGGGATTCGGCCGGGCGCTAGGGCCCGATGCGCCGGCGACGATCGCCGGACTGTTCCGCGCGGCCGGGTTCGGCGTCTTCGTCGCCCCGTCCGACTGGCGGGTCAGCGGCCGGCGCGATCTGGCGCTGTCCGAGGCGCTGATCCGCGGCCACAGCGACGCCGCCGCGGCGTCGCGCCCGGCCCTGCGCCGCGCCGCGATGGAATGGCGCGGGCGGCGGCTGCGGGCGGCGCTGGCGGGGCGGCTTGCCATCCGCGTCGGCCATCGGGACATTCTCGCCATTCCCGGGAGGAAATGAGCCACATGCCACTGCTCGGCTGCATCGCCGACGATTTCACCGGCGCGACCGACCTGGCCTCCATGCTGGTCCGCAACGGCATGCGCGCCGTCCAGCTCATCGGCGTGCCGCCGGCCGACGCGCCGGTGCCCGACGCCGATGCGGTGGTCGTCGCGCTGAAATCGCGCACCGCGCCGGTGGGGGAGGCGGTCGGCGAAAGCCTCGCCGCGCTCGCGTGGCTGCAGCGCGCGGGCTGCGCGCAGTTCTTCTTCAAGTACTGCTCCACCTTCGATTCCACGGATGCCGGCAATATCGGTCCGGTTGCGGATGCGCTGATGAAGGCGCTCGGCGGCGCGATCGCGATCGCCTGCCCCGCGTTCCCGGCCAATGCGCGCTCCGTCTACCAGGGACACCTGTTCGTCGGCGCGGCGCTGCTCAACGAGAGCGGCATGGAGAACCACCCGCTGACGCCGATGCGGGACGCCAATCTCGTCCGCGTGCTCGGCCGCCAGACCGATGGCGGCGTCGGCCTCGTCGCCTATCCCGACGTGGCGAAGGGGGCGGAGGCGATCCGCGCGGCACTCGGCCGGCTGCGGGAGCAGGGGCGGCGCTACGCCATCGTGGATGCGGTGGAGGATGCGCATCTGCATGAGATCGGTACCGCGATCGCCGACCATCCGCTGATCACCGGCGGGTCCGGCGTGGCGATGGGGCTGCCGGCGAATTTCCGCCGCGCCGGCAAGCTGGCGGAGCGGACCGACGCCGCCGCCCTGCCGGGGATGGACGGGCATGCGGCGGTCGTCGCCGGGTCCTGCTCGCGCGCCACGCTGGCGCAGATCGGGGTGGCGCGGGACCGCGTGCCGACGCTGGAACTCGACGTGCTGGCCGAACCCGACGCCCGCGCGCTGGCCGACCGCGCGCTGCGCTGGGCCGAGGGCAAGCTGGGCGCGGAGCCAGTGGTGATCGCCGCCTCCGCCCCGCCGGAGAAGGTGGCCGCGTTGCAGGCGAAGCTGGGCCGTGACGCCGCCGGCGCGCTGGTGGAGACCGCGCTTGCCACCGTCGCCGAGGGGCTGGTCGCACGCGGCGTGCGCCGGCTGGTGGTGGCGGGCGGCGAGACCTCGGGTGCGGTGGTCAGCCGGCTCGGGGTGCGCAGCCTGCGAATCGGCGCGGAGATCGATCCCGGCGTGCCCTGGACCTGGGCGGAGGGCGCTGCCTCCGGCCCGCTGCTGCTGGCGCTGAAGTCCGGCAATTTCGGCGCGCGGGACTTCTTCCTGAAGTCCTTCGACGCGCTGGGCCGCGCGGCATGAACGAGGCCGGGACCCGCGCCCTGCTCGCCGAGCTGGGCGCGAGCCTGTTCGCGCGGGGCTATTCGGTCGGGTCCGCCGGCAACATCTCCGTCCGGCTCGACGACGGCTATCTGATGACGCCGACGAATTCCTCGCTCGGCCGGCTCGATCCCGCGCGCATCTCCCGCCTCGACGGCGACTTCCGCCACATCGGCGGCGACAAGCCGTCGAAGGAGGTGTTCATGCACCGCGCCTTCTACCAGGCGCGGCCGGATGCCGGCGCGGTGGTGCACCTGCATTCCACCCAGGCGACCGCGGTGGCCTGCCTGCCGGACGTGAACCCGGCCAACCCGATCCCGCCGCTGACGCCGTATTTCGTCATGCGGGTGGGCCGGACCATGCCGGTGGTGCCCTACTACCGGCCCGGGGACGCCGCGATGGAACCGGCCATCCATGAGGCCGCGAAGGGGGCGCGGGCGGTGCTGCTCGCCAATCACGGCCCGGTCGTCTCGGGGCGGACGCTGACCGATGCGGTCTACGCGGCGGAGGAGCTGGAGGAGGCGGCGACGCTGTTCCTGATGCTGCGAGGCGCCGGCCCCCGGCTGCTCACCCCTGCTCAGGTGGAAGACCTGCTCTCCACCTTCGGGGGCTGATCGCCCGCTCGAAATCCGACCCCGCACGTGGCATATATCGCGTGGTGCGCCGCACAAGGACCTGAGACATGCCCCTGTCGGCTCCGGCCGAGCGCGAGCTTCTGCACCTGCGCGACATCGTGCTGCGCGGCTACCAGCGCGCGGACGGCCTGTTCGACGTCGAGGCGACGCTCTCGGACACCAAGACCTACGCCTTCGCCAACGCCGACCGCGGCACGATCGAGCCGGGCGACAAGCTGCATGGCATGGCCATGCGCATGACGGTGGACGAGACGATGACCATCGTCGCCTTCGAGGCGGCGAGCGACTTCACCCCCTTCGCGATCTGCCCCGCCGCCGCCGAAAACTACACCCGCCTCGCCGGGCTGCGCATCGGGCCGGGCTTCATGAAGCAGGTGCATGCGCGCGTGGGCGGCATCGAGGGCTGCACGCATCTGCGGGAGCTGATCCAGCAGATGGCGACCGTGGCGTTCCAGACGCTCGGCCCCCTGCGCCGCAAGCGCCTGATCGAGGGGGGAGCGAACACGCCGCCGGCGCTGCTCAACACCTGTTACGCCTACGCCTCGAACAGCGAGGTGGTGCGGGACCGCTGGCCGCAGTTCTACACCGGCGCGAAGGACGCGGCGGAGTAGGGCAGGGGCGGGCTACTCGCCCGGCGCGGACAGCTTCAGCGCCAGCGCGTGCAGGCCGGTGGCGAATTCCGGCGCCAGCGCGTCATGCACCAGGCGCGACCGTGCCACGCGGGACTGCCCGCTGAAGGCGCCGGCCGTCATCGTCACCATGTAATGCGTTCCGCCGGCCCCGTCCGGGTTGCCGGCGTGGCCGACATGCAGATCGCTGTCGTCGCGGACCGCGAGCGCGGTGGGCGCGAAGGCTTTCGTCAGCAGGTCCCGGATACGCTCGGCGCGATTGTTCATGCCGCGCAGATGGCCCGCGCCGGCGCGTCTTGCCAACCCTCTTCGTCCACGGGACATAGGACCCATGAAGCCGCCGCGACGCCCCCGCGCCTATGCGCCCGATCCGTCGGCGCCGCAGGGCCGTGGCTGCGACATGCCCGGCTGCCCGCACGCCGGCGAGTACCGGGCGCCCAAGTCCCGCGCCCAGCTCAACGAATACTGGTGGTTCTGCCTGGAGCACGTCCGCGCCTACAACGCCGCCTGGGACTACTACCGGGGCATGAGCCCGGCGGAGATCGAGGGGCATATCCGCCGCGACACCGCCTGGGACCGGCCGACTTGGCCGCTGGGGCGGCTGGCCGGCGGCAGCCCGATGGACCGGCTGTCGGAGGACGGGCGGCTGCGCGACCCGCTCGGCCTGCTGCGGGGGGGCGCGCGTCGCACCACCGCGCACGGCGCCGAGTCGGCCCCGCCCGAGCTTCGCCAGCACCTCGCCGTGCTGGACCTGACCTGGCCGGTGGCTCTCGATGACGTGAAAACGCGCTACAAGGCGCTGGCCAAACGCTGGCACCCGGACGCCAACGGCGGCGACCGGGCGGCGGAGGAACGGCTGAAGGAGATCAACCTGGCCTACAGCGCGCTGCGCAACAGGCTCACACCACCCCCCACGCGCGCGGCTGGCTGATCCGCCTTCGCAGGCGCGAGACAGGGGAGTATCCTCCCCGATCCGAAGACCGAGGACCCGACCTATCCCATGAGCAAGGTGGCGACACTCGCCGACGCAAGGCCCACATCCGCGATCGACATGCCCGACATCAAGATCAAGGCGCGCGAGGCTTTCGGCATCGACACGGACATGGAGGTGCCCGGCTTTTCGGTGCGCACCGAGCATGTGCCGGACATCGACGAAGCCTACGTGTTCGACCGCGAGACCACGATCGCGATCCTCGCCGGCTTCGCCTTCAACCGCCGTGTGATGGTCCAGGGCTACCACGGCACCGGCAAGTCCACGCATATCGAGCAGGTGGCCGCGCGGCTCAACTGGCCCTGCATCCGCGTCAACCTCGACAGCCACATCAGCCGCATCGACCTGATCGGCAAGGACGCGATCGTCCTCAAGGACGGCAAGCAGGTCACCGAGTTCCGCGAGGGCATCCTGCCCTGGGCGCTGCAGCACCCCTGCGCGCTGGTGTTCGACGAGTACGACGCCGGCCGGCCGGACGTGATGTTCGTGATCCAGCGCGTGCTGGAGGTCGAGGGCAAGCTGACCCTGCTCGACCAGAACCGCGTGATCCGCCCGCATCGCGGCTTCCGGCTGTTCTCCACCGCCAACACGGTGGGTCTCGGCGACACGTCCGGCCTGTATCACGGCACCCAGCAGATCAATCAGGGCCAGATGGACCGCTGGAACATCGTGGCCACGCTGAACTACCTGCCGCACGCGCAGGAGACCTCGATCGTGCTCGCCAAGATGGGCATGGACGAGAAGGACGCGGCGGTGAAGAAGCGCATCGAGAGCATGGTCGCGCTCGCGGACCTCACCCGCGCCGGGTTCATCAACGGGGACATCTCCACGGTGATGTCGCCGCGCACGGTGATCACCTGGGCCGAGAACGCGAAGATCTTCGGCGATGTCGGCTTCGCCTTCCGCCTGTCGTTCCTGAACAAGTGCGACGAGGCGGAGCGCGCGACGGTGGCCGAGTACTACCAGCGCTGCTTCAACGAGGAGCTGCCGGTCGGTCCGCTGAGCCGCAAGGCCGCCTGAGGATCCATGCCGGCCGCGCGCTTCGTCCTGCACCACGCTCCGCGGTCGCGCTCCGACCGCATCCTGTGGCTGCTGGAGGAAGCCGGCGCGGCCTACGAGGTCGCGCGCCACGACCTGGAGAAGCGCACGCAGAAGGCGGCCGGCTACCTGTCGGTCAACCCGTTCGGCAAGGTGCCGGCCCTGATCGACCGCGGGCCGGACGGAAGCTGGCAGGACGTGGCGGTGACGGAGAGCCTCGCCATCTGCGCCTATGTGGCGGATGTGCTGCCGGACGCCCGGCTCGCGCCCGCCCCGGACACGCCCGCCCGCGCCGCCTACGCCACGTGGATGGCGACCGCCGCCTCGGTGCTGGAACCCGCCTTCGTCGATCTGGTGTTCCCGCGCGCCGAACCGCCGCCCGCCACCGCGCTGGGCTGGCCATCGGCGGACGCCGCGCAGGCGGCGCTGGAGGCGCGGCTCGGGCAGGCGCGTTTCGTGGCCGGCGATGATTTCTCTGCCGCCGACATCATGGTCGGCGGGCTGATGCAATGGCTGGTCGGCTGGGGGAAGGCGACGCCCGGCCCGAACCTCGCCCGCTATCTGGCCGAAATCGCCGCGCGCCCCGCGCTCGCGCGTGCGAAGGCCGCCTCATGATCGTCAGGACCGCGAGCACCCCATCCGCATGAGCGGCACCAAGGACAACTCCCGCACCGAAGAATTCAAGCGCGCCACGGCCGGCGTGCTGCGCGCCATCGCCGAGGTGCCGGACGTGCAGGTCGCCTTCCAGCCCGGCGCGCCCGGCCTCGCCGGCCGCCGCGCGCGGCTGCCGCTGCCGACGCGCGCGCTGCCGGCGGGCGAGATGGCCAAGCTGCGCGGCGAGGCGGACGCGATCGCGCTGAAGCTGCGCCACCACGACGAGGCCAAGCACGCCGCGCGCTCCCCGCAGCGGCGGGAGGCGCGGGAGGTGTTCGACGCGCTGGAGCAGGTCCGCGTCGAGGCCGTGGGGTCCCGCCACATGGCAGGCGTGGCCGCCAACCTCCGCGCCCGGCTCGCCGACCAGTGCGAGGCCGAGGGCTACGACCGCATGACGCGCAAGGACCAGCTCCCGCTGCCGGCGGCGCTGGCGATGCTGGCGCGCGAGCGGCTGTCGGGCGAGGCCACGCCGGAAGCGGCGTCCCGCGTGCTGGAGATGTGGCGCGAGACCATCGGCGAGGGCGCCTCGCATGCGCTCGCGGAGATGGGCGCGCTGGCCGAGGACCAGGAAGCCTATGCCCGCGCCGCGCGGCGGCTGCTGACGGCGATGGACCTCGCCGAGGCGGAGGTCGAGGCGGAGGCGGAGCAGGCCGACCAGGAAGGCGAGCAGGGCGGCGAGCAGTCCAGCCAGCAGGACAACAGCCAGGACAGCCAGGGCCAGAGCGACAGCGAGCAGGATTCGATGCTCGGCGCCGCCCCGGAGCAGACCGAGGGCGATGCGGCCGAGGACGACGGCACCGATGCCGACGACCAGGACGCGACCGCCGCGGAAGGCGAGGACCGCCCCGGCGGCCCGCAGCCGCGGCGCGAACGCGCGCTGCCCGACGACGGCACCGCCTATCGCGCCTACACCCGCGCCTTCGACGAGGAGGTGGGCGCCGAGGATCTGTGCGACGCCGATGAGCTGACGAGGCTGCGCCAGCAGCTCGACCAGCAGCTCCAGCACCTGCAGGGCGTGATCTCCAAGCTCGCCAACCGTTTGCAGCGCCGTCTGCTCGCGCAGCAGACGCGGGCGTGGGATTTCGATCTGGAGGAAGGGCTGCTGGACGTCGCGCGGCTTGCGCGCGTGGTGGCGAACCCGACGCACTCCCTGTCGTTCAAGCGGGAACGCGATACGGATTTCCGCGACACCGTGGTGACGCTGCTGATCGACAATTCCGGCTCCATGCGCGGCCGCCCGATCACCGTGGCGGCGATGTGCGGCGACATCCTCGCCCGCACGCTGGAACGCTGCGCGGTGAAGGTGGAGGTGCTGGGCTTCACCACGCGCGCCTGGAAGGGCGGGCAGAGCCGCGAGAAATGGGTGCAGGAGGGCAAGCCGCGCAATCCGGGGCGGCTGAACGACCTCCGCCACGTCGTCTACAAGGCGGCGGACGCGCCCTGGCGGCGGGCGCGGAAGAACCTCGGGCTGATTCTGCGCGAGGGGCTGCTCAAGGAGAACATCGACGGCGAGGCGCTGCTCTGGGCCTATCGCCGCCTGCTGGCGCGGCCCGAGCACCGGCGCATCCTGATGGTGATCTCGGACGGCGCGCCGGTCGATGATTCCACCCTGTCGGTGAACCCGGGCAACTACCTCGAGAAGCACCTGCGCGAGGTGATCAAGGACATCGAGAACCGCGGGCTGGTGGAGCT
>JBBCJT010000166.1:0-9131 GCA_037190665.1 Rhodovastum atsumiense | reverse complement strand
CCGCTGATCGAACGGCTGCGCGCGAACGGCTACGCGGTGGCGGATATCAGCGCCGACGAGACGGCGAAGCTGCATGTCCGCTACATGGTCGGCGGCCGCGCGCCCGCGCTGCGCGACGAGGTGATACTGCGCTGCGAGTTCCCCGAACGCCCCGGGGCGCTGGGCCGGTTCCTCGATTCCGTCGGCACCGACTGGAACATCACGCTGTTCCATTACCGCAATCACGGCGCCGATTACGGCCGCGTGCTGGCGGGGCTCCAGGTGCCGCCGGCGGAACGCGCCACGCTGTGGTCGCGCCTGTCTTCGCTCGGCTATCCGTATGAGGACGAGACCGACAATCCGGCGTACCGCCTGTTCCTGACGGCGTAAGCCGCGTGGGTCTCGCCGTTACGTCACGCCAAGCTCCTTGCGGAGCCGGTTGTCGATCCCGCCGGGCGGCAGCCCGTTCTCGTGCCGGAAACGCGTGATGGCGGCCAGCGTGCGCGGCCCGACGATGCCGTCGGCGGCGCCGACCTCCCTGAACCCCCTCGCCTGCAACGCGCGCTGGATGGCGATGGCGACGGCCGCGGGCGGCTGATCCTCCGCGTCCGGCGGTTCCGCGAAGGCGCGGCGCACCTTGTCGAGCCACGCCTTGCGGTCGGCAAGGCCCGTGGTCCCGCCGTTGATCCTGCGCGTCACCGCGACGAAGTCGCCGGTCTTGCAGAGCTCGTTGAGCTTCTTCCACTCCCAGAACGCACAGGCCACGAGCAGCGCCTGCTCCGGTGCCGCGGCCAGGTCGGGGCTGCCCTCAAGGTCCAGCTTGGCGATCGTGCCGACGTTGCGGTAGCCGTCCCGGCCGGTGATCTGGATGTAGCCGCGCCCGCGGTAGCGGAACCCGTCCCCGGATTCCGGCGGCCCGTTGCCCATGCGGTTGGCGTAGACGTTGTTGGCGAGCTTGTCCGGCTTGTTGGCGAAGGCGCGCGCGCTGTCCTCGCTGTCGAACCGGCCGGGCCACACCTCCGCGATCCGCTTCGCGCTGTAGCTCATGTTCTCGGACGTCACGGTCAGCCCGCCGGATTCGTGTCCGACCTGCGCGAGGAAGAAGTGCAGGCACAGGTCCGACTTGCCGAAGCCGAAGCGTTCGAACAGGTCCGGCGCGCGGGCCGCGAAGGCCTGCAGGTGGTCCTCTGCCGCGCGGGGATAGAGCGAGCGAAGAAGGTCCAACGTCAGCATGGTCGAACTCCTCTGCCGCGGGGAAGGTGGCGCAGCCGGGCTTTCATTTCAATAATGATATGGCATCCGGTCCGGAGGCGCCGCGCACCCTCGCCGCGCCCTACATCAGCCGCCCGCGCAGGCTTCCGGTCGCGATCATCTCCGCGATCCGCTGCCGCAGCAGCTCCATCACCGCGCGCGCCGGCGCGGAGAGTTCCGAGAATTCGTGCCAGACGAAGAACATGGTCCGCTCGATCGCCGGCCTGACGATGCGCGCCGCCTTCAGCGCGCCCGCCTCGATGTCCGGCGCGTAGGAGGAATAGGGAACGACGGTGTAGAGCGGGCCGCTGAGGACGATGCTGCGATAGACCGACAGCGAGTCCTGCTCGGACACCACGTTGATCCGGTGCCCCTCGCGCGAGGCGGTGTTCTCCAGATCGATCCGGAGCTGGTTGCGCCGGCCGCCCATCACCAGCGGAAAGCGGTGCAGTTCCTTGAACGCGATGGTGCCGCGCACGCTGCCGGGGATCTCGCGGCCGACCAGATAGAGGTCCTGCGTCAGCACCGCTTCCGAGGCGGCACCCGCCAGCGCCCCCGCATTGGGCAGCAGGCCGAAATCGACGAGCCGCGAGGTGACGAGGTTCTCGCTGGCGACGCGCAGGAGATCGAGGATCGAAAGCCGGATCTGCGGATGCGCCCGCTGCGTGTCCCAGAAGATCTGCCCGGCCAGAAGCGGTGCGAGCGAACTGGCGAGCACGATCCGCACATCGCCGGTCAGGTCGCCCTTCGCCGCGACGGCTTCCTGGCGCACCTGATCGACGTGGCGGAACAGCGAGAGCGCCCCGTCGTAAAGCCGCTGCCCGGCATCGGTGAGAAGCACGCCCCGCGCGGTCCGCTCGAAGAGCGCCACGCCGAGGTCCCGCTCCAGCGTCTTGATGTGGGTCGAGAAGGCGGGCTGCGCCAGCCGGACCCGGCGCGCCGCCTCGGAGATGCTGCGGCTTTCCGCGGCGGCCACGAAGAACCTCAGCCGGTCCAGACGCATGATGGCGCTACCTATCGCGGATCACGATGGATGGTATCCCGACATAATATTTTCGATATGGCAAATACATCAATAAGCCTCTCCTCAGGAAACGCCGGCGTACACTGCGGGAGGAAACTTCGTGGATTACAGCCAGAACATCAGAGCCGTGTTCGGAAACCGTGCCGCACGCGGCCCGCTGTTCTCCTTCTGGACGCATTTCCCGCAGCACGATCTGGACTCGGACCGTCTGGCGGAAGCGACGATCCGGATGCAGCGCGACTTCGACGTCGATCTGCTCAAGACCGCGCCCAACGGCATGTATGCGGTGGAGGATTTCGGCGTCGTGACCGATTTCTCCGCCGTGTCGCAGGGCGGCGTGGCGCGCATCGTCTCCACCCCGTTCCAGCGCGCCGCGGACTGGGCGTCGCTGCCCGAGGGCGACATCCATCGTGGCGCACTGGCGCGCGAGCTGCGCTCGCTGCGCCTCGTTCGCGCTGCGGTGCCGGATGTGCCGATCGTCTTCACGCTGTTCAGCCCGATGACCATCGCGGCGAAGCTGAGCCAGGGCCGCATCCACGGCCAGATCGCCGAAGGCAGCGGCCGCAAGGAGATCCACGAAGCCCTCGCCCGGCTGGCGCGGACCGTGAACGCCTGTGCCCGCGCCGCGATCGCGGCGGGTGCGGACGGCGTCTTCTTCGCGCATCAGGACACCGGCCGGACCCTGCTGTCCTACGACGCCTTCAGCGAATACGTCGCGCCCTACGACATCGAGGCGCTGGCGGGTGCCTCGGCCGCGCGCTTCAACGTGCTGCACATCCACGGCGAGGATATCCGCTTCCGCGAGCTGCAGGATTATCCCGTCCACGCGATGAACTGGCATAGCTGGGAAACACCCCCCAGCGTGGCCGCGGGCGTGCTGACCGCCCGCAAGTGCATCGTCGGCGGCATCGACCGCTGGTCGGTGACCCGCAACGACATCCCCGCGATCCGCCGCCAGATCACCGCCACGCTGGATGCCGTGCGCGGCCTCGGCGAGGTGATCCTCGCGCCGAGCTGCACCATCCGCGCGGGCTTCGATCCCGCCACCATCCACGCCGTCCGCGACTTCGTGCGCAACCTGCCCCGGACGGCACAGACCCGCGACAGCGACATCCAGCTCGTCGCGGGCTGAACGGGCAGCCGCGGGCGATCGCATCGCCCGCGCGCCCGCCGTGCCGGCAAACACCGACAAGTGAGGTATGACATGAAGATCCGGAAGATCCTGCTCGGCCTTGCGATCGCCGGGGCCGCCCTCCATCCCGCGGCGGCGGAGTATCCCGACAAGCCGATCCAGATGATCGTCTCCTTCGCGCCCGGCGGCGGCACCGACGTCGCGGCGCGCTCCATCGCCCGCTTCATGGAGAAGCATCTCGGCGGTGGTGCGTCGATCGCGGTGATCAACAAGCCCGGTGCGGGCGGCGAGATCGGCTGGACCATGCTCTCGCGGGCAGCACCCGATGGCTACACCATCGGCATGATCAACCCGCCGGCCATCAACGCGCTCGCCGTCGCGGGCCGCGCGAAGTACACGATGGACAGCCTCCAGACCATCGGCAACATCGTGCTCGACCCGGGCATCCTGGTCGTGAGCAAGGACAGTCCCTACACCTCGCTGAAGCAGCTCGTCGACGCCGCGCGCGCCGCACCGGGCAACATCGTGGTGGGCATCTCGGGCGCGGCCGGCTCCTCCGAGCATATCGGCATCCTGAACCTCAACCGCAGCGCCGACATCCGCTTCACCCCGGCCTTCTTCGGATCGACCGCGCCGGTGCGGCAGGCGCTTCTCGGCGGGCACATCCCGGCGGCGACGATGAACCTGTCGGAGGTGCTGCCGCTGATCCGCAGCGGCGACATCCGGCTGCTCGGCGTCATGTCGAAGGAGCGTTCGCCCCACCTGCCCGACGCCCCGACCTTCGCCGAGCAGGGCTATGAGCTGACGGTGACGGCCTCGCGCGGACTCGCCGCGCCGGCGGGCGTGCCGGCGGCGGTGGTGGCGAAACTCGAAGCCGCATTGCAGGCCGCGATGGCGGATCCCGAGTACCTGAAGGCCGCGCAGGAGGCCGAGATCCCGCTCGCCTATCTGAACGCCGCCGACTACCGCACGCTCATCGACCGGATCACCGCCGAGCTGACCGAGACCTGGAAGGTGACGCCATGGCGGTGAACCTGAATCCCAGCGGGCGGCAGGCGGATACGGGCTTCGCCGCCGCCCTGCTCGCCGCCGCGGGATGGGCCTTCGCCGAAGCCGGGAGCTATCCCGGCGCCAGCGGCACCTATCCGCAGGTCCTGGCGGTGCTTCTGGCCATCGGTGCGGCGCTGGTGATGCTGCGCAGCCTGATGCGCCCCGCCGATCCGGACGGGCCGCGGCTGTTCCTGCATGCCGGGCGCTTCGTGCTGGGGCTGGCCGTCGTCGTGGCCTATGTCGTCAGCATCGACCTCATCGGCTACCTGCTGCCCAGCCTCGCCGTGGCGGTCCTGGTGCCGCTGCTTCTCGGCTACCGCGACCTGCCGCTGACCGTCGCCGTGGCGGTCGGGACCGTCGCGACCATCGTGCTGGTCTTCTACGTCATCCTCGGCCGGCCGCTGCCGCCCGATATCCTCGATCCCGTGCTGGCGGTGCTGCGATGATCGAAGCCCTTCTCAATGCGCTTCCGCATGTCTTCGCGCTGCCGAACCTGTTCGCGGTGCTGCTGGGCACCGTGGCGGGGCTGGTGGTGGGCGCCCTGCCGGGGCTGACGGTCACGACCGGCATCGCCGTGCTGATCCCGCTGACCTTCGGGCTGGATCCGCTGTTCGCGCTCGGCATGATGGCGGGGATGTACAATGGCGGCAGCTACGGCGGCGCCATTCCCGCGATCCTGCTGCGCGTGCCGGGCACGCCGGCGTCCGTGGCGACGATCCTCGACGGCTACGAGATGACCAAGCAGGGTCGCGCCGCCTACGCGCTGCAGGTGGCGGTGGTCTCGGGCGTGATCGGTTCGGTGCTGTCGGCGCTGGCGCTGATCGTCTTCGCGCCGGGTCTGGTGAAGGTCAGCCTGCTGTTCGGCCCGGCCGAGTATTTCTGGGTCGCGATCCTGGGCCTCGCGACGGTCGCCTCGCTGCTGGGCGACGACTTCCTGAAGGGTGTCATCGCCGCCGTGATCGGGCTGCTGATCGGGACGATGGGCACCGACATCTCCTCCGGCGTCGAGCGGTTCACCTTCGACCGGCTGGAGTTCGCGGAAGGCATGGACATCGTCGTCCTGCTGACCGGCCTCTTCGCCATCCCGCCGATGCTGGAGATGATCGAGCAGGCCGGACGCAAGGGCATGCCGCGCGAGCTGCTGAACCTGAAGCGCCAAGGATCCGTGCTGGGCCAGTGGCGGCGGTTCCTGCCGATCTGGTCGCGGTCCTCGATCATCGGCATCATCATCGGCATCCTGCCCGGCGCCGGCGGTTCGATGTCCTGCTACCTCGCTTACAACGACGCCAAGCGGCGATCGAAGGAGCCGGAGACCTTCGGCAAGGGCAATCCCGACGGCATCGCCGCATCGGAATGCGGCAACGGTGCGGACAACGCGGCCTCGCTGATCCCCGCGCTGTCGCTGGGCATTCCGGGATCGGGCGTCGCGGCGGTGATCCTCGGCGGGCTTCTGGTCCACGGACTGCGCCCCGGGCCGCAGCTCTTCAACGAGCATCCCGACGTGGTCTACGGCTTCATGATCCAGATGCTGCTGTCGGCGTTGCTGCTGCTGCTGGTGGGCGGTCTCGCGGCGACGCGGATCTTCGGCCAGGCGCTGCGGCTGCCGCCGGTGGTGCTCGCACCGATGATCCTGCTGTTCGTCACGGTGGGCGTCTATGCCGTGAACAACGCGATGTTCGACCTCTACATGCTGCTGCTGATCGGCGCCGTCGCCTACGTGCTGGACCGGCTGGGCTATCCTTCGGCGCCGATCATCCTCGGCGTGATCCTCGGGCCGATCGCGGAAAGCCAGCTTTCGCTCGCACTGACCATCTCGGGCGGCAATCCCGCCGCGCTGGTCTCCTCGCCGGTGTCGATGATCGTGGCGACACTGACGCTGCTGATCCTGGCCAGCCCGCTGTGGAGCATGTGGAAGGATCGCCGCCGCGTGCGATCCTCCGCCGAGGCGGCATCATGACCCGGATGGCGTCACCATTGATCGAGCGTGGAAAGGCTGAGCGGATGGAAGACTGCACCAAGGCGCCGCACGGTCTGTCGGAGGAGGACCGCCGCTGGACCAGCCATGCGATCGGCCTGCTGGAGGCCGATGGCCGCCGGTCCGCCGATACCCATCTGGTCAAGCCGGAGTTTCCGGGGCTGAAGGGGATCGCGATCTACCTGAAGGACGAGAGCACCCATCCGACCGGCAGCCTCAAGCACCGGCTGGCGCGGTCGCTGTTCCTGTACGGCATCTGCAACGGCCGCATCCGCAAGGGAACCACGCTGGTCGAGGCGTCCTCCGGCTCGACCGCGGTGTCGGAGGCGTATTTCGCGCGACTTCTGGGGCTGCCCTTCGTCGCGGTCATGCCGCGCGCGACCAGCCGGCAGAAGGTGGACGCGATCGAGTCCTTCGGCGGGCGCTGCCACTTCGTCGATCGCGCGGGCGAGGTCTACGCGGCGGCGCAGGCCGTGGCCGACGAGACGGGCGGGTACTACCTCGACCAGTTCACCTATGCGGAACGCGCCACCGACTGGCGCGGCAACAACAACATCGCCGAGAGCATCTTCCGCCAGATGTCGGGGGAGCCGCGCCCGATTCCCGACTGGGTGGTGATGAGCGCGGGAACCGGCGGCACCTCGGCGACCATCGGCCGCTTCATCCGCTATCGGAACCTGCACACGCGGCTCTGCGTGGTCGATGTCGAGGGGTCGGCCTTCTACGACGCGTGGCGGACGGGCGACATGGCCATGACCGCATCCGGCTCGCGCATCGAAGGCATCGGCCGGCCGCGCGTGGAGCCTTCCTTCGTGCCGGGCGTGATCGACCAGATGATCCGCATTCCCGACGCGGCCTCCATCGCGGCGGCGCATGTGCTGTCGGACCGGCTGTTCCGCCGGGTGGGCGGCTCGACCGGGACGAACTTCATGGGGGTGCTCTGCACCGCCTCGCTGATGCTGCGCGACGGCGAGGAGGGCGCGCTGGTCACGCTGATCTGCGACAGCGGCGACCGCTACAGTGCGACGTATTTCAACGACGCGTGGCTGGCCGACCAGAAGCTGGATATCGCCGGCTGGCGGCGGCGGATCGAGACGTTCCTCGACACCGGGGAGGGCGCGTTGCTCTGACGCTCGGCTACGACAGCTTGGTGTGCCGCTGGCGTTCGAGCAGCAGGCCGATCAGCGCCAGTTGCACCAGGTTGAACGCGATGCCGACCCACCAGGCGGCCGCGTAGAAGCCGACCGTGTCGTATATGGCGCCGGCCAGCCACGCCCCGAATCCCATGCCCGAGAGGCTGAGGAAGAGCAGCGTCGGCACGCGCCAGCTCGCCTCGACGGCGGGAAACAGCTCCCGCACCGCCAGCACATAGGCCGGGATGATGCCGCCGAAGCCGAGGCCATAGGCAGCGGCGACGAGGAACAGCCCGGCCTCGTCCTGTGTCGCGAGGAAGCCCAGCATCCCCGCGACCTGCGCCACGGAGCCGACGAAGACGGTCCACAGCCCGCCGATCCGGTCGGACAGCCAGCCCCAGAACTGCCGCGCCAGGAAGGCGGAGAGCAGCAGCACCGACAGCATCGCCGCCCCGCGCGAGGCGCTGATGCCGAGATCCCCGCAGAAGGCGACGAGATGCGCCGCCGGCATCGCCATCGGCACGCAGCACAGGAAGGAGGCGATGGAGAGCAGCGCCAGCGCCATGTTCGGCCGCATGCCGAGGACCTGCCGCCCGGCTCCCCTCCGCATCGCCGGCCCGCCGAGGACCGCTGGCGCCGGCGCGAGCAGTGCTGCGAGCGTCACCACGACTGCCGCGGCGAAGGTCCCATAGCCCAGCATGGTCGCCTGCCATCCGAACAGGACGATCGATCGATCGAACACGAAGGGCCAGAGGACGCCGGCGACATATTGTCCGGAGGAAACCAGCGCGAGCGCCGTCCCCCGCCGCCGGTCGAACCAGAGCGAGACATAGGCGACCATCGGCGCGAACAGCGCCCCGTTGCCGAACAGGCCGACGCCGAGACCCACACCCGCGAGCAGGGACCAGGTGTGCCCGGTCGAGGCGAGCGCCAACCCCGCGAACAGGGCGGCACCGCCCAGGATGGCAACGGCGCGCTGGCCAAAGCGCGCAGCCATCAGCCCGCACATCACGCCGCCGATGCCGGTGCCGACATAGGCGAGCGTCGTTGCGAAGGAGGGTACGGAACGTCCGGTGCCGAGTGTCTCCGTGATCGGCACCAGACCGATCACCACGATCATCGGCGCACCGGCGGCCACGGCGAGCATCGCGACGGCCACGACGGCGATGATCCAGGATTGTCGCGTCTCGATACTCGGCGCGAGAGTTCCGTCCGGCATCCGTTTCCTCTCTTTCGGGAAGTCTCGGCGCGCTGCGCGACGGGAACAAGCGGCTGCGGAGTGGAAGAGGCAGACGCGGTGCGCAAGGGAGACATCCGTCCGGACATGAACCGCGGCCATCAGTGCCGATGGCGGTTCGGACTATCTCTGCAGGAACACAGATGCAGCGGTCGAAGGAGGTCTCCAAGGACCTCGCTTGCCGCTTGGTATCTTTGCTGTGTGAGTGTTGGTTGCGGGGCCAGGATTTGAACCTGGGACCTTCAGGTTATGAGCCTGACGAGCTACCGGGCTGCTCCACCCCGCGTGGGTGTGGTGAGTGTGTTGATGATCCGTCCTGAGGACCTGGCGGCGACCTACTCTCCCGCGTC
>JBBCJT010000165.1:0-6014 GCA_037190665.1 Rhodovastum atsumiense | reverse complement strand
TGTACGCCGAGGCGGAGATCGACGACCAGGCCAAGGCCTTCATCCGCCGCGACAGCGAGGCGGTGATCCGCCGCCGCTTCGGCATCGCGGGCGCGGCCTTCGTCGACATCACCCGCGGCACCGGTGCCTCGCTCAACTGGGATTTCGCGGTGATCGAGGCGACCTCGGAGCGCGCGCCCACCGAGAACATCGGCGCGCTGATCGACGAGGCGCGCGGCATGATCGAGCCGATCCTCAAGGACGCCGGCCGCGCGATGAAGGCGCTCGCCGACACGATGGAGCGCATCGAGAAGGGCGAGGGCAATATCGGCCGGCTGCTGGTGGACGACACGCTCGTCACCGACGTGGAAGGCATCCTCGCCGAGGCGCGCGGCGCGGCCGTCGGCCTCACCCGCATCCTCGACAATTTCGACGCCACCTCCGAGGAGGTGCGCAAGATGCTCAGCGGCGCGGGTGGGGACGGCGCGGTGCAGGCGCTGCTGCGGCGGGCCGATACCGCGCTCGCCACGCTGCAGGAGGCGCTGGCCAACGTGAACCAGGCCGCCCGCAGCGCGCCGCGGATCGCGCGCAACGTGGAGCGCGGCACCGACAATCTCGGCCCGCTGCTGACCCAGGTGCAGCAGACGGCGCGCGAGCTGTCCGATCTGGCCGCGCAGCTTCGCGGCCTGTGGCTGCTCGGCGGCGGTGGCGCGCCCACCGCCCCGCCGACGCGGCTGCCCGCGCCGGAGGTGCGGCCGTGAGGCTGGCCGCGCTCGCCTGCCTCGCGCTGCTTTCCGCCTGCGGCAGTCGCGGGCCGTCCGGTCCGCAGCCGCTCGCGGACCAGCCGCTCGACCGCAGCGAGCGCGCCGGGCGTCTCGCGCTGGAACTGGAGCGGCCGGAGGAGGCGCTGGCGCAGTACCGCGCCGCGCTGGCCCGCGCCCGCGCCCGGGACGATGCGGCCGCCATCGGCGACAACGGCTACAACCTCGCCGTGGTGGAGCTGCGCCTGGATCGCCCGCGCGACTCGCTCGCCACCGCGCAGACGATCCGCGCCGAGCTGGGGCGCCGGGGCGTGACCCCCTTCCCCGCGCTGCTGCTGGCGGAGGCCGCGGCGCAGTACCGGCTCGGCCGGCGGGACGCGGCCGATGCGCTCGCCGCCGAGGTCGCGCGCGGCGACGATGCGGATGCCGCGCTGCGTGCGTGGTTCCTGCGCGGGCTGATCGCGGACGACCGGGGCGATGCGGCGACGCTGGCAGCCGCCGAGGCGGCGCTGGCGCCGTCGCAGGAGTTCGGCTTCCGCGCCGACCGCGAGGAACTGGCAGCACGGCTGGCATTGCGGCGCGGCGATGCCGCCGGCGCGCGCGCCGGGGCGATGCGGACCAGCGAGTTGCGGCGCGACACGCTCGATTTCCGCGGCATCGCCCGCGCGCTCGGCCTCGCCGCCGACGCCGCGCGGGCGGAGGGCGACACGGCGGGTGCGGCCGATCTCTACCTGCGCGCCGGGCGCGCCGCCGCCGAGCAGAACGACACCACCGCCGCGCGCGGCTGGCTCGACCGGGCGCTGCTGCTCTCGCGCGATCCGGCGCTGACCGCGGCCGCACGGCAGGCGCGCGCGTCACTGGCGGCGCGATAGACGCGCCGGCACGCGCCCGTACACCGCCGCTATCTGTCCCGCGTGCGGACTCCCTCTCCCGCTCGCGGGAGAGGGCCGGGGTGAGGGTGCTTCCGACAGCGCGACTCAGAGGTTTCGCCTTTACCCTCACCCTCCCGCGCAAGCGCGGGCCCCTCCCTCTCCCGCCGGGCGGGAGAGGGGGACATTGCGGGACGCTCCTCCTGATCAGGGCAACGCGATCTTCAGCAGCGGATGGAAGGCGCGGATCATGGCGATGTCCCAGTCATGCACCGCGAACCCGTTCTCGGTCCGCACCTTCACGTAGTCCTCGCCCTTTGCGATGTCGTTCGCGGCGAAGCCGACGATCGGCAGCAGGCGGGTGAAATCCTCGCCGGAGAAGCGGTACTTCAGGATGCGCTCGCGATTGGGCTTGTAGGGCCAGTTGACGATCCACGCGCACCAGACATCCGCCGCCTCGGCCAGCGTCTTGGTCTTGCAGAACGGCGCGGGCTTGGCCGCCTCGCCCGGCTTGTTGATCGTGTTCAGCAGGATCGTCTCGCACTTGATCCAGGTGAAGTGCTTCGGCTTCTGCAGGTTGAAAGGGCAGCCCGTCTTCTCGTAGATCGACCCCTCGCCGAAGCTGCACTCCGCCCCCGCGCAAGCGAGCATCGCGGAAACCGGAAGCAGGTAGCTGCGCACCACGGGCGCGCCCTGTTCCAGCAGATCGGCAACGAACTTCTGCTGCTTCGCCGTCAGCGCCATCGCCAGTCTCCCGCCCGGATGCCCCGATCCTAGGCCATCCGCGGGCGGAGGGTGTGAGGCGTTTCAAGCCGCGGCAGAGGTGTTGCGCGGAACCGCCAGTCCGCCGATGTTGCTCCGCCATGGGAAGCAACGTTTTTGATGTCGTCGTCATCGGCGCGGGCATCGCGGGTTCCTCCGCCGCCGCGCAGATCTCCGCGGACCGCCGCGTAGCCCTGGTGGAGGCGGAAGACGCCCCCGGCTACCACACCACCGGCCGGTCCGCGGCGATCTGGATCCTCAACTACGGCCCGCCCGACGTGCGCGTGCTGACCGGCCTGTCGCGGGACGCGTTCGACCATCCGCCCGCCGGCTTCGTGGACGTGCCGCTGGCGCAGAACCGCGGCATCGTCTTCCTCGCCCCGCCGGAGCAGAAGGCCGCCCTGGACCAGATGCTCAGCGAGGGTCGCGGCGGCCTGCGCCCGGCGAGCATCGAGGAGGCGAAGGCGCTGATCCCCGCGCTGAAGCCCGACTACGCCGCGGGTGCGGCGATCGAGGAAGACGCGTTCGACATGGACGTCGCCGCGCTGCACCAGGGCTACCTGCGGCAGCTTCGCGCCAATGGCGGCACGCTGACCGTGCGCAGCCGCACCGGCACCATCAAGCGCGACCGCGCGGTATGGCATATCGAGACGTCGTCGGGCGCATGGTTCGAGGCGCCGGTGCTGGTCAACGCCGCCGGCGCGTGGGGCGACGTGGTGGCCCAGCAGGCGAGCGTCGATCCGATCGGCCTGGTACCCAAGCGGCGCACCGGCGTGATCATCGACCCCGCGCCCTACGACTGCCGCGCCTGGCCGATGGCCAACGACGTGGACCACACCTGGTACATCCGCCCCGAGGCGCGGACCAAGCTGATGGTCTCGCCCGCCGACGAGACGGACATGCACCCGCACGACGTGCAGCCCGACGAACTCGACATCGCCATCGCCATCGACCGCATGCAGCAGGCGCTGGATATCGAGGTGCGCCGCGTGGAACACACCTGGGCCGGACTGCGCACCTTCGCGCCGGACCGCAACTTCGTCATCGGCTTCGACCCGACGCATGAAGGCTTCTTCTGGTGCGTCGGCCAGGGCGGCTACGGCATCCAGACCGCGCCGGCCGCGGGCAAGCTCATCGCCGACCTGATCGCCGGCCGCGACCCGGGCGAGGCCCGCGCCGTGCTGCCGGGCATGTCACCGGCGCGGTTCGCGAAGGTGCGGGCGTAGGAAGCAACGGGGCGTTGCCCCGCACCCCAACAGGGGCTCTGCCCCTGTACCCCGCCAGGAAGCACGGCTCCCTGGACCCGCGATTCCTTCAGGAAGGCTTTGAGCAGGTCGTTTGATTGACCCCTCCCTTCAGGGGAGGGGTCAATCAAACGATTTGGCCGAAGGCCCTCTTGAGGGAATCCCGGGTCAAGGGGCCGGTGGCCCCTTGCGGGGTGCAGGGGCAGCGCCCCTGCCAGGTCCGGGGTCATGCACCCAGCCGGAACACCAGCAGCTTGGTCCGCTGGCCGCGATTGGGCACGCAGTGCCGGTTGAGATTGTCGTCGGTCAGCATCAACAGCAGCGTGCCGTGGGCCTCGCTCCGCACCGTCGCGATCGCCTCGAAGTTGTCGGACAGCTTTCCGGGCGCGATCGCGACCAACGGCGGCAGCGCGGCCGAAAGCGTGTCGCCCGCGAAGTTCGCGCGCACCACACGGGCATGGTTGCCCTTGCCGCGCATCCAGCTCGTCTCCAGCAGCAACAGGCCGCCATCGGGCAGGTTGGTCGCATCGGCGACGCGGAACTCGTTCGCATCGCGCGGCTGCGGCGGGCCGCGATAGACCTGCCGCTCCACCCAGCGCTGACCCGGCCGCAGCGTCCAGACGCGCTGCGCCTGCGGACGGAAACCGTTGGCGCGGGTCGGCAGGCGCATCGTCTCGCGCTCGCGCAACGCGATCAGCCGCCCTTCGGACAGCATGGCGATCGCCTCGTACCCGTCGGTCCCGCCCCGCCGCAGCAGCGGCAGCGGCGGGCGGTCGCGCTCGGGCAGGCGCTCCAGCGTTTCCGGGTCGAAGGCGAGCACGATGCCGGACGTGTCGAAGCTCATCAGCAGCACGTCATCGGCGCGGACGAGACCCTCCGCTTCCAGCCCCTCGCACCGTCCGCGTGGGCCTTCCGCCTCGCTGCCGGCGATCGGCGAGAGTTCGGCATCGGAAAGCGCGATCGCGCCTTCTTCCAGCGCCAGACTCACGCGCAGCCAGTTGCCCCGATCCGATGCGGCGGTGATGCGCAGCTCGGCGTCGATGACCATGGCGGAGAAGCCGCCGAACCCTTCCGCGCACGGACCGGCAAGCAGCGCGCCGGCAAGGAAGGTGACGCCTTCGCCGAGTTGCAGCGTGTCATCCGCCGCGAGCGGGGCTTCCGCCCGCACCGGGCCATCGCAGGGTCCGCCTTCCGCCCGTGCCGCCCCCGCCAGCAGCCCCGCCACCAGCAGCAGGGCCAGGGCGGCGCGCATCAGGCGACCAGCGCGGCGCGTTCGCTGGCGGCGCGGTGCCAGGCCTCGGCGGCATCCTCGTCGAACAGCTCGGCGAGCTTCTTCATCATCGTCCCGCCCAGCTCCTCGGCGTCCACGATGGTGACGGCGCGGCGGTAGTAGCGGGTGACGTCGTGGCCGATGCCGATGGCGATCAGCTCCACCAGCCCGCGGTTCTCGACATCGCGGATCACCTCGCGCAGGTGCTTCTCGAGGTAGTTGCCCGGGTTCACCGACAGGGTGGAATCATCCACCGGCGCGCCGTCGGAGATCACCATCAGGATGCGCCGGTGCTCCGGCCGCGCGAGCAGGCGGCGGTAAGCCCAGAGCAGCGCCTCCCCGTCGATGTTCTCCTTCAGCAGCCCCTCGCGCAGCATCAGGCCGAGGTTCTTGC
This sequence comes from Rhodovastum atsumiense, assembly GCA_037190665.1. Taxonomy (GTDB): domain Bacteria; phylum Pseudomonadota; class Alphaproteobacteria; order Acetobacterales; family Acetobacteraceae; genus JBBCJT01. Next base: position 735 of record JBBCJT010000165.1, on the reverse strand, counting down.
GCGACCGGCGCCAGGGCGAGTCCGCGGCCTTGTAGATGATGTGGCGCAGGTCGTTCAGCCGGCCCGGGTTGCGCGGCTTGGCATCCTGCACCCAGCGTTCGCGGGACTGTCCGCCCTTCCAGGCGCGGGTGGTGAAGCCGAGGATCTCGACCTTGACCCCGCAACGTTCGAGCGTGCGGGCGAGAATGTCGGCGCAGGTGGCGGCAACCGTGATCGGCCGGCCGCGCATCGAACCGGAATTGTCGAGGAGCAGCGTCACCACCGTGTCGCGGAAATTGGTGTCGCGCTCGACCTTGAAGGTCAGCGGGTGCATCGGATCGATGATGACGCGCGACAGACGCGCAGCATCGATCTGTCCCTCTTCGAGGTCGAAATCCCAGGCGCGATTCTGCTGCGCCATCAGCCTCCGCTGGAGCCGGTTGGCGAGGCGGGCGACCGCGCCCTGGAGATTGGCCAGTTGCTTGTCGAGATAGGACCGCAGCCGGTCGAGCTCCGCGATATCGCAGAGGTCCTCGGCCGAGATGGTCTCGTCGAAACGGGTGGTGAAGGCCTTGTAGTCGATCACCGGCGGCAGGTTGGAGAATGGCGTCGGCGCGCGGCGAGCCTCGCCGCTGTCGGTCGTATCCGACATTTCGCCGTCGTCCATCTGGTCCTCGGCCTCGGCCTCGGTGGCCTCGCCTTCGCCCGCCTCGGCATCCTCCGCTGACGCTTCGACCTCTTGCGGGGCCGAGGCCT
>JBBCJT010000164.1:0-35189 GCA_037190665.1 Rhodovastum atsumiense | reverse complement strand
GGAGCCCCGGGCCCCTCGACCGCGATCCCTTCAGGATGGCTTTGATCAGGTCGTTTGCTGGCCCCCTCCCCTGAAGGGAGGGGTCAATCAAACGATTTGGCCGAAGGCCCTCTGGAGGAATCCCGGGTCAAGGGGCCGGTGGCCCCTTGCGGGTGCAGGGCAGCGCCCTGCCGGGGCGTGGGGCAGAGCCCCACGGCTCCCTCAACGCCGTCGCGCGATGTGGGCGGTGTCCGCCCGTGCCTCTTCCGTCCGGTCGGGTTGCGGTGCGCCGTTGCAGGACGCCATGGCGAGCCAGGGCTTGGGGTCGACCGGCACGCCGCCGATCCGCACCTCGAAGTGCAGGTGCACGCCGCTCGCCCGTCCCGTGGCGCCCATCCCGCCCAGCGTCGCGCCGACCGCCACGGGCGCGCCGGCCCGGATGCCCGGTGCGATCGTGGCCATGTGGGCGTAGCGCGTGATCGTCCCGTCCGGGTGCGCGATATCGACCATGTTGCCGTAGCCGTAGTAGCGGCCGGCATAGGCGACGACGCCGTCGGCCGCCGCACGGATCGCCGTGCCGCGCGTGCCGGTGAAATCGAGCCCGGGATGCAGCCGCCCGCCGCGGCGTCCGAAGTCTGAGGAGAACTCCTTGATGGCGGCGGCCGGAAACGCCATGCGGCCGCACAGCGACTGCGCGGCCACGGGCAAGGCGATGAGCGCGGCGGCCAGCGCCGGTAGCAGGGGTCCCATTGCCTCCGTGCCTAGCCCGCACGGGCGGGCCCGGCAACCCCGCGCGGCTATCGCGGCAGCGCGGCTTCCAGCGCGACGAAGGCCGCGCCCAGCGCCTCGCTCATCGCCGCGGCGCGCGTTTCCGCCCGCTGCGTGCGGCTGCGGTCCGGCAGCGGGGCGCGGCCGGTGGGCACGGCCTGCCGCAGCACGCGCCCGCGCCCGTCGAGCAGCACCACGGACAGCGTGGCCCGCGCCTCGCCCTCATCGACGAAGGCGGCGAGTTCGGTCAGCTCCGTCTCCATCACCAGCTCCGGGTCGGCGCGCGTGCCGGGGGCGAGCACGGCCGAGAACCGCCCCGATGCGCCGAGCCAGGTCCGCAGCGCCTGCTCGGCGGCATCCAGCGGTGCGGCCGCCCATTCGGCGTAGAAGTCGATGCTCTCCGTGCCGTCGGCGAAGACCGAGCGCAGGCCGCGGCGGTCCATCGCCGGCGCGCCCCGCAGCGTGCGCACCAGCACCGTCCGCCGCCGGCCCGTCCTGACCGGCGGGCCCGGCCGCTGCGGCGCCAGCACGAAGCGCTCACGGTCCAGATACGGGCGGTCGGGCAGCAGGCTGCACCCGGCGGCGGCGAGCAGCGGCAGCGCGAGCAGGCTGCGGCGGGCGAGGGGGCCGGTCATCGGCGCGGCGTGCGCGGCGGCGGCTCGCCGAACAGAGTCTGGGACGGGTTGGCGCGCAGCGCCTCCGTCGTGTCGCGCAGGTTGGCGATCGTGTTGCGCAGGTCCCGCATCACAGGCGCAAGGTCTCCCTGAAGGTCGGTCGTCGTGCTCCGCGCGGCGCGCACCGTCGCGTCCAGCGAGCGCAGCACCTCGGGCAGCCGCGCCACGGCGGTGCGCAGCTCGGCCGCCGCCTCGCTGCCGTTGCGGACGAGGTTGCGCAGCTCCGGGTCGGCGACGAGCTGGCGCACGTTCTCCGCCGCCGTGTTCAGCGTGGTGAGCATGCTGCGCGCCTCGGCCACGGTGGCGGCGAGGTCGGCGCCCTTCACCGCGGTGCGCAGCTCCGTCATCGTCTCCGACGCCTCATGCAGCGCGATGGCGAGGTCGCCGTTGACGATCTGGTTGCGCAGCCCCTCGACGAGCTGGGTGATGTTGGTGGCGAGCGATTCCAGGTCGATCTCGCTGAGCCGCGAGACCAGCCGCTCGGCGGCCGAGGTCACCTGCGTGACGGTGGAAGGCACGGACGGGATCACCGTGTAGCGCGCCTGCCAGAAATGCGTCGGCTCGGGGAAACGTTCCAGCGCGCTGCTGACGAAATCCATCTCCAGATACGTCACGCCGGTGATGCCCTGCGAGGACAGGCGCACGCGCAGCCCCTGCCGCACGAGCTGCGCTGTGTCAGCCTCGCCGTAACGCTGCCGGTCCACGGCGAAGCGCACCATCACCAGCCCGAGACCCTCGCGGTCGGCATGATCGACGGGCATCTGGCCGTGATAGACGACGGCCGCGAGGCCGATCTCCGTCACGCGGCCGATCTGCACGCCGCGCACGCGCACGGGCGCGCCGACATCGAGGCCGGTGACCGATTCCGAGAAGTAGGACTCGAAGACCATGGCGTCCGCGCCGAGCCGGCCGGAGGTCAGGTACAGGATGAACCCGATGGCGAGCGCGACCCCCGCCAGCACCAGCAGGCCCACGCGCAGATAGAGGCTGCTGCCCTTCATCCGTGCATGACCTCGCGGCGGAAGAAGGCCCGCACCACGGGATGGTCGCTGTGCTCGCGCAGTTGCCGCGGGTCGCCTTCGGCGATCATGCCCTTGGCCTCCTTGTCCAGCATGATGCAGCGATCGCCGATGGCGAGGATCGACTGCAGTTCGTGCGTGACCACCACGAAGGTGGTTCCGGTGCTGCGTGCCAGATCGATGATCAGCGCGTCCAGCCCCGCCGAGGTGATCGGGTCGAGTCCGGCCGAGGGCTCGTCCAGGAACAGGATCGGCGGATCGAGCGCCATCGCCCGCGCGATGCCCGCACGCTTGGCCATGCCGCCCGAGATCTCCGCCGGCAGCCGTGTGGCCGCATCGCCGAGCCCGACAAGGCCGAGCTTCACGCGCGCCAGCGCCTCGCGCGCCGGCCGTGGCAGGTCCGTGTGCTCCTCCAGCGCCAGCTCGATGTTCTCCGCGAGCGTCATCGAGCCGAACAGCGCGCCGGACTGCCACATCACGCCGAGCCGGGCGAGCAGGCCGCGCCGCGCATCGCCCTCGGCGTCGTCGATGTTCTCGCCCAGCACCTCCACCGTGCCGGCGACCGGCGGATACAGGCCGATCAGGATCTTGAGCAGCGTGGACTTGCCGCAGCCGGACCCGCCGAGGATCACGAAGATCTCGCCGCGGCGGACGTCGAAGCTGACCTTCTCGAACAGCGTGCGGCTGCCGAAGCGCATCGCCACGTCGCGGGCGCGCACCACTGCTTCCGCATCGGCGGGCGGCGCGGCGCGGGGTTCGGCGGCGGGCGCGTTCAAATGCCCAGCCGGAAGAACAGCACGGCGAAGATGCCGTCGAGCACGACGATGGAGACGATGCCGCCCACCACCGCCGTGGTCGCCGCGTCGCCCACCGCGCGGGGGCCGCGGCCGGCCGACAGGCCCGCGCGGCAGCCGATGGCGGCGATCGCGATGCCGAAGATCGCCGCCTTGAACAGCCCGCCCAGCAGGTCGCCCACCGCGAGCCATTGCTGGAGCTGGTTGGACACCGCCGCCCAGGGAAAACCCAGCGTGGCCATGATCACGGTCATGCCCGCGAGGCCGGCGAGGCTCATCAGCAGGGCGAGCACCGGCATCACCAGCGTGGCCGCGAGCATCCGCGGCAGCACCAGCATCTGCATCGGGTCGATGCCCATGATCTTCAGCGCGTCCACTTCCTCGTTCACCGTCATGGTGCCGAGTTCGGCGGCGAAGGCCGATCCGGTGCGCCCGGACAAGACCACGCCGGCGAGCAGCGGCCCCAGTTCCCGCAGCAGGGAGATGCCGACGAGGTTGGGGACGAACACCTCCGCCCCGAAGCGGCGCAGCGGGATCGCGGACTGGTAGGCGAGGATCACGCCGATCAGGAAGCCGAGCAGCGCGGTCAGCGGGAAGGCGCGCAGCCCGGTCTCGTCCAGGTGGCGCAGCATCTCGCTGAAGCGCAGCAGGCCGGGGCGGAACAGGGTGCGCAGCAGCGTCACCAGCGCCTCGCCCCCGAAGGCGACGGCGCCGAGCATGTTGCGCCCGACATCGACCACCATCTCGCCGAGGCCGGCGATGGGGTTCATGCGCGGGGGCGGCGGGGCGGGCGGGGCGGCCTTCAACGCCGCCCCGGTGCGGTCGAGGACCTTCTCCACGGCGGGCGAGGCGCCCTGCAGCGCGCCCTGATGCGCAGCGCCGGCGGCCGAGAGCAGCAGCACCGCCCCGGCCGTGTCCACCTCCTCCACGCCGGCGAGGTCGATGGTCAGCCCCTGCGTGCCGCGGGCCGCGCGCATCGTCGGAGTCCACAGCCGGGCGGCGGCGGCGATGTCGATCCGGCCGGCGAAGGCGAGCGTGCGGGCGGCGTCGTCGCCCCGCGCCTCCATCGTGGCCGCCCCGGCGCGGCGATCGCTCAAGCGTCAGCCTCCATCCGTCCATGCCTGCCGCCTGCCGCGCGATACCGCAAGGCCCCGTGCGTCAATCGCCCGTGCCTCGATCGGCCCTGCCTCGATCGCCCGTGCGCGGCCGGCACGGGAGCAGGCCGGGCAGCCAGGGCAGCGGATCGACCGCCCGGCCGTCGATCCGTACCTCGAAATGCACGTGGCTGCCGTAGCTGATGCCGCTGCGGCCGGCCACGCCGAGCGGCGCGCCCGCGTCCAGCGACCGTCTGCCCTCGGCCAGCGCAGGCGTTACGCGGCCGAGATGGCCGTAGCGGGTGCGGAAGGCGCCGTGGTCGAGTTCCACCATCATCCCATATCCCGCGACCCGGCGCAGGAACACGACCCGCCCGGCCGCCGCGGCGCGGACCGGCGTGCCGGCGGCGGCCGGGATGTCCACCCCGTTGTGGTGGCTCGGCGGGCGCATCCCGATCGCGGGGCGCGGGCCGAAGGGCGAGGACAGGCAGCCGCCGTCGACCGGCAGGCGCAGCGCCACGGGCGCCGGGTCCGCCAGCGCCGGGGCGGCGAGCAGCAGGATCAGGACATGATACGGTGATGGACGGGTGCGGGCTGTCATGCGATTCCAAGGGCAAACAGCCTGACATGAGGTCGATTCGCGTGTCTTCCGTGACGATCGAGCGCCGCGCCAACGTCATCGTGCTGGGCAACGAGAAGGGCGGCAGCGGCAAGTCCACCGCGGCCATGCACGTGATCGTGGGCCTGCTGCGCGAGGGGTATCAGGTCGGCGCGATCGACCTCGACGCGCGGCAGGGCACGCTGGCCGGCTATCTGGCGGCGCGGGAGCGGTTTTCCCAGAGCAAGGGCGTGGACCTGCCGCTGCCCCGGCACCTCGCCGTCCATCGCTCGGACCGCGACAGCCGGGCGGAGGCCGAGGCGGAGGAGACGGCCCGTTTCGACGCCGCCTTCGCGGACCTGTCGCGGGATTGCGACATCGTGGTGCTGGACTGCCCCGGCGCGGACACCTTCCTCAGCCGCTACGGCCACGGGCACGCCGATACGCTGATCACGCCGATCAACGACAGCTTCGTCGATTTCGCGATGCTGGCGACCGTGGACCCCGACGACCGGGCCGTGGTGCGGCCTTCTATCTACAGCGAGATGGTGTGGGAGGCGCGCAAGCGCCGCTTCGCGCGGGACCGCGGCCGGCTGGACTGGATCGTGATGCGCAACCGCCTCGGCGCGAGCGAGGCGCGCAACAAGCGCGACGTGGGCGCGACGCTGGACGAGCTGGCTAGGCGCATCGGCTTCCGCACGGTGAAGGGTTTCGGCGAGCGGGTGATCTTCCGCGAGCTTTACCTGCAGGGGCTGACGCTGATGGACGTGAAGGAGGCCGGGCTGGGGATGAGCCTGTCCATGAGCCACGTCGCCGCGCGGGCCGAGGTCCGCAGCCTGATTTCCGCCCTCCGCAAGCCGCCCCCGTCCCTGCGGCTGGAGGCGCCCGCCGCCTGAGCGGGGCGGCGGCCGCGCGGGGTATGTTGCGGTCGGCGGCGCGGGGAGGCTATACGGCCGCGGCCCGAGGGCGCCGGCCGCCGACGTAGCTCAGTGGTAGAGCAGCTGATTCGTAATCAGCAGGTCGTCAGTTCAATCCTGACCGTCGGCACCACGATCCAGTCGAACACGCGGCGGTGATGAGCCGGGGCCGCAACGAACTGGAGCCGGGCACACAATCGAAATAACGTGCCGGCCGGCCTCCAGCATCCGTTGGTTGCGGGGGTGCGCGCGCCGTGAACGCCAGCCTTGAAATCCCTCGCTGGCGCTGCGGCTGGCCAATGGGAGGATTGCACGATGACGGGCCATGTATTCATCGCCGGCCACGGCAGGATGAAGCCTAACGGCCGGGACATCACCATACCTGCGGATGTCACTCTCTACTGGGCCGTCAACGAGCGGTACAACAGCACCGGGACCATAAGCTACGCAGCCCTGGACGGAAGCTTCAATCAATGGTCTGAAACAAAAACAGCCGGAGAGAAGTACAAAGAACATTATCTATGCCCGGACGATCCGATAGTGATGTGTGCAAAGGGCCAAAGATTCATCAATGGAAATCATGGACCTGAGTACTGGCTTCTTCAGCCGAGGCTGGACTTCATAACCTCCCTGAGCGCAATCCTCACCTTCCTGAGAAGGAGAATCGACGGCCCCCTGCATGTCTACTGGACCTGTTGCCGCAGCCCGATCAATGAGCAGTCGCAGGGGTCGGTCTATCTGAGGAATGGTTCGCTCATCCCGCCGTCCAAGCCGGGTGGCGTGGCGGCCGCACCGAAAGCGGATCCGAAAGGGGGAGATATCGTCAAGGTAAGAAAGACCGGAGATCTGGTCGTTCTTCGCAAGTCACTCAATGAAGCTCAAATCCCTTCCTTCAACGTGGAATCGCTGGATGGGAACTCCTGCATCGCCGACATTGGCGGCGCGGTAACGTTCAAGAATTCCGGCAGCCAGGGATTGGCCCTGCCTGGCACATGGCCCGGCAAGACCGTGATGGGGCTGGAAGGCACCGCACTCGTTCTCGCCCCGCAGAAGGATCTGAAGCAGACGGACACGCCGGAACAGAAGCCCGCCGTTCCGCCCCCGGGCGGGCGCAGGGCTGCGTTCATGGCGGCGTTGAACCAGCCGGCCCCGACGCAAGGGCAGACCACGCGGGGGCGCCGCGGATCAATCTCCGGATGAGCGGGAGGCTTGCTTAGGGAAGCTGCACCTCACTGCTCCTCGGCCGCTTCCTTGATGCCCTTCCGCGCCAGCATCCTGTAGCCGATGCCCCGGAACGGCTCCGGCGCGATCCAGTTGGCCTGGCCGAACGCATCCGTCAGCGGCGCATGATCGCCCTGTCCCGCGATGAGTTCGGCAAGGCGTTTGCCAAGCAGCGTGCCCTTGGAGATCCCGGCCCCATTGCAGCCGCCCGAGGCATAGAGGCCCTCGTCCAGCCGCCCCCACCACGGTGAGCCGTTCATCGTGAAGCCGGTGGTGCCGCCCCAGACATACTCGAACTTCAGGTGCGCGAGATGCGGCCAGCGGGCCTCGTAGATCCGCCGCAGCCGCGACTGCACATCGGCCGGAGTCAACTCGCCCTCGTAGGAGGACAGGCTGCGCACCATCACCCTGTTCGCGCCGACCCGCCGGCACGTCGTGCCCATCCGGTGGGCGGGCAGGATGCCCCAGGTCGGCATGCTGCCGATGCCGCCTGCATCGCCCTCTCCCATCTCCTCGGTGATCGCCGCGTAGGTGAACAGGGTGACGAGCCGGTCGCGCAGGTAGCCGAACTGCTTGGCGAGCGCGTTGACGGCGAGGATGACCGTGTCGGCCACGACCGAGGCGCCATCGAGTTCGAGATGCCATCTCCCCCGCCGGTCCAGCTTCCGGACGGCGGAACGCTCGTGCAGCAGGACGCTTGGGGGCAGGCTGTCGACCAGGCCGCGGATCAGCGCGGCCGGTTGCACGAAGTACGAGTTCTCCACGAACAGGCCGCAGCGGTAGTAGGGCGTGCCCGTCCTTTCCTGCACCTCCTCCCGCGAGAACAGCTTCGCCGCATGCCCCATCCTGTCGAGATGGAGCTTGGAGCTGCGGATGCGGTCCTCGCCGGCGGCGGTCGCCGCACCGCGGATCACGCCGGCCCGGGTGAGCCAGCAATCGATCCCGAACTCCTCGATCGTGGCCGAGAGGTAGCTGAAACCCTCCTGGTTGAACGGCGTCACCGCCTCCGCCTTGGCGGCGTTGTCGGCGGTGATCGCGATGGGGAATTCGAGCGGCCGGGTGAAGCCGGAATTCCGGCCCGAGGACCCTTCGCCGACCGTGCCTGCCTCGAGCAGCAGGATCTCCGCGCCGGGGTCCAGCTCGGTCAGGCGGCGGGCGGCGGCCGCGCCCGTGTAGCCCGCGCCGATGATGGCGTACTTGACGTCGTGGCTTCCGGCCAATGCCGGACGCGGTTCGCGCGGCGGCAGCATCGCGTTCCAGCCGGATGGCGTGTTGAAGGCGTACAGTCTTGTGCTCGTCATCGGGCCCGCATGCCTTGAGCCGTCACTTCAACGCCCTCCTGTCGAAGACTTGCCGCATGGTAAGCCCAGGACCCGCCATGCGGGAACCGGGCGCGCGCTGATCGGCAGGAGGGTGTCGCCCGGGCAGCGCGTCGGAGCGCCCGGCCGGGAGGCGCCGGATGAGCGGCCTCCTCAACGAAAATGGGCGCTGCCGTTGCCGGCAGCGCCCTTCGAGGCAGTCACGCGAGGCCGGATCAGGCCTTGCGGCGGCGAACCAGGCCGAGGCCGAGCAGGCCGGCGCCGAACAGCGCGAGCGAAGCAGGCTCCGGCACGGCGGCGGAGGCGACGTCAGAGCTCCAGGAGAACACGCCGGACGGGTTGGGCCCGCCACCGGCATCGTTGAAGCTCGCGCCCCAGGTGCCCTCCGTCACGTCGTAACCGGCGTAGTGCATCTTGCCGGTCCCCTTCAGGATGATCCCGTCATTGCTCTGGCTCACGATCTGGACGCTCTCCAGATCGAAGGTCAGACCCCCGACCGAGAAGAAGCCGGCGACGGGACCGCTGAACGGCGCGAAGAACAGGTCGAGGATCGAGCCCATCGTTCCCGCTGCGATGCCGTCGAGGTTTCCGCCCGACGTCGTCACGAAGATCAGGCCCGAGCCGGACGTGCCGGCGTTGACCGGCGCGAAGTCGATCGCGACCGCATTGCCCAGCGTGGTCAGGTTGCCGGAGGCATCCTCGGCCCGGTAGGCGCCGGCGATCCCCAGCGTCCCCACGATCGGTGCCGCAACCGCGCTCAGAGCCGAAGCGGCAAGCAGGCCCGCGCTCAGCGCAACGGCGCGGAGTGGCAGCATATTCATAGCATTATCCCCCTCTTCACACGGCGGGCTGAGAGCCCTGCCCCTCTAAAGCAATTGCCGTACCAGCGAGGGAAATCAGCGGCTTAGGTGGCTGGTAAGGAGCCGTCGGAATACAAATGGCAAGTTTCCCGACGCAGAATTGTATCTTTCAAATCGGAAAATCTTATTAATAATACGAATGAGGGGTGACGGGCATCAAAACGGTATCGCATCGGCCTGTTGAGGGCCATGATCCGGTGCAGACGGCGTCGCGTTTCGCCTTGACGTTGAAAAAGGCCTGCATGGCGCACGGGGTTCCCGGTCGCACCCGACCACCGGCACGCTCGCCTCGTCGGCGGTAGAAAGGGGCAGTTCGTCCCATTCGCGCATGAGGGCCTTCTGCGCGGCAATCGCCGCGGGCCGGCAGTCCAGGATCGGCGCCGCGGCCTCCGATGCCGCGCGTCGGCTCACGGCGTCGCGCCGTCGGGAGGCAGGGGGCAAGGCGCGTTGCGCAAGGCCTCTCTCCCACTTGCTGGTGGATGCGCCCTCACTCCGGCACCTCTCTTGCGGGCGGGAGAGGAAGGCCGCGACCGTTCGCAAAGCTCCGGCGAGCGGGAAGGGGTCGGTGAGCGGCCGCGAAGATTGCCGACTGCATGAAGTTCGGTTCGCGCTTGCCATGAACGCGGATCACCTCTCCTGCGCGTGCGCGAACGACAGGCCGCGCATTCCGGACGATCCGCCGAAGGTCCGCTACGCCGCGGATATGGCCGATCCCGGGCCGATCACGCCCCGCCGCGGCCGCCGGCACGCCGGGCGGCAACCCCGTGGATGTCTTGCTCCCGGAAGGGAGGAGGGCTATCGCGGCCGATCCATAACCCCCACAGGTCCCGGATTTGTCTCGCAAAGCTCTGATCACCGGCGTGACCGGCCAGGATGGCGCCTATCTGTCCCAGCTCCTGCTGGAGAAGGGTTACGACGTCTACGGTCTCATCCGCCGCTCCTCCTCCTCCGACATCGTGGACGAGCGTCTGCGCTGGCTCGGCATCGCCGGCGACGTGCGGATGATGGACGGCGACCTGTCCGACCTGTCGAGCATCATCCGCATCCTGCAGGAGATCCGCCCCGACGAGGTCTACAACCTCGCCGCGCAGAGCTTCGTGAAGACGTCCTGGTACCAGCCGCTGCTGACCGGCGAGATCACCGCGCTCGGCGCCGCCCGCATGCTGGAAGGCGTGCGCATCGCGTGGCCCGAGGCGCGCTTCTACCAGGCCTCGTCGTCGGAGATGTTCGGCCTGATCCAGGAGCCGGTACAGAAGGAGAGCACGCCCTTCTACCCGCGCTCGCCCTACGCGGCGGCGAAGCTCTACGCCCACTGGATGACGGTGAACTACCGCGAGAGCTTCGAGCTGCACGCCTCCTCCGGCATCCTGTTCAACCACGAGAGCCCGCTGCGCGGCATCGAGTTCGTCACCCGCAAGGTCACGGACGCGGTGGCGCGCATCAAGCTCGGCACCGCGAAGGAACTGCCGCTCGGCAACATCGACGCCAAGCGCGACTGGGGTCATGCGAAGGACTACGTCCGCGCGATGTGGCTGATGCTGCAGCAGGACCACCCCGACGACTACGTCGTCGCCACCGGCCGCACCACGACGGTGCGCGAGATGGCGCGCATCGCCTTCGAGTATGTCGGCCTGAAGGCCGAGGACCACATCACCCAGCGCACCGACCTGCTGCGCCCGGCCGAGGTGGACGTGCTGCTCGGCGATCCCTCCAAGGCGAAGGAGAAGCTGGGCTGGGAAGCCGCCATCACGCTGGAGCAGATGATCCACGAGATGGTGGACGCCGATCTGGCGAGGCATCGCGCGCGCCAGTCGCGCTAGGGGGCCCATCGGTGCGGGTGCTGGTCACGGGCGCGGGCGGTTTCGTGGGCGGCCACCTCGTGGCCGCGCTGCGGGATCGCCACGGCGCCGGTGCGGCGGTCGCGAGCGGGACCTGCGCGGCGGAGGGCGTGGAGCCGCTCGACGTCACCGATGCCGAGGCCTGCGCGCGGCTGATCGCCGACCGGCAGCCGACCCATATCGTCCACCTCGCCGCGATCTCCGCCATCGGCGAGGCGGAGGCCGATCCGGGCCGGGCCTGGGCGGTGAACCTGCACGGCACGCTGAACCTCGCGCGCGCCGCGAAGGCGGCGGATTGCCGCTTCGCCTTCGTCTCGACCAGCGAGATCTATGCCGGCAGCGTGGTGGCGGGCGAACTGGTGACCGAGCGCGCCCTGCCCGCGCCGCGCAACCTCTACGCCGCGAGCAAGGCAGCGGCGGACCTCGCGGTCGGCGCGCTCGCCGCGCAGGGCTTGCGCGCGATCCGGCTGCGGCCCTTCAACCACACGGGCCCGGGCCAGCAGCCGCGGTTCGTGGTGCCGGCATTCGCCGCGCAGATCGCCGCCATCGAACGGACCGGCAAGGCTGGCGTGCTGAGGACCGGGCGGCTCGACACGTCCCGCGACTTCCTCGACGTCCGCGACGTCGTGGCCGCCTACATCGCCGCGCTGGAGCGGTTCGACAGCCTGCTGCCGGGCGCGATCCTGAACATCAGCTCCGGCGTGGCGCGGCGGATGGAGGAGGTGGTCGCCATCATGGTCCGGCTCGCGCGCGTACCGGTGACGGTGGAGCCGGACCCGGCGCGGATGCGGCCGGCGGATACGCCCTGGCTCGCGGGCGACCCCACGCTGGCGAAGGGGCTGCTCGGCTGGGCCCCGCGTATCGGTTTCGAGACCACGATCGCCGACGTGCTGGACGCTGCGCGGGCGGCTTGAGGCCGGCGCACGGGGTTGGCGTGGCTGCGCGCGACGGAACCTCATCGACTGATCCGGAGCCCGAACGCGCGCTTTCGGCTCGTTCTCCCTCTCCCGCACGCGGGAGAGGGCCGGGGTGAGGGTGCGTCGGCCAGCGCGACGATAAGGTTTCGCCTCTGCCCAGGCCCTCACCCTCCCGCGCAAGCGCGGGCCCCTCCCTCTCCCGCCGGGCGGGAGAGGGGATGTTGCGCAACGGTCTCGCAAGCGGGAGAGGGAGGGATCCGCGGATCGCGGGAACGGGTTGGGCTGAGGGCGCGCGGGGCCAACGAATATCAGCCGACAGGCTGGCCCCTCTGGCGCCCCAACCGGCCGGGCGGAAACCCGCCCTACCCGAGGATGCTGTCCACGTCCCCGTCGGCGGTGATGCGGCCGCCTTCCAGCCGGATCGCCCGCGTGCACCACGTGCGCACGATCTTCGTGTCGTGGGTGGCGATCACCAGGATCTCGGCATTCGTCACGACGTGTTCTAGCCGCGCCTTCGCGCGTTCGAGGAACTCCGCATCGCCGGCGAGCAGCCATTCGTCCATCAGCAGCACCTGCGGCTGCATCGCGGTGGCGAGCGCGAAGGACAGCCGCACGCCCATGCCGGCCGAATAGGTGCGGATCGGCACGTCGATGAACTCGCCGAGCCCGGCGAAGGCCACGATCTCCTCCGACAGCGCCTCGATCTGGGGCTCGGTCATGCCGCGATACAGGCCGTTCAGCCGGATGTTCTCGCGGCCGGTGGAATCGATATCCATCCCCGCCGAGGTGTCGATCAGCGAGCCGATCGTGCCCTCGACCGCGAGCTTGCCACCCACCGGCTCGTAGATGCCGGCGAGCGCGCGCAGCAGCGTCGTCTTGCCCGCCCCGTTCGGCCCCACCAGCGCGACGCGCTCGCCGTGCTCGATGCTGAACGTCAGGTCGCGCAGGGCGGAGACGACGATGCGGTTGGCGTTGTCGGTGCGCAGCCGCAGCGGCGTGGCCGCCAGCACCCGCTTCTTCAGCGAGCGCGCGCCCGCATGGTACAGCGGAAACTCGATCGTCAGCCCTTCGGCACTGATGTTGGCCATGCCGTCAGACCCAGAACGCGATGCGTGCGCGGAAGCGGACGAAGAACGCGAAGGAGAAGGCGACCACCAGCGCGGTGACCAGCAGCGCAAGCGCCCAGGCGAGGGGCGCCCCGCCGCCTTCGATGATCGGCCCCCGCACGGTTTCCATGATCACGTAGAACGGGTTGAGCATCACGATCCAGGCGTTCTCCTTCAGCGACTCCGGCTTCCAGATGATCGGCGTCATGAAGAAGGCGATCTGCATGACGCTGCCCACGATCTGGCCGACATCGCGGAACCGCGCGCAGAGCATGCCGAGCAGCATGGTGACCGCGAACGCGTTGATCCCCAGGATCAGCAGCCCGACCGGCAGCAGCAGCAGCCCCCAGTCCGGCGTTAGCCCGAAGATCAGGAAGATGAGCACGATCAGCGGCAGGTTGTGCGCGGTGACGATGGCGTTGCGCATCACCACGCGCAGCACGTGCGTCGTGTAGGGCAGGCGCATCTGCCGGATCGTGCCCTCCGCGCCGGTGAAGGCGACGCATCCCTCACCCACCGTCTGCGCGATCATGTTCCAGCAGATCAGGCTGATGCCGAGGAAGGGCAGGTACTCGCCGACCTGGACGCGAAGTAGCGCCGAATAGAGGATGCCGAGGCCGACGAGCATCACGGCGGTGGACAGAGACAGCCAGAACGGGCCGAGCACCGAACCGCGGTAGCGGTTGCGGATGTCGAGCCACGCCAGTGCGCGGGCCAGGCGCCAGCGCCTGAAGCCGCCCGCCAGATCATCCAGCGCGCGCGCGCGGCGGCGTGGATTGGCGGCGTCGAGCACGATGGCCGCAGGGCCTTGGCCGAAGGCGGCGGGTCCATGCATCTGGTCGGAGGGTCCCTCGCTCACGAAGGGTGGTGACCTAACGCATCGGCGAACAGCTCGGCAATGACGCGGGGGCTGAGCTGCGATGCCACACGATCGCGCGCGCGCGCGCCGAGTGCCGCCATCGCCTCGCGATCCGTCGCGGCGCGCAGCAGCAGCGCGGCCGCCGCATCGGTATCGGGGTCCGCCCAGCAGGCGCCCTCCACCGCATAGGTGCCGACCCGGTCGCGCGCGGGCACCAGCCGGCAGGGCACGAGCAGGGCCGTGGCATCGTCCATGAAATCCATGTTGCCGCTCCAGCCCGTGGCGATGACGGGCCGCGCGAGCGCCATCGCCTCCGCCAGATGCAGGCCGAAGCCTTCCGCGCGGTGCAGGCTGAGCAGGGCGTCGCTCGCGCGCATCAGCGCCTGCACGTCGGCGCGCGGCATCTCCGCCTCGATCACGCGGATGTTGGGGGCACCCGCGATCGCCTGGCGCAGTTCCTCCCAGCCGGCGCCGCCGAAGCGCGTCTTCATGGTCTTGAGCACGAGGATCCGGTCCGGCGCGTCGCCGAACGCCTTGCGGAAGGCCAGCACGGCGGCGAGCGGATTCTTGCGCTCCATCGAGGAGGCGGCGTTGAACGCGCACAGCGCCACGAACGCGCCCTCGGGCAGGCCGAAATCGGCGCGCGTGAGGGCGGAGGGCGCGGGCGGCGTCAGCGGATAGGGCACCACGCGCACCGGCGGCCCGCCGGGCTGGCGCATCGCCTCCGCGCAGAACGCGCTGCACGCCCAGATCTCATGCGCGAAGGGCAGGCCGATCGCCCAGTCCGGCGCGAGGCGCGACAGTTCCCAGGCCCAGCAGGCGACCACCCGCCGTCCCCGCACCGCGCCCCGGCCGAGGGCGAACAGCGCCCAGGGGAGCATCGGCCCGCCCACATGCACGATCAGCGTGCCGGGGCCGGGGGCCAGCCGCTCGGGCGGCGGTCCCTCGCCCTGTTTCAGAGCGGAGGACAGGTCGATCCCGCGGGCGGCGATCCCGTTCTCCTGCAGCGCCGCGAGCTGCAGCCGCGCGCCTTCCCCCAGCCCGGACGGCTGGCTGAGCATGCCCGCGACCACCACGGGCGGCGCCAGCGGCGGCGCGACGGGGGCGGGGCGGGGGGCGAGCAGGGCGAAGCCGCGGAACAGCGCGCGCCGCCGCGCCTCCCGCGGGAACGCCTGCCACAGGCGTCGGTGCAGCACGCCGCCGGCCCGGAAGGCCGGGATCATCAGCGACGCGCGCGGCGGGCCGCGCGGCCTTTGCGCCCGCGCCCGGAGCCTGCCGCCAGTTGCGATACCCGGATCATGCGGGGGCGGTGCAGCACGAAGCCCGCGCCCGTGTCAAAGCGCGGCGGAGGGGGTCAGCCCGGCTCGACGTCCAGCGCGTAGCCCGCGGCGCGCACCGTGCGGACGACGTCGGACTCGCCGTCGCCGTTGATCGCCTTGCGCAGCCGGCGGATATGCACGTCCACGGTGCGCGGCTCGACATGGATGTCGCGGCCCCACACGGCGTCCAGCAGCTCCTCGCGCGCGAACACGCGGCCGGGGTGCTGCATCAGGAATTCGAGCAGCCGGAACTCGGTCGGGCCGAGATGGATGGGCCGGCCGTTGCGCTGCACCCGGTGCGCCGCGAGGTCCATGGAGATGTCG
Organism: Rhodovastum atsumiense; assembly: GCA_037190665.1. Lineage (GTDB taxonomy): Bacteria > Pseudomonadota > Alphaproteobacteria > Acetobacterales > Acetobacteraceae > JBBCJT01. The sequence continues at coordinate 19,583 of JBBCJT010000164.1, read as the reverse complement.
TGGAAGTTCAGCACGCCCTTCGCCGGCAGTGCGTTGGACCGGCGCAGCAGCGCGCGGATGCGCGCGAGCAGCGCATCCATGCCGAAGGGCTTGGTGATGTAGTCGTCCGCGCCGGTGTTCAGCGCGCGCACCGCGTCGTTGTCCTCGGTGCGGGCGGTCACCATGATGATCGGCACGTCGCGCATCGCCGGCCGGCGGCGGATCTGCCGGCAGACCTCGATCCCCGACATCACCGGCAGCATCCAGTCGAGCAGGACGAGATCGGGCTGCGTCTCGGCGACCTTGGTGATCGCCTCCTGCCCGTCCGTCGCCTCCTCCACCCGGAACCCCTGCTTCTCGAGGTTGTAGCGGAGCATGGTGACCAGCGCGGCCTCGTCCTCGACCACGAGGATCGTCGGCTTCAGCATTCCCGGGATACCGTCCGGCATGCGCATTCTCCGTTCAGTCGCGCGGTCGGACGACGGCGAAGGCGGAGGTGTCGCCCTTGGGCCGGTCCGGATCCAGTTCCTGCCCGCGGACCGCATAGTAGACGAGTTCGGCGATGTTGGTCGCATGATCGCCCACCCGCTCGAGGTTCTTGGCGATGAACAGCAGATGGGTCGCCGCGCTGATGTTGCGCGGGTCCTCCATCATGTGCGTCAGCAGCTCGCGGAAGATGCCGTTGTAGACCTCGTCCACGCTGGCATCGCTGCGCCAGACCTCGCGCGCCTTCTCGGCATCGCTGCGGGCCAGCGCGTCGATCGCCCCCTTGAGGTTCTCCAGCACCATGCGCGCCATGCGCTGGAAGCCGTTGAGCGAGGAGACCGCCGGGAGCTGGGACAGCACCAGCGAGCGCTTGGCGGCGTTGGCGGCATAGTCGCCGATCCGCTCCAGGTCGCCCGCGATCTTGAAGGCGGCGACGATGACGCGCAGGTCGCCCGCCACCGGCTGGCGCAGCGCCAGCAGCCGCACGGCGAAGCTCTCGATCTCGCGCTGCAGCGCATCGACGCGCGGGTCGGCCTCGACCACGCGCGCGGCGAGCGCGGTGTCGCGGCGGACCAGCGCGATCACCGCGTCGTTGATCTGCGATTCCACCAGACCGCCCATCTCGGCGGTCATGTCCGCCAGCCGGCGCAGATCCGCGCCGTAGGACTTGACGATGTGCTCGGGCTGTTCGTCGGCCATTCCGTTCCTCCCGCGCCTCAACCGAAGCGGCCGGTGATGTATTCCTGGGTCTTGGGCTCGCGCGGCGCGGTGAAGAGCTGCGCGGCGGGCGCCACCTCGATCATCTCGCCGAGGTAGAAGAACGCCACCTGGTCCGCGCAGCGCGCCGCCTGCTGCATGTTGTGCGTGACGATCACGATGGTGAAGTCGCGCTTCAGCTCGTCGATCAGCTCCTCGATCTTCAGCGTGCTGATCGGGTCCAGCGCCGAGGTCGGCTCGTCGAACAGGATCACCTCCGGCCGCACCGCGATGGTGCGCGCGATGCACAGCCGCTGCTGCTGCCCGCCCGAGAGCCCCATCGCGTTGGTGTCGAGCCGGTCCTTCACCTCGTCCCAGATCGCCGCGCGCGACAGCGCCCACTCGATCCGCTCGTCGAGCTGCGACTTGCTCATCTTCTCGTGCAGGCGGATGCCGAAGGCGATGTTCTCGCGGATCGTCATCGGGAACGGCGTGGGCTTCTGGAACACCATGCCGATGCGCGCGCGCAGCGCGTTGATGTCCACGCTCGGCGCGATGATGTTCTCGCCGTCGAGCAGCACCTCGCCCTGCGCACGCTGGCCGGGATAGAGGTCGTACATCCGGTTCAGCACGCGCAGCAGCGTGGACTTGCCGCAGCCGGACGGGCCGATCATCCCGGTGACCTGCCGGTCGGGGAAATCGAGGTTGATCGACTTCAGCGCCCGGAAGTCGCCGTAGAAGAAATCGAGGTTGCGGCAGGCGATGCGGGGCGTGTTCAGCGCCTCGGCATTGCGGGCCTGGATGCCGCCGAAGGCGCCGACCGCGGCGTCGGGGCGCGCGGTGTCGGAGACGAGTTCGTTCATCAGAGCCCCCTAGCTCCGGTTGCGCAGCGCGATGCGCGCGACGATGTTGATGACCAGCACGCCGGCCGTGATGAGCAGCGCGCCCGCCCAGGCCATTTCGATCCATTCGGGATAGGCGGAGCCGGCGTAGTTGTAGATGGTGATCGGCAGGCTCGACATCGGCCGGCCCAGATCGAGCGACCAGTTCAGGTTGCCGAGGCTCGTGAACAGCAGCGGCGCCGTTTCCCCGGCCACGCGGGCGATCGCGAGCAGGATGCCGGTGGCGATGCCCTGCCGCACCGCGCGGTAGCAGACCAGCGTGATCATCTTCCACTTCGGCGCGCCGAGGCCGATCACCGCTTCGCGCAGCGTGTCGGGGATCAGCCGCAGCATGTCCTCCGTGGTGCGGATCACGACCGGGATCACGATCACGGCCAGCGCGAGGCTGCCGGCGATGCCGGAGAAGCCGCCCGAGGGGATGACGACGAGGATGTAGACGAACAGGCCGATCAGGATCGACGGCGCGGAGAGCAGCACGTCGGAGACGAAGCGCACCGCGTTGCCGAGCAGCGAGTTGCGCGCGTACTCGGCGAGGTAGGTGCCGACGATCAGCCCGATCGGTGCGCCGATCAGCGTGCCGATCATCGACTGGATCAGCGTGCCGACGATGGCGTTGGCGAGTCCGCCATCGCTGCCCGGCGGGCGCGTGGGGTTGACGAAGATCCCCCAGCTCATCGCGCTCATGCCGCGGTAGAACAGCGTGAACAGGATCGAGGCGAGGAAGATCAGCCCGACCAGCGTCGCGGCCGAGCAGAGCGCCACGACGATGGTGTTGGTCCGCTTGCGCCGGCGGCCGAGCGCGCGGGCGACCTCGCGGTCCGACGCGGGGCCGGGGGCGGCGAGGGGCGCGGTGGTGGTTGCGCTCATGATCGTCAGCCCTTGAGCCGCGGCCGCAGCATCATGCGGCTGATGGCGAGTACGATGAAGGAGAGCACGAAGAGGATGAAGCCGAGCGCGAGCAGCGAGGCGAGCTTCAGCGACCCGGCGGGACTCTCCGGAAACTCCAGCGCGACGAGCGAGGCGATCGTGTTGCCGGGCCCGAACAGCGAGGAGGTGATGCGGTTGGCATTGCCGATCACGAAGGTGACCGCCATCGTCTCGCCCAGCGCCCGGCCCAGGCCCAGCATGATGCCGCCGACCACGGACACGCGCGTGTAGGGGATGACGATGTTCCGCGCGACCTCCCACGTCGTGCAGCCGAGCCCGTAGGCGCTTTCCTTGTAGACCGGCGGCACGGTGAGGAAGACGTCGCGCATCGTGGCCGCGATGAAGGGCAGGATCATGATCGACAGGATCAGCGCCGCGGTCAGGATGCCGGTGCCGAAGGGCGGCCCGTCGAACAGCATGCCGATCATCGGCAGCGTGCCGACGGTGTCGATCACCGCGGGCTGCACGTAGGCGGCCATGATCGGGGCGATCACGAAGAAGCCCCACATGCCGTAGATGATGGAGGGCACCGCGGCCAGCAGCTCGATGGCCATGCCGACCGGATGGCGCATCCATTGCGGCGCGAGCTCGGTCAGGAAGAAGGCGATGCCGAAGGCGGCCGGCACGGCGAGCAGCAGCGCGAGCACCGAGGTGATGATGGTGCCGTAGATCGATACGCCGGCGCCGAACACCTCCTGCACCGGGTCCCAGGTCGTATCCGTGACGAAGGGCAGGCCGAACTGGCGGAAGGCGGGCAGCCCGCCGAGGAACAGCGTGACGATGATGGCCCCGAGCAGGACCAGGACGAGCAGTCCGGCGGTGGTGCAGATCGTGGCGAAGACCTGATCGCCGAAGGCGGTGCTGCGGCGCGCGCCGGTGGCGGCCGGCGGTGGCGGAAGCTGCGATGCGACTGTGGCTGTTTGCACGTGCGGGCCGATCATCTGCAAGGGAAGGCCGGGGCGGGCTTCAGCGCCCGCCCCGCGTTTCGGTGCGTCGGCTCAGCGCGTCCAGACCGGGCGGCCTTCGACGACCACGGCCTTCTGCCACGCGGCGCGGACCGCATCCTGCACGCTCGCGGGCAGCGGGATGTACTCCAGCTCGCCGGCGGCCTGGCCGCCATTGCTGTAGGCCCAGTCGAAGAAGCGCATCACGTTGCGGCTGCGCTCCACGTCGGTGGGGTTGGTCGGCAGCAGGATGAAGGTCGCCGAGACGACCGGCCAGGTCTGCGCGCCCGGCAGGTTGATCAGGTCCACGGCGAAGTCCGGCGCGCTGGCCCAGTCGCCGGCGGCCGCCGCGGCGGCGAAGCTCTCGTGCGTCGGCTTGACGAAGTTGCCGTCGCGGTTGCGGAGCTGGGTGGTCGTCAGCTTGTTCACCGTGGCGTAGGCGTTCTCGACATAGCCGATCGCGCCGCGGGTGTTGCGCACGGTGGCGGCCACGCCGTCATTGCCGCGGGCGCCCACGCCCACCGGCCAGCGGACCGAGGTGGAGGCGCCGATGCCGGACTTCCACGCGGGCGAGGTCGCGGCGAGGTAGGAGGTCCAGACGAAGGTCGTGCCCGACCCCTCGGCCCGGTAGACCGGGGCGACGGCGAGGTTGGGCAGGGTCACGCCGGGATTGATCTCGGCGATGCGCGGGTCGTTCCAGCGCGACAGCTTGCCCTGGTAGATCTCGGCGATCAGCTCGCCGGTCAGCCGGAGCTGGTCGATCTCCACGCCCGGGATGTTCACGATCGGCACCACAGAGCCCATCACCGTGGGGAACTGCAGCAGGTTGGCGGAGGCGAGCTTGTCCGCCGGCACCGGGGCGTCGGAGGCGCCGAAGTCCACGGTGCGGTTGGTGATCTGGTTGACGCCGCCGCTCGATCCGATGCCCTGGTAGTTGAGCTGCACCCCGATCGCCTGGCGGGCCAGTTCACCCCACTTGGTGTAGACCGGGGCGGGGAACGTCGCCCCAGCGCCGGTGATCTGCTGGGCGGACACCGCACCCGAGATGGCGATCGAGGCGGCGAGCGCGACGGTGATTGAGCTGAGCTTCATAAGTCCCCTCTTTGCGTGCGGACCCGGCGACGGAGCGCCGCTTCCGGGCGGTCGCGGGGTTTCCTAGGCCGGGGGCGCGACAGGGCGATTGCATTTTTATGACAGTTCGATGACGGATGACTTGTCCAGACATCCGTAATTCCGTGAAACCAAGGTGACAGGCCGGTGTGGGGAAAGGAGCCTGCTTCGGGCGCGGAGCAGACCTGCTCAGATCGCCCCGGCGAGGCCGGCGATCAGCCCCGCGGCGTGCCCGTCCCAGTCGTTCAGCGTGCGCCCCCGCGCGGCCGCCCCGTCTGCCAGCCGCGCCCGCAGGGCCGGGTCCGTCATACGCGCCATGGCGGCGGCCAGCGCCGGCGGGTCGGGCGCGGCGAGCAGGCCGGTCTGCCCGTCCAGCACCTGCTCCGACAGACCCCCCACCGCGCTCGCCACCACCGGCACGCCGAGGGCGGCGGCCATCGCGACCACGCCGGACTGGCTCGCCTCCCGATAGGGCAGGACCAGCACGTCGGCTTCCAGCAGCAGGGCCGGCATGTCGGCCTCCGCCACCCAGCGCGGCTCGACGGTGACGTTGGGCAGGGCGGACAGGCCCGGGGCGAGCGCCTCGGCATCGCCCTCGCCGACCACGCGCAGCGAGGCGTCGGGGTGGGTGGCGAGCAGCCGCGCATGCGCGTCGCGCAGCAGGTCCAGCCCCTTGTAGGCGCGGATGCGGCCGAAGAAGAGGAAGCGCGTGCCGCCGGCCGGCCGGGGCGGCGGCGCGGGCGGGGCGGCGAGCAGGGCGGGCAGGTCGAGCCGGATCTGCCGCAGCGCCGGGCGGCGGGCGGCCAGCGCGGCGGCCACCGCGTCCGACAGGACGATGGCGGCGCGGGCGGCGTCCAGCTCCCGGTCCAGCCGCCAGTCCCACAGCGCCCCGGGGTCGCCCGGATGCGGGGCCGCGTCGTGCACCACGGGCACGTAGGCGAGGCCCGCCCGGGCAAGGCGCGGGGCGACCAGCGGCGTCCAGAGATGCGTCATGCCCGAGAGCACGACATCGGCGCGGAAGGCGCGTGCCTGCGTGACGAGCCGCCGGGCGCGGAGCGGGATCGCGGGCAGCGTGGCGGCGAAGCCGGCGGCGGAATCGTAGGTGGGCACCGCGTCGCAGGGCACGCCGACGGCGTGGAAATCGTCCAGCAGCTCGCCGTTCGCGGAAACCGACAGCGCCAGCGTCACGTCCGCCCGGCGCGACAGCGCCTGCGCGAGGCCCAGCGTGTACTGCGCACCGCCGCCACGGCGCCCCCAGTACCACAGCAGGATCCGCATGGCGGGCGCCGCTACTGGAAGACCAGGGGCGGCTGCTCCTCGTCCTCCTGCGGGGGAAGGGGGATCTCGATGCGCACGTCGGACGGGCTGACCGTCGCGGGTCGGTCCAGGCCGACGAAGACGAGCTGCGGGAACAGGATCACGACCGCGACCATGATGAGCTGGATGCAGACGAACGGCACCGCGCCCCAGTAGATCTGCCCCGTGGTCACGCGCGCGATCGTCTTGCCGGTCACCTTGTCCACGTAATCGGCGGCCGGCGCGACGCTGCGCAGGAAGAACAGCGCGAAGCCGAAGGGCGGGTGCATGAAGCTGGTCTGCATGTTCACGGCGAGCAGCACGCCGAACCAGATCAGGTCGATGCCCATCTTCTCCGCCACCGGCCCCAGCAGCGGGACGATGATGAAGGCCAGCTCGAAGAAATCGAGGAAGAAGGCGAGCAGGAACGTCATCAGGTTGACGACGACGAGGAAGCCGATCTCGCCGCCCGGCAGGCTGGTCAGCAGATGCTCGACCCACAGGTCGCCGTTCACCGCCCGGAAGGTCAGGCCGAACACGGTCGAGCCGATGAGGATGAACATCACGAAGGCGGACAGCTTCGCGGTCGTGTCGATGGCCTGCTTCAGCAGGTCGAAGTTCAGCCGGCGGCGCAGCAGCGCGAGCACCAGCGCGCCGGTGGCCCCCATCGCGCCGCCCTCGGTCGGCGTGGCGATGCCGAGGAAGATCGTTCCCAGTACCAGGAAGATCAGCACCAGCGGCGGCACGAGGCTGGTGACCACGCGCAGCAGCAGGGCGAACCCGTGCAGCGTCCGCGCCTCCGGCGGCAGGGCGGGTGCCGCCTCCGGCCGGATGATCGTGATCAGCATGACGTAGCCGGCATAGAACGCGGTCAGCACGAGGCCGGGGATCAGCGCGCCCGCGTACATGTCGCCGACCGACCGGCCGAGCTGGTCGGCCATCACGATCAGCACCAGCGACGGCGGGATGATCTGCGCGAGCGTGCCGGAGGCCGCGATCACGCCCGAGGCGAGGCGCCGGTCGTAGCCGTAGCGCAACATGATCGGCAGGCTGATGAGGCCCATCGAGATCACGCTCGCGGCGACCACGCCGGTGGTGGCCGCGAGGAGCGCGCCGACGAAGACGACCGCGTAGGCAAGCCCGCCACGCACCGTGCCGAAGAGCTGCCCGACCGTGTCGAGCAGGTCCTCCGCCATGCCGGACCGTTCGAGGATCAGGCCCATGAAGGTGAAGAACGGGATCGCGAGCAGCGTGTCGTTGCGCATGATCCCGAACACGCGCTCGGGCAGGGCCTGCAGCAGGGCGGGCTGCAGCAGTCCCAGCTCGATGCCGATCAGCGCGAAGACGAGCCCGTTCGCCGCCAGCGCGAAGGCCACGGGGTAGCCGCACAGCAGGAACAGGACGAGGGCGCCGAACATGATCGGCGCCATCTCCTCCGTCAGTAGCCAGACGATGAACTCCATGTCAGGCGGTCGCGTCCGATGCGCCGTGGCCGTGCGGGCCACCCTTGTCGGGCGCGGGGTCGGGCCCCTCGCCCAGGAGGAAGGCGATGCGCTTGACGATCTCGCTGATCCCCTGCAGCGCGAGCAGCAGGAAGCCGGCCGGGATGAGCAGCCGCGCCGGCCAGCGGATCAGCCCGCCGGCATCGGACGAGATCTCGTTGCGGACCCAGCTTTCCACGAACATCGGCCAGGACAGCCAGCCGATCAGCACGGCCATCGGAAGCAGGAAGAGCAGGCCGCCGAGGATGTCGATCCAGGTGCGGGTCCGCTTCGAGAAGCGCGCGGTGAGGATGTCGATGCGGATGTGCTCGTTGCGCAGCAGCGTGTAGCCCGCGCACAGCAGGAACACCGCGGCGAACAGGTACCACTGCAGTTCGAGCCAGGCGTTCGAGCTGGTGTGCAGCGCGTAGCGGATGGTCGCGTTGCCGGCGCTGACCAGCACGGCGACGAGCACCAGCCACATCACCGTCCGGCCGATCATCAGGTTCAGCCGGTCGACCGCGTGGGCCAGCGGCAGCAATCCCCGCATCGGATCAGCGCCGCGGCTGCACGGCCGCGGCCGGGAGCCTCCCGGCACGCAGGATACGGCGACGGCCCACGATGTTCCTCCCCGAGCGCGATTGGCGGACGAGGCGGTCTAGACGAGCGGTAATTGGCTGCCAAGCGGTTCCGGCGTCAGGGACGCCTGAGCGCGGTCACCTCGATCTCGATGCGGATGCGCGGATCGGCGAAGCCCGCCACCACGATCATGGTCGCGGCCGGGGGCGCGGCGGCGAAGGCCTCCCGCAGCAGGTCGAAGCAGGGCGGGAAATCCGCCGCGTCGCGCAGGTAGTAGGTCACCCGGACCACGTCCGCCATCGTCGCGTCGGCCCGGGCCAGCGCATCGGCGATGTTGGCGAGCGTCCGGCGGCACTGGCCCTCGACATCGTCCACGATGGTCATGGTGGCGTAGTCGAAGCCGGTGGTGCCGGCGACCCAGACATGGTCGCCGTCCACCACCGCCCGCGAGTAGCCGATCCGGGCCTCGAACGCCGATCCCTGGCTGATGAAGCGGCGCGTCATGCCTTGGCCCGGTACCAGGCCGGCTTGCGCTTCTCGGCGAAGGCGGCGAGGCCTTCCTGCCCTTCGGCGGAGGCGCGCTGCATCCAGGATTCGTGGGCGAGCAGCGCGAGTTCCCGCTCGTCCAGTATCTCCCCCGTCGCGCCGAGGAAGCTGCGCTTGGTCACCGCGATCGCGCCCGGGGCGGACAGGAAGATCGCGTCCAGCACCGCATCCAGCCGCGCCTCGATCGCATCCGCGGCCACGACCTCGTGCACCATGCCGATCCGCTGCGCCTCCGCCGCGTCGAAGCGCTCGCCGGTGATGGCGTAGCGGCGGGTGTGGCGCAGGCCCATCGCGTGGACCATGTGCGTGGAGATCGGCGTCGGCGCCACGCCCACGCGCACCTCCGTCAATCCGAAGGAGGCGGCCGGCGTGGCGAGGGCGACGTCCACCGCGCAGACCAGCCCGCAGCCGCCGCCGAAGCAGGCGCCGTGCACCACGGCGACCGTGGGCTTCGGGAACTCGTTCAGCCGCGCCATGGTGCGCGTGGTCGCCATCGACGCCGTGTAGGCTTCCTGCGGCCCGTAGCCGGCGGCACGGCGCAGCCAGGTCAGGTCCGCCCCGGCGAGGAAGTGCTTGCCCGCGCCGCGGATCACCAGCGCGCGGACGGCGTCGTTGCCGGCGAGCTGCTCCAGCCCGTCCGCGAGCAGGCCCAGCATCTCCTCGTCGTAGGCGTTGCCGATCTCGGGCCGGTTCACGGTCGCCGTCGCCACGCCGCGCGAGTCGATGTTCAGCAGGACCTTGCTCATTCAGACGATCTCCCTGGGATCGGTGTTGGAGCCGCAGACCAGCACGCCGACGCGCGCGTCCGCGGGGGGAACGAAGGCGCCGGACAGCAGCGCCGCGAGCGCGGTGGCCCCGCCCGGCTCGGCGATCAGCCGCAGCGTGTCCCAGAGCCGCTTCTGGGCGTCGCGGATCGCATCGGGCGTGACCAGGACGGAGGCGGCCACGTGTTTCTGCGCGATCGGGAACATCAGCGCGCCGACCTGCTTCGCGCCGAGACTGTCGGAGGCGAGCCCGCCGGCCGGCGAGGCCACCGGCCGGCCGGCGGCGAGCGCGTCGTGCAGGCTGGGGCAGCCTTCCGGCTCCACCGAGATCACCGCCGCGCGGCTGGCGTACCAGGCGGCCATGCCGCCGATCAGCCCGCCGCCGCCGGTGGCGATCAGCACGTGGGTCAGGTCCGGGGCGTCCTGCTCGAACTCCATCGCCGTGGTGCCCTGGCCGGCCAGCACGTCCGGATGGTCGTAGGCGTGCACCAGCAGCGCCCCGGTCTCCGCCGCCCGCGCCTCGCAGGCGACGAACGCCTCCGCGTAGCTCGGCCCGGTGCGGCGGACGGTGGCGCCGAAACCCGCGATCCGGTCGAGCTTGGTGGGGGGCGTCGGCTCCGGCACGAAGATCTCGGCCGCCAGCCCCAGCCGTTGCGCGGCGTAGGCCACGGCCGCGCCGTGATTGCCGCCGGAGGCCGCGATCACGCCGGAGGGCGGGATGTCGCCGGCGGACAGGATGCGGTTGAAGGCCCCGCGCGGCTTGAAGCTGCCCGCGTGCTGGAGGAGTTCCAGCTTGAGCGTGACCGGATGGCTCAATCCCAGCTCCGGCCCGGCGAGGCGGATGACGGGGGTATGGCGGACATGGGGGGAGATGCGGGCGGCGGCGGCGCGGATCGCGGCTGGATCGATCATGGAGGCGGAGGCTTGCATCGCCCCCGTCCCCCGGCAACCCGCTTCCCCTCCGGCGCAAGGCGGGCCACATATGCGTTCGTATGCTGGTTCACGGCAGTTGCGCCGCCCGGGACGGGCGGGGAGTTCTGGTGCTGGGTCCACCCGGATCCGGCAAGTCCGATCTCGTCCTGCGCCTGCTCGACCGGGGCTTCGCGCTGGTCGCCGATGACCAGGTGGAGATCGAGGACGGCCTCGCCCGCCCCCCCGCCCGCCTCGCCGGGCTGCTGGAGGTGCGCGGGCTGGGTATCCTCCGCCTGCCGTATCTGGAGGAGGCACGACTGTCCCTTGCTGTCAGCGCCGGGGTGGCGGAACGGCTGCCGGAGCCGCGCACGCATCTGGGCGTGCCGCTGATCGTGCTGGACCCGCTCCAGGCCTCCGCGCCGGCCAGGGTGGAACGCGCGCTCGACTGCGTGGAGGGGGCGGCGATGGTCGCCGGCGCCTTCGCGCCATGACCCGCACCGTCGCCCTGGTCACCGGCCTGTCCGGCGCCGGCAAGGCCTCGATCCTGCGGGCGCTGGAGGACCTCGGCTACGACGCGGTGGACAACCCGCCGCTGTCGCTGCTGGGCGATCTGGTGGACCGCGCCGAGGCGCCGCTCGCCGTCGGCATCGACACCCGCACCCGCGGCTTCGACGCCTGCGCCGTGCTGGCGGCGCTGGAGGCCCTGCGCACCCGGCCCGACGCCCGCGCCGAGCTGATCTTCGCCGACGCCTCCCCCGAAGTGCTGATGCGGCGTTTCAGCGAGACGCGGCGGCGGCACCCGCTCGCCCCGCATGGCCGGGTTGCGGACGGCATCGCCGCGGAGGGCGCGCTGCTTGCGCCGCTGCGGGAGGCCGCCAACATGGTGATCGACACGTCCGACCTGCCGCTGCCGGCTTTGCGGTCGCGGCTGGAAACGGCGTTCGGGTCCGGCGGCGGCATGGGGGTGGCGGTGACATCCTTCGCCTACCGCGGCGGGCTGCCGCGGGACGCCGATCTGGTGTTCGACGCGCGGTTCCTGCGCAACCCGCACTACGATCCGGAGCTTAAGCCGCTGACCGGGCTCGACCCCCGGGTCGCCGCCTACGTGGAAGCTGACCCGGATTTCGAACCGTTCTACGGTCGCATGACGGGTCTGTTGCGGCTGCTGTTGCCGCGCTTTGTCCAGGAGGGCAAAAAGTATGCGACGATCGCGGTCGGCTGCACCGGCGGGAAACACCGTTCGGTCCATATTGCGCAGCGGCTCGCCGGCGATCTTGCACAGGACGGATGGCGCGTGGACCTGACGCACCGGGACATCCCGGGCGGCACCCCGGCGGCCAGCCAGACCCCGGCCCCGCGGCCGGTTCAGGCACAGGAGGCCTGAAGAAAACGCCATGACAGGCACACGATGATCGGGCTCGTGCTCGTCACCCACGGCCGCCTTGCGGAGGAGTTCCGCACAGCCATGGAACACGTGGTCGGGCCCCAGAAGAACGTGGCGACGATCTGCATCGGCGCCGAGGACGACATCGAGCAGCGCCGCAAGGATATCGAGGAGCGGATCGGCCGCGTCGACACCGGCGACGGCGTGGTGCTGCTGACCGACATGTTCGGCGGAACGCCGTCGAACCTCGCCATTTCCCAGATGGTCCGCCCGGGGGTCGAGGTGATCGCGGGCGTGAACCTGCCGATGCTGGTGAAGCTCGCGAAGGTGCGCGGCACGCAGCGGCTCGCCGATGCCGTCGTCTGCGCGCAGGAGGCCGGGCGCAAGTACATCGCGGCCGCCTCGCACGTGCTGAACGGCAAGCCGGCCGGGATTTGCAAGGACGGCACCAACGGATGAGCGGCGACAGCGCCGGAGCCTTCCTCTCGCGCAGCGTCGTCATTCCCAATCGTCGCGGGCTGCACGCCCGCGCGGCCGCCAAGTTCGTCACCCTGGCGGAGCGGTTCTCGGCCGCGGTCAGCGTCGTCAAGGACGGCCAGGAAGTGCCCGGGCAGTCGATCATGGGGCTGATGATGCTGGGCGCCGCCCAGGGCAGCTCCGTCGAGCTGCGCGCCGAGGGCTGGGACGCCAAGGAGGCGCTCGATGCGCTGGCCGAGCTGATCGCCCGCGGCTTCGACGAGGGCGACTAGCATGAGCCCGCAGGCATCGGCTGAGCGGGTGCTGAAGGGAATTCCTGTCTCGCCCGGCATCGCCATCGGGCCGATCTTCGACACCACCGAGCCGCCGGCCGCCGCCCCGGTCCACCGCAAGATCGTCGCCGCCGACACCGAGGCGGAGACGGCGCGGCTGGAGGAGGCGGCCATCGCCTCCCGCAAGCAGCTCGCCAAGCTCAAGGCGCGCCTCGCCGCGTTGCCGGAGGAGGCGCAGGAGGAGCTGGGCCCCCTGCTGGACGCCTACGCGCAGATGGTCGGCAACTCGCGGCTGATGCGCGGCGCCCGCAAGCGCATCGCCGAGGGGCTGGTGACCGCCGAGAGCGCGGTCGCGGAGGAGGCCGAGGCGATCGCGGCCAACATCCTCGCCCTCGGCGGGGACGACCGCGCCGGGCTGAAGCGCCGCGCCGACGAGATCCGCGAGATCGCCCGGCGGCTGCACCGCAACCTGACCCGCGCCCCGTTCCGCAGCTTCGCCGGCCTGCCGCAGGGGGCGATCCTGGTCGCCGAGGTGCTCACCCCCGCCGACGCCGCGCTGGTCGATCCCGCGCGGCTCGCCGCCGTGGCGGCCGACGAGGGCGGCGCGGACGGGCACACCGCCATCATGCTGCGCGCGCTCGGCCTGCCGGCGGTGCTCGGCGTGCCGGGGTTGACCGAGGCGGCGCGCCCCGGCGGCATCGCGGTGGTGGACGGGGCGGCGGGCACGATCACGCTCAATCCGACCGCCGCGACGCTCGCCGCCGCGCGGCGCGGCGTGCAGTCCTACGCGCGGGAGAAACAGCGCCTCGCCAAGCTGCGGCGGTTGCCGGCGGTGACCACGGACGGCGAGCAGGTGGAGCTGCAGGCCAATCTGGAGCTGCCCGCCGAGCTGCCGCTGATCGCCCAGGCCGGCGCGGTGGGGATCGGGCTGCTGCGCTCCGAGTTCCTGTTCATGAACCGCGAGACGCTGCCCGACGAGGACGCGCAGGAGGAAGCCTACGCCGCCGCGATCGAGGCGATGGACGGCGATGTCGTGACCATCCGCGTGCTCGACTGGGGCGGCGAGAAGGAGATCGAGGCACTGTCGAGCGAGGGCGTGGTGCCGGTCGTGGCCGATGCCAACCCGGCGCTCGGCCTGCGCGGCATCCGGCTGCTGCTGCGCGAGCACGACCTGTTCGAGACGCAGCTTGCCGCCATCCTGCGCGCGGCGGTGCTCGGCCCGGTGCGGCTGCTGCTGCCGATGGTCACCAACCCGTCCGAGGTGAAGGCGGCGCGCGAGGTCTACGACCGCGTCGTGCGCCGGCTGCGCCGCCGCGGCGCGCCGCTGCCCGATCCGCTGCCGCTGCTGGGCGTGATGATCGAGACGCCCGGCGCGGCGCTGGCGGCCGATGCGCTGGCGCTGGAGGCGGAGTTCTTCGCCATCGGCACCAACGCCCTCGCCATGTACACGCTGGCGGTGGACCGCGGCGAAAGCGCGGTGGCGCATCTGTACGACCCGCTGCACCCGGCGGTGCTGCGGCTGGTGCAGTTCTCCGTCGAGGCGGCGCTGCGGATGCGCATGCCGGTCTCGGTCTGCGGCGAGATGGCGAGCAACCCGCGGCTGACGCCGCTGCTGCTGGGCCTCGGGGTTCGGTCCTTCTCCATGAACGCGTCCGCCGTGCCGCGCGTGAAGCAGGCGGTCCGGGCGGTCGCGATCGACGACTGCGTGCGCTTCGCGCGCCGGGTGATGGAGCAGTCGGACCCGGAGCGCATCCAGGAGATGGTGCTCGACTTCTCGCGCCGGATCGAAGGCTGAGAGCGCCGGGTCTCGGCGAGGGCCTTTTTCATCGGCCTCCACGCGCAAGGCCGGTGACGCCGGCTTTCCCTGAAAGCCAAGAACCTTCCTCCCCCGCAGGCGGAAGCTCTGCGAATCGGCAGCGCTGTTTCTCCCTCGCGTGCGGGAGACGGCCGGGGTGAGGGTGGCCCCGCCGGGACCACGCCGAGGTCTCGCCTTCGCGCGCGGGCCCCTCCCTCTCCCGCCCGGCGGGAGAGGGGATTTCCTTTCCGCAAAGCGCCCGCGGGTGAGGGTTGGCGCCGCGTGCGGACCTGCCGGGGCAACCGAAAGACTGGCCGGGATGAGGGCGCGAGGCTGGACGCGGGCCGGGCCGGGGCCCATCTGCCTGCGATGTCCCGCATCGCCCTGCTGATCTGCCTCGCCGCCGTATCCGCCGCCGCGCAGCCGATCCGCAGCGAGCAGGCGCTTTTCACCGTGACGACGGTGGCGCGCGGACTGGAAAATCCCTGGGCGCTCGCCTTCCTGCCGGACGGCCGCATGCTGGTGACGGAGCGGCCGGGGCGGGTGCGGATCGTGGACGCGCAGGGCCGCGTCTCCGCGCCGCTGGCCGGCGCGCCGGAGGTCTCCGCCGGCGGGCAGGGCGGGATGCTGGACATCGCGCTCGCGCCGGATTTCGCGACGAGCGGGCGCGTCTTCCTCTGCCATAGCGCCCGGGTGCAGGGCGGCAGCGTCACCCGCGTCAGCCGCGCGCGCTTCACCGGCGAGGGGTTCGCGGAGACGCGGCCGATCCTCGATGCGCTGCCGGCCTGGGACAACCGGATGCATTTCGGCTGCCGGCTCGCCTTCGGCCGCGACGGCATGCTGTTCGTGACCACGGGCGAGCGGTCGGACGCGGCGGTGCGCGAGTCGGCGCAGAGCCTGGACGATCTGCGCGGCAAGGTGCTGCGCATCACCCAGGACGGCGCGCCGGCGCCGGGCAATCCCTTCCTCGGCCAGCCCGGGCGGCGCGGCGAGATCTGGAGCTACGGCCACCGCAACCCGCAGG
Organism: Rhodovastum atsumiense; assembly: GCA_037190665.1. Classification (GTDB taxonomy): domain Bacteria; phylum Pseudomonadota; class Alphaproteobacteria; order Acetobacterales; family Acetobacteraceae; genus JBBCJT01. The sequence goes on along the minus strand of JBBCJT010000164.1, from coordinate 4,009 downwards.
CGCTCGCCTTCCGCCCCGGCACGGACGAGCTGTGGGAGGGCGAGCACGGCCCGCGCGGCGGCGACGAGCTGAACCTGATCCGCCCCGGCGCGAACTACGGCTGGCCGCGCGTGGGATTCGGCGTGCACTACAACGGCACGCCGATGCCGGAGGGGCGGTCGGCGCAGGGTCTCGTGGACCCGGTGCACACCTGGACGCCGAGCCTCAGCCCGTCCGGCATGGCGTTCTACACCGGCGATGCCTTCCCCGGCTGGCGCGGTTCGCTGTTCTTCGGCTCGCTGAACGGACAGACGCTGATCCGGCTGACGATGGACGGCCAGCGCGTGACGGGGGAGGAGCGGCTGCTGCGCAACATGGCCCGGCTGCGCGACGTGCGGCAGGGACCGGACGGCAGGCTGTACCTGTTGACCGACGAGCGGGACGGGAAACTGCTGCGGCTGGATCCGGCGTGATCCGAGAGGGGCTTTGCCCCTCTCGGGCTCTCCCCACCAAGGGGCACGGCCCCTTGGATCCGCGATCCATCAAGAGGGCCTTCGGCCAAATCGGTGGACAGCCCCTACCCCCACAACAAGCGGTGTGGGGGTAGGGGCTGTCCACCGACCTGCGGGAGCTTTCCTGAAGGAATCGCGGGTGCAGGGGGCCGTGCCCCCTGCCGGGGAGTATGAGGGGGCAGCGCCCCCTCAGGCCGCGTCGTCCTTCAGCACCTCGCCCGCCAGATACAGGCTCCCGCAGACCAGCACCCGCCCCGGCGGCCCGCCCGCGGCGGCGATCGCCGCCAACGCATCCGCCACCCGCGGCCCCGGCCGTGCGATGCCGTCCGAGGCGGCGATGATCGCCTCGACCGGCAGCGCCTGATGCTGGCCCGGCTCCTGCGCCGCCCAAACGCTCGCCGCGTGCGGGATCAGCGGGCGCAGGAATTCGGCCGTGTCCTTGGCCTTCTTCATCCCCACGACGAGATGCACCGGCCTGTCCCCCCAGCCCTCCAGCACGGCCGCCAGCGCCGCGCCGCCGCCGGGATTGTGGCCGCCGTCCAGATACAGCTCCCACCCCGCCGGCAGCAGCGCCGCCAGCCTGCCGGTCAGAAGCTGCATCCGGGCTGGCCATTCCGCACGGGCGATGGCGGCATAGGCCGCATCGGGCAGGCCCAGCCCGCTCGCGCGCAGCGTGGCGACCGCGATGCCCGCATTGTCGAACTGGTGCGCCCCGACGAGGCCCGGGGCCGGCAGGTCGAGCGTGCCGCCGAGGTCGCGGTAGCGCATCCCGCCGCCGGAAGCGGCCACCGACCAGGCCGTGCCGCGCGACAGCAGCCGCGCCTTCTTCCGCCGGGCCGCGAGCGCGAGCGTATCCGTCACCGCCACCGCCTGAGTGCCGGTGATGCAGGGGACGTCCGGCCGCAGGATGCCCGCCTTCTCGAAGGCGATATGCCGCAGCGTCGGGCCCAGGAACTCGGCGTGGTCGATGGAGATCGAGGTGATCGCGGTCGCCGCCGGGCGCGGGACGACGCTGGTCGCGTCGAAGCGGCCGCCGAGCCCGACCTCCAGCACGCACAGATCTGCCGGCACGGCGGCGAACAGATGGAACGCGGTGGCGGTGATCGCCTCGAACACCGACAGCGGCGCGCCGGCGTTGGCCTGCTCGATCTCCGTCAGCGCCTGCGCCAGTGCCTCGTCCTCCACCAGCGCGCCGGCGAGGCGGATGCGTTCGTGGAAACGCACCAGATGCGGGCTGGTGTAGACGTGGACGCGCAGCCCGGCCGCCTCCGCCGCAGCGCGGATGAAGGCGCAGGTGCTGCCCTTGCCGTTGGTGCCGGCGACATGGATCACCGGCGGCAGGCGCAGGTGCGGATCGCCCAGCCGGCGCAGCAGCCCCTCCAGCCGGTGCAGGCTGAGGTCCAGCATCCGCGGGAACAGCGTGTGCAGGCGATCGATGATCGCCTCGGCCCGGCTCATGATGCGGTCAGCCCGCCTGCGCCTCCGCGTGTTCTGGCGCCGGTTCCGCGGCTTCCTCCTCCGGCAGGTCCGGCTCGCGCAGCAGCGAGATCACGCGCGCCAGCGTGGTGCGCAGCTCCGTGCGCGGGACGACCATGTCCACGATGCCGTGCTCGTGCAGGTATTCCGCACGCTGGAACCCCTCGGGCAGTTTCTCGCGCACCGTCTGCTCGATCACCCGCGCGCCGGCGAAGCCGATCAGCGCCTTCGGCTCGGCGATCTGCACGTCGCCCAGCATGGCGAAGGAGGCGGTGACGCCGCCGGTGGTCGGGTCCGTCAGCACGACGATGTAGGGAAGCCCGGCTTCCTTCACGAGCTGTGCCGCGATGGTGGTGCGCGGCATCTGCATCAGGCTGATCGCGCCTTCCTGCATCCGCGCCCCGCCCGAGGCGGTGAACATGATCAACGGCGATTCCTGCAGCACGGCGAGCCGCGCGGCCGCGAGGATGCCCTCGCCCACCGCGGCCCCCATGGAACCCGCCATGAACTCGAACGCCATCACGGCCACGACGGCGCGCTGGCCCTCGATCGTGCCGTGGGCGACGACGATGGCATCGTCCAGCCCCGTCGCGTCGCGGGCCTCGCGCACCCGGTCCGTGTAGCGCTTCTGGTCGCGGAAGCGCAGCGGGTCGGGCACCGCGCGCGGCAGTTCGATGCGCTGGAACCCCTCGTCCAGCGTGGCGGCGAGGCGCTTGGTCGCCTCCAGCCGCATGTGGTGGCCGCAATGCGGGCAGACGCGGAGGTTCTTCTCCAGGTCCCGGTGGAAGATCATCTGCTCGCAGGACGGGCACTTGTCCCACAGGTTCTCGGGCACCTCGGTCCGGCCGAGCAGCGTGCGGATCTTGGGCCGGACGAAGTTGGTGAGCCAGTTCATGGGGCGATCATCTAGCCCCGCGCGCCGGCTCTTGCCAGCGTCGTCCCCCCTTGCTCCGCTGCCGGCCGCAGAAGGGAAGGAAGCGGGCATGGGCAAGGTCATCATCAGTTGCGCGGTCACCGGCGCGATCCACACGCCGTCGATGAGCCCGGCGCTGCCGATCACCCCGGAGGAGATCGCCCGCTCCTCGATCGAGGCGGCCGAGGCCGGCGCCGCGATCATCCACCTGCATGCCCGCAACCCCGAGACCGGCGAGCCGACCCCCGATCCGGACGTGTTCATGCGCTTCCTGCCGGTGATCAAGCAGTCCTGCGACGCGGTGGTGAACATCACCACCGGCGGCGGGCTGAACATGACGGTGGACGACCGGCTCGCCGCGCCGCTGCGCGCCAAGCCCGAGATGTGCAGCCTCAACATGGGCTCGATGAACTTCAACATCTCGAACGCCGGCGCGCGCGTCACCGACTGGAAGCATGCGTGGGAGCAGCCCTACCTCGCCCGCACCGACGACCACATCTTCCGCAACACCTTCCGCGACATCTCCCGGATCACCGAGGTGCTGGGCAAGGGCCACGGCACGCGCTTCGAGTTCGAGTGCTACGACGTCGGCCACCTGTACAACCTCGCCTACATGCTCGACCGCAAGGCGGTGGAGCCGCCGCTGTTCGTGCAGACGATCTTCGGCATCCTCGGCGGCATCGGCGCGGAGCCGCGCAACCTGCTGTTCATGCGTGAGACGGCAGACCGGCTGTTCGGCAAGGACTACGAATGGAGCGTGCTCGCCGCCGGCCGCCACCAGCTCGGCTTCTGCACCATGGCCGGCATCATGGGCGGCAATGTGCGCGTGGGGCTGGAGGACAGCCTGTATATCGGCAAGGGCCAGCTCGCTTCCTCCAACGCCGAACAGGTCGCGAAAATCCGCCGCATCCTGGAGGAGCTGAGCCTGGAGATCGCCACCCCGGCCGAGGCACGGCAGATCCTCAAGCTGAAGGGCGGCGACCGGGTCGGGTTCTGAAGCGCGGGGCGCTGCCCCACGCCCCGGAAGGGGCTTTGCCCCTTCACACCACCAGGGGGCACGGCCCCCTGGACCCGCGATCCCTTAGGAAGGCTTTGAGCAGGCCGTTCGGCAGACCCCACCCCCACAACA
>JBBCJT010000163.1:0-7301 GCA_037190665.1 Rhodovastum atsumiense | reverse complement strand
CCGACGCCACGCCGTCGGCGCGGCTGCTCGCGGCCCTGAAAGACACCGGCCCGTCGTTCCACGACTACTCGCTGGTACTCAGCCGCAAGCAGGCCGAAGCGCTGCGCGCGCAACCGCTCCGGCGTGTAGCCGCGCATCAGCACCGCATCCATCGCCTCGAGCCGCGGCCCGGTTTCCGGGTCGGCGAGTGCACGTTCGACGCCCTCGGCGATTTTCGTCACCACGTCCGGCGGCATGCCCGCCGGGCCGAACAGGCCGAACCAGGAATACGCCCGGTACGCCGGCACGCCGGCTTCCGCCATGGTCGGCACCTCCGGCAGCACCGGGGAGCGGCGGTCGCCGGCCACGAACAGCACACGCGCGCCGCCGCTGTCGTGATGCGGCTTCAGCGTGCTCATCACCTCATGGGTGAACTGGACCTCCGCCGCGAGCAGCGCCGTGAACGCCTGCCCCGCGCTGCGGTAGGGCACATGGGTCACGCTGGTTCCGGTCCGGGCGACGAAGTTCGCGCCCGCGAGATGGCTCGTCGTGCCGACCCCGTTGCTCGCGTAATAGTAGCGGCCGGGATTGGCGCGCAGCTCGGTGATCAACGCCTGCGCATCGCGCACCGGCCACCCCTTGGTGGTGATGGCGAGCGCCAGAGGGACGAAGACGGTGGGTGCGATCGCGGTCAGGTCGCGCTGCGGATCGTAGGGCAGGTTGCTGTACAGATGCACCGCCAGCCCCACCGCCGACAGCGCCGCGCAAACCAGCGTGTGCCCGTCCGGCGCGGATCGCGCGACGAGATCGGTCCCCACGATGCCGCCGCTGCCGGGGCGATTCTCGATCACGATCGGCTGGCCCAGGATCTCGCCGAGCTTCGGGGCCAGAAGCCGCATGGTGACGTCCGTTGCGCCACCCGTTCCATAGGGGACGATGACGCGGATCGGGCGCGACGGGAACGCGGAAGCCTGCGCCCGGGCCAGAGAGGGTGTGGCAAGGCCGGCGGAGAGCGCGAGTGCGGCCCTGCGCCCGAGACATCCGCGCGCGTCATCCTGTCTTGGCATACTATCCTCCCGATTTTCGGTGCATTGCGTGCGCTTGGGATCAGCAGCGGGCACCGATTATGGGCACGCGGTCGCGCTGTTCCACGACAAATGCGTCGCGGCCTCATACCCGCCGGTTATGACGTGCCGGCCGGCAGTTCCGCCGCGGCGTGCGCCATGCAACGCCCGCCGTGTCGCGCGCGTTCGCCGCTCATCGGGTTGAGAGGCAAAAGAGGATGAGCTTCGCAGTCGATTTTCTTCTGCTGTCCGGCGATCTGTCCCAGGAGGCAAGGGAGGAGCCGTTTGCCCGGCTTTCGTCCGGCTCTCCCGCCACGTTGCCCCAGATCGGTGACGATGTTCATTTCCCCGACACTGTGGCCGGGCGACCGATCACAGGGAGAGTCGCGGGCAGAAAATTCGAGTTTGACGAAGAAGGCGCGTTGCGCCGGGTCAGCATGCTTATTCGAGGGTCATAGCCCTCAAGGCAAGGCCGGGGGCGAATACTCCCTCTGACTCCCACCGGCGGGCCGCTGGGAGGATCGCCGCGGTTCAGCGCCCGCTCTGGCCTCCCGCCCGCCCCCGGACGCGGCCCGCCAGGGCATTGCAGCCGCTGTCCTCGCTGGTGCCGAACTGGATCGTGGGCAGGATCGCCAGCAGCGGATTAAGCAGGCCCAGCCCCACCGCCGCTCCGCCGCGTGCCGCCAGCTCGCCGGCACCCGGCAGCACGCTGGGGTCGCGGAAACTGCCGGTGATGCGGATGTCGGTCGACATGGTGCCGATGGTGAAGCTCTTGGACTCGGTGCGGAGCACATAGGCGAGGCGCTCCTGCCGAAGATCGATAGTGCCGGTGCCGCCGATGATGGCGTCCTCGGTATCGATGATCGCGGCGCGGGTCTGCAGCACACCACGGCGCAGATCCAGGTCGGCGACGAAGCATTCCAGTCTGGTGCGCGCAGGAAGTCCCAGCGCCGACAGGATCGCATCCGCCAGCCGCAACCCCGACAGGTCCACCAGCAGGGCCGAGAGGTCGCCGCCGCTGGTATGCAGCGTGACCCGCCCATTGCCATTGCCCAGCAGCTCGGCCACCGACTTGCCGGTCGAGACCAGGGAGGCGCGACCATTGAGCGACCCGCCGCCCCGCGCGCCCGCTGCCTCCATCAGTTTCGAGATGTCGAGCCGCTGGAACGTCATTTCCAGCTCGGCGCGCACCGCCTCATCGGGCTGCGGCGCCAGTTGGCCGTTGAGCACGATCTGGCCGCGGCCGACGCCGAAGGCGATCGGATGCAGGCTGATATTGCCGTCGACGATGTCGAATTCGGCCCGCAGGTTGTCCAGCGGCTGACGCCGGCCGCCGCGGATCTGGGTGGCGCGGTATTTCACATGCATATCCGCCGCGGTCAGCTTGGGGATGCTGATCGGGGTGTCGGGCAGGGTCTTCTCGCTGCGCCGGGCGGGCCGGCCGGGATTTGGATCCTCGCCAATGAAGCCGGCCAGATCGTCGAGGTCCACCAGGCGGGAACTCAGGTCCACGGTGACATCCGGCCGCTCGGGCCGCGGATCGACGGTGATCACGCCCGCAATATCGGTGCGGCCGACCGTGCCCTCCATCTCGCGGAAGCGGATGCGGTCTGCGGCATAGTCCAGGGCGCCGGTCACCTGGTAGCGCGGCGTCTTGGGGATCGGCACTCCGGTCAGCGGCGTCAGCAGCGCCATGTCCGGCCCGGAGAACTCGAGCTTGAGGTCCGCGCCCGCGAAGGCGAGCGGATTGCTGATCGTGCCCACCAGCGTCGCGTTGGTCGGACCATTGGCCAGCTTGAGATCGATCGGCCAGGGCTTGTCCGCATTCCGCAGCGACAGCACACCCCCACCGACCATCTCCGCGGTGATCGGCTGGTCGGCGTAGCGGCCTTCGGCGCTGGCGACGATGCGGGGATCCTGCCCCTGCGGCTCCTCGGTGGCGATCCTGGCGGCGAAATCGGCTCGTAGCTGCGGCAGCAGGACCCGCGCCTGGCCAGCGCGGATGCGCAGCACGCCGATCTCGACCGGCGGCTGCGCCGGGGCGTTGGCATCCGCCACCGCCTCGCCGCCGAGGTCGAATTCGTAGTTCTTCTTGCCGTCCGCCGTGGACAGCACGCGGACCATCGGCTGGTCGACCTCGATCCATGGCAGGGTCAGCGGCTGCTTGTGCCACCACCAGTCCCAGGCATTGATCTGGAAAGCCGCCCTGGGCACCTCGGCGAAGGGGGCCGGTTCGGGGAAGCCCTCGGGATTGGCGACGGTGATGCCTTCGACAGTGACGACCGGGCTGCGGGCCAGACGGACATGCAGATGGGCGATGTGGACGGGCCGGCCGATCGCGGCGGATACCCGCGGCTCGATGAAGGGGATCAGCCAGTCCCAGCGGAACAGGGCGACCAGCACGGCGATCGCCAGCAACGGCACACCGATCAGCGCCAGGGCCCAACGGCCCCCCTTCGAAATCCGCATGCAAAGCTCCCGGGGCGCCAGTGGCTGGCTGGCCCTCCGGGGTAACGCGGGCGGTGCAGACCGGTTCGCCGGTCAGCAGCGGCGTCCGATGCCCTAACCCTGCTTTGCCCAGAGTTCCGCGAGCTTCACACAGACCCGCGTCGCGGCCTGCATGTCCTGCAAGGAAATCCATTCCAGCGGGCCGTGGATCTCCTGCATGCCCGTGAAGATGTTCGGTGTGGGCACGCCGAGCTCGGTCAGGCGCGAGCCGTCGGTGCCGCCGCGGATCAGTGCCTCGAACGGTGCGATGCCGGCGGCGCGGCAGGCCTCGCGGGCGATCTCCACGGGGCGCATGTCGTGCTCCAGCCAGTAGCGCATGTTGCGGTACTGCTCGGTGATCGTGCAGGTGATCTTCGCGCGCGGCTCGGTGGCGGCAACGGCGGCGCAGACCTGCTTCAGCATCTCGCCCCGCGCACGCAGCCCCTCGCGCTCGAAGTCGCGCAGGATGATGGTCATCTCGGCTGCCGCCGCACCGCCTTGCGCGCCGGTGACGTGCCAGAATCCGTCGCGGCCGTCGGTGGTCTCGGGCGTCTCGGTCGCCTGCGGCAAGGTGTCGAGGATCTTCGCCAGCAGGTGCAGCGCGTTCACCAGCTTGCCCTTGGCCCAGCCCGGATGCACCGAGACGCCTTCCACCCGCACCTTCGCCTGGTCGGCCGAGAACGTTTCGTACACGATCTCACCCTTGTCGGCGCCGTCGAGCGTATAGGCGAAGTCGGCCGCGAGGTCCTTCGGCAGGTCCGAGTGCACGCCGCGGCCGATCTCCTCGTCGGGCGTGAAGCAGAGGCGGATTTTTCCGTGCTGGATGGCGGGGTTCGCCAGAAGGTGGTGCGCGACCGTCATGGCGATGGCGATGCCCGCCTTGTCGTCCGCGCCCAGCAGCGTGGTGCCGCTGGCGGTGACGATATCCTCGCCCTTCTTCCCGGCCAGATAGGGGAACTTCGCCCCCGACAGCACCTGTGCCGCATCATCCGGCAGCACGATGTCTGAACCCTGCCAGGCGCGATGCACGATCGGCTTCACCGAGAAGCCGTTGAACTGCTCGGTGGTGTCGACGTGCGCGCACAGCGCAATGGTCGGCACGTCGTGCGTGGCAGTGGCAGGGATCGTCGCCAGCACCGCGCCATAGGACGTCAGCACGACATCGCGCGCACCGATCCCGGCCAGTTCCTTTTCCAGCAGGCGCAGCAGGTCGTATTGCCGCTCGGTGCTGGGCGTGGTCGGCGATGTCGCGTCGCTCTGCGTGTCGATCCGCACATAGCGGAGCAGCCGGTCCTCGAGCTCGGCGAGGAAAGTCTCGGTCATGGGCGCCCTCCTGATGGGGGCCATTCTGGTCGAGAGCGCGGGGAGTGATCCAGCAGGCTGCTGAAATTCGGACTGTCTGCCCGGCTTGTCCCGGACCGGAAGATCGGACCGCAGTTGCGGGTGTCGGCACTCGGGCGGGGCACCTCGCGGCTGGTGCCGGTGCCGACTTAGCACCGCGCCCCGCGCATGGAGTTGGCCGCGCGGTGATGACCATGAACCGGCGGCGCCGACCGCGTCGCCGGACGCATCACATGATCAGTTTGCGGCGCCTACGGCGTCTTTCACGCACTTGCCGACGAAGCTTGTCTTGGCGGCCCCGGCCAGATGCCGCGAGGCGGCCTGGGCGTCGCAGGCCTGCTGCGCATCCCGCTCGCATCGCGTCAGGAAGCTGGTGCGGGCGGCCCCGGCGAGCTTCCGGGCGTCGGCGGAGGCCACGCAGCTGTCGGCCAAGGCCGGCGCGGTCAGGGTGATCAGCGCAGCGAGAGCGATGACAGACTTCATCGGCGGTGCCCTTTCATTTCCCCGGCGCACCGGAAGACAAGCACGGGATTGCCGACGAAGCCAGCAGTGGCGCGACGCCTACACGCCGTCGGGAAACAGGCGGTATCTCTGACTGCGATCGTCCGCGCCGAACGGACCGGAAACAAAAAGGGGGCCTTATGCGGCCCCTCTTCAGTTCGACGTCCCGCTCAGACGCGTGCGCTCTTGCGGCGCCGTGCGAGGCCGAGCCCGAGAAGCGCGGAGCCGAACAGCGCCAGGGCGGCCGGCTCGGGCACGAAGGCCGGCGGCGGCGGTGCGCCGGTGTCGAAGAAGGTGATGTGCGACCAGCCCTTGTTCTTCGGGAAGTAGTCGCTGAGGCTGATCGTGGCGCTGAGGATCGGTGCGCCCAGATCGTAGAACAGCGCATAGCCGTTCGCCTGCTTCACGGTGAAGTAGTGGATCACCGGGTCGTTGGCGCCCGGCGTGTAGGTGAAGGACAGCGTGTTGGTCTTGGAGTCGTAGTTGATCGAGAACTCGGCGCCCGTGATGCTCGCGAAGTTGCCGAAATCCGTACCGCCCCCCTTCTCCTGCTTGTAGATGGTCGGGGAGCCGGGACCGCCCTGGTTGGTGCCGCTCGTGGTGGCGTAGCAGTTGGCGAACCCGCCCTTGCCGCCACAATCATTGCCGCTGTAGTTGCCGCCATAGACGATGGCAGCCTGCGCCGAGCCGATGAGGGCGGCCGTCGCGATCGCGGCCGCTGCCACAAGCTTCTTGATCATTCGCTGTCCCTCCCGCCCCGGAATATGCCGGTTCCGAAGCGTCTGGATCAGCGTAAGCAGATACCGTGCCAGCGAATGATTTCAGTCGGTTAATGTCCCACGGATTCACCGGCCGTCAAATTTTCCGACACCGCCTGCCCAAGCTTGTGCGGGTTTCCTGACGGGTGGGAGGCGTTGCGGATCGCGATCCCGCCAATCCGCTGGAGGCATATGCCGACCGGGCGGCCCAAAGCACCCACGCACCCTGCTCCGCGCCGGTCGATGCACATGCCCGCAGACGGACTCAGCGCCATCCCAACGCAGGCGCCACCTGCGTCAGGATCCCCTCGATGACATGCGCGCAGTAATCGACGCCGAGCTGGTTGGGGATGGTCAGCAGCAGCGTATCAGCCTCGGCGATCGCCTCGTCGGTGCGAAGCTGTTCGATCAGCTTCTCCGGTTCGGCGGTATAGCCGCGGCCGAAGATGGCGCGGGTCTTCTCGTCGATGAAGCCGACCTGGTCCTGCTCGCTGCCGCCGCGGCCGAAATACATGCGGTCGTGGTCGTCGAGCAGCGGGAAGATGCTGCGGCTGACCGAGACGCGCGGCGTGCGGGCATGGCCGGCTTCCGCCCAGGCGGTCCGGTAGGCGCGGATCTGCTTCGCCTGCTGGATGTGGAACGGCTCGCCCGTCTCGTCGTCCTTCAGCGTGGAGCTCTGCAGGTTCATCCCCAGCTTCGCCGCCCAGACCGCCGTGGCGTTGGAGCCGGAGCCCCACCAGATGCGCTCGCGCAGCCCCTCCGAATGCGGCTCCGGCCGCAGGAGGCCGGGCGGGTTGGGGAACATCGGGCGCGGGTGGGGCTGCGCGAATCCCTGGCCGCGCAGCACGTCCAGGAACACCTCCGCGTGCCGGCGGCCCATGTCCGCATCGGTCTCGCCCTCGGCCGGCGTGTAGCCGAAATAGCGCCAGCCATCGATCACCTGTTCGGGCGACCCGCGACTGAGGCCGAGCTGGAGGCGCCCGCCGCTGATCAGGTCGGCGGCGCCCGCATCCTCGATCATGTAGAGCGGGTTCTCGTAGCGCATGTCGATCACCGCGGTGCCCAGCTCGATGCGGCTGGTCCTCGCGCCCATCGCGGCGAGCAGCGGGAAGGGCGAGGCGAGCTGGCGCGCGAAGTGATGGACGCGGACATAGGCGCCGTCCGCCCCCAG
>JBBCJT010000162.1:0-22142 GCA_037190665.1 Rhodovastum atsumiense | reverse complement strand
CCGGCCGGCTGCCACATCGCCGAGGTGGAGATCGACCCCGACACGGGCGTGACCACCGTGATCTCCTTCGTCGCGGTGGACGATGTCGGGCAGGTGATCAACCCGATGATCGTGGAAGGCCAGGTGCAGGGCGGCGTGGTGCAGGGCATCGGCCAGGCGCTGCTGGAGAACGCGGTGTATGACGCGAACGGCCAGCTCCTCACCGGCTCGATGATGGACTACACGATGCCGCGCGCGGATGACGTGCCCGGCATCCAGGTAGGCACCGAGGTGACGATGTGCACCCACAACCCGCTGGGCGTGAAGGGTTGTGGGGAGGTCGGCGCGATCGGCTCGCCGCCCGCGATCATCGGCGCGGTGGTCGATGCGCTGCGCGACTACGGCGTGCGGCACATCAACATGCCGGCAAGCCCGCAGAAGATCTGGCAGATCATCAACGCGAACCGCCCGCAGATGGCGGCGGAATAAGCGGAAGGCCCCGACCCATGTACGAGTTCAGCTACACCAAGGCCGCCAGCGTCGCCGATGCCGTCAAGGCGCTCAGCGATCCGGAGGCGAAGCTCCTTGCCGGCGGGCAGACCTTCATCCCCGTGCTCAAGCAGCGGCTCAACAAGCCGTCGAAGGTGATCGATCTCGCCGGGCTGAAGGATCTGGTCGGCATCCGGCGCGAGGGCGACAAGTTCGTCATCGGCGCGATGACCACGCATGCGGCTATCGCGGGCAGTGCGGAGATCAAGGCGGCGCTGCCGGGCCTGTCCCACATGGCCTCCCATATCGGCGACACGCAGGTGCGCAACCGGGGCACGATGGGCGGCTCGCTCGCCAACAACGACCCGTCCGCCTGCTATCCGTCGGCCGTGCTCGCGCTGGGCGGCACGATCGTCACGGACCGTCGCCGCATCGCCGCCGACGATTACTTCCAGGGCATGTTCACGACCGCGCTGGAGCCCGACGAGGTCATCACGGCGGTCGAGCTGCCGATCGCCGAGAAGACCGCCTACATGAAGTTCCCGAACCCGGCCTCGCGCTACGCGATGGTCGGCGTGTTCGTCGCGAAGGGGAAAGGCGGCGTGCGCGTGACGGTCACCGGCGCGGGGCAGAACGGCGTGTTCCGCCACACGGCGGCCGAGGAGGCGCTGGCGAAGTCCTTCACGCCCGACGCTGTCGCGAACGTGACCATCTCCGCGGACGGGTTGAACAGCGACATCCACGCGAGCGCGGAATACCGCGCGCATCTCATCGGCGTGATGACGAAGCGCGCCGTCGCCGCCGCCGGCTGAGCCTTATGCCGGGCGCTCCCGTGTGGGAGCGCCCGGTGGCGGAGTGTCAGCTACCCCACTGCTGCTGTTCGATCTTCATCTGCTCGGGCGTCGCGTGCCCGTCGAACAGGCCGAAGACCTTCTTCCCCGTGTCGGGGTGCGGCTCCACGTAGCGCCAGTCGCCGGGGTCGCCGGCCGTGCCCTGGCTGTCCGCGAAGGCGAGTGGTGCGGCGGCGATCGCGAGTGCCGCCGCCAGCATGATCATCCTGTGCATCTTGAGGTCTCCCTCTGTCTGCTTCACCCGCGTGCTGCGGGCGCGGCAGATATTGGGCGCGCACCCCGCGCCGAAGCAGCGCGGTATCCGCCGGCACCGCCATGCGCGGGGCACGTGCGCTTCCTCGCATCTTGATTTCCCTGTCGGCTGCGACAGCATCCGTCCATGTCGGACAGCAGCCAGGCGGGCGCGGGCGAGACGGTGGAGTGCTTCTACACGCAGTCCTCCCCGTGGATGTATCTCGGCGGGCCGCGTCTCGCGGATATCGTTCGCCGCCATGGCGTGCGGCTCGTGCTGCGCCCCTTCGACTTCCAGGCGGTGGTGCCGGAAACCGGCGGCGTGCCGCTGCGCACCCGGCCCGCGCCGCGACAGCGTTACCATGCGCTGGAGCTTGAGCGTTGGCGCGGCCGGCTCGGCCTGCCGCTCAACCTCCAGCCGCGCTACTACCCGCCGGACGACCAGCGCCCTGCCGGGCGGATGGTGATGGCCGCGCAGGCGCGCGGGCTGGACGCGGCGCGCCTGTCCCATGCACTGCTGCGCGCGCTGTGGGTGGAGGAGCGGGACATCGCGCTGCCTGCCACGCGCGTCGCCATCGCCGAGGAGAATGCCATGCCCGGGCTCGAATTGCTGGCGGAGGAGGAAAGCCCCGCCACCCTCGCGGACTGGGCGGCGAACAACCGCGACGCCGCCGAACGCGGCGTGTTCGGCAGCCCCACCTTCTTCTGGCGCGACGAATGGCTGTGGGGGCAGGACCGGCTCGACTTCCTCGATCGCATGCTGGAACGGGCACGCGCATGAGCCTGCACGTCGTCGTCATCGGCGCGGGCATCGTCGGCGCGGCGTCCGCGCTCGCGCTGCTGCGCGACGGACACAAGGTGACCATCGTCGAGCCGGGCGAGCCGGGCGGCGAGCAGGCGGCCTCCTACGGCAACGGCTGCTGGCTCAGCCCGATGTCGGTGATCCCGGTCAGCCACCCCGGCCTGTGGCGCAAGGTGCCGGGGATGCTGGCCGATCCGCTCGGCCCGCTCGCGATCCGCTGGCCCTACCTGCCGCGCCTCGCGCCGTGGCTGATCCGCTTCCTGCGCGCCGGCGCGACGGAGGAGAAGGTCGCCGCCACGGCGCGCGCGTTGCGGACGCTGCTCGTGGATGCGCCCGCGATGCATCGCCGCCTCGCCGAGGAGGCCGGGGTCGGGGATCTGATCGAGCAGCGCGGGCTGATGTACGTCTATCCCGACCGCGCCGCCTTCGAGGCCGAGGCGATGGCCTGGCGCATCCGCCGGGCCGTGGGCGTGAAATGGATCGAGCTCGACGCCGACGAGCTGCGCCAGCAGGAACCCGACCTCGATCGCCGCTACGGCTTCGCCGTACTGGTGGAGGAGGGCGGGCACTGCCGCGATCCCGGCGCCTATGTCGCCGCCCTCGTCGGGCATGCGGTCGCGCAGGGGGCGGTGCTGAAGCGCACGCGCGCCACCGGCTTCCGCATCCAGTCGCGCCGCCTCTACGCGGTCGAGACGGAGGAAGGCGATATCACCTGCCACAAGGCGGTGATCGCCGCCGGCGCCTATTCGCGTGCGCTCGCGAAGCTCGCGGGTGACGATGTGCCGCTGGAGACCGAGCGCGGCTATCACGCGCAGCTCGAACATCCGGAGACCGGACCGCGGCGGCCGCTGATGCCGTCCGACGGCAAGATGAGCGTGACGCTGACCGACCGCGGGTTGCGCTGCTCGGGGCAGGTGGAGCTTGCCGGCCTCGACGCGGCGCCCAACTGGAAGCGCGCGGAGATCCTGCGCGACCACCTGCTGGGCAGCTTCCCCGGCCTGCCCCGCGACCTGCCGGTGGAGCGCGTGAAGTTCTGGATGGGTCATCGCCCCTCCATCGCGGATGGCAAGCCGGTGATCGGCCCCGCTTCCGGTGCGGACGGCATCTTCCATGCCTTCGGCCACGGTCACACCGGCCTCGTCGCCGGTACGCGCACGGCGGAGATCGTCGCCGCCCTGGTCGCACAGCGTCCGCCGCCGATCGACATCGCCCCCTTCGCGGCGGGGCGCTTCGCATGAAGCCCGTGCGCTGCTGGTGGTGCGGCGAGGACGAGCTGTACTGCGGCTACCACGACAACGAGTGGGGCTATCCCGTCACGGACGATGTCCGGCTGTTCGAGAAGCTGGTGCTGGAGGGATTCCAGTCCGGCCTGTCCTGGATCACCATCCTGCGCAAACGGGAGAACTTCCGCCGCGCGTTCGCGGGTTTCGCCATCGACCGCGTCGCGCGCTTCACGGAGAAGGATGTCGCGCGGCTGCTGGAAGATGCCGGTATCGTACGCCATCGCGGCAAGATCGAAGCCGCGATCAACAACGCGAAGGCGGCCCGCAAGCTGATCGACCGTCACGGCTCGCTCGCCCGCTTCGTCTGGCGCTTCGAGCCGGATGCCGCGAGCCGCCCGGCGAGCATGACGCGCGAGGTGCTGGGCACGCTTGGCCGCACGCCGGAATCGCTTGCGCTGTCCAAGGCGCTGAAGGCGGAGGGCTTCGCTTTCGTGGGCCCGACGACCTGCTACGCCTTCATGCAGGCGATGGGCATGGTCAACGACCACATCGAAGGCTGCGACACGCGCGCCCGCGTCGAGGCGGCGCGCACGGCCTTCGCGCGGCCGTGACCGTTCCCCTCTCCCGCCTGGCGGGAGAGGGAGGGGCCCGCGCTCGCGCGGGAGGGTGAGGGGGGCTTCGGCGTAGGCAGGACCTCAAGCTGTCACCCGGCCGGTGACGGAAGACTGCGCGACGGTTGTTGCCGTCAGCGGATAAGGCGACGTCGCCCTTCCGTCAGGCCACTCCGCCGGCCGTCATGATTGCCCGCCGGACGGCGCGGGCGCAGGGTGTCGTTCCGATCACGGGATATTTGGCGCGATGAACTTCGACGTCACGACGCTTGTCGGATTCCACACCGTCATCAGCCTCGTCGCATTGCTGGCCGGGGTTCTGGTCGTGCTCGGGATGATCCGCTTCCGGGATATGCCCGGCATGACCCTGCTCTTTTTGGTCACGGCGGGACTCACCAGCGCGACAGGCTTCCTGTTTCCCGTGGACCGGATTCTGCCCTCGCACACCTTCGGCGTCGTCTCGCTGCTCGCGCTCGGCGCCGCGGTCCTCGGGCGGTACGTGTTCGGATACGCCGGCCGCTGGCGCGCCACCTACGTCCTGTGCGTCGTACTGGCGACCTACCTCGATGCCTTCGTCGCGGTGGTGCAGGTCTTCCAGAAAATCCCTGCCGCTCAGGCTCTGGCGCCGACGCAGTCGGAGCCGCCTTTCGCCATCGCGCAGGGATTGCTGCTTGCCGCGTTCGTACTGCTCACGGTGATGGCACTGCGGCGTTTCCGCCCCTTGGTGATGGCGGCCCCGCTCATGGGCCGGTGAATGACGCAACGCGCGTGAGAGGTCAGCGCCCCCTCACAGCGCCTTGATCGCCGCCATCACCTCCACCGCATGGCCGGGCACCTTCACCTTGCGCCATGCCTGCGCGATGCGGTCGTCCTTGCCGATCAGGAAGGTGCTGCGCTCGATGCCCATGTACTTGCGGCCGTACATCGATTTCTCGACCCACACGCCATAGGCCTCGGCTGCCTTGTGCTCGGGGTCGGAGGCGAGCGGGAAGGTCAGCCCGTATTTCTGCGCGAAGTTCTCGATCGGCTTCATCGCATCGGGCGACACGCCGATCACGTCCACGCCGAGCTTGCCGAACTGCGGCAGCGCCTCCTGGAAGGCGCAGGCCTGCGTCGTGCAGCCGGGAGTATTGGCCTTCGGGTAGAAGTAGAGCAGCAGCGGCCGCCCCTTGTAGTCCTTGAGGGCGACGGTGCGGCCGCCGGACGCGGTGAGGCTGAAGGCAGGCGCCTTGTCGCCGGGCGCAGGGGTCATGCGGGTTCTCCGACATGGGTGACGAACAGGCGGCGCACGGTCTCTGCCGTGGCCTCGCACGCGGCGTTCAGCGCCGCGATGTCCGGCAGGTCCGCGGCGCGGAGCAGCGCATCGGCCGGGGAGGGCGGCAGCTCGGCGGTCTTGGGCTGGCCCACCGTCAGCCGCAGCATGCCCTGCACGGTGCGCCAGAGCCGGTCGGCGGCGATCAGCGCCTCCGCGTCGGCGGCCGGCAGGGCGCCGACCTTCGCGAGGTTCGCGAGCGCCTCGCGCGTGGTCTGCGACAGCACGGACGGGTCGCGCGGCGCGTGCAGCAGTTGCAGCACCTGCGCGATGAACTCCACCTCGATCTGTCCGCCCGGCCGCAGCTTCACGTCCCACGGTCCCTGCGCGGGCAGGTCGCGCAGCATGCGCGCACGCATGGAGGCCGCGTCGGCGCGGATCTTCCCCGCGTCGGTCGGCCGGGTCAGTGCGTGGCGGATCGCTGCCTCGATGCGCTTGCGCAGCGCCGCCGGCCCGGCGACGACGCGCCCCCGCGTCAGCGCCATGCGCTCCCACGTCCAGGCATCCTCGGCCTGGTAACGCTCGAACGACGCGAGGCGCACGGCGACCGGCCCCTTGTTGCCCGATGGCCGCAGCCGCATGTCCACCGCGAACATCGGCCCTTCCACGCCCGGGGCGGTGATGGAGGCGACGAAGGCGGTGGTCAGCCGGCCGAACCAGACCTGCGGGGCCATCGGCCGCGCCCCGCTGCTCGCCTCGACCTCCGGCGGATGGTCGTAGACGAGGATCAGGTCGAGATCGGACTCCGCCATCATCTCCCGCCCGCCGAGCTTGCCCATGCCGATCACGGCCACCGACCCGCCACGCATGCGCCCCCAGCGCGCGGCGAAATCGCGCGTCACGCGCGGCAGCAGGGCATCGAGCGCCGCGCCCGCGAGGGCCGCGCGCGCGAGGCCGGCCGCGTCCGCGTCGATGCGCGCCTCCACTGTCGCCACGCCGATGCGGAACCGGTGCTCGTGCACGAAGCGCCGCGTCGCCTCGATCGCCACCTCCAGGTGATCGGCATCGGCAAGGCGCGGCTTCAGGCTTGCCGCCGGCTTCGGGTCGGGCAGCTCGGCCGCGATCAGCCCCTCGATCGCATCGGGATTGTGCGCGAGGTAATCCGCCGTCTGCGGCGCGGCCCCCAGCACCAGCGCGATGCGGTCCAGCAGCGCGGGATTGCGCTGGAACAGCGACAGAAGCTGCACGCCCGCCGGCAATTGCAGCAGGAAGGATTCGAGCCGCGCGAAGACCGCATCCGGCCGTGGCTGGCGGGAGATGGCGGCGAGCAGGGCGGGCGCGATCTCCCGCAGCAATTCCCGCGCCCGCGTGCTGCGCGTCGCGCGCGCCCGGCCGGCAAGCCAGCCGCGCACCGCCGCCGTCACCGTCGCGGGCTTGGAGAAGCCCATCGCCGCCAGCGCGTTCAGCGTCGCCTCGTCCTCGTCCGGTCCGTCGAAGCATAGCCTCGCCACACCCTCGACGGGGGCCTCGGCCGGCGCCTCGAACAGCCCGGAATAGATGCGCTCGATACGACCGAGATGGCCGGTCAGCTCGGCGGCGAAGGCGTCGGTGGACTCCGCCCCGAGAAACGTTGCGAACTGCGCGAGTGCGGCCGGCGTTTCGGGCAGGCGATGGGTCTGCCGGTCCGCCATCATCTGGATGCGATGCTCGACCCGCCGCAGGTAGCGATACCCCTCGGACAGCGGGGGCACGTCCTTCGGATCGAGGTGGCCGCGTTCGGCAAGCAGGGCGAGCGCGCCGAGCGTGGTGGGATCCCGCAGCTCCGGATCGCGCCCGCCCCAGATGAGCTGCAGCGCCTGCGCGGTGAACTCCACCTCCCGGATGCCGCCGCGTCCGACCTTCACGTCATGGCCGAGCACGGCGATCTCGCCGAAGCCCTTATGCGCGTGGATGCGCGTCTTCATGTTCTGGATGTCGGAGAGCGCCGCGAAATCCAGGCTGCGGCGCCAGACGAAGGGGCGGATCTCGCGCAGGAAGCCCTGGCCCGCGGCGATGTCGCCGGCCACCGGCCGCGCCTTGATCATCGCCGCCCGCTCCCAGGTCAGCCCGAGGCTTTCGTAGTAGGCGAGGGCGGCCGGCAGCGCGACCGCCATCGGCGTCGCCGCGGGGTCTGGGCGAAGCCGCAGGTCCGTGCGAAACACGTAACCGTCGGCCGTGCGTTCCTCCATCAGGCGTACGATCGTGCGCGCGATCCGCACATGCGCCGCGCCGATGTCGTCGCCGTGGTATACTCGCGCGGCCGGGTCATAGAGAACGATGAGGTCGACATCCGACGAGTAGTTCAGCTCGCGCGCGCCCAGCTTGCCCATCCCCAGCACGATCAGGCCGCTGTTGCGTTCGGGCATGTCGGGGCGGCGGAGGCGCAGCTCGCCTGCATCGTGCGCGGCGCGCAGGGCATGGCGCGCGGCGATGCGCAGGCTCGTCTCGGCGAGGTCCGTCAGCGCGCCGGTGACGCGCATCACCTCCCACCAGCCGGCGATGTCGGCGATCGCGATGGCGAGCGCCGCGCGGCGCTTGGCCTCCCGCATCCTCGCCATGGTCTCCGCCTGACGCAGGGCGGGCGGCAGCGCCGCGACGGAGGCGATGGCCTCCGCCGCCACGGCATCCGCCCCCTCGCGCGCGATGCGGCCCAGCGTCTCCGCCTCCCGCATCGCGAGGTCGGAGAGGTAGGGGCTGGAACTCAGCGCGCCGAGCATGGCGCGAAAGCCGGCCTGCCCCGCGAGTTCCGCCTCCGCGGGGCCCTGTTCGGCGAAGCGGTCCGCGAGCCGCGCGGCCGCGTCCGGATCGGCGGGACGCGGCAGGGCGGCGGGGTCGAGTCGCTGGCTCATGCGAGAGCCTCGCCATGACAGGCACGGTCCCGCAAGGCCGGTCGGCGCTGCACCGGGGCGGGCGCCTGCTGCGCTTCGTCGTCGGCATCGCGCTCGGCCTGACGATCGCCACGGCCGCCGGCATCGCGCTGCTGGCGTGGCGGCTGTCGCAGGGGCCGCTGGAACTGCCCTGGCTCGCGCGCGAGATCGCGGCGCAGGCGACGGCCGAGGCGGAGGGGCGCACGGTCACGGTCGGCAGCGCGACGCTCGCCTGGGAAGGCCTCGGCGCGGTGGACCGGCCGCTCGACATCCGGCTGTCGGACGTGCGCGTGCGCGCGCGCGACGGCACGACGGAGATCGCCCTCCCGGAGGCGGCCGTCTCCCTCTCGCTGCGGCGGCTGGTGCTGGGCGAGATCGCGCCGCGCAGCATTCTGCTGCGCCGGCCACGCCTGTCGCTGGTGCGGGCCGAGGACGGCAGCGTCTCCGTCGCCTTCGTGGGCGAGGCGGAAGGCGCGCCCGGCGATGCCGGCGTCGCGCACGACCTGCTGGAGGACCTGACCCATCCGGAACGCGACGGCTCGCGCTTCGGCCGCTTCGCGCGGCTGCGGATCGAGCAGGCGCGGCTGGAGATCATCGACCACGCGCTGGGGACGATCTGGCACGTGCCGGACGCGACGATCGACGTGGTGCGGCGCCCGGAAGGCGGGCTCAGCCTCGCCGCGGACCTGCATGTCACGCTGGGCGAGAACTCGATGCGCGCCGCGATCACCGGCGGCTGGACGGGCGCGGGGCTGGAACTGGATGTCGACGCGACGCCGGTGCGCCCGGCGGTCCTTGCCCAGACCATTCCCGCCCTGGCCCCGCTCGCCGGGCTCGACGCACCGGTGGCGACACGGCTCACGCTGCGGCTCGATCCGCAGTTCCGGCCGCGCGGCGCGGACCTGTCGCTGACGATCGGCGCCGGCACGGCAACGCTGCCCGAAGCCACCGTCGCCTTCGAACGGGGCGCGCTGCGGGGCGGCTGGGACGGCACTGCGGCGACGGTGCAGGAGATGACGCTGCGCCTCGCCGATGCCGGAGGCCATGCAGGGCCGACGATCCGGCTCAGTGGCGAGGGGCAGCAGCGGCAGGATGGCACCTACGGCGCGGACCTGCGTGTGCAGGTGGATGCCGTGCCGCTGGCCGCTCTGCCGGCGCTGTGGCCGCAGGGCGTGGCGGCGAACCCGCGGGTGTGGATGGTCGAGAACCTGACCGACGGAACCGCCCGCGACCTCACGCTGACCGCGCAACTGACCGTGCCGGCGGATCGGGACCTCGACCGGATCGATCTGGTCTCCCTCTCCGGCCAGGGGCGGGCGGAGCAGGTGACGGTGCACTGGCTGCAGCCGGTGCCGCCGCTCACCGGCGTCGATGGCGAGATCACCTTCACCAAGTCGGAGGTCACGATCCACTCCCGTGGCGGCGGCACGGGACCGATCCGCGCCGGCGACGCGCGTATCCTCGTCACCGGCCTCGATGCCGCCGACCAGTTCCTGCGCGTGGAAGCGCCGCTGTCCGGCCCGGTGCCGGCCGTGCTGGACCTGCTGCGCCATCCGCGGCTGAAGCTGTTCGAGAAGCGGCCGCTCGACCTGCGCAATCCGGGCGGACAGGTGGCCGCGCAGCTCATCGTCGTGCTGCCGATGATCAAGGACCTGGACCTCGACACGCTGCAGATCGAGGCGGCGGGCAAGCTCAGCGACGTACGGCTGGGCGCCATCGTGCTGGGCCGCGACCTCGATTCCGGCGCCTTCGACTTCTCGGTCGACCCGGACGGGCTGAAGCTGTCGGGAACGGCACGTGTCGGCGGCATTCAGGCCCGGCTCTCGGTCGAGGAGGATTTCCGCTCCGGCCCGCCGACGCAGGTGGTGTCGCGGCAGAGCGTCTCCACGAAGACAGATGCGCACAACTTTGCCGGCTTCGGCTTTGATCCTGCACCATATCTGACCGGCCCGGTGGCGCTGGACGTGCAGGCGCAGGCGCGCCGCAACGGGCAGCTCAGCGTGGCGCTGAAGGCCGATCTGGGGGAGGCGCGGCTCGCGATCGACGACCTCGCCTGGCAGAAGCCCGCCGGCCGGCCGGCCCGCGCCGAGGCGACCGTCGCGCTCGCGGGCGAGCGGATCACCGGCATCGACCCGATCCGCCTCGACGGCGACGGCATATCTGTCCGCGGGCGCGCGACGGCGACCCGCGAAGGCGGCCTGGAGCGGATCGTGTTCGATCAGGTCCAGCTCGGCGACAACCGGCTGAGCGGGGAGGTGGCGCTGGCGTCGGGCAACCGGCCGCTCGCCGCCACGATCCGCGGCCAGCAGCTCGACCTGTCGGCGCGCTTCGGCCGCCGGCGGCCGGCGGAAGCGCAGCCGCCCGAACCCGAGACCCCCGGCCCGCCCTACGAGGTCGATATCCGGCTGGACCGGGTCCAGTTCGGCCCCCAGCGGCTGCTGCACGGCGTGGCGATGACGCTGCGCAGCGACGGGCGGCTGATCTCCCAGGCGCGCGCGACCGGCCGCACCGCGGCGCAGGGCGGGGCGTTCGAACTGACCCTCGCGCCGCAGGACGGCCGGCGCACCCTGCGCGTCACCGCCGCCGATGCGGGCGCGCTGCTGCGGACCTTCGACATCCTCGACCGCATGCAGGGCGGCACGCTGACCGTCTCCGCGGCCTATGACGACAGCAAGCCCGGTCGGCCGCTTTCCGGCACCGCCGAGATCGCCGAGTTCGCGATCCGCGACGCGCCCGGCATCGCCAAGCTGATGCAGGCGATGACGCTGTACGGGCTGGTCGAGGCGCTGCGGACGGACGGGCTGCACTTCGCGCAGCTCGTCGCGCCGTTCAGCCTGACGGAGGACGCGCTCGCCCTTGGGGAAAGCCGGGCCTTCTCCGCCAGCCTGGGGCTGACCGCGACCGGCCGGATCGACCTCGCCCGCCAGCGCACGGACATCACCGGCACCATCGTGCCCGCCTATTTCTTCAACTCGCTGCTCGGCCACATCCCGCTGATCGGCCGGTTGTTCAGCCCGGAGCAGGGCAGCGGGCTGTTCGCGGCGCGCTACACGGTGCGTGGGCCGCTCGATGATCCGGAGGTGGCGATCAATCCGCTTTCGGCGCTGACGCCGGGTTTCCTGCGCGGGCTGTTCGGCATCCTCGACGGCGGCAACAACAACGCGGCGCCGGCCCGGAACGGCGTGCCGCCGCCCGCGGCCGCGACCGCCACGCCGCCAGCGGCGCCCGCCCCGGCGGGGCGGCCGGCGCCGACCATGCCGCAGACCCAGCCGGACGGGGGCGGGGGCTAGCGCGCCCGGCTCGGCTCAGGCGCCCACGAAGCCGCCGGCCTGAAGCCGCCACATCCGCGCATAGGGTCCGTCCGCGCGCAGCAGCGCCGCGTGCGTGCCCTGCTCGACGATGCGCCCCTCCTCCAGCACCACGAGCCGGTCCATCAGCGCCAGCGTGGACAGCCGGTGCGCGATGGCGATCACCGTGCGGCCCGCCATCAGGCCGTGAAGCTGCTCCTGAATCGCGGCCTCGACCTCCGAATCGAGGGCGGAGGTCGCCTCGTCCAGCACCAGGATCGGCGCGGCCTTCAGGATCACGCGCGCGATGGCGATGCGCTGGCGCTGCCCGCCGGACAGCTTCACGCCGCGCTCGCCCACCTGCGCGTCGTAGCCGTGGCGGCCGTGCAGGTCGGTCAGCTCGCCGATGAAGCCGTGCGCGGCGGCCTGTTCGGCGGCGGCGCGCACGGCCGCGTGCGGGGCAGCCGGGTGGCCGTAGCGGATGTTGTCGCCGATCGAGCGGTGCAGCAGCGAGGTGTCCTGGCTGACCACGCCGATCGCGCCGCGCACGGTCTCCGCCGTGGCGTGCGCGATATCCTGCCCGTCGATCAGGATGCGCCCCTGATCGGGGTCGAAGAAGCGCAGTAGCAGGTTGACCAGCGTGGACTTGCCCGCGCCGGAGTGGCCGACGAGGCCGACCCGCTCGCCGGGCGCGATGTCGAGCGTGATGCCGTGGATCACGCCGCGCGCGCGGCCGTAGCCGAAGCTCACGTCCTCGAACCGGATCGCGCCGTGCGCGACCTTCAGCGGCATCGCGCCGGGCCGGTCCTGGCCGGTGGGCAGCCGCGCGATGGACCGGATGCCCTCCTGCACCACGCCGATATTCTCGAAGATCGCGGTGATGTTGCGCGCGACCCAGCCGGACATGTTGGCGATCTGCGCGGCGAGCGGCAGCGCCATCGCCACCGTGCCGACCTCGATCGCGCCGCGCATCCACAGCAGCACCGCGAGGCCCGCGGTCGCCGTGACCATCAGCGCGTTCAGCACCGTCAGCGACACCGTGAACAGCGTGATCAGCCGGAGCTGGCTGTGGAAGGTCGCGGTGTGGTCGTCCACCGCATCGCGGACGTAGGCGTCCTCCTCGTCGGCGCGGGCGAACAGCTTCACCGTGAGGATGTTCGTGTAGCTGTCCACGATGCGCCCGGTGAGCGCCGAGCGCTTCTCGCTCATCTCCCGCGCGCGGTCGCGCAGCCGCGGCACGAACAGCCGCAGCAGCACCGCATAGAGCGCGAACCAGACCGCGATCGGCACGGCGAGACGGACGTCCACGCTCGCCAGCATGACCAGTGCACTGCCGCCGTAGACGATGATGTACCAGACCGCATCGGCGGCCATCACCACGCTCTCGCGCAGGGCGGGGCCCGTCTGCATCACGCGGTTGGCGATGCGGCCGGCGAAATCGTCCTGGAAGAAGCTCCAGCCCTGCCGCACGACGTGCCAGTGGCTCTGCCAGCGGATGCGGTTGGTGACATTCGCGGCGACCGCCTGCTGCACCAGCATCTGCCAGCACAGCAGCGCGAGCGGACGGCCGATCAACACCACCGCCGCCATGACCGCCAGCTCCCGCCACGCTTCCGCGAACAGGGTCGCCGGTTCGTGGGTGGAGATCAGCGTGACCAGCCGGCCGACGAAGGCCGGGATCAGGCTGTCGAGGACCGCCACCACCAGCCCGGCCGCGAACACCGCCGCGAACAGCCAGCGGGCCTGCCGCACGAAATGCCAGTAGAACGCGACCAGCCCTTCCGGAGGCGGTCCGCCTTCGGGGGTTGCGGTCGGCGGCAGGATGCGTTCCAGCTTCCGGAACACGTCGGGTCTCCACGCACGGCCGACCAGAATGACAAGCCCCGCGCGGGGCGGGGCATGCCGAGTGCGAAGGTCAGACAGTCGCGCCGGGTCAGCTCAGGAAGAAGCTCTGCGTGCCGTGCGCCTCGATGGCCTCGGCGAGCCGGCTCAGCGCGTGCACGTAGGCGGCGGTGCGGACGGTGACCGATTTCTCCTGCGCCACGTTCCAGATCGCGCGGCCTTCGCGTTCCATCATCGTGCGCAGCCGGTCGTGGATCTCCTCCACCGGCCAGTAGTAGCCCTGCCGGTTCTGGACCCACTCGAAGTAGGACACCGTCACCCCGCCGGCATTGGCGAGGATGTCGGGCAGCACGACCACGTTCTGGCGCGCGAGGATGGCGTCCGCATCCGGCGTCAACGGGCCGTTCGCCAGCTCCAGCACCAGCTTCGCCTTCACCGTCGTCGCGTTGTCGGCGTGGATCATGTTCTCCAGCGCCGCCGGGATGAGCAGGTCGCAATCGGTGCCGATCAGCGCGTCGGCGTCGAACGCCTCGTGCCCGTCCACGCCGGCCGTCGTGGCGACGGAGCGGCCCTCGGCCTTCGCGGCGAGCAGGCTCGCGACGTCGAGCCCCTGGGCCGCGCGCACCGCGCCCGTGGAATCCGACACCGCGACGATGCTGTGCCCGTCGGCCATGAGCAGCCGTGCCATGTGCTGGCCGGCATTGCCGAAGCCCTGGATGGCGACGCGCATCCGCCCGTTCAGCCCCAGATCCGCCGCCAGATGGCGCACCAGGTAGTACCCGCCGCGCGCCGTGGCATCGCTCCGGCCGAGCGAGCCGCCGAGCGCGAGCGGCTTGCCGGTGATCATCGCGGGTTCGGCCTGCCCGACGATCTGGGCGTACTCGTCGGCCATCCAGCCCATGATCATGGCGTTGGTGTAGACGTCGGGCGCGGGGATATCGCGATCCGGGCCGACGATGCGGGCGAACGCCTGGATGTAGGCGCGCGACAGCCGCTCGAGCTCGGCCTTGGACAACTGGCGCGGATCGACCTGCACCGCGCCCTTGCCGCCGCCATAAGGCAGGTTCATCACCGCGCACTTCACGGTCATCCAGAAGGCGAGCGTCTCCACCTCGTCGATGGTCGAGGCGGGGTGGAAGCGGATGCCGCCCTTGGTCGGGCCGCGCGTGTCGTCGTAACGGCAGCGCCAGGCGAGGAAGGATTTCCGCGATCCGTCATCCATGCGGATCATCAGCCGGACCTTCGTCGTCTCGCGCGGGTATTTCAGTTTTTCAATGACATCCGGGTCGACATTCAGATGGCCCGCAGCTTCATCGAGGCGAACAAGAGCCTGATCGAGAAGATTGCCGTCGAACATAATATCTCCTGCGTAATGGGCGGCGCATGGGCGCGGCCGGGCGGCGGTCAGCCGGCCCGGACCAGAACGTGCCGCTTGCGGCCGAGCGAGAGCTTCGCCGTACCGCCCGCCATATCGACGGGCGAGAGCACGTGCGCCTCATCCACCAGTGGCGCGTCGTTCAGCCGCACCGCGCCGGCACGGATGTTGCGCCGCGCCTCGGCGTTGGAGGCGAGGCCGAAGGCGCGGGTGACGAGGCGGAAGGCGGGTTCGCCTTCCTCGAACGGGATGGTCGGCAGCGTGTCCGCGGCGGTGCCTTCCTCGAAGGTGCGGCGCGCGGTCTCGGCCGCCGCCTCGGCCGCGGCGCGGCCGTGGATCAGCGCCGTCGCCTCGGTCGCCAGCACCTTCTTCGCCTCGTTCACCTCCGCGCCGCGCAGGGCGGCGAGCCGTGCGACCTCAGCGAGCGGCAGTTCGGTGAACAGCTTCAGGAAGCGGCCGACATCCTCGTCCTCGGTGTTGCGCCAGAACTGCCAGTAGTCCCAGGGGGACAGCCGGTCCGGGTTCAGCCACACCGCGCCGGCGGCGGTCTTGCCCATCTTGGCGCCGGACGCGGTGGTCAGCAGCGGCGTGGTCAGGGCGAAGGCCTCGTTGCCGGTCATGCGCCGGATCAGGTCCGCGCCCATGATGATGTTGCCCCACTGGTCCGACCCGCCCATCTGCAGCACCGCGCCGAGGCGGCGGTGCAGCTCCAGGAAGTCGTAGGACTGGAGCAGCATGTAGTTGAATTCGAGGAAGGACAGGCTCTGCTCGCGCTCCAGCCGCAGGCGGACGCTGTCCATGGTCAGCATGCGGTTGACGCTGAAATGCCGCCCGACATCGCGCAGGAAGGGGATGTAGCGCAGCTCGTCCAGCCACTCGGCGTTGTCGAGCATGACCGCGCCGGCCGGGAAATCCAGCAGCGCATCGAAGGTGCGGCGGATGCCGGCCTTGTTCGCCTCGATCGCCTCGTCCGACAGCAGCGGCCGCGCATCGTCCCGGAACGACGGGTCGCCGACCTTGGTGGTGCCGCCGCCGATCAGCGCGATGGGCTTGCCGCCGGTCTGCTGCAGCAGCCGCAGCAGCATGGTCGGCACCAGATGGCCGACATGCAGGCTGTCCGCGGTGCAGTCGTAGCCGACATAGGCCGCGAGTCCGCCCTTCGCGAGGGCGGCGTCCAGCGCCTCCGCGTCCGAGGTCTGGTGGATGTATCCGCGCTCCTGCGCGATCCGCAGGAAGTCGCTCTTGGCCGCGTTCGACATGGGGCGCGGCGCATAGCACGCTGGGGGCGATGCTGAAAACGATCGGGCTTATGAGCGGCACGTCCCTCGACGGGGTGGATGCCGCCTGGGTGGAGACGGACGGCGAGCGGATCGGCGGTTTCGGCCCGCGCCTGACGCTGCCCTACGGCGCGGCGCTGCGGGCTGACCTGCGTGCGTTGCTGGACCGGGCGCAGGATCTGGCCGCCGACGACCCGGCGCTGGCCGGCTGCGTGCGCCGGCTGACCGCGCGGCATGCCGAGGCGGTGGAGGCGGTCGCCGCCGAGGCGGGCGCGCGGCCGGACCTGATCGGCTTCCACGGCCAGACCATCCTGCACCGCCCCGCCGAACGGCGGACCTGGCAGATCGGCGATGCCGCGATGCTGGCCGGGGCCGCCGGCGCGCCCGTGGCGCACGATTTCCGCAGCGCCGACGTGGCCGCCGGCGGGCAGGGCGCGCCGCTCGCCCCCGCGCTGCATGCGGCGCTGGCGGCCGGATTGCCGCGGCCGCTCGCGGTGCTGAACCTCGGCGGCGTCGGCAACGTCACCTGGATCGGCGCGGACGGGGCGCTGGTCGCCTTCGACACCGGCCCCGGCAACGGCCCGCTGGACGACTGGGTGCAGCGCCATACCGGCGCGTCCTACGACCGCAACGGCGCGCTCGCCGCCGCCGGACGGGTGGAGGCTGCGGTGCTGGCGCGGCTGATGGCGCATCCCTACTTCGCCGCCCCGCCGCCGAAGTCGCTGGACCGGCTGGACTTCACCGCGGCGCTGGGCGCGAGCGGGCTCGTCGAACTCTCGCCGGCCGACGGGGCGGCCACGCTGGTCGCCTTCACCGCCGCCGCGGTCGCCGCCGCGACACTGCCCGCCCCGCCGCTGCGCTGGCTCGTCGGCGGCGGCGGGCGGCACAACCCGGCGATCATGGTGGCGCTGCGCACGGCGCTGGCGGCGCCCGTGGACCCGGTCGAGGCAGTGGGCTGGGACGGGGACGCGCTGGAGGCGCAGTGCTTCGGCTTCCTCGCCGCCCGCGTCGCGCGCGGCCTGCCGCTGTCCTTTCCGGGTACGACCGGGGTGGCGGCGCCGCTGGCGGGGGGACGGATCGCCCGACCTTAGCCGCGGGCGTTGAAACGCCGCGAAACCATGCAGATGTGACGGGCGTCTCCATCGCAGGAGGTGCCCCCATGGCCGATCCCACCCCCACACCCAAGCCGCAGGCCTCTGGCCCCGCGCGCTGGTCGCCCTTCGATGCGCTGCGGCAGGAGATCGACCGCGCCTTCGAGCAGTTCAGCGGCTTTCCCCGCCTGCCCGGCGGCGTCTTCGGCGCGGCCGGCGGCGCAGTGGTCGCCGTGGACATGGTCGAGAAGGATGACGGCTACGAACTCACGGCCGAACTCCCCGGCCTCGATCCGCAGGACGTGCAGCTCGGGCTCGCCGGCAGGATGCTGACCATCAGCGGCGAGAAGAAGGAGCACAAGCAGTCCGGGCAGGGCGGCGTACACGTGTCCGAACGCCGCTTCGGGTCCTTCTCCCGCTCCTTCCCGGTGCCGGAGAACGTCGACGCCGAGCGGATCGCGGCGGCTTTCGCCAACGGCGTGCTGACGGTCCACATGCCGAAATCCCAGGCCGCCCAGGCGGCGACCCGGAAGATCGAGATCAGGTCCGGCTGAGGCGTGTTCGTGGCCGGCGGGCCGCGCCGTGGCCCGCCGCCTCACGCGTCGCTGACGCCCGGGCGGGTTTTCGCGGACGCCCGGGTCGGCTCTACTGCGCCGCGACGCGAGCCGACGGGACCTGTGACATATGCCTGACAGCAACATCGTACGACTGCCGACCGAGAAGTACGGCGTGGGACAGCCCGTGCCGCGGCAGGAGGACCCGACGCTGCTGCGCGGCCAGGGCCGCTACACGGACGACATGAACCTGCCCGGCCAGGCCTATGCGGCGGTGGTGCGCAGCACGATGGCGCACGGCCACCTGCGCGGCATCGACACGGAAACGGCGCGCGCCATGCCCGGCGTGCTGATGGTGCTGACGGCGGACGACCTCACCGATTACGGCCCGATGAAGTGCGCGGTGCCGATGAAGAACCGGGACGGCAGCGGCATCGCCATCCCGCCGCGCCCCTCGCTCGCCACCGGGCGCGTGCGGTTCGTGGGCGACCCGATCGCGGTGGTGGTGGCCGAGACCGCCACGCAGGCGCGCGACGCGGCCGAGGCGGTGATGCCGGATATCGATGCGCTGCCGGCGGTCACCTCCTCCCGCGAGGCGGCGGCGAAGGATGCGCCGCTGCTGTTCGACGAGGTGGATACCAATATCGCGCTCGACTTCCATCATGGCGACGCCGCGGCGGTGCAGGCGGCATTTGACTCGGCCGCGCATGTCGCGCGTGCCTCGCTGACCAACAACCGCATCGTCGTCGCGCCGATGGAACCGCGCGCGGCCCTCGCCTCCTGGGATGCGGCGGAGGAGCGGTTCACGCTGCGCGTCGGCTCGCAGGGCGTGTTCGGCCTGCGCAACCAGATGGCCGACATCCTGAAGGTCGAGCCGAAGAAGCTGCGCATCCTGACCGGCAATGTCGGCGGATCGTTCGGCATGAAGGCGTCCGCCTACCCGGAATACGTGCCGATCCTGCACGCCGCGCGGGTGCTCGGCCGGCCGGTGAAATGGACGGACGACCGCTCCGGCGCCTTCGTCTCCGACCAGCACGGCCGCGACCACGACATCGACGCGGAGCTGGCGCTGGACGGGGAGGGGAAGTTCCTCGCCATCCGCCTCACCGCCTGGAGCAACATGGGCGGCTATCTCGCGACCGTCGGGCCGATGATGGCGACGCTGAACCTGGTGAAGAACACGCCCAGCCTCTATGCCACCGGGCTGATCGAGGTCTCCACGCTGTGCGTGATGACCAACACCTCGCCCGTCTCCGCCTATCGCGGCGCCGGCCGGCCCGAGGGCAACTACGTGATGGAGCGGCTGGTCGAGGCGGCGGCGAAGGTCACCGGCATCGACGCGCTGGAACTGCGCCGGCGCAACCAGATCGCGCCGACCCAGATCCCGTTCCGCGCCGCCTCCGGCCTCGACTACGACAGCGGCGATTTCCCCGCCGTGCTGGCCGACGCGCTGAAGGCCGCCGACTGGGACGGCTTCGCGGCGCGCGAGGCCGAGAGCCGCAGGCGCGGCAAGCTGCGCGGGCGCGGCCTCGGCGCGTATCTGGAGGTCACCGGCCCGCCGGCGAAGGAGCAGGGCGGCATCCGCTTCGGTGCCGATGGCACGGTGACGATCATCACCGGCACGCTCGATTACGGGCAGGGCCACTGGACGCCGTTCGCGCAGGTGCTGTGCGACAGGCTCGGCGTGCCGTTCGAGGCGGTGCGGCTGCTGCAGGGCGATTCCGACGAGCTGGTGGCCGGCGGCGGCACCGGCGGGTCGAAGTCGATCATGGCGTCGGGCGCGGCCATCATCGAGGCGTCGGTCAAGGTGGTCGAGAAGGGCCGCGCCGCCGCCGCGATGCTGCTCGAGGCGGCCGAGGTGGACATCGAGTTCGCCAACGGCCGGTTCAGCATCGCCGGCACCGATCGCGGCATCGGCATCATGGACCTCTCCGCCGCCAAGCTGCCGGACGGCACCAAGGTCGATCTCGACGTGCGCCACGTGTTCGACGAGGCGCCGTCGGCCTTCCCCAACGGCTGCCATGTCGCCGAGGTGGAGGTGGACCCGGACACCGGCACGGTGGCGGTGGTGCGCTACACGATGGCGAACGATTTCGGCGTGGTGGTGAACCCGCTGCTCGTCGCCGGGCAGGCGCATGGCGGCGTGGTGCAGGGCATCGGCCAGGCGCTGTTCGAGCGCACGGTCTATGACGAGACCGGCCAGTTCCTGACCGGATCGTTCATGGACTACGCCCTGCCGCGCGCGAACGACGTGCCGTCCTTCGACATCGTGTTCCACTCCGTGCCCGCGACGACCAATCCGCTCGGCGCGAAGGGGTGCGGAGAGGCGGGCTGTGCGGGTTCGCTGCCCTCGGTGATGAACGCGCTGAACGATGCGCTGCGCCGTGCCGGGGCGGCCGAGGTGAACATGCCCGCCACGCCGGAAGTGGTCTGGCGGGCGCTGGTGGACGCGAAAGCGGCCTGAACCTCTCCCGCTGGCGGAACCTTGCAAGACGGTCGCGCCTCTCCTCTCCCGCGTGCGGGAGAGGGGATCTCGCGGGACGCTCCTTGCCTTCCGTCCCCCGGTGAGGGGTTAAGGCCGCGGCGGCAGCGGGGGGATGCTCACCCCCGCCCTGAATCCCTCGATGGTCCATTCATGGGCCAGCCCGGACAGACGCTGCGTGGTGGCGCGCGGTGCGGCGAGATCGAAGATGCTCACGATCACCACCGTCCACATCGCGATGAGCAATATCACCAGAGCGCGCAACCTCTGGTCCCGCGCGCCGAGCTGGAAGCCGACGGACAGCATGCCGAGCAGCACCATGCCGGTGAGCAGCCAGATCAGCCGCGGCGGAATGGTGAAGGCATAGGCGAAGCGTTCCTGCATGCTCGCATCGAACATCGCGTTCACCGATGTCATCAGCAGCGCGGCGATCAGGTCCGTGCGTTCGCGCACCAGTGCGGCGGTGTGGCCCCAGATCACGGACTGAATCTCGTCCGTCCTGCCGTTGATCGCCTCTATCGCGGCCGTGTCCGCGCCTGCCCGCAGGAAACGGACGCGTAGCTGCGCGTACTCCTCCATCAGCGGCAGCATCGCGGCGGCGCGGGGATGATCCACCGCCTGCGCGCGCAGCCACGCCGTGCCGATGGCGCTGGCCTCTGCAAGCGAACCGTTGCGCCGCTCGTTGAAGCGCGTGTTGGAGAAGGAGAGGGTGAAGGCGAGCACCAGCGCGAGCAGGCCGAGCAAGGTGGCCACGAGAGCCCCTGCGCCCTTCGGCGACCGGCCCGGGCGGAACACGTAGTGCCCGCCGAGCCGATAGCCGAGTTCGCATGCCGCGATCTGGCCGATGAACAACAGCACGCCGAAGCCGATCAGCTTCCACGCCGCCGAATCCCCTGTCAGGCCCACTGTCCGGCTCCGTTCATTGTTCCGGGATGAAAATGTGGAGCAGGCCGCCGCGCCGGGGCGAGAGCGGCGAACGAGCCACCGCGAGGCGTGAGAGGCCCCGAACGGCCGCGGCCGGCTGCGTGCGAGATTATTAAACCGAACGGTTGACTATTCGCCGCGACCAGTCCATATTCAACAACATGGTTGAATTAGAGGCCCCCCGGCTGGACGCCGTGTTCCACGCCCTCGGCGATGCGACCCGCCGCCAGATGCTGCGCGAGCTGGCCGGGGGCGAGCGTTCGGTGGGCCAGCTCGCCCGGCCCTTCGCGATCTCGCTCGCGGCTGCCTCCAAGCACATCAGGGCGCTGGAGAATGCCGGGCTGATCCGGCGCGAGATCCGCGGCCGCACTCATCTCTGCCGCCTCGAACCCGGCCCGCTCGCGAACGCGCATGAGTGGCTGGGCTTCTACGAACGTTTCTGGACCGACCGCCTCGGCATCCTCGACCGCCTGCTGCGCGAGGACAGCGCCGGCAAACCCGATCTGCCCGAAGGAGACGACCGATGAACGGACTTGCGAACCTCGACGCCTACGGCGCGCTGACCGAGCCCGCCACGCTGACGATCCGGCGCGTGCTGCCCGGCCCGATGGAGCGTGTCTGGGCCTACCTCACGGACAGCGAGCTGCGCCGCAAATGGCTGGCTGCCGGCGTGATGGAGCTGAAGGTCGGGGCCTCGTTCGAGTTCGTCTGGCGCAACGACGAGCTGAACGACCCGCCCGGCAAGCGCCCGCCCGGCTTCGACGCGGAGCACAAGCTGGCCTGCCGGATCACCGAGGTCGATCCGCCGCGCCGCCTCGCCTTCACCTGGGGCGAGAACGCCGATGTCGTCTTCGCGCTGGAGCCGCGGGGCGGCGACGTGCTGCTCACCATCATCCACCGCCGCCTGTCCGACCGCGCGATGCGGCTGAAGGTCGGCGCCGGCTGGCACATGCATCTCGACCTGCT
>JBBCJT010000161.1:0-4900 GCA_037190665.1 Rhodovastum atsumiense | reverse complement strand
TTCTACTGCCGCCAGCGCGGGCTGTCGCAGGAGGAAGCGGTGGGACTGATCGTGAACGGCTTCTGCCGCGAGGTGCTGGCGGAACTGCCGATGGAATTCGCCGTGGAGGCGCAGAAGCTGCTGGCGCTGAGCCTCGAAGGCTCGGTGGGCTGAGGAACGAAGGCATGTTGAAGATCGAGAATCTGAGCGCGTCCGTCGAGGACAAGCAGATCCTGAAGGGCATCACGCTGACGGTGCGGCCGGGCGAGGTGCACGCCATCATGGGCCCCAACGGGTCCGGCAAATCCACGCTCGCGCATGTGCTCTCGGGCCGCGAGGGCTACGAGGTCACGGGCGGGTCCGCGTCCTTCGAGGACAAGGACCTGCTGGAGATGGAGCCGGAGGAGCGCGCGGCACTCGGCATGTTCCTCGCCTTCCAGTATCCGGTTGAGCTGCCGGGCGTGGGCAACGCCAACTTCCTGCGCACGGCGCTGAACGCGCTGCGCCGCGCCCGCGCCGAGCCGGAGCTGGACGCGGTGCAGTTCCTCAAGCTCGCCCGCGCCGAGATGAAGCGGCTCGCGATGCCGGACGACATGCTCAAGCGCAACGTCAACGTGGGTTTCTCGGGCGGCGAGAAGAAGCGCAACGAGATCCTGCAGATGGCGGTGCTGCGGCCGAAGCTCGCGATCCTCGACGAGACCGACAGCGGGCTCGACATCGATGCGCTGCGCATCGTGGCCGAGGGCGTGAACGCGATGCGCGGGCCGGACTTCTCCGCCATCGTCATCACCCACTACCAGCGCCTGCTGGACCACATCGTGCCGGACTTCGTGCACGTGCTGGCCGATGGCCGCATCCAGCGCAGCGGCGGGCCGGAGCTCGCGCGCGAGTTGGAGGAGCAGGGCTACGGCGGCATCCTCGCCAAGGCGGAGGCCGCGTGAGCGCGACATTGCAGACAACGGCCGACGCCTTCCTCGCCCGCTACGAGGGGCTGCGCGCGCGGCTGCCGGGTGCCGGGGACGTGCGGCAGGCGGCGGCGGAGTCCTTCCGCCGGTCCGGCCTGCCGACGCTGCGCAACGAGGCGTGGCACTACACCAACCTCCGCCCGCTCGCGGATCTGCCCTTCGCAGAGCCGATCGGATCGGTGGACGGCGCGGCGGACCTGACTGCCGCTCTGCCGACGCTCGACGTGCCGCGTCTCGTGATGGTCAACGGCCGGGTGCGGGAGGATCTCTCGCGGCTCGACGTGCCGGCCACGCTGCGGCTCGGCCGCTTCGCCGCCAACCCCGCCTTCGCGCACACCGAGGCCGACGCGCCGCTCGCGGCGCTGAACACGATGCTGGCCGAGGACGGCGCGGTGATCGAGGTCACCGGCGGCGATGCCGGCGTGCTGATGCTGGCCTCGCTCGGGACCGATGTCGCGGGCCGCGCGGTCGCCTTCCATCCGCGCCACCGCATCCGCGTGGCGGCCGGCGCGCAGCTTGCTTTGCTGGAGGTCTCGTGCGGCACCGGCGCGTACTTCCACAACCCGGTGATCGAGGTGGAGGTCGCCGAGGGCGGCCATCTGACTCACGTGCGTCTGCAGCAGGAGTCGCAGGCGGCGTTCCATCTCGCGACCGTCTTCGCCGAGGTCGCCGGCAACGCGACCTATGATTTCTTCGCCCTGAACCTCGGCGCGCGGCTGGCCCGGACCGAGGTGCATGCGCGGCTCGGCGGGCCGGAGGCGATCGTGCACCTTAACGGTGCGCAGGTGCTGGGCGGGGTGCAGCATGGCGACATCACCACGGTGGTGGAGCATGCCTCGCCCAACTGCGCGTCCCGCCAGACGGTGAAGAACGTGCTGGACGGCCGCGCCAAGGGTGTCTTCCAGGGGCGCATCGAGGTGGATCGCGTCGCGCAGAAGACCGACGGCTACCAGATGAACCAGGCGCTGCTGCTGAGCCCGGACGCGGAGATCGACAGCAAGCCGCAGCTCCGCATCTTCGCCGACGACGTGAAGTGCAGCCATGGCGCGACCGTGGGCGAGCTCGATGCCGGCCAGCTTTTCTACCTGCGCTCGCGCGGCATCCCGGAGGCGCAGGCGCGGTCGATCCTCATCCGTGCCTTCCTGACCGAGGCGCTGGACGCGGTGGCCGACACGCGGCTCCGCGCGGTGCTGGACGACGCGCTGACGGCGCGCTGGGCGGAGGCGGCGTGATGGACGGCGCGCTCGCTCCCATGCTCGATGTGGCTGCGATCCGCGCGCAGTTCCCGATCCTGTCGCAGACGATCCGCGGCAAGCCTCTCGTCTTCCTCGATAGCGCCGCCTCGGCCCAGAAGCCGCGCGCGGTGATCGAGGCGATGGCCGGCGCGATGGAGCGGCAGTACGCCAACGTCCATCGCGGCCTGCACTGGATGAGCGAGCGTACGACCGACGCCTACGAGGCGTGCCGCGACGCGGCCGCGAAGCTGCTGAACGCGCGCGAGCGGGCGGAGATCGTGTTCGTCCGCAACTCCACCGAGGCGATCAACCTCGTCGCCTACAGCTACGGCCGCGGCATCCTCAAGCCGGGCGACGCGGTGCTGGTCAGCCAGATGGAGCACCATTCCAACCTGGTGCCCTGGCAGATCCTGCGCGACACGCACGGCACGGAGCTGCGCATCGCACCCGTGACCGATGCGGGCGAACTCGACTTCCCCGCCTACGAGGCGCTGCTTGCGGACGGGCGGGTGAAGCTCGTCGCCATCACGCACATGTCCAACACGCTCGGCACCTACGTTCCCGCCGAGCGCGTGGTCGCTGCCGCGCACGCCGCCGGCGCAAAGGTGCTGTTCGACGGGTCGCAGGCAGTAGTGCACCGGCGCGTGGACGTGCAGGCGCTGGATGCCGATTTCTATGTCTTCACCGGCCACAAGCTCTACGGCCCCACCGGCATCGGCGTGCTGTGGGCGCGGCGCGAGCTGCTGGAGGCGATGCCGCCGTTCCTCGGCGGCGGCGACATGATCTCCACCGTCACCTACGAGCGCGCGACCTGGGCCGAGGTGCCGCACAAGTTCGAGGCGGGCACGCCCGCGATCCTGGAAGGGATCGGGCTGAAGGCGGCCATCGACTGGATCGAGGGGCTGGGTTACCCGGCCATCGCCGCGCACGAGGCGCGGCTGACGGAGCACGCCATCGCGCGGCTGTCGGCGATCGAGGGGATTTCGATCCTCGGACGCGCGCAGGATCGCGGCGGCGTCATCTCCTTCACGCTCGACCGCGCGCACGCGCACGACGTGGCGACCCTGCTCGACCGGCAGGGCATCGCGGTACGCGCCGGCCATCACTGCGCCGAGCCGCTGATGCGCCGCTTCGGGCTGGACGGCACCGCGCGCGCCTCCTTCGCCGCCTACACGACGGAAGCCGAGATCGACGCGCTGGCGGACGCGCTGACGCGGGTGCGGCAGTTCTTCGAATGAGCGACGCCATGTCCTTCGAGGAGCTGCGGGACCTGTATCAGGAGGTGATCCTCGATCACGGCCGCCGGCCGCGGAATCACCGCAAGCTCGAAGCCTTCGATGCGTCCGCCAAGGGCGACAACCCGATGTGCGGCGACCGCTGCCAGGTGTGGGTGCATCACGGCGGCGACGGGCGGCTGGACGATGTCAGCTTCCAGGCGCGCGGCTGCGCGATCTCCATCGCCAGCGGGTCGCTGATGACCGAGGCGGTGCGCGGGATGACGGACGCGCAGGCGCGGCAGCTCGCGGAGTCGGTGCGCGAGATGGCCCGCACCGGCCGGCACGACGATCCGGCGCTGGAACCGCTCGCTCCGCTTGCCGGCGTTCACGAATATCCCTCGCGCGTGAAATGCGCGACGCTGCCCTGGCACGCGCTGGTGGCGGCGCTTGACGGACGGGGAGAAACGACCAGTGAATGATCTCGCCCCTGACACGCCCGCCCCCGAAGACAGGCAGGCCGCGCACGGCGCCTGGACGCCGGACGGCGCGACCTCGCCCAAGCCGAGCGAGGATGCGCTGATCGCCGCGGTCGCCACCGTCTACGATCCCGAGATCCCGGTGAACATCTACGAGCTGGGGCTGATCTACGCGCTCGAGATCTTCGATGACGGCGGCGTGAAGGTGGAGATGACGCTGACCGCGCCGGGCTGCCCGGCCGCGCAGGAGCTGCCCGAGCAGGTCCGCAACGCCTGCCTTGCCGTCGAAGGCGTCAGCCGCTGCGAAGTCGAGGTGGTCTGGGATCCCCCGTGGGACCCGAGCCGCATGAGCGAGGAAGCACGGCTCGCATTGAACATGTTCTGACCCATGCCGAGATGATGCCCATGAGCACCACCACCGCCGGCACGCCCAAGCCCGCCCGCCGCGCCCTGCCGCCGCTGATGTCGCTGACCGACGAGGCGGCCGATCGGTTGCGCAGGATGTACGCCAAGGGCGAGGCCGGCAAGCTGCTGCGCATCGGCGTGAAGACCAAAGGCTGTTCCGGCCTGGCCTACGACATGAGCTGGGCCGACGCGCCGGGCCCCGGCGACGAGGTGGTCACCGACAAGGGCGTGACCGTGCTGGTGGACCGTAAGGCCAGCCTGTTCCTGATCGGCACGATCATGGACTATCGCACCGAGGCGCTGACCTCCGGCTTCACCTTCGTGAACCCGAACGAAAAGGGCCGCTGCGGCTGCGGCGAAAGCTTCCACGTGTGAAGGAAGCGGCGGGGCGCTGCCCCGCGCCCCGGAAGGGGCTTTGCCCCTTCACCCCACCAGGGGGCACGGCCCCCTGGACCCGCGATTCCTTCAGGAAGACTTAAGCAGGTCGGTCGCCAGTCCCTACCCCCACAACAGGGGGTGTGGGGGGAGGGACTGGCGGCCGACCTGCTTAATTATTCCTGAATGAATCGCGGGTGCCGGGGGCCGTGCCCCCTGGGTGGGTGAAGGGGCCAAGCCCCTTGCGG
>JBBCJT010000160.1:0-8039 GCA_037190665.1 Rhodovastum atsumiense | reverse complement strand
CTCGATAATCATCGAGGGGGGTGGGGGCTACCGACCGATTTGGCCGAAGGCCCTCTTGAGGAATCCCGGGTCAAGGGGCCGGTGGCCCCTTGCGGGTGCAGGGCAGCGCCCTGCCGGGGTCTGGGGCAGCGCCCCAGCCCTCAACCCGGCACCGCGAACCGCGCGAAGTCGCGCGCCAGTGCCTCGTAGATCGGCCGCTTGAAGCCGATCGCGAGGGCCGGAAGCTCGACCAGCGCCGTCCAGCGCCACGCGTCGAACTCCGGATGCGGGTCGGCATCCAGCCGGATGTCGACGTCGCGCCCGGTGAAGCGCAGCGCGAACCATTTCTGCTTCTGCCCGCGGTAGCGGCCCTTCAGCGCCACGCCCAACAACTCCGGCGGCAGATCGTAGGTGAGCCAGTCGGGATGCTCGGCCAGGATCTCGGCGCGATCGGTGCCGATCTCCTCGGCCAGCTCGCGCATCACCGCCACGCGCGGGTCCTCGCCTTCGTCCATGCCGCCCTGCGGAAGCTGCCAGCCGCCGGCCGGGCCCTCCGCGTTCGGCATGTCGGCGCGGCGGGCGACCAGCACGCGACCGTCGCGGGCGAACAGCACGGCGCCCACGTTCGGCCGGTAGGGAAGGATCATCGCTGCGTCTCCTGCGGGCGGCGGATCACCGCCGAAACCGGCGCCAGCACCGCGCCCCTCTCGCCCAGCCCCGCGGCCCAGGCCGTGACAGCGCCCAGCAGCGTGGGCGAAGGCTGGAGCGCGAGGCCGACGGCGCTGCCGTGCTCGGCGGCGATCTTCTCCAGCCGTGCCAGCCGCTCCTCGATCAGCACGCGCACCCCGCCCGGCTCGTCCAGGATCAGGTCGACGCTGCGCCCCCACACGCCGGGCGGATCGGGTTCGCCGGGACGGGGGTCGAGATAGAGCAGCCCACGCGCGTACAGCTCCTCCTGCACATGCCCGAAGGCCATGCGCATCGCCGCGAAACGCTCCCCGCGCAGGGCGCCGCCGATGGCGGAGCTGGCCCCGACATAACCGGTGAACCGCCCCAGCGCCCAGGCGAGGCGGTCGGCGTTGACGGCATCGGTCGCGCCGGTCAGCAGCGCGCGCGGGCCGGGATCGTTGAGCGGGAAATTGGCCGGCTCCATCGGCACCCCGGCCAGCAGCTCGAACCCCGCGGCGCGCGCCGCCGCCGCGGTGCGACCCGGGTCGGCGGCGTAGGGCGAGACGATCAGCGCCACGTCCGGCGGCAGGATCGTCACGGCCTCGAGGGTCAGGGATTCCGACAGGCCGATCCCGGCGATGGCGAGCGCGATGCGCGGCCGGCGGTCCTCGCGGTCGAAGTCGCGGCCATAGGCGCGGATCGGCGTGGTCCCGTCGGGGCCGACGCGCGGCAGGGGCCCGTATGGCCCGGGTTCCAGCAACCCGTCGCCCGCGGTGGCTGGCCCGAAAGGCGAAGCCGGCGCGGGTGCGGGCGTGGCCGCGGCGGCCGGGATCGCCTGGGAGGGGGCAGGGGCCTCGACCTGCTGCGGCGGAGGGCCGAGCCGGTGCAGGAGGGCGGCACCGGCGCCGGCGACAAGCAGCAGCGCGACCCAGAAGCCGATCAGCAGCCGACGCGGCCAGCCGCCATGCGACCGCACCGGCCGGCCCGGATTTTCGTCGTTCAAAGGGCCGGCGCGCAGACGCCGGACACCGGTTCAGCCGGGACCATCATCACGCCCTGTTCCGCCGTCGCGCGATCATGGCCCGCTCAGGCTGAACCAACCATGACTCAATTCGCGCTGGCGCGCCGCTGCGCCGCCATGCCGCGCACCAGCACCAGCGCCTGGTTGAGCTGCCAGTCGGTCTCGGGCTTGGTCGGGTCGAAGTTCGGGAAGTTCTCCGGCGGCAGGCGCTGGAGGGTCTTGGCGACCGGCGGCATGTCGCTGCGCGGCGGCGCGCCCTCGGTCGGCGGCGTGCCGCCCTCGTTGCGCAGACTGTGGCGCAGGTCGCTCTCGCGCTCCGGCCCGAAGCGCGGCGCGGGCTCGGCGCGCGACGGCAGCACCTCGATGTCCGGCGCGATGCCGGTGCCCTGGATGGAGCGGCCGGACGGCGTGTAGTAGCGCGCGGTGGTCAGCCGGATCGCGCCGTTGCCGGGCAGCGGCATCACGGTCTGGACGCTGCCTTTCCCGAACGAGCGCTGGCCGATGACGATGGCGCGGTTGTGGTCCTGCAGCGCGCCGGCGACGATCTCCGACGCGCTCGCCGACCCGCCGTTGATCAGCACCACGATCGGCAGGCCGCTCGCGATGTCGCCGGGCTTGGCGTTCCAGCGCTGGGCATCCTCGGCGCGGCGGGCGCGGGTGGAGACGATCTCGCCCTGTTCCAGCAGATCGTCGGAGACCTGCACCGCCTGGTCGAGCAGCCCGCCGGGGTTGTTGCGCAGGTCGAGCACCACGCCCTTGAGGTTGCCGCCCGCCTGGGTCTTGAGCTGCTGCAGCGCCCGGCGCAGCGCCACTTCCGTCTGCTCGTTGAAGCTGGTGACGCGGATATAGGCGATGTCGCCGCCTTCCAGCCGCGAGCGCACCACCTGGATGCGGATCACGTCGCGCGTCAGCGTGAGCTGGATCGGGTTAGCCACACCCTCGCGGCGGATGGTCAGCTTGATCTCGCTGCGCGGCGCCCCGCGCATCTTCTCCACCGCCTCGTTCAGCGACAGGCCCTGCACGGTCTGCCCGTCGAGTGCCACGATCAGGTCGCCGGCCTTCACGCCCGCGCGGAAGGCGGGCGTGTCGTCGATCGGCGAGATCACCTTGATGTAGCCGTTCTCCTGCGTGACCTCGATGCCGAGGCCGCCGAACTCGCCGCGCGTCTGCACCTGCATGTCGCGGAAGGTGCGTGCGTTCATGTAGGACGAGTGCGGGTCGAGGCTGGTGAGCATGCCGTTGATGGCCGCCTCCATCACCTCGCGGTCGTTCACCGGTTCGACGTATTCGGCGCGGATACGCTCGAACACGTCGCCGAACAGGTTGAGCAGCCGGTACGTCTCCGCCCGTCCGCTTTCCTGCGCCCAGGCGGCAATGCCGAGCCGGTCCCCGAGCTGGGTCATCATCGGCGAGATCGCCAGCCCCGCGCCAAAGGCGGCGCCGACCAGCAGGGCAGAACGAAAGCGCATCAGCGACCTATCCTCTCGCGGAAAGCCATGGGCCCGGATCCACCGGCCGGCCGTTGTGTCGAAGCTCCATCGTCAACCGCGGGCGCGGGCCGGCGCCCATCGCACCCACCGCGTCCCCGGCAGCGACGGAGGCGCCGACGCGCGCATCCAGCCGATCCAGCCCAGACAGCACGATATGGTATCCGCCGCCACAATCCACGATCAACAGCGCGCCATATGAGCGAAACGGCCCGGCATACATGACCCGACCGGC
Organism: Rhodovastum atsumiense; assembly: GCA_037190665.1. Classification (GTDB taxonomy): domain Bacteria; phylum Pseudomonadota; class Alphaproteobacteria; order Acetobacterales; family Acetobacteraceae; genus JBBCJT01. The sequence continues at coordinate 4,648 of JBBCJT010000160.1, read as the reverse complement.
GCAGGGCGAGCGCACCCGCGCGCCCGAGGCGGCCTGCCAGCCGATCCCCTGGGCCGGGCCGTCCTCCGTCCGCGCGCCGTAATCGACCGCGACGGAGCCCACCACCGGCGGTTCCAGCACCGTCCGGCCACGGACCAGGCCCGGGCCGCGCGGGGCGGCGGCGGCCGCGGCGCGGCGGCGGGCGGCATCGGCCTGATCTGCGCGGCGTGCGGCCTCGGCCCGCTGCGCCTCGGCCCGGGCGCGGCGGGCGGCGGCTTCCTGCTCGGCCTCGATCCGGGCGATCGCCTGGCGCAGGTCGGCGGCACGCTCGGCCGCGCGGGCGACGGCACGGCCGGCTTCCTCGGCGTCCTCCTCCGCCTCGCTGCGGGCGGCCTCCGCCTCGGCCAGCGCGCGGTCCAGCTCCGCGCCCCGCTCGCGCTGGGCAGCGAGCGCGGTCTCCAGCGCCGCCTGCTCGGCGACGAGGCGGCCGGCGAGCACGGTCAGCGCCTCCTGCTCGGTGCGGATCGCGGCCGCTTCGGCGGTCAGGTTGTGGGTCATGGCCCGCAGCAGCGACAGGCCGAGCAGCGTGTCCTCCGGCGGGGCCGGCACCGCGAGCAGGGTCTCGGCCGGATACAGCGACAGGCGCTGGATCAGCGGCAGCAGCGGGCCGAGGGCCCCGACGCGCCGCGCCAGCTCCGCCTCGGCCGCCGTGCGGCGTTCGGACAGACCCTCGATCCGGGCGGTGATGGCAGCGGTCTCCTCCTCGGCGCGGCGCAGCCGTTCCGAGGCGGCGAGGCGCGCGGCGCGCAGCCGCTGCCGCTCCGCGTCGGCCTCCCGCAGCCGGGCGGCGGCCTCGCGCGCGGCTTCCTGCTGGGCGGCGCGCTCCCGTTCCGCGCGTTCCAGCGCGCGCGCGTCCTGCGCCTGCGCGCCGGCGGACAGGCCCAGCAGCAGCAGCGCGGCCGCGAGGGACCGCGGAAAGACGCCGGCGGACTGCGCCGCGCTAGCCCGCCGCCGCCGCATCGCGGCGCACCAGGTTGTGGCCGGTCATCTCCGCCGGCTGGGCGAGCCCCATCAGCGCAAGCAGCGTCGGGGCCACGTCGGCGAGCCGGCCATCGGCCAGCGACGCGCCCGCGGGCGCGCCCATCAGCAGCACCGGCACCGGGTTGGTGGTGTGCGCGGTGTGCGGCCCGCCGGTCACCGGGTCGCGCATCAGCTCCGCATTGCCGTGATCGGCGGTGACCAGCAGCGCGCCGTTCTGCGCGCGGATCGCCTGCGCGATGCGCCCCAGCCCGGCATCGGCCGCCTCCACCGCCCTGATCGCGGCCGGCAGGCTGCCGGTGTGGCCCACCATGTCGGCATTGGCGAAGTTCAGCACGATCAGGTCGTACTGGCCGGACCCGATCGCCGCGACCGCCTTGTCCGCCAGTTCGGGCGCCGACATCTCCGGCTGCAGGTCATAGGTCGCGACCTTGGGGGAGGGGACCATGATCCGGTCCTCGCCGGGATAGGGCGTCTCCTCGCCGCCGTTCAGAAAGTAGGTGACGTGCGGATACTTCTCCGTCTCCGCCATCCGCAGTTGCCGTTTGCCCGCGGCAGCGACCACGGCGCCGAGGATGTTCGCCATGGTCTGCGGCGGGAACAGCGTGCCCATCAGCGCGTCGAGCGCGGTCGAATACTGGGTCATGCCCATCGCGGCGGCGATCTTCGGCGCGCGCGGCCGGGTGAAGCCGGTGAAGCCGGGGTCGAGCAACGCGGCCAGGATCTCCCGCACCCGGTCGGCGCGGAAGTTGAAGCAGAGCAGGCAGTCGCCGTCCGCGATGCCGCCATAGGCGCCGACCGCGGCAGGGAGCACGAACTCGTCGGTGACGCCCGCGACATAGGCGGCATCGACGACGGAGGCCGCATCGGCGAAGCGCGGCCCGTCACCGAGCGCGATGGCCCGCCACGCCTTCTCAACCCGCTCCCAGCGGTTGTCGCGGTCCATCGCGTAGTAGCGGCCGCAGACGGTGGCCACCGAGGCCCCGGCCGGCAGGGACGCGGTCAGCTTCGCCAGATAGCCGCCGCCGGCCTTGGGCGGCGTGTCGCGCCCGTCGGTCAGCGCATGCACGCGCACGGTGAGCCCGGCGCCGGCGAGGATGCGGGCCAGCGCGGCGGCATGTTCCTGATGCGCATGCACGCCGCCCGGCGAGACGAGGCCGAGCAGGTGCACCACCCCGGTAGACGCGCGCGCCGCCTCGATCAGCCCGGCGAGGGCGGGGTTCTTCGCGAGCGAGCCGTCCGCGATGGCGGCACCGATCCGCGGCAGGTCCTGCATCACCACCCGCCCGGCGCCGAGATTGAGGTGGCCGACCTCCGAATTGCCCATCTGCCCTTCCGGCAGGCCGACATCGAGGCCGGAGGTGCGCAGGAAGGCATGCGGGCACTCGCGCCACAGCGCGTCGAACGTCGGGGTCGCGGCCTGCAGCACGGCGTTGTCCGCCGCCTCCGTCCGCCAGCCCCATCCGTCCAGCACCACAAGCATCACCGGCCGCGCCATCATCCGCTCCGCATCGCCCGGCCCTGTCTAGGCCAGCGCGGCGCGCGCCGGAACCGCGGGGGTGGGGCCACGCCGGCAAACTTGACGGTAGCACGGCCTTCTTGATGTCTCTCGTTTGAGATACAACCTGTTCCGAACAGGCCGGGAGACTTCCGATGCCGCAGACATCGATGCTCCATGTCCGCGTGGATGCCCACTTGAAGGCGGAAGCGGCGGAGAAGCTCGCCAATGTCGGGCTGACCGTCTCGGACGCGGTGCGCATCCTGCTGACGCGCATCGCGCGGGAAGGCGGGCTGCCGGCCGGGCTGACATCCGATCCGGACGCCTACGATGCGTGGTTCCGCGCCAGGGTCCGGGAAGCCATGGACGACAAGCGGCCGCCCGCTTCCCACCGTCAGGTCATGGACGATGCGCAGACGGTGATCGACCGAAAGCGCCGTGCCGGTCGTTGAGTGGCGGCAGGCAGCCCGTGCCGATCTTCTGGCGATCGTCGACCATATTTCGGATGACAATCCGGACGCCGCGCAGCGGCTGAAGGACGATCTCGAAGCCAGGGTCGCGCGGCTGCCCGACCACCCCGAACTCTACCGCGCGGGCCGTGTGCCGGGCACACGGGAAATGGTCGTGCGGTCGAACTACGTCGTGGTCTATGCGGCGGATGCGCGCCGTGACGATCCTGCGCGTGCTGCACGGCGCACAGCAATGGCCGCCCGTCCGGGACTGACGGTGGTTCTGCCCGGAACCGCGCGCTTGACCGCGGCACCCGCCTCCCGGAGCGTTCGGCCATGAGCCAGTCCCCCAGCGAGGCCCCGCCCACCGCCGAACCCGCCATCCGCACCGTCGCCATGCCCGGCGACACCAACCCGAACGGCGACATCTTCGGCGGCTGGCTGCTCAGCCAGATGGACCTCGCCGGCGGCTGGGCGGCCTCGCGGCTGGCGCGCGGGCGGGTGGCCACCGTCGCGATCGACGCGCTGAGCTTCCTCCACCCCGTCCGCGTGGGCGACGAGGTCAGCGTGTGGGCGGAGCTTTCCTCGGTGGGACGCACCAGCATGAAGTTCCGCATCTCCGCCTGGCGCCGGCCGCGCGATTCCGACCGGCACATGCGGGTGACGGAGGCGACCTTCACCTTCGTGGCGCTGGACAGCGACGGGCGGCCGCGCCCGGTGGGCCCGCCCGCTCCCTGATCCCCCGGGGGACCCCTTCTTGCCGCATCGCAGCGTGGGGAGTATGGGCAGGCGCCTCCTCGCCTCGGAAGGGTTTCATGGCACGCAGCAAGATCGCGCTCGTCGGCGCCGGCAACATCGGCGGCACGCTGGCCCATCTCGTCGGACTGAAGGAGCTGGGCGATGTCGTCCTGTTCGACGTGTTCGGCGGCGTGGCCGCGGGCAAGGCGCTGGACATCATGCAGTCCGGCCCGGTCGACGGGTTCGACTCCAACATGGTCGGCGGGTCCGACTATGCCGCCATCAAGGGCGCTGACGTCGTCATCGTCACCGCCGGCTTCCCCCGCCAGCCGGGGATGAGCCGCGACGACCTCGTCGCCAAGAACGCGGGCGTGATCGCCCAGGTGGCCGAGGGCATCAAGACCTACGCGCCGGACGCCTTCGTCATCGTCATCACCAACCCGCTCGATGCGATGGTGTGGGTGATGCAGCAGAAGTCCGGGCTGAAGCCGGAGAAGGTCGTCGGCATGGCCGGCGTGCTGGACTCCGCCCGCTTCCGCCTGTTCCTCGCGCACGAGTTCAACGTCAGCGTCGAGGACGTGACGGCCTTCGTGCTCGGCGGCCATGGCGACACGATGGTCCCGCTCACGCGCTATTCCACCGTCGCCGGCATCCCGGTGCCGGACCTCGTGAAGATGGGCTGGACCACGCAGGACAAGATCGACGCGATCGTCACCCGCACCGCCAACGGCGGCGGGGAGATCGTGAAGCTGCTGGAACGCGGCTCCGCCTTCTATGCCCCGGCCGCATCCGCGATCGCGATGGCCGAGAGCTACCTGAAGGACAAGAAGCGCGTACTGCCCTGTGCCGCCTGGCTCACCGGCCAGTACGGCGTGAAGGACCTGTATGTCGGCGTGCCGGTGGTGATCGGCGCCGGCGGCGTGGAGCGGATCGTGGAGATCAAGCT
>JBBCJT010000159.1:0-12427 GCA_037190665.1 Rhodovastum atsumiense | reverse complement strand
AGGTGGGCCAGCCGGTCGTGATCCCCGGCCAGCCGGGCGGCGTGACCACCGGCGGCACCGGCGCCTACCAGACCTTCCAGACGCCGGGCGGCGGATCCGGCGTGGCGGTGCCCGGCCCCGGCAACACGATGACGATCATCGGCGCCGACGGACAGGTGCGCACCGTGCCGCGGCAATGAAGATCCTCTACTTCGCCTGGCTGAAGGAACGCGTCGGCGCAGCGGAGGAGACGCTCGCGCCCCCCGCATCGGTGACGACGGTGTCCGATCTGATGACCTGGCTGCGCGATCAGTCGGCCGGCCACGCGGCGGCGTTCAGCGACCGGCGGGTGATCCGCTGCGCGGTGAACCAGGACCTCGCCACCCCGACCACGCCGGTCGCCGCGAATGACGAGGTCGCCTTCTTTCCGCCGATGACGGGGGGCTGAGATGGCGACGATCCGCGTCCAGACCGCGGATTTCGACATCGGCGCGGAACTCGCCCGGCTGACCGCGAGCCGCGTGGATATCGGCGGCATCGGCGCCTTCGTCGGCACGGTGCGCGGCGGCGACGTGGCCGAGCTGATGCTGGAACACTATCCCGGCATGACCGAGCGGGCGCTGGCGCAGATCGTCGCGCGCGCCGAGGCGCGGTGGCCGCTCTGCGGCTGCACGGTGATCCACCGCGTCGGCGCGCTGAAGCCGGGCGAGAACATCGTGCTCGTCCTTGCCGCCTCCACCCATCGCCAAGCCGCGCTGGAGGCGACCGCCTTCCTGATCGACTGGCTCAAGACCGATGCGCCCTTCTGGAAGAAGGAGACGCACACGGACGGCAGCACGGCATGGGTGGAGGCACGCGAAGGCGACGAGATCGCCACCGCGACGTGGCTGGCGGAACGCTGACCGGTTCCTGCCCACCTCCGCTCCCCTCCCGGGCAGAGGGTCGGGGGAAGGGCCTGCGAACGCCGCGATCCGCATGAGGGCCGCGCTCACCATCGCTAGCGGGGGCCTGCTGCTGGCCTGGCCGGCGCTGCTGAACGGCTATCCCATCGTCTTCAGCGACACCGGCGCCTTCCTGTTCCAGGCGCTGCAGCCGTTCATGATCTGGGACAAGCCCTGGATCTACGGACCGTTGCTCATGCTGCACGGGCAAACCACGCTGTGGCTGCCGCTTGCAGGGCAGGTACTGCTCGTCTCCTGGATGCTGTGGCAGACGCAGGCGGCGTTCGGCCCACCCTCCGCGCGGTTTCACCTCACGCTGATCGTGGCGCTGGCCGCGGTGACCCCGGCGCCATGGGTGGCGAGCCTGCTGATGCCGGACATCTTCGCCCCGCTCGTCGTGCTTGGCGTGTTCCTGATCGCCTGGGGCGAGCGCCTGTCCCGGCCGGTGCGTTGCGCGATCTACGTCGTGACGCTGGTCGCCATTGCGGTGCACCTCTCGCACCTGATCATCGCCGCCGCGCTGGTCACGCTGGTGCTGCTGCTGCGCCTGCGCTGGCGCCCCGCGCTGCTGGCAGCCGCGCCGCTCGCGGGTGCCATCGCGCTGCTGGTCGCGACCAACGCCATCGGCCACGGGCGGCCGGGCATCTCGCCCTTCGGGTCGGTGTTCATGCTGGCGCGGCTCAATGGCGACGGGCTGGTGGAGCCGGTGCTGGCGCGGCGCTGCCCCGAAGCGGGCTGGCGGCTCTGCGCGTGGCAGGGGCGGCTGCCGGCGGATTCGGACGAATTCCTGTGGTCGGAGCAGGGGCCGGTCTGGTCCACGCCCGGCGGCCCGATCGCCTTCGCCGCCGAAGCGAGCGAGGTCGCACGCGCCGCGCTGATCGCCTCACCGCTGACCGCGGCCGGCAACGCCCTCGCCAACATGGGCCGGCAGGTGCTGCTGGTGCGCGTGGGCGATGCGCTGGTGCCGGACCACCTCCCGCTGACGGTCGGGCTGCGCCTCTCGCAGTTCTTCCCGCCCGCGGAGCAGCACCGCTTCGCCGCCTCGCTGCAGGCGCGCGGCGAACTCGTCGCGGCGGCCGAGCCGTTCGTGCGCTGGCAGCCCACAGTCCTCGCCGTCTTCGCGGTGCTGTCGCTGCTGGTCCTGGTGCGCGCCGCATGGCGACGCGACGCGCGGCTCGCGTCGCTGAGCGTGTTGATCCTCGCCGCCTGTCTCGCCAACGCGCTTGCCACCGGCGCGCTGTCGAAGCCGCATCACCGCTATCAGGCGCGCATCGCCTGGCTGGTGCTGCTGCCGCCCGCGTTCAGTATCCGCGGAAGCCTTCCAGCCGGAACGCGAGGAAGCGCAGCGCCGCGTCCGGATGCGTCGGCACGGTGATGCGCGCGAGCGGCGTGACATGCTCGAAGCGCGACGCGACCTCGCTGATGTCCTCCCGCCGCGTCACCCAGATCAGCGGCCGCGTCTCGGTGGCGGGCAGGCGCGCCGTCAGTTCGAACTCGTTGTGGGGCACGTCGTCCACGTCCCACATCGCCGCGTCGAGCGGGTGGGGCCGCACGTAGTAGATCAGGGCGGCCATGTCGCGCCGCTGGTCGGCGAGCAGCCGCGCGCCGGGGTTCTCCCGCAGCAGCGCGCCGACCGCGCGGCCGAGCGCCTCCTGCCCGCGCTGGCGCATCCACGGATCGAAGCGGCGCGGCAGCGGGTGGCCCACGGCTTCCGCCAGCAGCGGCCCGAGGAAGATCAGCAGGGCGACCGCGACGTGCAGCGCCACGGAGGCGCGCAACCAGCGTTCCCGTCCCTGCGTGACGCACCAGCCCGCGACCAGCAGCGTCGCCGCGACATAGGCCGCCGCAGCCCAGTTCGGGTTGGCGCGTGAGAGGAAGCCCTGCACCGCGATCGCGGCCAGCAGCGGCACGGTGAAGATCAGCAGCAGCCGGAACCGCGCATCCGCCCACAGCGCGCGCCCGCGTGCGAACAGCACCAGCAGCAGCGCGAACAGGATCGGGCCGAACACGCCGAACTGCGCGCCGATGAACTCGAACCCCTTGCCGATGTTGAAGCGCGGCCCGCCCTCGAGATTCGCGTTCGCGCCCACGTGCCGCACGGAGGCGAAGTCGTTCGCCATGTTCCAGGCGAGGTTCGGCCCCATCACGGCGAGCGCTGCCGCGAGCGCGATCCACGGCCCCGCGCCCCGCAGCCGCGCCCGCGCGTCCCGGTCCAGGATGAACAGCAGGACGAGCGATCCCGCGAACGCCGCCATCGCGTATTTCGCCAGCATGCCGAGCCCGATCGCCAGCCCCAGCGCGAGCCACCAGCGCGCATCCGCGCCTTCCCGGATGCGGACCACCGCCAGCAGCGCCAGCGCCCAGAAGAACAGCAGCGGCACGTCGGTGGAGGCGATGGTGGAGGAGACGAACACCGCCGGCAGCGTCGCGTAGATCACGCCCGCCCAGCAGCCGGTGCGTTCCCCGAACAGCGCCGTCCCGGCGCGCAGGATCAGCAGCGCGGTGCCCGCGTGCAGCAGCGGCACCCAGACGCGCACGCAGCCTTCGCCATTGCCGCACATCGCCGTGCTCGCGCCGATCAGCCAGGCGATCAGCGGCGGCTTGGTGAAGTAGCCGAGCGAGGGCGACTGCGCCCAGACCCAGTACTGCGCCTCGTCCGCGTACAGCTCCGGCACGCCGAGGGTGAGCCAGAGCAGCCGCAGCGCGGTGAGCAGGGCAATGGCGGCAAGCGCGCGATGGATCGTCACGGGCGGGGTCTAGCAGGCGGCGGGCGGGGTTCCGAGAGGGGCGTTGCCCCTCTCGGGCTCTCCCCACCAGGGGGCACGGCCCCCTGGACCCGCGATTCCTTTAGGGGGCCTTCGGCCAAATCCCCAGCCTGCCCCCTCCCTGAGACGGGAGGGGGCAGGCTGGGGACCTGCTCAAGGCCTTCCTGAGGAATCGAGGTCCAGGAGCCCGTGGCTCCTGGTCGGGGGAGTCTGAGGGGGACGACGTCCCCCTCAGCCCCACGTTGCCCTGCCGCGCCAGCCGGTCGATGTTCCCCGCGTTGTGACCGGAGGCGACGCCACGCTCATGCTGACCTGCCAGCGCGACCTGTTCGAGATCCCCGCGGGTCTCGCCTATCTCGATGCCGCCGCCTACGGCCCGCTGCCGCTCTCCGTGCGCGCCGCCGGCGAGACGGGCGTGACGACGAAGAGCACGCCGTGGACCGGCCACATGGCCGCCGACGACAGTTGGGCCGAGCGCTGCCGCGCCGCGGCGGCCGCGCTGATCGGCGGCGATGCGGACGGGATCGCGCTGGGCGGGTCGGTCGCGTTCGGCATCGCCACCGCGGCGGCGAACCTCGATGCGCCGAAAGGCTCCCGCATCCTGCGGATCGAGCGCGAGTTCCCCTCCCATTCGCTGCCGTGGGACCGGCTCGCGGCGCGGACGGGCGCGGTGATCGACGTCGTGCCCTGGCCGGAGGACGGCGACTGGACGCGCGCCATCCTCGACCGCATCGCCCCGCCGGGCGCACCGCCGCTCGCCATCGCCGCGCTGACGCCCTCTCAGTGGACGGACGGCGCGCTGATCGACCTCGACCGCATCGCCCCGGCCGTGCGCGCGGCGGGTGCGGCGCTGGTGATCGACGCGACGCAGGCGGCGGGCGCGATGCCGATGGACGTGACGCGGTGGGATGCGGATTTTGTCGCCTTCCCCACCTACAAATGGACACTCGGCCCCTACAGCCACGCCTTCCTCTACGCCGCGCCGCGCCGGCGCGAGGGCCAGCCGCTGGAACTGCACGGTCGCAACCAGAATGTCGCCGGCGCGCGGCGCTACGACCGTGGCGAACGCAACGATCCGATCGGCCTGCCGATGGCCGCCACCGCGATGGAACTGGTGCTGTCCTGGGGCACCGAGGCGATCGCTGCACGGCTGCGCCACATCACCGACACCATGGCGCAGGCGCTGCGCGAGGCTGGGGCGACGGTTGCGCCGCCAAAGGCGCGCGTGGGCCATGTGATCGGCCTGCGCCCGCGCGACGGCCTGCCCGCCGGCACTGCGAAGGCGCTCGGTGCGGAGGGCGTGGTCGTGTCCGAACGGGACGGCGCGCTGCGCATCAGCCCGCATGTCTATGTGACCGAGGATGAGGCGGTGCGCGCCGCCCGCGCCATCGCGGCGCTGCCCGCCTTCCGCGCGTGAGCACGCTCAACGTCCGCTGCGGCGACGACCTGCGCGAGAAGCTGCCGCAGGCCGGCTGGGACGGCGGCTACTTCGCGTTCGTCGATCCGCTCTGGCACGGGCCGGCGTGGGACGACGGCGACGTGATGGGCTTCATCAGCCGCCGCGCGCGCTTCGTCGCCGCCGAATACGGCGAGGATGTCGCGCAGGTGCGTACGCGGCTCGGCGCCGAATACGCCGGGCTGCTCGCGCTGAAGCGGCATGAGCGCGTGGTGCTGTGGTTCGAGCACGACCTGTACGACCAGATCGCGCTCGCCCGCGTGCTCGCGGCCTGCGCGGGGATGGAAGGAAAGCTGTTCGCGGTGCCGGCGGATGGCGTGCGCCATTTCGGCGCGATGGACGTCGCCACGCTCGCCGCCCTGCGCGGCAGCGAGACCGCGGTGAGCACGGCGCAGATCGAAGCCGGCGCGGCGGCGTGGGAGGCGGTCTCCCGCTTCGACGATCCGACGGGAATGGAGGCGTTGCGGCGCGAGAAGCTGCCCTGGCCGCACATGGCGGCGGCGCTGACGCGGCTGCTGCAGGAACTGCCATGGCGCGGCGACGGGCTTGCGTTGTCGGAGCGCGTGGCTGTGCGCGGTGTCGCCGAGGGCGCCGCGGACCTGTCCGCGCTGATGCGTGCCGCGCATGCGGCGGACCCGGTGCTGCACATCACCGATCTCGCGCTCCGCGCCACGGTGCGGCGGCTGTCGGACGGGCCGGGCAAGCTCATCGCGGGCGCGGACGGCGCGTGGCGGTTGAGCGAGCGTGGCGCCGCCGTTCTCGCCGGCGCGGAGCGCCACCGCACGCCGCCGCGCTGGGTCGGCGGCACGGCGGTGCGCAGCCCCGCGCCGTGGGTGTGGGATGAGGGGGCGGAGGGGCTAGCGCGCGGCTGAGGCGGTCGCGCTGAGCGGCCCGGTCATGCGCGCGAGCGTGTCGTCCTGCCGCACCAGACGGTGCCAGAGCGCCGCCAGGATATGGCCGGCGATCAGCGCCAGCAGCAGCCAGGCGAGCTTGCCGTGCACCGCGTTCGCCGGCGCCATCATCCATTCGATGCGTTCCGGCCGCGGTGCGAACAGCGGAATCCCGAGCGGCGCGAAGCCGCGGCCGGACCCGTACAGGCGCAGCAGCGCAAGCGCCGGCACGACCAGCATCAGCGCATACATCGCCAGATGCGCCGCGCGCGCGGCGATGCCGACCGGCCCGGCTTCATAGGCCGGCCGCCGCTGCCGGTGGGTCACGGCCCAGGCCAGCCGCGCCAGGAGCAGGATCAGCAGCAGCGAGCCGATGGTTGCATGCGTGCCGACCATGAAGCTGGTGATCGGCGCGCGGCCGACCGTGAGGCGCACGGCCATGCCGGCGAACTGCCAGGCGAGCAGGGCGGCCATTGCCCAATGCAGGGTGCGGGTGACGATGCCGTATCGAAGGGGAGTGTCGTGCAATGCCATGGCACGCCGCATAACGGTGTCGCCGGCCGGGTGGAACGCCTTCCTGCTCACGATGACGCCAGATCCGGTTCGGGCGCAGGTCGTGATGACGGCCGACCTGCCGATCGTCTATGTGCCGCAGGGGTCGCGGCAGGCGGGATCATCGCGATGATCCCCGCGATCGTCGCGGCCCTCAGGTTCACGGCCGCACCCCCGTGCGGGTGCGCGAAAGGACGTCACGATGCTTCTGACGCGCCGGCTGATGCTCGCGGCACCTCTCGTGCCTGCCGTGCAGGCGGCCGCGCAGAGCCCGCCCGCGGAGCCGCGCGTGGTTCCCCCACGGCCGCTGCCCGCGCCCGATACGATCAGCCCGCAGCTTCGCGCCTATGTCGCCCCGCCGCCCGCGCCGGGCTGGAACTTCGTGCCGCAGACCGCGGAGGCGTGGCGCGGCTTCGTGGCGGCGACCGCGCAGGCGGTGATGCCGGACGTGAGCGCGCTCCGCGACGGCTTCCGCCTCACGGTGGACAGCACGCGCATCGGCGGGGTGAACGTCTTCGTCATCACGCCTCCCGACATTCCGCCGGAGAACCGCGACCGCGTGCTGATGCACCTGCATGGCGGCGGCTATGTGCTGTTCCCCGGCGAGGCGGGCGCGGGCGAGGGCATGCTGATGGCCGGGCACGGGCGCTTCCGCGTCGTGTCCGTCGATTACCGCATGCCGCCGGACCATCCGTTCCCTGCCGCGCTCGACGATGCGGTCGCGGTCTGGCGCGCGCTGCTGGCGGAGCACGGGCCGGCGCGAATGGGCATCTTCGGCAGTTCCGCCGGCGGCGGGTTGGTGCTCGCGCTGCTGCTGCGCGCCCGCGAACTGGGCCTGCCGTTCCCGGCCGCCATCGCGCCGGGAACGCCCTGGGCCGATCTCGCCGGCAACGGCGACAGCCGCAACGCCAACGCCTTCGTGGACAACGTGCTGGTCACGGACACCGGCTGGATACGCGCCGCCGCCGCGCTGTACGCGGGCGGGCGCGACCTGAACGACGCGCTGCTCTCGCCGGTCAACGGCGACTTCACCGGCTTCCCGCCGGCGCTGATCACCAGCGGCACGCGGGACCTGCTGCTGAGCGATGCCGTGCGCACGCACCGCAAGCTGCGGCAGGCGAAGGTGGAGGCGCAGTTGCAGATGTTCGAGGCGCAGAGTCACGCGCAGTTCCTGCTGCGCGCAGCACCCGAGACGGCGGAGGCGTTCGCCGAGATCGCCGCCTTCTTCGACCGCCACCTGGCGCGCTGACCCCGCCCGCCGCGCGCGGAGCAGGACCCGTGCCGGGCCGGGCGGCAGGCGGTTTACGCTCGCGCGGTGGCAGGGGCTTCTCTAGGCTCCGCGCGGGCGACGGGCATCAAGAACCCGCGCCGGGGGGAACACATCCATGCCGCTTGCCCGTCGCACGCTGCTCGCCTCCGCGCTCGCCCTGCCGGCGGTCGCACAGCCCGCACGCTTTCCCAACCAGCCCATCCGCATGATCGTGCCGTGGCCGGCGGGCGGATCGTCGGACCTGTCGATGCGCGCGATCTGCGAGGCCGCGGGCAAGCGCCTCGGCCAGACGATGGTCACCGACAACCGGCCCGGCGCGGCCGGCACGCTAGGGGCGGTGCACCTCGCCACGCAGGCGCGGCCCGACGGCTACACCCTGTCGCAGATGCCGATCACCACGCTGCGCATCCCGTACATGACGAAGCCGAAACCCTTCGACGCGCTGGCGGACTTCACCTGGGTCGCGCAGCTCACCGGCTACACCTTCGGCGTGGTCGTGCGCGCCGATGCGCCGTGGCAGGATTTCCGCGCCCTGCTGGACTGGGCGAAGGCGCATCCTGGCCAGCTCACCTACGGCACGCCGGGCGCGGGAACGAGCCTGCACATCGCCATGGAGCAGATCGCCGCGAAGGCCGGCGCGCAGCTCCTGCACGTGCCGTTCCGCGGCAGCGCGGAGACCACCGCGGCACTGCTCTCGGGCACGGTGATGGCGGTCGCCGACAGCTCGAGCTGGGCTCCGCTGGTGGAGGACGGCAAGTTCCGCCTGCTCTGCGTCTGGAACGCCACCCGCGCGAGGCGCTTTCCGAACGTGCCGACGCTGCGGGAGACGGGGGTGGACATGGTCTCGGTCTCGCCTTTCGGCGTGGCCGGCCCGCGCGGGATGGAACCCGCCATCGTCGCGACGCTGGAGGGTGCCTTCCGCGAGGCGATGGCGGATCCGGCGGTGATCGCCGTGCTCGACCGTTTCGACATGCTGCCCGCCTTCCTGCCCGCCGAGGCCTATGCCGCCGAGATCCGCCGCATGGACGCCGAGGAGCATGAGATGCTGCGCCGGCTCGGCCTCGCATCCTGAGCGGGGGCGGTGTCTTTTCCGCTTGCGCTGGCCGGTGCCGGCTGATCGAGAAAAGCGCTAGCGGAGGCCGGCGAAGAAGTCGCGCAGCAGCGCCCCGGCCTCGCTCTCGCGCACGCCGCCCACGACCTCCGGCCCGTGGTGGCAGGATGCGGCGGCGAAGATGCGTGCGCCGTGCTCCACGCCGCCGCCCTTGGGGTCGTAGGCGCCGAACACCAGCCGGCGGATGCGGAACAGGCTGATCGCCTGCGCGCACATCGGGCAGGGCTCCAGTGTCACCACCAGGTCGCAATCGGGCAGGCGCGGATCGCCGCGGGCGGCCGCCGCCGCACGCAGTGCCAGCAGCTCGGCATGGGCGGAGGCGTCGGCCAGCTCCTCCACCCGGTTGCCGGCGCGCGACAGGATGGCCCCGTCCGGGCCCACCACCACGGCGCCCACCGGCACCTCGCCGCGCGCGGCCGCCGCCCGGGCCTCCTCCAGTGCCGCATCCATGGGGTGCATCGCCGCTTCTTGCCGCCACGCCGCCCGCAGGTCTAGCAACGCGCATGGCACGGCCCGTGATCGGCCTGACGCTCGATGCCGAGCGGCCGGGCGGCTACTCGAAATATCCCTGGTATGCGCTGCGGCAGAACTACGCCGATGCGCTGGCCGAGGCCGGCGCGCTGCCGCTCGCCCTGCCGCACCGCGCGGAGCTGGCCACCGAGATGCTGAACCGGCTCGACGCGCTGGTGGTCACCGGCGGGGCCTTCGATGTCGATCCCGCGCTCTACGGGGAGGCCGGGCGGCACGACACCGTGACGCTGAAGGAAGGCCGCACGGCCGCCGAGCTTGCGCTGGTGCGCGGCGCGCTGGATCGCGACATGCCGGTGCTCGGCATCTGCGGCGGCCAGCAGCTTCTCGCGGTCGCGCTCGGCGGCACGCTGATCCAGCACATCCCCGATGCCGTGCCCGGCGCGCTGGCCCACGAACAGCCCAACCCGCGCCACGAGGCGGGCCATGCGGTGCATGTGGTGCCCGGTACGATGCTGCACCGGATCGCGGGCGCGGAGGTGATGCACGTGAACTCCGCCCATCATCAGGCCGTGCGCGCCGCCGGGGCGCAGGCGGTGGTGAACGCGACCGCGCCGGATGGCGTGATCGAGGGGATCGAGGACCCGCGCCGGCGCTTCTGCATCGGCGTGCAGTGGCACCCCGAATTCCACATCGACCCCGGCGATCGCCGCATCTTCGCAGCCCTGGTGGCCGCCTGTGGCTGAGGAAGGCGAGCGCATCGCGAAATGGCTCGCGCGCGCCGGCGTGGCGAGCCGCCGCGACGCGGAGAAACTGATCGCCGACGGCGCGGTGAAGCTGAACGGCAAGAAGGTCGAGCATCCCGCGACCTTCGTCGGCCCCGCGGACGTGGTGCAGGTGACGGGCAAGGTGGTGGAAGCGCCGCAGCGCACGCGGCTGTGGCGTTACCACAAGCCCGAGGGCCTCGTGACCACGCATCGCGACGAGCGTGGCCGGTCCACCGTGTTCGACAACCTGCCGGCGCATCTGCCGCGCGTGGTCAGCGTCGGCCGGCTCGACCTCAACAGCGAGGGGTTGCTGCTGCTGACCAATGATGGTGCGCTGGCGCGGCGGCTGGAACTGCCGTCGAACGGCTGGCTGCGCCGCTACCGCGTGCGCGTCTACGGCATGACGGACGATGTGCGGCTGGCGGGGCTCGCGAAGGGCGTCGAGATCGACGGCGTCGCCTATGGCCCCATCACCGCCGCGCTGGACAGCCGCAAGGGCGACAACGCGTGGCTGACGGTCAGCCTGCGCGAGGGCAAGAACCGCGAGGTGCGCCGCGTGATGCAGCACATGAACCTCCATGTCTCGCGACTGATCCGCGTCGCCTACGGCCCGTTCCAGCTCGGCCAGTTGCCGCGGGGCGCGGTGGAGGAAGTGCCGGCGAAGGTGCTGCGCGAACAGCTCGGCACGGCCGGCGCGGGGAAGACCGCATGACCCGGCACATCGTCGCCGCGCTGCAGATCGGATCGGATTATCGCGGCAAGGCCGCCACGCTGGAGACCATCCTCGGCTTCGAGGAACAGATCGCCGCCACCGGCGCGCGGCTCGTGGTGATGCCGGAGGCGCTGCTGGGCGGCTATCCGAAGGGCGAGATCTTCGGCACGCGGCTGGGCTACCGCCTGCCCGAGGGGCGGGAGGCGTTCGCGCGCTACCACGACAACGCGGTCGACCCCGACGGACCGGAGATCGCGGACCTGGCCGGGCTTGCCGCGCGGACGGGCGCGACGCTGGGGCTTGGCATCATCGAGCGCGCCGGCTCCTCGCTGTTCTGCACGGCGGTCTTCATCGACCCGCTTGCGGGCCTGATCGGCCGGCATCGCAAGCTGATGCCGACCGGCACGGAGCGGCTGATCTGGGCGCAGGGCGACGGGTCCACGATGCCGGTGCTGGACAGCGCGGCGGGGAAGATCGGGGCAGCGATCTGCTGGGAAAACCACATGCCGCTCTTCCGCACGGCCATGTATGCGAAGGGCATCGAGATCTGGTGCGCGCCCACCGTGGACGAGCGTGACATCTGGCGCAGCACGATGCGCCACATCGCGCATGAGGGGCGGTGCTTCGTCATCAGCGCTTGCCAGGTGCAGCCCTCCCCCGCGGCACTGGGCATCAAGGTCGAGCAGTGGGACGACGACCGCCCGCTGATCAACGGCGGCAGCATGATCGTCGGCCCGTTGGGCGAGGTGCTGGCGGGCCCGCTGGAAGGCGGAACGGGGCTGGTGACGGCGGAGATCGACACGGCGGAGCTGATCCGCGCGCGCTACGATTTCGACGTCGTGGGCCATTACGCGCGGCCGGACATCTTCAGCCTGTCGGTCGATGAAAGGCCGCGTCCCGGTGTGGTGCGCATCCGGGACTGATCCGCGCCGGACGGGGCCGACAGGCGGGGCGCGGTCCCGCCGTGTCCGTTGAGGATCGTCGCCGGCCTCTGGCGCGGCCGCGCGCTGGTCGCCCCGCCCGGCACCGCGACGCGGCCCACGGCCGACCGCGTGCGTCAGGCGCTGTTCGACATGCTGCTGCATGCGCCGTGGGGCGGACGTGCGGTGGTGGAAGGTGCGCGCGTGCTGGACGCGTTCGCCGGCACCGGCGCGCTGGGGCTGGAGGCGTTGTCGCGTGGTGCGGGCCATGCGGCGTTCATCGAACGCGACGCGGCGGCGCTGCGCGCGATCCGCGCGAATATCGCGACGTGCCGCGCGGAGGATCGCTGCCGGGTGATCGCGGGCGACGCACTGAAGCCGCTGCGCGCGGATGCGCCGTGCGGGCTGGTTTTCCTCGATCCGCCCTATGGGCAGGGGCTGGTGCCGCAGGCACTGGCGGCGTTGCGCGGCGCGGGGTGGATCGGAGCGGATGCGCTGCTGGTGATGGAGGTGGGGCGGGATGAGGCGCTGGACGGGATCGCCCCGGTCGCCGAGCGCAGCCATGGCGCGGCGCGGATCGTGATCGCGCGGGAGAA
>JBBCJT010000158.1:0-4524 GCA_037190665.1 Rhodovastum atsumiense | reverse complement strand
ACAATGGCTTATGCAGGGCGTTCGACAGCCCCTCCCCCCCACACCACGCGTTGTGGGGGGTTGGGGCTGTCGAACGATTTGGCCGAAGGCCCTTCTGAGGAACCCGGGTCAAGGGGCCGGTGGCCCCTTGCGGGTGCAGGGCAGCGCCCTGCCGGGGTGTGGGGCGGAGCCCCGCCTACAACGCGATGCCGAGCAGTTCGCCATAGCGCGGCGTGGCTTTCAGTCCGGAGCCCGTGAGCACCAGCACGGTGGTCTGTTCCGGTTCGATCGTGCCGGCTTCCAGCAGTTTCACGAGCGCCGCCGCCGCCTGGGCGGAGGTGGGTTCCACGTAGATCCCGGTGCGCGCCAGATCGAGCGCGGCGGCCGCGATCTCCTCCTCCGTCAGCATCACCGCACCGCCTTCGGTCTCGCGCAGCACGCCCAGCACCTCCCGCGGGCGGACGGGCTTCGCGATCGCGGTGCCCTCGGCGATGGTCGGCTTCACCTCGACCTCCACGCTTTCCTCCGCGTCCTGGAGGAAGGCGGCGGCGATGGGGGCGCAGTTGGCGGGCTGGGCGGCGAAGATGCGGGGCATCGACTCGATCTGCTCCGCGCGCAGCAACTCCCCGAAGCCGATGCCGCAGCCCAGCACGTTCGAACCCGCGCCGCAGGGGACGATGATGTTGTCGGGCGCGCGGAACCCCAGATCCTCCCACAGCTCGTAGGCGAGGGTCTTGGTCCCGTGCAGGAAGAAGGGCTGCCAGTTGTGGCTGGCATAGAAGATCTCCGCGGACTGCCGCACCGCCTCGTCCGCCGTGTCCTGCCGCGTGCCGGGGACGAGCCGCACCTCGGCGCCGGCCGCGCGCATCGCCACCGTCTTGGCGGGGCTGGTGGAGGCCGGGGCGAGGATGCGGGCTTCCATCCCGCCGGCGGCCGCATAGGCGGCGATCGCCGCACCGCCGTTGCCCGAGGAATCCTCCAGCACCGCGCCCACGCCCTGCTGGCGCAGGATCGAGAGCATCACGCTCGCGCCGCGGTCCTTGAAGGATCCGGTCGGCATCATCCACTCGCATTTGAGCAGCGCACGCGCCCCGCCGATGCGCCGTTCGAGCAGCGGCGT
This sequence comes from Rhodovastum atsumiense, assembly GCA_037190665.1. Taxonomy (GTDB): domain Bacteria; phylum Pseudomonadota; class Alphaproteobacteria; order Acetobacterales; family Acetobacteraceae; genus JBBCJT01. Next base: position 3,425 of record JBBCJT010000158.1, on the reverse strand, counting down.
GCAGCCCTCGCCCATCGTGATCGGGTCGGGCACGGAGACCGGGAGGGCGGCAGCGTAGCGCCACAGGCTGCGTGTGCCGGTGTGAACCTGTTCACGCGTCAGGCCGGGCAGTTGCGTCAAGAGCAGCGCCTCGCCGCCGGGCCCGCACCAGCGCGGCGTGTCGATCGGCCAGGTCGAGCCGGAGCGGGGATCGAGGTAGGCGACGGTCATCGTTGTATCCCGGAATTTCGGACGGGCGACGCTGACGCGGCCGGCGCGTGCCGCCAAGGGGGAACAGGATGAGTGACTTTCTGGACGAGGTGACCGCGCTCGCGCGCGACCTCGTCGGTATCGACAGCCGCAGTTTCGTGTCCAACCACGCGGTCGCCGACCGCATCGAGGCGGCGCTGCCGGGGTTCGAGATCGAGCGGATCGACTACAAGGATACGGACGGGGTGCCGAAGCGGTCGCTGGTCGCCCGCCGTGGCGGCAGGGGCGGCGTCGCGCTCTCCGGCCACATGGACACGGTGCCCGCGACCGGCTGGTCCGGCGACCCCTGGGCCGCCACGGTGGCGGACGGGGTGCTGCACGGTCTGGGCTCGGTGGACATGAAGGGCCCGCTCGCCGCCGCCATCGTCGCCGCGCGCCATATGCCGGCGGAGGCGCCGGTCACGCTGTTGATCTCCTCCGACGAGGAGACGACGAAGGAAGGCGCGCACTGCATCGCGACCCGTTCCGTGCTGGCGCGGGAGGCGGGGCTTGCCGGCATCGTGCTGGTGGAGCCGACGGGGATGGCGCCGGTGCGCGGGCACCGGGTGAACGTGGAATTCACCGTGACCGCGACGGGGGTGCAGGCGCATTCCTCCACCGGCCGCGGGGCGAACGCGAACTGGGCGCTGATCCCGTTCCTGGCCGAGATGCGGGCGCTGCATTTCCGGCTGCGCGAGGACGCGGCCTTTCACGATCCGGCGTACGATCCGCCGTACTCGGACTTCAACCTCACGCTCGACAACCATGGCACGGCGCTGAACGTGACGGTTCCGCGGGCCACCGCGCGGATCAAGTTCCGCTACAGCCGGAGCCTGGATCCCGCGCCGGTCGTCGCGCTGGTGCGCGAGGCGGCGGCGCGGGCGGGGCTGGAGGTGAGCGAGCGGGAGGAGGGCGCGCCGCCGGAGCTGCCGCTGGATGCGCCGCTGGTGCGCATGGCGGAGCAGGTGGCCGGCTGCGCGGCCGGCACCGCGCCTTACGGTACTGATGCGAGCCAGCTCCAGATGCTGGCACCGTGCGTGCTGCTTGGGCCGGGCGAGCTGCATTACGCGCACCGGCCGGACGAGCAGGTGCGCCTTGCCGATCTCGCGGCAGCGGTGCCGAAGCTGCAGCGCTTCATGGCTGAGGCGGTGAGGTAGGGGCGGCCGTACCGGGGTTGGGCATGCACCGGTTGGCGTAGCCTCGGACCAGCCTATCGGCTGAGCCGACATCTCCCGCAGGTACTGTTGGCTCTCACCTTGGACTTCCTCCGCGGGCGGATGTTTTGCGGGAGGGCTGGGCGTAAGCGGGGATGATCGGGCGCATCAGCCGCGAGAAGGCCGTTACCTTCGCTGAGGGCGTCGCGCGGTCGGAAGATGAAGGCAAGGCGCGTCACGCAACGTCCCCTCTCCCGCTCGGCGGGAGAGGGACAGGGTGAGGGGGCTCGCGCGGAGACGAAACCTCCCCGCCGAGCTGGTGAACGCCTCCTCCCTCGACCCTTTTCTGCAGAACAGGCGCTTTACGGAAGGGCTGGGAGGAAGCGGGGATGATCGGACGCTTCAGCCGCGAGAAGGCCTGTACCTTCGGCTGAGGGCGTTGCGTGGTCGGAAGGTGAAGGCAAGGCGCGTCACGCAAGGTCCCCTCTCTCGCTGGGCGGGACAGGGTGAGAGAGTTTGCGCGGTACGAACCCTCGCCGTGGTGCTGGTGAGGCCACCCTCACCTCAGCCCTCTCCCGCAGGCGGGAGAGGGGGAAGAGGAAGCCTCCTCCACTTCATCAGTGGAGGAGGCCGTTCGTATGGCTCGCCGCGCCGACATGAAATCGTCGGCGAGGCTCCGTTGCATCAGGCGCCCTCTCAGGGAACCGTCGACCCCTGACCCCGGCCCGGCGTCCAGACCGGATCCGGCGTGCGCCACAGCACCGGGTCCTTCATCGCCGCGGCCAGCGCCTCGGCCATCACCTTCAGCAGCTTCTCGCCCTTCGCCTTCGTCGCCGGCCGCGGGTCGCCGCGGGTGCCGGTGGCGGGGGCGCGCTCGCTGAACGCCCAGAAGCGCGAATAGCCGTCCGGTGCCTCGATCGCCGGCGGGGCCTGACGCTTCGCCGCCTCGAACTGGTCGGTGCGCACGTGTTCGCCGAGGATCGCGAGCATCAGCGACGCCTCGCCCTCGCAGGCGTGCTGCGCGGTGGGTGCCGTCTCCAGGATGCCCTTGATCGCGTCCGCCGCCGCGTACCACGGCGTGGTCGCGACCACCGGCATGCCGAACTCGTGCGCGCACTCGCGGGCGATCACGGCGAGCGGCTCCTTGTTGCCGCCGTGGCCGTTCACGATCAGCAGCCGCCCGAAGCCTTCCGCGCGCAGGCTGCGCACGATGCCGCGGATCACGCCCGAGAACTCGGCGTAGTTCAGGCTGATCGTGCCGCCGAAGGGCAGGTGGTGCTCGCTCATGCCCGTCCAGAGCCCGGGCAGCACCACGACGGGGATGTCCTTCGCCGCGATCTCGGCCGCCGCGACGGAGGTCTCGTGCGCGGAAACCGTGTCCGTGATCGTGGGAAGGTGCGGTCCGTGCTGTTCGAGCGATCCGACCGGCAGCACGGCGAGCGCGCCCGGCTTCGCGGCGATCTCGCGGATGGCGGGGGCGGGAAGATGGTCCCAGCGGACGGTCATGCGGCAAGGTCCCTGTGGTGAGGGCGCGCATGCTGCCGCAATGCGGCCGGCCTGCAACCCGCCATGCGCGGCAGGTTGTCGCGCACCCCGCGCATGGGCTACGGCCGGCCCATGATCCGCCACATCGTCCTGTTCAGCGTCCGCCGCCCTGAAGACATGGATGCGGTCGTGGAGGGGCTGTCGCTCCTGAAGACCATCCCGCACGCGCAGCGGCTGGAAGTGGTGCCGAACGGCAAGGTCGACCCGCTGGGCAACGAGGTGGACGTGGTGGTGTACGGCGAATTCGCCGACGCCGCCGCACTCGCCGCCTACAAGGCGCACCCGGTGTATCAGGAGTCGATCGACCGCGTGCGCCCGCTGCGGGACCTGCGTATCTCGGCGGATTACGAAGTGCCTGCGTGAGCGGCGGGGGCGCTGCCCCGGACCCCGGAAGGGGCTTTGCCCCTTCACCCCACCAGGGGGCACGGCCCCCTGGACCCGCGATTCCTTCAGGAAGGCTTGCAGCAGGTCGGTCGTCTCACCCCACCCCACAACGAT
>JBBCJT010000157.1:0-6205 GCA_037190665.1 Rhodovastum atsumiense | reverse complement strand
CCTCTGCGGCGAGGCGGTCGAGGTCGTCGGAGGACGCCACGAGCTTCGGCGCGACGTGGTGCTGCTCGCATTTCGCCGCCAGCAGCACCTTCAGCAGGGCGACCAGCGCGGGCGAGGGGCGCGGATGCTCGCGCTGGGACGGCGCCACCGGCAGCGCCTCGTCGGGCAGGGCGCGGGCGGCGGCAATGGCGGCGAGCAGGCCGGCGCCGCTCTTGCCCTCGGCGAAGCCGCGGCCGATGCCGCGCGCGCGGGCCAGCGCCTCCGCCGTGTCGGGCATGGTGGCGGCGATCTCGAGCAGCGTCTCGTCCTTCACCAGACGCTGGCGCGGGATGTTGATCCGCTGCGCCTCGCGCTCGCGCCAGGCCGCGACCGCCTTGAGCGCGCCCAGGAAGCGGCGGTTGCCGGTGCGGCTCTTCAGCCGCTCCCACATCGTCTCGGGATCGGCGCGGTAGGTGGCCGGATCGGCGAGCGCGGCCATCTCCTCGCCCACCCAGGCGAGCCGGCCGTCCTGCGCCAGCCGCTCCGTCAGCCGCTCGTAGACGCGGCGCAGATGCGTCACGTCGGCGGCCGCATAGGCGATCTGCCCGGCCGAGAGCGGCCGCGCCGCCCAGTCGCTGAACCGGTGCGCCTTGTCGATCTGCCCGCCGGCGAGGTTGGCCACCAGCTCCGCATAGCTCGCCTGGTCGCCGAACCCGGCGACCATCGCGGCCACCTGGGTGTCGAACAGCGGCGTCGGCACGGCGCCGAACTTCAGCAGGAAGATCTCCACGTCCTGCCGGGCGGCGTGCATCACCTTGGTGACGGCCGCGTCGGCGAGCAGCGCGCCGAGCGGGGCGAGATCGAGGCCGGGGGCGAGCGCGTCCACGACCGCCGTGTCGGCCGTGCCGCCGAGCTGCACGATGCAGAGCTCCGGCCAGTAGGTCCGCTCCCGCATGAATTCGGTGTCGACGGTCACGAAGATCTCGCGTCGCAGCCGTTCGCAGACGGCGGCCAGCGCCTCGGTGGTCTGGATCAGCTCGGTGGGCGGAAAGGAGGCCGGTTTCGGCTTGCGCATCCGCCGGTTTCTACGCGAAGCGGCCCGCGGCCCCAAGCGGGTGGCAGGCTCGCCGCCGGCGGGGTTGACACCCCCCCGGGCCGTCGCTTCCTTCCGCCCGCCTTTTCGGACCGGATCCTGCGCATGCATCCCTATCGCACCCATACCTGCGGCCAGCTCCGCGCCGAGCACGCGGGCCAGACCGCCCGGCTTTCCGGCTGGGTGCACCGCAAGCGCGACCATGGCGGGCTGCTGTTCATCGACCTGCGCGACCATTACGGCCTGACCCAGGTGGTGTTCCCGTCGGCCGGGACACTCGCGGAGCAGGCGGCCGCGGTGCGGCCGGAGAGCGTGATCACCGTGACCGGCCAGGTGGTCGCGCGCGAGCCGGGGACGGTGAACGCGAAGCTGCCGACCGGCGAGATCGAGCTGCGCGCCGCGGAGCTGAACGTGGACAGCCCGGCCGAGGTGCTGCCCATCCAGGTGGCGGGCGATGCCGACTTCCCCGAGGACCTGCGGCTGAAATACCGCTTCATCGACCTCCGCCGGGAGAAGATGCAGCGGAACATGAAGCTGCGTGCGGGCGTGATCGCCTCGATCCGGCGGCGGATGATCGCGGCCGGCTTCACCGAGTTCCAGACCCCGATCCTGACCGCGAGCAGCCCCGAGGGCGCGCGCGACTTCCTGGTGCCGGCGCGGCTGCATCCGGGCAAGTTCTACGCGCTGCCGCAGGCGCCGCAGCAGTTCAAGCAGCTCGCCATGGTCGCGGGATTCGACCGCTACTTCCAGATCGCGCCCTGCTTCCGCGACGAGGCGTCCCGCGCCGACCGCTCGCCGGGTGAGTTCTACCAGCTCGATTTCGAGATGAGCTTCGTCACGCAGGAGGACGTGTTCAACACCATCGAACCCGTCATCGCCGGCGTGTTCGAGGAGTTCGCCGAAGGCCGCGCGGTCACGCGGCCGCCCTTCGTGCGCATTCCGTATGAGACGGCGATGCTGGAGTTCGGCTCCGACAAGCCGGACCTGCGCAACCCGCTGCGCATCGCCGACGTCACCGCCGCCTTCGCCGGCTCGGGCTTCGGCCTGTTCGCGCGCATCGCCGCTGCGGGCGGCGTGGTGCGCGCCATCCCTGCCCCGGGCGCGGCCACGCAGCCGCGCTCCTTCTTCGACAAGCTCAACGACTGGGCGAAGGAGGAAGGCGCCGGCGGCCTCGGCTGGATCGCCTTCGACGCGGACGGGGCGAAGGGCCCGATCGCGCGCAACCTGGAGGCCGAACGCGTGGAGCAGATCCGCGCGGCCTGCGGGCTGAAGGCGGGCGATGCGGTGTTCTTCGCCGCCGGCAAGGCGGACGAGGCGCCGAAATTCGCCGGTCGCGTGCGCAACCGCGTCGGCGAGGAGCTCGGCCTGTACGCGCAGAACGAGTTCCGCTTCTGCTGGATCACCGATTTCCCGATGTACGAGCTGAACGAGGAAACCGGGCAGGTCGATTTCAGCCACAACCCGTTCTCGATGCCGCAGGGCGGGCTGGAGGCGCTGAACGGCCAGGACCCGCTGACCATCAAGGCGTTCCAGTACGACATCGTCTGCAACGGCATCGAGCTGTCCTCGGGCGCGATCCGCAACCACCGGCCGGACATCATGGTCCGCGCCTTCGAGATCGCGGGCTACACGCAGGCGGATGTGGAGGCGCGGTTCGGCGGCATGCTGAACGCCTTCCGCTACGGCGCCCCGCCGCATGGCGGCTCCGCCCCGGGCATCGACCGCATCGTCATGCTGCTCGCGGACGAGCCGAACATCCGCGAGGTGATCCTGTTCCCGCTGAACCAGCAGGGCATGGACCTGATGATGGACGCACCGGCCGAGGTACCGCCGGCGCGGCTCAAGGAACTGTCGCTGGCGCTTGTGCTGCCGCCGAAGAAGGCCTGACGCGGCGCCTGTCGCCGGGACTGTTCCGCAAGGTTCCCTCTCCCGCCCGGCGGCAGAGGGACAGGGCGAGGGCGGGCGAAATCCGCCGTTGCGCTGGCGGACGCACCCTCGCCTTGGCCTTCCCCGCGGGGGGAAGAAAGGGAAGGCCACCACCAGCCCACAACCGATGCGTGTCCCTTGTGGCGCCGCGGCAACATCTCGTGGCCGGATCGACACAGAGGGGTTTCAAACGCCGCCCTCATGGCTAGAATGCGACTTACTCGCATTCTCTCCGGAGCCGCCTGCCGATGTCCCGCCGCCCGTTCCGCCGCGCCCTGCGCCGCGCGCCCGCCGCCGCCCTGCTGCTCGCTGCCGCGTCCCCCGCCTTCGCGCAGGACGCGGCCCCCGCGACCGAACTGGCCCCCGTGGAATCGACCGCCACCGCCTGGCGGAGCTGGATGCCGGTCCAGGGGTTCGTGGCGCCGACCACCACCACCGGCACCAAGACCGACACGCCATTGATCGAGGCGCCGCAATCGGTGGGCGTGGTCACGCGCGACCAGATGCAGGCGCAGGCGCCGCAGACCGTGTCCCAGGCGCTGCGCTTCACCGCGGGCGTGCTGCCGGAGGTGCGCCCCTCCTCCCGCTACGACAGCGTGTTCGTGCGCGGCTTCGGCGGGCAGGGCACGGGGGCCGCCTTCGTCAACTTCCTCGACGGCCTGCGCGTGGGCCGCGGCGCCAACTTCGCGGTGCCGAACGTCGATCCCTGGCTGCTGGAGCGCATCGAGGTGCTGCGCGGCCCGGCCTCGGTGCTGTACGGCCAGACCAGCTCCGGCGGCATCGTGAACCTCGTGTCCCGTCGGCCGACCGAGACGCCGGTGCACGATGTGCAGCTCACCTTCGGCTCGCATGAGCGCATGCAGGCCGCGTTCGATTTCGGCGGGCCGCTGAACGGCGACGGCACCGTGCTCTATCGCCTCACCGGCATCGGCTACACGGGCAACACGCAGTACGACTACGTCGGCGAGGAGCGGTTCGCGATCGCGCCCGCGCTGACCTGGAAGCCGACGCCCGACACGATCCTGACGATCCTGACCAGCTACCAGAAGGATCCGGAGGCCGGGTTCTACAACTTCCAGCCAGCAGTCGGCACGGTGCTGCCGAGCCCTTACGGCCGGGTCGGGTCGAACTTCTTCCCCGGCGATCCGAACTGGCAGAACGAGAGCAAGACCCAGTACGCCGCCGGCTACCAGTTCGAGCACCGGTTCAACAGCACGTGGACCGTGCGGCAGAACTTCCGCTACAGCCACATCGATTCCGACCGCGGCGTGGTCTCCATGCAGGGGCTGCGCGCCGATGGCCGCACCGCCAACCGCACCGTGCTGTGGGCGCTGGAGGATGTGGACACCATCGCCGTCGACAACCAGGTGCAGGCGTCCTTCGCCACCGGCCCGGTGCGGCACACGCTGCTGGGCGGCCTCGACTACGCCTATGCGAATTCCTGGTCGCAGCTCGGCACCGTGAGCGGCGCGGCCGTGCCGGGGATCGACATCTTTAGTCCACGCTACGGGGTGCGCATTCCAGTGCCGGTGCTGGGGCCGGCGCAGTCGGACTCCCAGGACGTCAACCAGACCGGCCTCTACATGACCGACCAGATCGCGGTCGGCGGGTTCCGCTTCAATGTCGGCGTCCGGCATGACTGGGCGGATACCGACACCACGAACAAGGGCAGCGGCGTCACCACCAGCCAGTCCGACGACAAGACGACGTGGCGCGTGGGCGCGCTGTACCTGTTCGATTTCGGCCTTGCGCCCTACGTGACCTACTCAACCTCGTTCCTGCCCAACACGGGCCTGTCCGCCCCGCAGCGCGGCCGCAGCACCTTCGCGCCGACCGAGGGCGAGCAGTACGAGGCCGGCGTGAAGTTCCAGCCGCGCGGCTTCAACAGCTTCATCCAGGCCTCGGTCTTCCAGATCACGCAGCAGAACGTGCTGACGCCCGATCCGGTGTACAGCGGCTATCAGGTCGCCACCGGCGAGATCCGTTCCCGCGGCTTCGAGCTGGAAGGGCGCGCGAGCCTCGACAGCAACCTCGACCTGATCCTGGCCTATGCCTACACCGACGCCGAGGTGACGGAGTCGAACCAGGCCGGCGTGCAGGGCAAGCAGGTGCCGCAGGTGCCCAAGCACATGGTCAGCGCCTGGGCCGATTACCGCTTCGACGAGAGCATGGGCGTGCTGAACGGGTTCGGCATCGGCTTCGGCATCCGCTATGTCGGCAGCACCTACGGCGACAACATCAACAGCTTCAAGGTACCGTCCGCCACCGTGTACGACGCCGCCATCCGCTACGATTTCGGTGCGATCAACCCGCAGCTCGCGGGACTTCAGGCAATGGTCAACGCCAACCACCTGACCGACAAGGAATACATCGCGAGCTGCTCCAGCGGCACGGCCTGCTACTTCGCCAACCGCCGCTTCGTCACCGCCGGGCTGCGCTACGTATGGTGAGGCCGGCCCGGCGCGGGCTGCTCGCCGGCGCCGCCGCCCTGCTCGCCGCGCCGTCGGTGGTGCGCGCCCAACCGGTCCGCGCGACCGATCTGCGCGGACAGGTGGTGGAACTGCCGCGCCCCGCACGGCGCATCGTGCTGACGCAGGGGCGGCATCTGGCGGTGCTGAACCTGCTGCTGCCCGACCCCGTCTCCGTCGTGGCGGGCTGGGCGACGGACATGCGCGTGGGCGCGGTCGCCGAGACCGCCGCGATGCTGGCCCGGTATCCGCAGCTTGCCGCCATGCCGGAGGTCGGTCGCGGGCCGCGCGACATCGCGGCCGAGGCCGTGGTGGCGCTGCAGCCGGACCTCGTCCTGCTCAGCCGCAGCGCCATCGCGGGGGCGGATGCGGCGCTGCTGCGCGTGCTGGATGCGGCGGGCATCCCGCATGCGCTGGTGGATTTCTTCTTCGACCCGCTGCGCGACACGGCCCCCAGCCTGCGCATCCTCGGCACGCTGCTCGGCCGGACGGAACAGGCGGAGGCGCTGGTCGCGTTCATCGCCGAGCGGCTCGAGCGTGTCCGCCGCGCCACCGCGGGGCTAGCGCAGCCGTTTCCGCCGGTGCTGATGCACGCGCATGCCGGCGGCACGCCCTGCTGCAATTCGCCCGGGCGCGGCGTGTTCGACGGGTTCATCACACTCGCCGGCGGGCACAACCTCGGTGCCGACCGCATCCCCGGCAACACCGGCAGCCTGAGCTACGAGTACGTCCTGTCGCG
>JBBCJT010000156.1:0-2996 GCA_037190665.1 Rhodovastum atsumiense | reverse complement strand
GAACGTGCCCGGATGCTGGATCTTCTCCCGCCCCGAGGCGGCGGTGACCGCGAAATCGAGCAGGTCGAGGACATCCTTGCGGCCCGCGATCGCCGCACCGGGCAGCCCGCCGGCGACGATCTTGGCGAAGCTCGACAGGTCCGGCGTGACGCCGAGCGCGACCTGCGCGCCGCCGGGCGACACGCGGAAGCCGGTGACGACCTCGTCCATGATCAGCAGCGCGCCGTGCTGCGTGGTCAGCTTCCGCGCCTCGTGCACGAACTCGGGCGCGAGCGGCACCTGGCCGAAGGTCCCGCCCGTCGGCTCGAAGATCACCGCCGCGATGTCGTCATTGGACGCGAAGGCCGCGCGCAGCCCGGCGATGTCGCCCTGGTCGATCAGCACCGTGCGGTCGGTGATGCCCGGCAGCACGCCCGGGGTCGGCGTGCCGTCGAAATGGTTCGAGTAGCCGCCGGCCATGTGGTCGTGCCAGCCGTGGAAGTTGCCGCGCAGGCGCAGCACGGTCTGCCGGCCGGTGAAGGCGCGCGCGAGCCGCAGCGCCATCAGCGTCGCCTCGGTGCCCGAGGAGGTGAAGCGCACCCGCTCGGCGGAGGGCACCAGCCGCTGGATCGCCTTCGCCCAGGCGATCTCGCCCGGATGGGAGGCGCCGAACTGCGTGCCCGCGGCCATGGCCGTGTTCACCGCGTCCGTCACCGTGGGATGCAGGTGGCCGAGCAGCAGCGCGCCGTGGCCGCCGAAATAGTCGATGTAGCGGTGGCCATCGACGTCCCACTTATGCGGCCCGGCGGCGCGGGTGACGTAGATGCCGTACGGGTCGAGCTGGCGGGAATCATGGGTGATGCCGCTCGGCAGCAGGCTCGCGGCCTCGGCGGCGAGGCTCGCGGAGCCGGGCGTGCGCTCGCGGTAGGCGGCGACGATGCGGGAATTGGTGAAGGCGTTCACGGTTGCTGCTCGGTCCCGGTGGATGGGTGGATCCCGCCATGCACGCACCAAAGGCCGCGCCCGGCAAGGGCGGGCCGGGGGCGGCGGATGCGTATGCCAAACATGGCGCATCACGCGGATCGGCATGGGCGTAAGCGGGTGGGACGCGCGCCTCCGGGGCTAGCCCGCCCGCTTCAGCATCCCCGGCGTGAATCCCTGCGTGACGCGAAAGACCCGCGACAGGTGGCTTTGATCCGCGAAGCCGGCGCCGAGCGCGGCCTCGGCCAGCCCGGCTCCCCCTTCGATCAGCGAAACGGCGCGCCGCAGCCGCCTGTCACGGATGAACGCGGCCGGCGTGAGGCCGACCACCTTCCGGAAATCGCGGATGACCTGAAAGCGCGTCACGCCGGCGGCATCCGCGAGGTGCCGGAGATCGAGGTCCGAACACAGACCGGCCTCGACGATCTCCCGGTAGAGCACCACCCGGCGGCGCGCGCCGGAGCGTTCCACCGCCTCCGGCCGGGTCTGCCGGTCCGCGTGCCGCAGGATGAGCTGACGCAGCGCGGTCAGCATGGCCTGCTCGGCCGCGACGATGTCGGCTGTCTCCGACAGGCGGTGCGCGTGCGCGATCGCATCGGCCAGGGTCGGATCGTCCAGCATCGCGTGCGGGAATACCGGCGGGCCGTCGCCGCCCAGTTCGGCGGCGATCCCCGCCATGAAGCCGGCCTGCGGATAGAAGGTGCGATAGGACCAGCCGTCATCGGCCCCCGCCTCGCCGTCGTGCCACTCCTCCGGATTGACGACGAGCATCGACCCCGCCGGCGCAAGCACGGTCTGGCGCCCGACCTGCACGCGCTCGCATCCCCCGGTGATGAGCGCGACGACATAGGTCGCGTGCGTGTGGCGGGCGTAGCGGTGGCCGGTGAAGCGCGCCTTCAGGAGCCCGAGATCGCGGAAGCGTGGATGGCGCCAGAACGCCTGCCTCTCCTGCACGTGGTCGATCATCGGAGCGGTCAATCCCGTTCAAGACGGAGGTCGCGCCGTGTCCCAGCATGGCCCGAGGCCGAACGCCGGTACGAAAGGCGATCCATGTTGCACAATGACCCCGTCGCCGCCGTCACGCCAGACGTGATCGGCTGGCGGCACCAGATCCACGCCAACCCCGAGCTTGGCTTTCAGGAAGTCGAAACGGCACGCTTCGTCGCCGACAAGCTGCGCGGCTTTGGGCTGGAGGTCCATGAGGGCATCGGGGGAACCGGCGTGGTCGGCGTGCTGCGGAACGGCACCGGGTCCCGCGCGATCGGCCTGCGGGCGGAGCTGGATGCACTGCCCGTCATCGAACGCACGGGCCTTGCGTACGCGTCCCGGCGCGAAGGCGTGATGCATGCATGCGGGCATGATGGCCACACCGCCATGCTGCTCGGCGCCGCCAGGCTCCTGAGCGGCAATCCGGCATTCGACGGCACGGTCTATTTCATCTTCCAGCCGGCCGAGGAGAATCTCGGCGGCAGTATGCGCATGATCGAGGACGGCGTGTTCACGCGCTTCCCGGTCGAGGCGACCTACGCCGTGCACAACTGGCCAGGACTGAAGTTCGGCACCATCGCCACCCGCGTCGGGCCGCAGATGGCGGCTGTCGATGGTTTCGAACTGCGCTTCTCCGGCCTCGGCGCCCATGTCGCCATGCCGCATCTGGGCGACGACCCGATCCTCGCCGCCGGGGCCTTCGTCGGCGCGGTGCAGCGCATCGTCAGCCGCGCCGTCGATCCGCAGACGCCCGTCGTCGTCAGCCTGACGCAGATCCATGGCGGGAATGTCGGCAACATCGTCCCGAAGGAGGTCTGGCTGCAGGGCACCTGCCGCTTCTTCGACCCGGCGCTGTCGGACACATGCGAACGGCTGCTGAACCAGATCGCGCAGGGCATCGCCGCCGCGCATGGCGTCGCCGCGCATCTCGACTACGCGCGCGGCTATCCGCCCGTGGTCAACACCGCGGATGCGGTCGCCATCGCAGCGGCGGCGGCTGCCGGCGCGGTGGGCGGGGAGAACGTGTTGACGGAGTTCACCCCGAGCCT
>JBBCJT010000155.1:0-12345 GCA_037190665.1 Rhodovastum atsumiense | reverse complement strand
GGCGCGCAGCAGTGCGGGGTCGAGGATTTCCGGCCGGTTGGTGGCGGCGAGCAGCACCAGGCCCGCCCGCGAATCGAACCCGTCCAGCTCCACCAGCAACTGGTTGAGCGTCTGCTCCTTCTCGTCGTTGGAGCCCGCCATCGGGCCGATGCCGCGGGCGCGGACCAGCGCGTCCAGTTCGTCGATGAAGATGATCGCCGGCGCCTTGGCGCGCGCCTGCTCGAACAGGTCGCGCACGCGGGCCGCGCCCACGCCCACGAACATCTCCACGAACTCGGAGCCGGAGATGGAGAAGAACGGCACCTTCGCCTCGCCCGCCACGGCCTTGGCGAGCAGCGTCTTGCCGGTGCCGGGCGGGCCGACCAGCAGCACACCCTTCGGCATCCGCCCGCCCAGCCGTCCGTACTCCTCCGGGTTCTTCAGGAAATCGACGATCTCCTTCAGCTCGTCCTTCGCCTCATCCACGCCGGCGACGTCGGCGAAGGTCACGCCGGTGTTGGATTCGACGTAGATCTTGGCCTTCGACTTGCCGATCTGCATCAGCCCGCCGCCGATGCCGCCCGCCATGCGGCGCAGCACGAACATCCAGATGCCGACGAAGATGGCGACCGGCACCACCCAGGAGAGCAGGTCGCGCAGGAAAGTGCTCTCGATCTCGCCCTTCACGACGACACCGTGCTGCTGGAGCTGGCGCGCGAGATCGGGTTCGACACGGGTGGTGACGAAGTTCGACCGCCCGTCGATGGGCTCCTTGAAGCGGCCCTGGATGAAACGGTCGGAAACCGCGACCTCGGCGAGCTTGCCTTCAGCCAGATAGGTCTCGAACTGGCTGTACGGGATGCGGACGACCTGCGTGGCCGAGGTGAACACGTACTGGAACACCATCAGCCCGATGAAGGCCGCGATCCAGTAGCCGACATTGAACTGCGCCTTGTTGTCCTTCACCCGAGCCCCTGCCTGCGCCCGACGGCGCTGATGGAGTGTCGGCCGATCAGACGGTGGCAGGCGCCGCAGCGCAACCGCCGTGGCCCGCCCGCGCTCAGACCCTGGCGCCGTCCGCGATCACGAAGCAGGCACTTTCGGCGCCATTCCAGCTTTCGGCACGCAGATGCCCCGCCAGATGGACGGGCGCGCGTTCGTTGAGCAGCAGTTCCGCCAGCGGCCCTTCCTTGCCGCGGAACAGGATCGCCTTCAGCCGCGCACCGCCTTCCTCCGCATCGACGAAGGCGCGCACCGTGTTGCCCTCCTTGCCGACACGGTCGGCGCGCACGACGCGGGCGCGCGGCAGGGCGAAGATCGGCTCCTCGTTGCCGGCGCCGAAGGGTGCGAGCCGCCCCACCATCTGGGCGAGACCCGTTGTCGCCGCCGCGACGCCCATCGTGCCTTCCACCGGCAGGTCGGCCGCGCTGGGCAGCGCGGAGGCGGCGGACAGCCGCTCGCACAGGAAGGCGTGGAACGCCGCCATGCGGTCGGCCTGCAGGCCAAAGCCCGCCGCCATCGGATGCCCGCCGCCGGAGGTCAGAATCCCCGCCTGCCGGGCGGCGATCACCGCCGCGCCGAGGTCGAGCCCCGGCACCGACCGGCCCGACCCCTTGGCCGCGCCATCGTTGACCGCGGCGACGCAGGCAGGGCGGTTCAGCCGTTCCTTCACGCGGCCGGCGACGATGCCGACCACGCCGGGATGCCACCCCTCGCCCGCGATCAGGATCGCCGGATGGCCGGCCGCGGCCTGCGCATCGGCCTGCGCCAGCGCGGCTTCGAGCATCGAGGCCTCGACGAGCTGGCGCTGCCGGTTCACCGCATCCAGCCGCTCCGCCAGCACGCGCGCCTCCACCGGATCGTCGGTGGTCAGCAGTTGCAGCCCCAGCCCCGGATCGTCGATGCGGCCGGCGGCGTTGATGCGCGGGCCGAGGGCGAAGCCGCAGGAATGCGCGGTGGGCGCGTCCTTGACCCCGGCGATCTCCAGCAGCGCGGCGATGCCCGGCCGGGCGCGCCGCGCCATCACCTTCAGACCCTGCGCCACCAGCGCGCGGTTCACGCCCGTCAGCGGCATCACGTCGCAGACCGTGGCCAGCGCCACGAGGTCGAGCAGGCCGATCAGGTCCGGCTCCGCGCGATTGGCGAAGAAGCCCCGCTTGCGCAGCGTCCGCAGCACCGCGACCCCGGCGAGGAAGGCCACGCCCGCCGCGCACAGGCCCGACAGGCCGGACGTGTCGTCCAGCCGGTTCGGATTGACCACGGCGGCCACGGTGGGCACCGGGCCTTCCGCCTTGTGGTGGTCCAGCACCACCACATCCGCCCCGCCGCCGATGGCTGCGAAGACCGCGCCGGCCGCGATGCCGCAATCGACGCAGACGATCAGCGTCGCGCCGCGGCTGGCGAGCGCCTCCAGCGCCGCGACGTTCGGTCCGTAGCCTTCCGCGATGCGGTGCGGCACGTGGGAGAAGACCTCGCAGCCCAGCGCGCGCAGCAGCCGCACCATCAGCGCGCCGGCGCAGGCCCCGTCCACGTCGTAGTCGCCGAACACCCCCACGGTCTCGCCCCGCGCCACGGCATCGGCGATGCGCGAGGCTGCGGTGTCCATGTCGGCGAGCACCGAGGGGTCGGGCAGCAGCGCGCGCAGCGTCGGGTCGAGCCAGTCCGCGGCGGCGTCGATCCCCACGCCGCGCACGGCGAGCAGCCGGCCGAGCAGTTCCGGCAGCGACAGGCGCTGGGCGATGCCGAGCGCGATACGCGGCTCCGCCTCGCGCCAGATCCACCGCCGCCCGGTGGCGCTGCGGCCGACGCCGAGGACTGGACCGGTGGGGTCCATCATCCGGCGCGCCGCACGGCGGTCAGCTCGGCGTCCACGTCTTGGTGGTGAAGTTGTGGTGCGCCTCGACGTAGCGGACGGTGCCGGACTTGCTGCGCATCACCACCGAATGCGTGACCGCGCCGGTGCCGAAGCGGCGCACGCCGCGCAGCAGCGGCCCGGAGGTGACGCCGGTGGCCGCGAACATGACGTCGCCGCCGGCCATCTCCTCCATGGTGTACTTGTGCCGCGGGTCGGTCACGCCCATCGAGCGCGCGCGCGCGATCTGCGCCTCGTCCTCGTACAGCAGCCGGCCCTGCATCTGCCCGCCCAGGCAGCGCAGCGCGGCGGCGGCCAGCACGCCCTCCGGCGCGCCGCCGGAGCCGAAGAAGATGTCCACCTCCGGATCCGGCATGGAACAGGCGATGACGCCGGACACGTCGCCGTCGCCGATCAGCATGATGCGCGCGCCGGCCTCGCGCACGCGGGCGATCAGCTCCTTGTGGCGGTCGCGGTCCAGGATGCAGGCGACCAGATCTCCGACATCGCGCTTCTTCGCCTTGGCGAGGTTGCGCAGGTTCTCGCCGGGCGAGGCGTCGAGGTCTATCAGGTCCGCCGGCAGGCCGGGGCCGACCGCGATCTTGTCCATGTAGATGTCGGGCGCGTGCAGGAACTTGCCCTCGTCCGCGAGTGCCACGACCGCCATCGCGTTGGCGCCGCCCTTCGCGGTGACCGTGGTGCCCTCCAGCGGATCGACGGCGATGTCCATCTCCGGACCGCCCATGCCGACCTTCTCGCCGATATAGAGCATCGGCGCCTCGTCCATCTCGCCCTCGCCGATCACCACGGTGCCGGCGATGGCGACCGCGTCGAAGGCCTTGCGCATCGCTTCCACGGCCGCGCCATCGGCCTCGTTCTTCTTGCCGCGGCCCATCCAGCGGGAGGCCGACAGCGCGGCGGCCTCGGTGACGCGGATCAGCTCCAGCGCAAGGTTGCGATCGGTTCCGGGCGAAGCCATCGGGCGTCTCCTCCGTTGTGAGTCTGTCAGGCGGGCTCGATGCGGATCAGCGCGGGCGGTTCCAGCACCGCCTCCAGCGCCCCGATCGTCCCGATCGCGCCGCGCATGGCGGCCTCGTTCGTCTCATGCGTGATCAGCACCACCGGCACCGCCTCGCCCGGCGCGCGGCCGCGCTGGAGCATGCTCTCCATGGAGATGCCGTGGTCGCGCAGCGCGGCGGTCACGTCCGCGATCACGCCGGGTCGGTCCACCACCATCAGCCGCAGGTAATAGGCGCCGTGGTGGCGCTCCATCGGCAGCGAGGGGGCATTGGACAGCGCGCCGTTGGCCACGCCCCACACCGGAGTATGCCGCCCGCGCGCGAGGTCGATCAGGTCGGAGACCACCGCGCTCGCCGTTGGCCCCGCCCCTGCCCCGCGCCCTTCCAGCGTGACGCGGCCGACGAAATCGCCTTCCGCCACCACGGCGTTGAACACGCCATCGACATGGGCGAGCGAGGAGCCGAGCGGCACCATCGCCGGATGCACGCGCGTCTCGATCCCGTCATCCGCCGCGCGCGCGATGCCGAGCAGCTTGATGCGGTAGCCCAGCTCGCGCGCAAACGCGATGTCGAGTGCCGAGACGCCGCGGATGCCCTCGATGTGCACAGCATCGAAGTCGACCGGCCGGCCGAAGGCGAGCGCCGCGAGGATGGCGAGCTTGTGGGCGGCGTCGATGCCGTCGACGTCGAAGCTGGGATCGGCTTCGGCGTAGCCGAGCTTCTGCGCCTCGGCGAGCACGTCGGCGAACTCCCGCCCGCGCTCGGTCATGGTGCTGAGGATGTAGTTGCACGTGCCGTTCAGGATGCCGGCGACGCGGCCGATGCGGTTCGCGGCCAACCCCTCGCGCAGCGCCTTGATCGCCGGGATGCCGCCGGCGACCGCGGCCTCGAAGGCGAGCGGCACGCCGGCCTGCTCGGCGCGGTGTGCGAGTTCGGCGCCGTGCACGGCGAGCAGCGCCTTGTTCGCCGTGACCACCGGCTTGCGGGAAGTGATGGCGGCGTGGATCAGCGCGCGCGCCGGCCCGTCCGATCCGCCGATGACCTCGACGATCACATCGAGCGCGGGGTCGGCGGCAAGACCTGCGGGATCGTCGTACCAGTGGAGCCCGTCCAGCCGCACGCCGCGGTCGCGCGAACGGTCGCGGGCGGAGACGGCGGTCCCGGCGATCGGCCGCCCGGCGCGGGCGGCGACGATCCCGGCATTCTGCTGCAGCAGGCGCAGCACACCGGCACCCACCGTGCCGAGGCCGGCGAGGCCGATGGAAAGCGGGCGGGTCATGATGCGGCGATGTCCTCGGCCGGAGCTGCGTTGTTGCCCTGCAGGAAGGCGCGGATGTTGCGGGTGGCCTGCCGCAGGCGCTGCGTGTTCTCCACCAGCGCGATGCGGACATGCCCGTCGCCATGCTCGCCGAAGCCGATGCCCGGCGCGACCGCGACATTCGCGCGCGCCAGCAGCAGCTTGCTGAATTCGAGGCTGCCGAGATGCGCGAACCGCTCGGGGATCGGCGCCCAGGCGAACATCGATCCGTCCGGCGACGGCACGTCCCATCCCGCCTGCGCGAGCCCCTTGATCACCACGTCCCGGCGTTCGCGGTACAGCGCGCGCATCTGGCTCACGCAGTCCTGCGGCCCGTTCAGCGCGGCCACCGCGGCCACCTGGATCGGGGTGAAGGCGCCGTAGTCGAGATAGGACTTCATCCGCGTCAGCGCGTTGATCAGCTTCGCGTTGCCCGCGGCGAAGCCCATCCGCCAGCCCGGCATCGAATAGGTCTTGGACAGGGAGGTGAACTCGACCGCCACCTCCTTCGCGCCCGGCACCTCAAGGATGGAAGGCGGCACATGATCGCCGAAATAGATCTCGGCATAGGCAAGATCGGACAGGATCCAGATGTCATGCCGCCGGGCGAAGGCGACGATCTCCCGGTAGAAGTCGAGATCGGCGAGATAGGCCGTCGGGTTGGAGGGGAAGTTGACGATCAGCGCCGTCGGCTTCGGCACCGAATGGCGCACCGCGCGATCGAGCGCGCGCAACATCTCCTCATCCGGCGTGGCCGGGATCGAACGGACCGAGGCGCCGGCGATGATGAAGCCGAACTGGTGGATCGGGTAGGACGGGTTCGGCACCAGGATCGTGTCGCCCGGCGAGGTGATCGCGGCGGCGAGGTTGGCGAGCCCTTCCTTCGATCCCAGCGTGGCGATGACCTCGCTCTCCGGGTCGAGCGTCACCCCGAACCGGCGCGCGTAGTAGGACGCGAGCGCGCGGCGCAGACCGGGGATGCCGCGCGAGGTGGAGTAGCGGTGCGCGCGCGGATCGGCCACCGCCTCGACCAGCTTGGCGACGATGTGCGGCGGCGTGGCGGAATCGGGATTGCCCATGCCGAGGTCGATCACGTCCTCGCCCACGGTGCGCGCGGCTGCCTTGGCCTTGTTGACCTCGGCGAAGACATAGGGCGGCAGGCGGCGGATGCGGTGGAATTCGTCGCTCATGGAATCCGGCTTGGGTAGTGGGGCGCTACTGTATCAGCCGCGCCACCGCGCCGCGACCGGCCGGGTCGGCGGCGATCTGGATGGCATCGGCCGGCACGCCCGCCGCGCGCAGCGCGTTCGCGACCGCTTCGGCGCGCGCGAGGCCGAGGCCGAGCGCATCGCCGCCGACCGAGGTCGGATCCCCCGCCCCGATCACGGAGACGCGTGCCGATCCGCGCGCATCGGCGAACCGGCGGAGCGAGACCACCGCCCCTGTCGAAAGCGCGGAGGAGCCACGCGAGAACTGGACCTCCACCTCCTGCGGCGCAGGGGCCGGCGCCGGCCGCGGCGCGGGCGGGGCCGTGATCTGGGGCACGCCGGCCAGCGTGGGCGGCGGCGGGGGTGCGGCGGGCACCACCTGCCCGCCCGGAAGCTGCAGGGTTGGCGCCGCTGCCGGTGATGCGGCCGGGATCGGCCCGCCCTCGTACTGGGCGTTGGTGCGATCGGCGATCAGCGCGTTCTGGATGCGCTGGCGTTCCTCCGCCGGCGTCCGGGTCGGCCGCGGAGGCACCGTGGCGAGGTTCGGCCACGCGGCGTCCTGCCCGGGCGCGGGCTGGACGTCGCCGCCCACCAGACTGTCATACAGATCCGACGGATCCATGTCCCTCGGCAGGTCTGCACACCCTGTAACGCAGGCGAGAGCCGCGCCCAACGCGACTTGCCGCCACCTGCCGCGCCGCATAGTTTCCGCCCCGATCAAGCCCGCGCCTCATCCGTTCCGCCGGTCCGGCGGGACGCTTAGCGCGTCGGGCCCCTCCCGGAAAGGACACGGCATGTCTGATCGGCCCGGAAAGACGCAATCCGCGAAGGAGGCGCCCGAATTCCGGCTGCCCGACCCGGCCTCCATGGGACGCACGATGGCGGAGGTGGCCGAGCGCAGCCAGCGCATCGTTGGCGACTTCCTGCGCCGCCAGGCAGAGGATTCGCAGAACCCGGACCCGCTCAACGTCGGCTCGGCCTTCCTCGAGATGACGGCGCGGCTGATGCAGAACCCCGCCAAGCTCATGCAGGCCCAGCTCGGTTTCTGGCAGGACTACATGACGCTGTGGCAGAACACCGCCCGGCGCATGATGGGCATGGACAGCGAGCCCGTCGTCCAGGCCGATCCCAAGGACCGCCGTTTCAAGGACGAGGCGTGGAAGGACAATGAAGTCTTCGACTTCATCAAGCAGTCCTACCTGCTGTCCGCGCGCTACATCCAGAACGTGGTCGCGGCCGCCGACGGGCTGGAGCCGAAGACCGCGCAGAAGGTCGATTTCTACGCACGCCAGTTCGTCGATGCGATGAGCCCGTCGAACTTCGCGATGACCAACCCGGAGGTGCTGCGCCGCACCGCGGAGACCGGCGGCGAGAACCTGATCAAGGGGCTCAACAACCTGCTCGCCGACCTCGAACGCGGCAAGGGCAAGCTGTCGATCCGGATGACGGACCTCGACGCCTTCAAGGTGGGCGAGAACATCGCCGTCACCGAAGGCAAGGTCGTCTACCAGAACGAGCTGATGCAGCTCATCCAGTACAGCCCGACGACCGAGAAGGTGCTGAAGCGGCCGCTGCTGATCGTGCCGCCCTGGATCAACAAGTACTACATCCTCGACCTGCGGCCGAAGAACAGCTTCGTGCGCTGGGCCGTCTCGCAGGGCCACACGGTGTTCATGGTCTCCTGGGTGAACCCGGACGAGGCGCTCGCCGAGTATGGCTTCGAGGACTACATGCGCCTCGGCCCGCTCGCCGCGCTGGATGCGATCCGCGAGGCGACCGGCGAGAAGGACGCGAACGTCATCGGCTACTGCATCGGCGGCACGCTGATGGCCTGCACGCTGTCCTGGATGGCGGCGAAGAACGACGAACGCGTGAAGACCATCACCTTCCTGACCACGATGATGGACTTCGAGGATTCCGGCGAACTCGGCGTGTTCATCGACGAGGAGCAGTTGCAGGCCATGGAGGAATCCATGGAGAAGCGCGGCTACCTCGACGGGCGCGAGATGAGCAACACGTTCAACATGCTCCGCGCCAACGACCTGATCTGGTCCTTCGTGGTGAACAACTACCTGCTCGGGCAGGAGCCGTTCCCCTTCGACCTGCTCTACTGGAACAGCGATTCCACGCGCATGCCGGCGCGCATGCACAGCTTCTACCTGCGCAAGATGTACCAGGAGAACCAGCTCATCGTCCCGGGCGGGATCGAGCTGGGGGGCGTGCCGATCGACCTGACCCGCATCACGACGCCCGCCTATTTCCTGTCCACGCGCGAGGACCACATCGCGCCGTGGAAGAGCACCTATCGCGGCACGCAGATGCTGCGCGGTCCGATCCGCTTCGTGCTGGCCGCCTCCGGCCACATCGCAGGCGTGGTCAACCCGCCCGACTCGGGCAAGTACAGCCACTGGATCAACGCCGAACTCCCGGCCGATCCCGAGGCGTGGCTCGCCGGTTCGACGGAGCTTGCCGGCTCCTGGTGGGGCGACTGGCACCGCTGGATCGCCGCCCAGTCCAAGGCGCAGGTCGCCGCGCGCGTGCCGGGCGATGGCGGGCTGAAGGCGATCGAGGTCGCGCCCGGCAGTTACGTGCAGGTGAAGGCGCAGTAGCGCCCTTCTCCGCTCCCGGGGATCATCGCCCGCCTGCCACGTGCAGCCGCACATGCGGCGGCGGCAGGCGGCGCTTGCGCAGCGCGGCGTCGATCGCGGACAGCACGGCGTCGCGGCAGTCGACGTCCTCGGCGAAGCTCGGCACCCAGTAGCGCACCGCGTAGCGGATCCCTTCCGACTCATAGGCGATGACGCGCGCGTCCGGCGCCGGGGTGGCCATGATGCCGCGCGAGCGGGCGGCGGCGTCGCCCAGCAGCACGCGCGCCTCGGCCACCGGGATGCCGTGATCCAGCACGATGGGCACCTGCGTGCGGTAATGCCGCCGCGGCGCGCTGTAGTTGGTCAGCCGCTGCCGCGCGATCTGGCTGTTCGGCAGGATCATGTAGATGTCGTCGCGCGTCAGCAGCCGCGTGGTGCGCCAGCCGATCTCCACCACCCGCCCGCGGATGGCCGTGTCGATCTCCACCCAGTCACCGATCCGGTAGGGCGCCTCCAGCCCCAGCGCGATGCCGGACAGCACGTCCGCCACGACGTTGCGGATGGCGAAGCCCACCACGGCGATCAGCAGCCCCGACCCGGCGAGCACGCTGCTCGTCGGCTGACCGAAGACCAGCATCGCCGTGGCGATGACGGCGACGAGGAACAGCACGGC
The DNA here is from genome assembly GCA_037190665.1 of Rhodovastum atsumiense. Taxonomy (GTDB): domain Bacteria; phylum Pseudomonadota; class Alphaproteobacteria; order Acetobacterales; family Acetobacteraceae; genus JBBCJT01. Next base: position 2,730 of record JBBCJT010000155.1, on the reverse strand, counting down.
CGCGATCAGCTCCTTCAGCAGTCGCGGCGCCCGGCGGCGCCCGGCCCCGGGACGGTCGAGCGCGAGCCCGACCAGCCGGCTGCCAAGCCAGGCCGCGGCGAAATACGCCGCCGCCCCGGAGACCAGCCGGATCGTCTCCATGTCCGTCTCCGGCCGCAGGGCCTGGGCCAGCGGCGCGTGGCCCAGATGCACGACCAGGCTCATGGCGAGCAGCGCGGCGGGCAGCAGCCAGCGCGGCGCCGGTCCTGCCGCCATCAGGTCTCCCCCACCCGGCGGCGGGGCGGCGGCAGTGCTTCGTCAGCCTCGATCCCGGCACGGCCGTACCGGTTCGCGGGCGGCGCCATGCGCAGGGAGCGCAGCGGCGACGGCGCGTGGCACCACAGGCAACGCAACGCAGCGCGCGGGACGCTCCGGCCGCAGTGAGTACAGAAGACGGTCGGCAAACGATGGAACACGGCACACCTCCCTGGCCTGCCGCACGGGCAGGCGCCGCAGAACGACTCAGATCGACGGAGAGGAGGCCCGGGTGGGTGTGCGCGCTATGCGCGGGCGTGCCCGACCCGGGCAAAGCCATGCTTTTCCCGAACACGCCTTGCGAATTGCAGAAGCACGTTTCGCATGTGGTTGAAATGGGCCGTCAAAGCCGATGTTTCAAGCCATGCGATCAGCGGTCGGATACGGGTCCGCGCCGCTCGGTCATGCCCATCGCCCGGGTCGTCGCCTCCACCGTGCGCGGCACCGGCGGCAACGCGTTCAGCCGGACGAGCGTGTCGGAAGCACCCGCCCGGAAGAACGGGCGCGTCAGGGCCGGGATCGGATCGCCGCCGCCGTCGATCGCAGCGGCGGCCGCGAGCAACGAGTCGATCACCGGCTGCGGCGGGGCCTGGGGGTCGATATCCAGCACGCCGCGCAGCTCGCTGCGGGCCGCCAGCATCGACGGGCCGAGCAGCGGATCGCTGCCCACGAACCGCAGGCGCTGCAGGTCGACGGCGAGGAACTCGACATCCGCGACAGCGCGGGCGGCGGCGGCTGGTCGACCGCGCAGGCGGGACGGTTCGGCAAAGGCGTCGCGGGCCCGGTTGATGGCCTGCCCGCTCTGATCCATCCCGATCCCGCCTTCCATGCGGATCGGCGGCAGGCCGCCGCCCTCGCCGCAGGCGGTGAACGCGAGGGCGAGCGCCGGCAGCAGGCGGCGGGACAGGCGCATTTCCATGCCGGCCCCTTAGCCAGCGGCGGCGTCGGGCGGAAGCCCCCGGCTCAGCAGGGGAAGCGGCAGGTGCCGTCCTCGCGCGGCCGGAAGCGTGCATTCCAGGCGAGGCTCGCCCCGCCCGCGACCGAGGCGATCTGCGGCATCGCATCCAGCCGCGCCAGCGTCACCGCGGGCGGATCGCGGAACGGCCCGCCGGTCAGCGCGCGCTCCGCCGCCGTCTTGTCGCCCGCCTTCAGCGCATCGGAGGCCGACAGCATCGAGCTGATCACCGGCTGCGGCGGCGCATCCTGCGCGATGTTGAGGAAGCTGCGCAGGTCCCGCTTGGCGATCTGGAGCTGCGGGGCGACCACCGGGGAAGCGGTCAGCCAGCGCGTGGTGGTGAAGTCGTTGGCGAGATATTCCATGTAGGCGGTCGCGCGCGCCGTCTGCGCCGGATCGCCGTGCAGCCCCCGGCCGAGGGAGAACGTCTCCTTCGCGCCGATGATCGCCTGATCGGTCTGGTCGGGCGCGAACTGGCCGGGCGGGATCTGCGGGGTGAGCGTGGCCTGCTGCGGCGGCGGGATCGGCTGGCAGGCGAGCAGCGCGAGACCGGCAAGCGGCAGAACGAGCTGGCGCATCGGACATCTCCTGTGCCCGGCATCATGCCGCGCGCAGCCTCGCGGCGACAGTACCGATCACGTGTGCGCCACCTCGCCTCTCGACGCGACTCGCCCCGGCGATGTTCGCCCTGTCGCCCGGGGAGGAAGCGAGGCGATGCTGTATGTCAGCCGACGCGATGGAGACGTGCTGGTCCGCGCGGATGCGCTGCGGGGCGTGATCGCGCCCGAAGACACGCCCCCCGACATCGAGGAGCGCCTGGCCGAGGACGCGACCCAGCGCGCCATCGTGCGCCTGCTGACCCGGCTGGAGCGGCAGGGAAACGGCACCGGGATGGTGCCCCTGCGCTGGGCGGAGATCGAGGCGGAGCTGCTGCGGCCGGAGTAGCGTGTCACTTGGCGGGACGGGGCGGCGGCGCGTAGACCGTTCTCCCTGCGACGCACAGGGAGCCCTCGCCCATGAAACTCAGCGACTTCAAGGCCCTCACCTTCGACTGCTACGGCACGCTGATCGACTGGGAGTCGGGCATGGTCGAGGCGTTGAAGCCGCTCACCAGCCGGCTGCGCAAGCCGCTGTCGCGCGATGAGGTCCTGCAGGCCCATGCGCGTCATGAATCGTCGCAGCAGGCGCAGACGCCGACGAAGCGGTACAGCGAGCTGCTGGCGGTGGTGTACAGGCGGCTGGCCGAGGAATGGGGCACGCCCGCGCCCTGGAGCGAGTGCGTCGCCTACGGCCAGTCGGTGAAGAACTGGCCGGCCTTCCCGGACTCACCCGCCGCGCTCCAGTACCTGAAGCGCCACTACAAGCTGGTGATCCTGTCGAACGTGGACAACGAGAGCTTTGCGACCAGCAACGCGCGGCTGCAGGTCGAATTCGACGCCATCTACACGGCCGAGGATATCGGCAGCTACAAGCCCTCGGAA
>JBBCJT010000154.1:0-21954 GCA_037190665.1 Rhodovastum atsumiense | reverse complement strand
GGGGGCGAAGCCCCGCACCTTCTCAAGCCGCCTTGGCCATGCCCCGCAGCACGTAGGGCAGGATGCCGCCGTGGCGGTAGTACTCGACCTCGTCCGCCGTATCGACGCGGCAGAGCAGCGGCAGCTCGTCCACCGTGCCGTTCGGGCGATGGATGCGCAGCGTCAGCTCCATGCGCGGGCGCAAGCCGGCTTCGAGACCGACGATGTCGATGATCTCCTCGCCCGTGATGCCCGCCTGCTTGCGGTCCATGCCCGCGCGGAACACCAGCGGCAGCACGCCCATGCCGACGAGGTTGGAGCGGTGGATACGCTCGAAGCTCTCGGTGATCACCGCCTTCACGCCGAGCAGCATCGTCCCCTTCGCCGCCCAGTCGCGGGACGAGCCGGTGCCGTATTCCTTGCCGCCGAAGATCACCAGCGGAACCTTCTCCGCCTGGTAGCGCATCGACGCGTCGTAGATCGGCATCATCTCGCCGGACGGCAGGTGCTTCGTCACGCCGCCCTCGATGCCCGACGTCATCTCGTTGCGGATACGGATGTTGGCGAAGGTGCCGCGCATCATGATCTCATGATTGCCGCGCCGCGCGCCGTAGCTGTTGAAGTCGTGCTGCGGGATCTGCCGCTCGGTGAGGTAGATGCCGGCGGGCGAGGACTTCTTGATCGAACCGGCCGGGCTGATGTGGTCGGTGGTGATCGAGTCGCCCAGCACGCCGAGGATGCGCGCGCCCTTGATGTCCGTGATCTCGCGCGTGTCCATCGTGATGCCCTCGAAGTACGGAGGATTCTTCACGTAGGTGGAGGTCGGCGACCAGCGATACGTCTCCGTCCCGCCTTCCACCGAGATCGCCTGCCACTGCTCGGGGCCCTTGAACACGTCCGCGTAGCGCGCCATGAACATCGGCCGCGTCACGCAGGCGGCGACGACGTCGGCGATCTCCTTGTTGGTCGGCCAGATGTCCTTCAGGTAGACCGGCTTGCCGTCCTTGGACGTGCCGAGCGCCACGGTGGTGATGTCCTCGTTCATCGTGCCGAGGATCGCATAGGCCACCACCAGCGGCGGGGAGGCGAGGTAGTTCGCGCGTACGTTCGCATGCACGCGGCCCTCGAAGTTGCGGTTGCCCGACAGCACGGAGACCGCCACCAGCTTCGCGCCCTCGATCGCATCGACGATGTCGTCGTCGAGCGGGCCGGAGTTGCCGATGCAGGTGGTGCAGCCATAGCCCACGGTCTGGAAGCCGAGCGCGTCGAGGTCCTTGGTCAGGCCGGACTTGTCGAGATACTCGGTCACCACCTGCGAGCCGGGCGCGAGCGAGGTCTTCACCCAGGGCTTCGCCGTCAGCCCCAGCGCGTTCGCCTTCTTCGCCACCAGCCCCGCGGCCACCATCACATACGGGTTGGAGGTGTTGGTGCAGGAGGTGATCGCCGCGATCACCACGTCGCCATGCGTGATCGCGTAGTTCTTGCCCTCGACCTGCGCCTTCGCGCCGACATCGTTCGCCGGCACGCCGAGGCTCTTGGTCAATTCCGCCCGGAACGCGGAGGAGGCGTCCGCCAGCAGCACCCGGTCCTGCGGCCGCTTCGGGCCGGCGAGGGACGGCTTCACCGTGGACATGTCGAGTTCGAGCGTGTCGGTGAACACCGGGTCGGGCGTGTTGGTGTCGCGCCACATGCCCTGCGCCTTGCAGTACGCCTCCACCAGCGCGATGCGGTCCTCCTCGCGGCCCGACAGGCGCATGTAGTCGAGCGTGACCTTGTCGACCGGGAAGAAGCCGCAGGTCGCGCCGTACTCGGGCGCCATGTTGCCGATCGTCGCGCGGTCGGCGAGCGCGAGGTCGTCGAGGCCGGAGCCGTAGAACTCCACGAACTTGCCGACCACGCCCTTCTTGCGCAGCATCTGCGTGACAGTCAGCACCAGATCGGTCGCGGTCGCGCCCTCGGGCAGCTTGCCGGTCAGCTTGAAGCCGATCACGTCGGGGATCAGCATCGCGATCGGCTGGCCGAGCATCGCGGCCTCCGCCTCGATGCCGCCCACGCCCCAGCCCAGCACGCCGAGGCCGTTGACCATCGTGGTGTGGCTGTCGGTGCCGTACAGCGTGTCGGGGTAGGCGATCTCCTCGCCATCGACCTTCGCCGTCCACACCGCCTGCGCCAGATACTCGAGGTTCACCTGGTGGCAGATGCCGGTGCCGGGGGGCACGACGCGGAAATTGTTGAACGCGGTCTGGCCCCAGCGCAGGAAGGTGTAACGCTCTCCGTTGCGCTCGAACTCGATGTCCACGTTGCGGGTCAGCGCGTCGGACCGGCCGAACACGTCCACCATCACCGAGTGGTCGATCACCAGATCGACGGGGACCAGCGGGTTCACCTTCTGCGGATCGCCGCCGAGCTTGAGGATGCCGTCGCGCATCGCCGCGAGGTCCACCACGGCGGGCACGCCGGTGAAGTCCTGCATCAGGATGCGCGCGGGGCGGAACGGCACCTCCTTCTCGGACCGGCCGCCGTTCTTCAGCCACTCGGCGACGGATTCGGCGTCCTTCACGAAGTAGGACCGCCCGTCCTCGAAGCGGAGGATGTTCTCCAGCACCACTTTCAGCGTGACGGGCAGGCGGCTGACGTCGCCGATCGCCTTCGCGGCCTCGGGGATGGAGAAGTAGTCGTAACGCTTCCCTCCCGCCGTCAGAGTACGGCGGGTCTTGAGGCTGTCCTGCCCGATCATGCGCATTCGCGGATTCCCTTCGTCGAACCGGCGCGTCCGGTGCGGGCGCATGCCGACGCCCGCGTGACTTCGGGCCGGGCTTAAACCATACCGTGCGTTGACGGTCCATTGGCAGGGGTGGCGTGCTGGAAGCGGCGGAGCTGGCGGCGGTGCGGGGCGAGCGGGCGGTGTTCGCCGGCGTGTCTTTCCAGCTCGCGCCCGGGGGGGCGCTGCTGCTCGCCGGCCGCAACGGGGCGGGCAAGTCCACGCTGCTGCGCGTGCTCGCGGGCCTGCTGCGCCCGGCGGACGGAAAGGTGCTGTGGGACGGGACCGACGCGCTCGCCGACCGCGCGGCGCATGCCGGGCGGCTGGCCTGGGTCAGCGCGCAGGATGCGGTCAAGCCGGGGCTGACGGTGGCCGAGACGCTGGACTTCGAGGCCGCGATCACGGGCGGACAGGCCGGGCCCGGGCTCGCCGCCTTCGCGCTGGAGGAGCTGGCGGAGGTGCCGGTGCGCATGCTCTCCACCGGCCAGCGGCGCCGCCTCGCGCTGGCGCGGCTCGCCCTCGCGCCCCGCGCGCTGTGGCTGCTGGACGAGCCGACGCTGGGGCTGGACACCGCCTCGGTCGCCCGGTTCGGCGCGCTCGCGGCGGCGCATCGCGCGTCCGGCGGGATGGTGGTGGCGGCGACGCACCTGCCGCTGCCGCTGCCGGACGCGGCGGAGCTGGCTCTGCCGTGAGGCCCTTTCTCGCCCTGATCCGGCGCGACCTGCGGCTCGCGCTGCGCCATGGCGCGGACACGCTGGCCTCGGTGCTGTTCTTCGCCGTGGCGGCCGCGCTGTTCCCCTTCGCGGTCGGCCCCGCGCCCGAGACGCTGTCGCGCATCGCGCCCGGGGTGGTGTGGGTGGTCGCCCTGCTCGCCGCGCTGCTGCCGCTGGAGCGCGCCTTCGCCGCCGATGCCGAGGACGGAGCGCTGGACCTGCTGCTGCTCTCGCCGCTTTCGCCCTCGGCCATCGCGGTCGCGCGGGCGGCGACGCACTGGCTGACCACGGGGCTGCCGCTGCTGGTCGCCGCGGTCCCGGCGGCGGTGCTGCTGCGCATGGACCCCGCCGCGCTGCCGGCGCTGCTGGCGGGGCTGGTGCCGGGGACGCTGGCGATGTCGCTGCTGGGCACGGCGGGGGCGGCGATCGCGCTGGGCGCGCGCCGGCCCGGCGTGCTGCTGCCGCTGCTGGTGCTGCCGCTGATGGTGCCGGTGCTGGTGTTCGGCGTGGCGGCGGCGGAGGCGGCGGCGATGGGCGCATCCCCCCGGCCGCATCTGCTGCTGCTGGGGGCCGTGCTGGCGCTGGCGGCAACCCTCGCCCCGCCGGCGGCGGCGGCGGCTTTGCGGCAGGGGGGTGGGTAAGGGTCGGCCGGGCCGCCTGTGCGTGGGGGAGGTGCGGCAGGATCGGGTGCGAGGCCGGTATCTGAATACCGAACGGTTCTCGGAGGCGGGGCCTACAGGGCCTCACGCAGATTTCCACCTGCGGTTCTCTCCACACACGCGGGGAACACCTCAACGACTAGGCGGCGTGGTTGACGGACGCCGGTTCATCCTCGCGCACGCGGGGAAGGCAGCGAGTGGATCGGGGAGCGCGTCGTTCACAACGGTTCATCCCCACGCACGCGGAAAATACCTCATGATTGATCGGAGGCCGATCAAATCAGCCGATTTATCCCCGCACATGCGGGGAACGCACGTGGAGGTGGCACAGCCCTCCGCCGCCCGGCGGTTCATCCCCGCGCACGCGGGGAACACCGCGCGCCAAGGAGGCGACGCGGATATCCCAGCGGTTCATCCCCGCCCACGCGGGGAACACACCGTGCCCGCCGCGCTGCACGCGCCCACCGCCGGTTCATCCCCGCCCACGCGGGGAACACTCTTCCTGCAGCACGTTGATTGAAAACGGCTATTCGCCTGTCAAACAACCCACCGGCCACACCGGGCGAAAACCCGCCGGCCGAAACCCTACTCCACCCGCACCGGCCGGGCGAGCAGCGCCTCCATCGCCGCCCGCACCGTCATCCGCCCCGCCAGCACGCCGGCCACCGCGGCCGAGATCGGCATGTCCACGCCCAGCCCCTCCGCACGGCGCACCAGCGCGGGCGCGGTCGTGTGCCCCTCCACCACGCCGCGGGACGCCGCCAGCGCATCCCCCACGCTCGCCCCCGCCCCCAGCGCGAGGCCGAACGCGTAGTTGCGGCTCGCGGCACCGGCGCAGGTCAGCATCAGGTCGCCCATGCCGGACAGGCCGGACACGGTCTCCGCCCGCCCGCCCATCGCCACCGCGAGGCGGCCGATCTCCGCCAGCCCGCGGGTGACCAGCGCGGCGCGCGCGTTCTCTCCCAACCCCATGCCGATGCAGCCGCCGGCCGCGATCGCGACGACGTTCTTCGCCGCGCCGCAGACCATCGCGCCGGCCAGGTCGTCGGTGGGATAGAGGCGCAGCCCGCGCGAGCCGAGCCGCGCCATCGCCTCCTGCCGCAATGCCGCATCGGCGGAGGCGATCACCGCCGCGGCGGGCAGGCCGCGCGCAATCTCATGCGCGAAGGTGGGGCCGGACAGCAGGGCGACATGCGGCAGGCACTCGGCGGGGAAGCGCCCGTCCGCGTCCATGCCCTTGCAGGCGAGCACGAGGGGGCGCTCCGTCAGACCGAGCAGGCGCAGGACCTCCATCGCATGCGCGACCGGCACGGCGACCACGACCAGTCGCGCGCGCCCGCAGTCGGCCTCCGGCGACCAGCCCAGCCCGTCCAGCGCCACCGCGCGCCGCGCCCAGCCGGTCACGGTCTGCCCCGCGCGGCGGGCCTGGATGGCGAGCGCGCGGCCGAAGGCGCCGGCACCGAGAATCGCGATATCGGGATCGGGGGAAAGCGACATGCCGCGACCATGCCAACGGCCCGGGCGCATGGCCACGCCCGGGCCTCGGCATCAGCAGATGGTCGTGCAGCTCATGCGCTCGCCGCGCACTCCCTCACCTCGACCCGCTCCCCCGATGGGGCGCAGGGGCCGAGGAGGGGAATGCCGCGTGCGGAAACTCATTCCCGCACGCGGCGCCCGGCTCAGCTCCGCTGGGCCGCGCGGTAGCTGAACTCGGGCTGCGCCTTCAGGCTGTCCACGGTCGCGCCCGGCAGCACGACGCGGCCGTTGGTGGCGATCTGGAGCTGGTCGAACGGAACCGACACCAGCTTCGACCCCACGCCCAGGAAGCCGCCGACCGACAGGATCGCCGTGCGCGCGTTCTTGTCGGTGCCGAGGATGATGTCATCCACGTCGCCGATCTTGCGCGCGTCGTCGCCAGTGCCGTTGTAGACCGAGGCGCCGATCAGCTTGGACGAGCGCATCCCCGCCCCGCCTTCGACGGTGACATGCACGTTGTTCTCCGCGTTCACCTCGCTGCGCGGCGTGCCGCGATCGGTGACCGGGGGTGTGGCCGTCATCGGCGGCGTGGCGGCCGGGGGGGTCGCGGCCGGCGGCGCAGGATCGGTGCGCGGGGTCGGCGCGGGTGCCGTCTGGGCCGCGAGGGGGCCGGCAGCCAGCAGGGCCGCGGCCGAAGCGGCAATGAGCATGCGAGAGCGCATCGAGGTCCTCCGGATGAAGTTATCCATTCCGGAAGAACGCAGTCCGCGAGTGCCGGTTTGGCTGGGGCGTGGCTATTCGGCCACGAGTCGCGTGACCGACGCGCCCGCGCCGGACTCGTCGTCGGCCAGCGCCGCACACAGCGCCGCCAGTGCCGGCGTAGCCCATTCCTCGAACCCCCAGGGGGGATTGACGATCAGCAGGCCGCAGCCGTTCAGCCGTGCCGCATCGACGGGCGGGCGCAGCAGCAGCTCGGCCGCGACCACGTCGCCCATGCCGCTCGCCGCGATGCCTTCGTGCAGCGCGCGCTGTCCGGCCGCGTCCTTGATCGGATACCAGGCGGCGAACACGCCGGTGCGGAATCGCGCATGGCCCGCGCGCAGCCCGGCGAGCAGCCGGTCGCGGTCGTCGGGCTGCTCGTAGGGCGGGTCGATCAGCACCAGCCCCCGCCGCTCGGCCGGCGGCAGCAGCGCGCCGATCGCCTCCCACGCGTCGCGGCGATGCACCGCCACCTGCCGGTCCCGCGCGTAGCGGGCGCGCAGCGCCGCGTACTCCTCGGGGTGCAACTCGCAGGCGATCAGCCGGTCCTGCGGGCGCAACAGCGCGCGTACCAGCGCGGGGGAGCCGGGATAGGCGCCGGGCTCGGCGGTGGCGAGCGCGACGTAGTCGGCGAGCAGCGGATCGGGTTCGGCGATGAGCCGGCCGATGCCCGAACGCCACTCCCCGGTACGCTGCGCCTCGGGCGAGGACAGGTCGTAGATCCCGCGCCCGGCATGCGTGTCGAGCACGGCGATCGCGCCCGGTTTGCGCTGCAGCGCGCGCAGCAGCCAGACCAGCACGGCGTGCTTCAGGCAGTCGGCGAAATTGCCGGCGTGGAAGGCGTGGCGGTAGTTCACGCGCCCTCCGGCGGGGCCATCTCGGACAGCGGCCAGCGCGGCCGGGGCGCGACCTCGGCATCGTCCACGGGGGCGAGGCGCAGCCGTTCCTGCGCCGCCCAGGCGACCATCACGGCATTGTCGGTGCACAGGCGCGGCGGCGGGGCGACCAGCGGAACGCCGGCCCGCGCGGCCACGCCGGTCAGTGCCGCGCGCACCGCGCCGTTCGCCGCCACGCCGCCCGCGACCACCAGCCGCGTCGCATCGGGGCGCACCGCCAGCGCATGCGCGGCGCGGTCGGCCAGCACCTCCGCCACCGCGGCCTGGAAGGATGCGGCGATGTCGGCGGCATCGGCCGCCGGCACCGCGCCGTCGCCGAACCGCGCCACCGCCTGCGCCACCGCGGTCTTGAGGCCGGAGAAGCTGAAATCGCAGCCGGCCCTGCCCTTCATCGGCCGGGGAAAGGCGAAGCGCGCCGCATCGCCCTCGCGCGCCATGCGCTCGACATGCGGCCCGCCCGGCCAGGGCAGGCCCAGCAGCTTCGCCACCTTGTCGAACGCCTCGCCCACCGCGTCGTCCACGGTGCGGCCGAGCAGCGAGGCGCGGCCGACGCCGTCCACCGCCACGCACTGGCAATGCCCGCCGGACAGCAGCAGCAGCACGTAGGGGAAGGGCGCACCGCCCTCGGCGATGCCGGGCAGCCGGGCGCTGAGCGCGTGCGCCTCCAGATGGTTCACCGCGACGAAGGGCAGGCCGTGCGCCATCGCCAGCCCCTTGCCGTAATGCGCGCCGACGATCAGCCCGCCGATCAGGCCGGGCCCGGCGGTCGCGGCCACCGCGCGCAGGTCGCCGCCCGAAACCCCGGCGCGCGCCATCACGTCCGCGACCATCGAAGGCAGGTGCGCCAGATGCGCGCGGGCCGCGATCTCCGGCACCACGCCGCCGAACGGGGCGTGGTCGGCGATCTGGCTGAACACGGATTCGGCCAGCACCGTGCCGTCCGCGGCCACCACGGCGGCGGCGGTCTCGTCGCAGCTCGTCTCGATGCCCAGCACGGGCAGATCCTGGCGCGGCACGGCCTCTCCTTGATCCCCCGCAACGCTGGCCGGGCGGAAGGAAGGGTATTAGGACGCCGCGATGACAGCCGCCCATCCCCGGCACGGCAGCCCCGTCCCCGCGCGGCCGCATGGCCGCCGCGCCCTGCCGCTGCGCGTGGGCACGCGCGGCTCGCCGCTGGCGCTGTGGCAGACCCGCGCCTTCCTCGCCCGGCTGACGACGTTCTGCCCGGTGCTGCGGCAGATGGAGGCGTTCGCGGAATTCCCCATCCGCACCACCGGCGACATGGTGCAGGACCGCCGCCTCGCGGAACTCGGCGGCAAGGGGCTGTTCAGCAAGGAGATCCACGAGGCGCTGGCCGAACAGCGCGTGGATTTCGCGGTGCATTCGCTGAAGGACCTCGAAACCGCGCTGCCGGACGGGATCGTGCTCGCCTGCACGATGAAGCGGGAGGACGCGCGCGATGCGCTGATCCTCGGCCCCGGCTGCGCGCCACCCGATCCATCCGACCCGTTCGCGGCCATCCCGGCCGGCGCCGTGCTGGGCACATCCTCGGTGCGGCGGCAGGCGCAGGTGCTGCACGCGCGGCCGGACCTGCGGGTGGTCACGCTGCGCGGCAACGTGCAGACGCGGCTGGACAAGATCGCTGCCGGCGCGGCCGCCGCCAGCCTGCTGGCGCTCGCCGGGATGAAGCGGCTCGGCCTCGCCGATCGCGCCGCCGCGATCCTCGACCCGGATGCGATGGTCCCCGCCGCCGGGCAGGGCATCGTCGGCGTGACGGTGCGCGCGGCTGATGTGGAACTGCGCGAGATGCTGGCCGCGATCGAGGACCCCGAGGCGCGCGCCGTGGCCACCGCCGAGCGCGCGCTGCTCGCCGCGCTGGACGGGTCCTGCCGCACGCCGATCGGCGGCCATGCGCGGCTGCTGCCGGACGGGCGGCTGCACCTGACCGGGCTGGTGGCGCGCGAGGACGGCAGCTTCCTGCTCAAGCGCAGCATCCACGGCGCGGCCATGGACGCCGAGCGGCTGGGCGCGACGCTGGGCGCGGAACTGCGCGCCGACAGCCCCCCGGATATCTTCACCTGACCCCGCGCGGCGTCCTCGTCACGCGGCCGACGCCCGCGGCGGAGGAAACCGCCGTGCGGCTGCGGGGCCTCGGCTTCGATCCGGTGCTGGCCCCCGTGCTGACCATCCACCCGCGCCCGAGGCTGGACGCGGCCGACGCGCAGGCGATCCTGATCACTTCCGCCAACGCGGCGGATGCCCTGCCCTGCGCGCGGCTGCCCGTGCTGGCGGTGGGCGGGGCGACGGCGGCGGCCGTGCGTGCGCGCGGGCTGGACGATGTGCGTGCCGCCGGCGGCGATGCGCGCGCGCTGGCGGCGCTGACGGCGGAGAGCCTCGATCCCGATGCGGGGCCGCTGCTGCTCGCGGCCGGCGAACGGCAGGGCTACCCGCTAGCCGCCGCTCTGCGCGCCGCCGGCTTCCGGGTCCGCCGCCGCGTGGCCTATGCGGCCCGGCCGATGCCGGCGCTGCCGGCCGAGGCGCTGGCGGCGCTCGCCGCCGGGCGGATCGGCTGGGCGCTGTTCTTCTCCGCCGACACGGTGCGCGCCTTCCGCGCCGCGCTGTCGCGCGCGAAGGGCGATGCAACCGTGGCCGGGGTGGGTGCGCTTGCGATCGGCGAACCCGCGGCCGAGGCGCTGGCCGGACTGCCCTGGCGCCTGATACGAGTGGCGAGAGAACCAACGCAGGAGGCGCTGCTGGACATGCTACCGCGATGAGCGACACGAACGCCCCCCCGCCCGAGGACAAGGGACCCGCGCCCGGCGCGCGCCCGGCGCTGCCCGCGCCTGCCGCGTCCCGCCGCAAGTCGCGCGATCCGGTGCCCCTGCTCTACATCGGCGGCTTCGTCGCCCTCGCGATCGCCGTTGTCTGGCTGTGGACCCGCCCGGTGCCCGCGCCCGTCGCCGGGGTCGATCCCGCCCGCGTGGCGGCCCTCGAACAGCGGCTCACGCAGATGGAGCCCCGGCTGGCGCAGCTCGAGCCGCGGCTGGCCCCGCTCGACCGCCGGATCGGGGCGCTGGAAGCGCGCCCGGCGCCGCCCGCGCCGCCACCCCCGCCGGATCTCGATCCGCTCGAACGCCGCCTGACCGCGACGCTGGACCGCATCGCGGCGCTGGAGGCGCGCCCGGTCGGGCAGGCGCTGCCGCTGGACGACCTCGCCGCCCGCCGCGACCTCGCGGCGCTGGCCGCGCGGCAGGACACGGTCGCGTCGCGGCAGGACGCGCTCGCCGCCCGGCAGCAGCAGGCGGAGAACGAGTTCACCGCCCGCGTCACCGGCGCCGAGCGCAGCCTGACCGATCGCATCGCCGCCGCCGAGCGCGCGCTGGGCGATCGGATCGCCGCGCTCGAAACCAGGCTCGCCGCCGCCGAGCAGATCGCGACCCGCCTGCCGCAGGTGGAAGACCGCGCCGCACGGCTGGCACGGCTCGCCGCCGCACAGGCCGCACTCGACGCCGGCCAGCCGCTGGGCGCGATCCCCGGCGCGCCGCCGGAACTCGCCCGCTTCGCCACCGCCGCCCCGCCCACGGAAGCCTCGCTGCGGCTCGCCTTCCCGGCCGCCGCCCGTGCGGCGCGCGAGGCGGCCGGGCCCGACACCTCGGGCCAGGGCGTGCTCGAATCCGCCTGGAACCGGGCGCAGGCGCTGGTCACGGTGCGCCGTGGCGAGGAAGTGGTGGTGGGTGATCCCGCCGCCGGCGTCATCGCCACGGCACGACGCGCGCTGGAGGCGGGGGATCTCGCCGGCGCGGTCGCGGCGCTCGGCCGCCTGCCGGCGCCCGCCGCCGCCGCGATGGAGGACTGGACCAGCCAGGCCCGTGCGCTGCTCGCCGCCCGCGCGGCCCTTGCCCGCCTCGCCGCCTGATGCGCCGCGTCCTGCTGATCCTGATCGCCGGCGTCATCGTCATTGCCGCCGCGTGGCGGCTGGCGACGCTGACGGGCACCGCGGAGATCGCCCTCGGCGACTACGCGTTCGAGGCGCCGGTCTCGGTGCTCGCCGTCGGCCTCGTGCTGGCCTTCCTGCTGGTTCACCTGCTGCTGCGGCTGATCGCGGGCACTATCTCCCTGCCCCGCCGGCTGCGCGCGTGGTCGGGCCGCCGCGACCGGCTGGCGGGCGACCTCGCCGTCACCCGCGCGCTGGTCGCGCTCGCCGCGGGCGAGGCGGATGCCGCCCGGCGCGAGGCCGCCCGCGCCCGCGCGCGGCTGGGCGACACGCCGCAGACCCTGCTGCTCGCGGCCGAGGCCGGACGGCTCGCCGGCATGACGGGCGAGTCCGAATCCGCGCTGCGCCAGCTTGCCGAGCGGCCGGACGCGGCTTTCCTCGGCCTGCGCGGGCTGCTGCGCGATGCGATGCTGCGGCAGGACTGGGCGGAAGCCGCCCGGCTCGCCGCGGCGGCCGAACGCGCGCATCCCGGCGCGACCTGGCTGAAGGCGGAACGCGCGCAGCTCGCCATCCGCACCGGCGCCTGGGCGGATGCCCTGGCGCTGGCGCCACCCGATGCGCCCCGCGCCGTGCTCGCCACCGCCGCCGCGCAGGCGGCGGACACGCCGGACGCAGCACTGCGGCTCGCCAAGACCGCGTTCGAGGCGGACCCCGCCCTCGCCCCGGCCGCCATCGCCTACGCCCGGCGCCTGCGCGAGACCGGCCGGGACAGCCGCGCGCAGGACGTGCTGCGCAAAGCCTGGGCCGCCGCGCCGCAACCGGACCTCGCCGCCGCCTACCTCGCCCCGGTGGCGCAGGAACTCGCGCGGATGCAGGCGGCCGAACGCCTCGCCGCCGCCAATCCGGGCCACCCGGAAAGCAGCCTGCTGCTGGCGCAGACGGCGCTGGAGGCAGGGCTGCTGGGCGAGGCCCGGCGCCACGCCGAGGCCGCGCGCGCCGCCGGGCTCGCCGACCGGCGCATTTTCACCCTTCTCGCCGATATCGAGGAAGCCGATCGCGGCGGCACCGAAGCCGGCCGCGCGGCACAACGCGATGCGCTGCGCGCCGCCGCCGCCGCGCCGCCCGCGCCCGGCTGGCAGTGCGCGGCCTGCGGCACGCCGCAGAGCGAATGGATGCCGGTCTGCCCGCATTGCGGCGTGGCGGGACAGATTAGATGGGGCACGGCGGCCGCCACAGCCCGGCTGGCGGGATAGGCGGGGCGCTGCCCCGAACCCCGGAAGGGGCTTTGCCCCTTCACCCCACCAGGGGGCACGGCCCCCTGGACCCGCGATTCCTTCAGGAAGGCTTAAGCAAATCGATCAACAGCCCCAACCCCCACAACAAGCCGTGTGGGGGGAGGGGCGGGTGTTCGATTTGGCCGAAGGCCCTCTTAAGGGATCCCGGGTCAAGGGGCCGGTGGCCCCTTGCGGGTGCAGGGCAGCGCCCTGCCGGGGTTTGGGGCGGAGCCCCACGCGCCTACTTCGCGATGCGGCGCAGGCGGAAGCCCATGGCGAGCAGGGCGATGCCGAAGACGATTGCCTGGATCGCGATCATCCACATCAGTGCGATCAGGCCCGGCCCGGGTGCGGCGAGCAGCAGGATGCCGACCACGACGCCCGCCACGCCGGCGATGCCGAGCAGCCAGGGGGAGCCGAAGCGGCTCTGGCCCTTGAACGCCTCGACGATCTGCAGCACGCCGGTGATGATCGACCAGCCGGCGGCGACGAACACCAGCGTCAGCGCCGACAGTCCCGGCAGGAACAGCAGCGCGAGGCCGGCGGCGATATCCACGACGCCGTGGAAGATGTGCCAGCCGCGCCCGTCCTCCGGCCGCGGGCCGGTGAAGGCGTGCCACAGGCCGAGCACGCCATCGATCAGGAACCACGCGGCGAGCATGGCGATCACCACCAGCACACCCATCAGCGGGAAGGCGAAGACCAGGATGCCGAACAGCACCGAGGCCGCGCCGCGCAGCGCGATCAGCCACCATTCATGGGCGAGCGCCTTGAGCACGTCCGGCGGTACGTGGGGGGCGGGGGTATGGGCCGGCGTATCGGACATGGAGTCTCTCCGGGGTCAGAAGCCGAACAAGTGGTCACGGGCGAAACCGCCCCTTGCATCCTCAAGCCTTTGATAGCCGAACACGTGCCGTGTCGCATCGCGGATCAGCGCGTCGTCGCGTTTGCGCGCGCGGCAGGCAAGCGACGGCACGTGCGCGTGTGGACGGACGGAGAGGGAACAGGCGCCCGGGATCGGAGTCTCGACAAGCTCCGCATCGGCCGCGCGGAAAGCCTCTGTGCAGGATGAGAGCGCGGTTCCGATGTCGGTCCACATGGCAGAACAGCCTGCGCATTCGCCGTCGGTCCGGCCGCGGTCGTGGATGTCGCAGCGCCCCGCCGCTCAGGGCATACCCCGGTGCTGCGCGCGCTCGCTCATCAGGCAGGCCAGCACGACCACCGCGCCGCCCGCGATCACATGCGTCGCCGGCGGGTGCGCGAACAGCAGCCAGTCGATCGCCACCGCCCACAGCAGGGCGGTGTATTCCAGTGGCGCGAGGCGCGAGGCCGGCGCGTGGCGGAAGGCGGTGACGATGCACAGCGTCGCCGCCGACCAGAACACGGAGTTCGCGCACATCAGCAGCACATGCTGCAGATCGGGCGGCTGCCAGGTCGCGATCGCGGCCGGCGCGAGCGCGAGCCCGCCGATCAGCCCCGGCCAGAACAGCACCGGCGCCAGGCCCCGCGTCGTGCGCAGCATCCGGTTGATCGTCGCCACGGTGGCATACGCAATGGTGCCGAGCAGTGCCGCGAGATAGCCGAACCACGCCCCGCCGCCGCCCACGCCGTCCGCCACCGCGATGACCACGCCGGCGAAGCCGACCCCCGCCCAGATCCAGGCGGCGCGGGGGATGTGCTCGCCCAGCACCAGCCACGCCGCCGTCATGGTCAGGAAAGGCGCGGTGAAGAAGACGAGATAGCCTTCGGCGAGCGGCAGGTTGGCGAAGGCGAGGAAGAAGCCGGTCGAGGCGAACAGCATCGCGAAGCCGCGCAGCGCATGCAGTTTCGTGGAGCCGTCGAAAAGCGGCGTGCGCGTGCGGATGAGCAGCACAAGGGCGACCGGCAGCACCGGCGCGTAGCGCAGCATCACCACCTGCGCGAAGCCGAACCCGTCCTGCGCCAGCAGCTTGCCCGCCGCGTCGAGTGCGGCGAACAGCGCGAGCGAGGACAGCATCAGGATCGGCCCGCGCATGCCTCAGGCCGCTCTCATGGGAAGGGCGCGAATGCCCAGCGCGTGCCCGAGCCGCGCATGCGACCCGCTTCCACAGGCGTGTCCCGGCCGGCCGTACGCCGCGCCCGGCGCCGGGACCCGGCGGTCAGGGGTCGTGGCTATCGGAGGGCGCGCGCGGGCGCGCGGGAGAGGGGGCGGCACATCCGCGCCGCCTACCATGCGGCCCCGCGTTGCGCACGGCTGGCGCCGCCTGCCGTTCTCGGGCAACAACGCCGGCCGATGACGCCCGCCCTTGCCTCCGCACTGACGCCGCTGTTCCACGGCCTCGATCCGGAACGCGCCCATCGCCTCGCGCTGTGGGCGCTGGCCACCGGGTTGGCCGGCCGTGACGGCGCGGCCGACGATCCGGTGCTCGCGACGGAACTGCTGGGCATGCGCGCGCCCAATCCGGTCGGGCTCGCGGCCGGGTTCGACAAGGATGCGAAGGCGGTCGCCCCGCTCGCGCGGCTCGGCTTCGGCTTCGTCGAGGCCGGCACGGTCACGCCCCGCCCGCAGCCGGGCAATCCGAAGCCGCGCCTGTTCCGGCTGACCGAGGACCGCGCGGTGATCAACCGCATGGGCATGAACAATGACGGGATCGAGGCCTATCTCGCCCGCCTGCGCGCGCTGCGCGACGTGCCCGCCGTGGTCGGCGCCAATGTCGGCATCAACAAGGAAGGTGCCGAGCCGGAGCGCGACTACCCCGCGCTGGTCGCCGCCGTCGCCCCGCTCGCGGGCTACATCGTCATCAACGTGTCATCCCCCAACACGCCCGGCCTGCGCGACCTGCAGGGGGAGGCGCGGCTGGCCGCGATCCTCGATGCGGTCGCCGCCGCGGTGACGCAGCGCCCGCCGCTGTTCGTGAAGGTGGCACCCGACCTGACCGAGGACGCGCTGGCGGCCATCGTCGAGGTCGCCGCCGCACGCGGCGTGGACGGGCTGATCGTTTCCAACACAACGATCGCGCGGCCGGAAAGCCTGCGCAGCCGCCATCGCGGCGAGACCGGCGGGCTGTCCGGCGCGCCGCTGCTCGCGCCCTCCACCGCGCTGCTGCGCACGGCGTACCGGCTGGCGCGCGGGCGGCTGGCGCTGATCGGCTGCGGCGGCGTCGCCTCGGGCCGCGACGCCTACGCGAAGATCCGGGCCGGGGCGTCGGTGGTGCAGGTCTACACCGCCTTCATCTACGAAGGCCCGGCGCTGGTCCGCCGCATCAAGGATGAGCTGGCCGCCTGCCTGACGGCGGATGGCTTCGCCCGCGTCGCCGACGCGGTGGGAACGGAGGCATGATGGAATTCCCCGACGGGTTCGCGACGCTGGCCGATCGCTATGACGGGTTCATCCTCGACCTGTGGGGCGTGGTGCATGATGGCGTGCGGCCCCTTCCGGGCGCGGTCGACTGCCTGGAACGGCTGCGCCGTGCCGGCAAGCGCAGCGTGCTGCTGTCCAACGCGCCGCGCCGCAGCGGGGCGGCGCAGGCGGCGATGCGGGAGATGGGCATCCCCGACGCGCTGTATGACGGCATCCTGACCAGCGGCGAGATGACGCGCATCCTGCTGGAGCGGCGCGACGATCCGTTCTTCGCGAAGCTCGGCCGGCGCGTGTTCCACCTCGGCCCGGTGCGCGACAAGAACGTGATCGAAGGGCTCGACGTGACCGAGGTCGCGACGCCGGCGGAGGCCGACTTCGTGCTGAACACCGGCCCGGACGATCACCGCAGCCCGACATCGCTCGAACCGTTCGAGGACACGTTGCACGCCTGCCGCGCGGCCGGCCTGCCGATGGTCTGCGCCAACCCGGACCTGGAAGTGCTCCGCGGCGGGGAGCGCGTGATCTGCGCCGGCCTGCTGGCCGCCCGCTACGAGGAACTCGGCGGCGAGGCGCGGCTGGTCGGCAAGCCCGATCCCGCCGTCTACGACGTCGTGCTGCAGATGCTGGGCGTGTCGCCCGCGCGCGTGCTCGCTGTGGGCGATGCGCTGCGCACCGATATCGCGGGCGCGACCGCCTCGGGCCTCGCCTCCTGCTGGGTGCTGGGCGGCATCCATGGCGAGGCGCTGAACGGCGACGCGACGGCGGCGCGCGACGCCGCCACGCAGGCAGGCTTCGCGCCGGTGGCCGCGATCCCCGCCTTCGCCTGGTAGGGTGGGTCCGCCACCCGCCCCGACACAAGCGCGCCGGCCGCCGATCTGGCTGCTGGTCGCGCTGACGGGCGCCGGCCCGTTCACCATGCAGATCCTGGTGCCGACGCTGCCGGCACTGGGCACCGCCTTCGCCGCGCCGCCGGTCTCCGTGCAGCTCGTGCTCACGCTGTATCTCGCCGGCGTGGCGATCGCGCCGCTCTTCTACGGGCCGCTGTCCGACCGGTTCGGGCGGCGGCCGGTGCTGCTCGCCGCGCTGTGCCTGTTCGTGGTTGCCTCCCTCGCCGCGGCGGCGGTGACGAGCCTGACCGGGCTGATCTGGGCGCGCGTGGCGCAGGCGGTCGGCGCGTGCAGCGGCATGGTGCTGGTGCGCGCGATCATCCGCGACACGCACGGGCGCGAACGCTCCGCCTCGCTGATCGGCTACGTCACCATGGGGATGACGGTCGCGCCGATGGTCGCCCCCATGGTCGGCGCGCTGCTGGAACAGCATGCCGGCTGGCGGGCGGTGCTGCTGGCGTGTCTCGCGGTCGCCGCACCGCTGCTGGTGGCCACCTGGCGCAGCCTGCCGGAAACGCTGCCCACCCCCCAGAAGCTGCCCGGGCTCGCTGGGCTGCTGCGGCTGTATGGCGCGCTGCTCGCGCAGCCGGGGTTCCGCGCCTACGCCGCCGTCTCGACCTGTTCGACGGGCATCTTCTTCGCCTTCATCTCGGGCGCGCCTTACGTGGTGGTGAACGGGCTGGGCCTGCCGGCGACGGCCTATGCCGCGGCGTTCATGTCCATCTCGGTCAGCTACGCGCTGGGCAATTTCCTGGCCGGGCGGCTGTCGGTCGGCGTCGGGCTGCTGCCGATGCTGCGGGCGGGCGTGGGCCTGACCTCGGTGGCGGCGGTGGGGATGCTGGCGGCGGTGATGCTGCTGCCGGCGCATATCGCCACGCTGTTCGGCCCGATGGCGGTGGTCGCGCTGGGCAACGGCATCTCCCAGCCCAACGCGCTCGCGGGCGCGGTCAGCGTGCGGCCGGAACTGGCGGGCACCGCGTCGGGCCTCGCCGGGTTCGCGGCGATGGCCTTCGGGGCGGTGCTGTCATACGTGGTGGCGGTGATCGAAACCGGCACAGGTGTCGCCACGGCGGCGGTGATGTGCGCGTGCGGGATCGCCGCACAGGCTGCGCTGCGGCTGGTGCCGAAGGGCGGGTGATGCGGGGATGCGGGCGCCCGGCTCGCCTCACGCGTGGCCGGCGTCGCCCGAGAGCAGCAGAGGATCGACCTTGAGCTTGGCGAGCGCCCGGCGCCACTTCACGTCGTGGTCGCCGTCGAAAACCAGCGCCTCGTCCGGCGGGGCGGACAGCCAGGCGTTCTCCTGGATCTCGGCGTCGAGCTGGCCCGGACCCCAGCCGGCATAGCCGAGCGCGAGCAGGCCGCGGCGCGGGCCGCCGCCCTCGGCGATCGCCTTGAGGATGTCGAGGCTCGCCGTCAGCGCCATGCCGTTGGCGACCTTCAGGCTGCCCTCCGTCGTCCAGTCCGCCGTGTGCAGCACGAAGCCGCGCGCATTCTCCACCGGTCCGCCCGAACACAGCGTGATCCGCCGCGCCGGCGGGGTGGGGGCGACGTCGAGCTGGCGCAGCAGGTCCTCGAAGCTCGGCCGGGCGAGCGGCTTGTTCAGCACGATGCCCATCGCGCCCTCGCCGCTGTGGGCGCACACGTAGATGATCGCCTGCGCGAAGCGAGCATCCTGCATCGCCGGCGTGGCGATCAGGATCTGCCCCGTCAGGAACCCGTCGGTCGCAGCGTCCCGGGTGGGTGTGGCCATGGCCGACCATGTGGTCTGTCCGCGCGGGCCGCGCAAGGTGACAGGCAGCCCCGCCGGCGGTAGGACATGGGACGATCGGGCCGCCCGTCGCGGCCCTTCAGGGGGTTGCACGGATGACGATCAAGGTCGGCGACTCGATCCCGTCGATGAAGCTGATGATGGCGACGGCGGATGGCCCGAAGGAGGTCTCCACCGACGAGCTGTTCAAGGGCAAGAAGGTGGTGCTGTTCGCCGTTCCCGGCGCCTTCACGCCCACCTGCTCGATCAAGCACCTGCCCGGTTTCCTGGAGAATGCCGAGGCGTTTCGCACCAAGGGCGTGGATTCGGTGATCTGCACCGCGGTCAACGACGCCTTCGTGCTGGGCGCCTGGGCGAAGGACCAGAATGCCGGTGACAAGGTGATCATGCTCGCGGACGGCTCGGGTGCGTTCGCGAAGGCGCTGGGGCTGGAACTCGACCTCGTCGCGCGCGGCCTCGGCGTCCGCAGCCAGCGTTACGCGCTGGTCGCGCAGGACGGCAAGGTGACGCATCTGGGCGTCGAGCAGCCGGGCGGGTTCGAGGTCAGCAAGGCGGACGCGGTGCTGGCGGCGCTCTGAATGATGCGTCTTGCCATGATGTACTGGATGTCGGCCTGGTCGGCATCCTTCGTGATCCCGCTGCGGCTGATGCGCATCTCGGCCGGCGGGCCGGAAGCGTCGGGCGAGATGGTGCGCATGGTCGCCGAGAAGCAGGCGGCGCTCATGGAAGGCGCGTTCCGGGCGAGCCTCGCGATGGCCCGGGGCGCAAGCGCGATGGCCGTTGCCTCCGCCGCGTACCGGCCGGCGCGGCGGCAGGTGAACGCGAACCTGCGGCGGCTGCGCCGGCCCTAGCCGCGGCTGCTTGCCACGGCCGGGCGGGCATGAAACGATTCCGATCCGAACGGACGAAAGTCCATCGGGGAGGAAGGTTCCATGCATCGCCGCACGCTTCTGGCCGCGGGGGCGTCCGCCCTTGCCGTGCCCGCGCTCGCCCAGCCCGCCGCCGCGCGGACGCTGCGTTTCGTTCCCTTCGCCGGCCTGTCCTCGATCGACCCGATCTGGACTTCGGCCTTCAACGTCCGCGATCACGGCTTCCTGATCTATGACACGCTGTACGGCACGGATGCCGATCTGGTGCCCCGGCCGCAGATGGCCGAAGGGCACGAGACCTCCGCCGACGGGCTGACCTGGACGATCCGCCTGCGCGAGGGGCTGCGCTTCCATGACAACGAACCGGTCTGCGCGCGCGACTGCATCGCCTCGCTGGTGCGATGGGCAAAGCGCGACGGGTTCGGCCAGACTTGGGCGGCGGCCATCGAGGAGATGCGGGCGAGCGACGACCGCACCATGGTGTTCCGGCTGAAGCGACCGTTCCCGCAATTCCTCGCCGCGATCGGCAAGCCGTCCTCCAACGTGCCGTTCATCATGCCGGAGCGTGTGGCGCTGACGGATGCGGGCACGCAGATCACCGACGCGACCGGGTCCGGCCCGTACCGCTTCCTCAAGGACGAGTGGCAGCCGGGCGCGCGGTCGACCTATGCGCGTTTCGACGGCTACGTGCCGCGGCAGGAGCCGCCGTCCTGGTCGGCCGGCGGCAAGGTCGCGCATATCGAACGCATCGAGTGGCACTCGATCCCCGATGCGGCCACCGCGGCGGCAGCCTTGCAGGCGGGCGAGATCGACTGGTGGGGCGAGATGCAGGCGGACCTGGTGCCGACCATCCGCCGCAGTCGCAACGCGCGCGTGGTGATCTACAACAAGCTCGGCACGTTCATGTCGCTGCGCTTCAACACGCTGCATCCGCCGTTCGACAATCCGGCGGTGCGCCGCGCGGTGATGCTGGCCATCAAGCAATCCGACTACGCGGTCGCGATCCAGGGCGACGATCCGGAGCTGTCGCAGCCCTGTCCGTCCTACTGGACGTGCGGCACGCCGCTCTCCACCGACGCCGCCAACGCGCCGCTGCGCACCGCCGATATTGAGAAGGCCGCCGCCGCGCTGCGCGACAGTGGCTATCGCGGTGAGAAGGCGCTGATCCTGCAAGCCACCGACATCTTCAACAACAAGGCGTCGGGCGAAGTGACGTTCGACCTGCTCAAGCGCATGGGCATGAACGCGGAGCTGGTGGCGACCGACTGGGGCACGGTGGTGCAGAAGCGCGCCAACAAGGAGCCCAACGTGTGGGGTATCTTCCACACCGGCTGGAGCGGCCTCGACAACATCAACCCGGCCGTCAACGTCAGCCTGCGCACGAACGGCGCCGGCGCGTGGTTCGGCTGGCCGGACGATCCGCGCATCGAGAAACTGCGCGACGAATGGTTCGCGACCTCCGACCCCGACGCGGCGAAGCGCGCGACGACGCAGATGCAGGTGTTGGCGTTCGAGACGGTGCCCTACATCCCGCTCTGCCTCGTCTACTTCCCCTCCGGCATCAGCAGCCGCGTGCAAGGCGTGCTGGAAGGACCGGTGCCGTACTTCTGGAACGTGCGGAAGACGTGATGCGGTGAGGTGGGGCGCTGCCCCACGCCCCGGCAGGGCTCTGCCCTGCACCCGCAAGGGGCCACCGGCCCCTTGACCCGGGATTCCATCCAAGAGGGCCTTCGGCCAAATCGATCGACAGCCCTACCCCCCACAACGCTTGTTGTGGGGGGTAGGGCTGTCGACCGATCTGCTTAAGCCTTCCTGAAGGGACCGCGGGTCCAGGGGGCCGTGCCCCCTGGTGGGGTGAAGGGGCAAAGCCCCTTCCGGGGTCCGGGGCGGAGCCCCGCCTTACCGCAACGCCATCTCCCGCGCGGCCGTTGCCAGTCGGTCCGCGCGTTCGTTCATCGCATCGCCGGCGTGGCCGCGCACCCATTTCCACTCGACCTCGTGGCGCTTCGCGGCGGCGAGGAGTTTCTGCCACAGGTCCATGTTGGCGACCGGCTCCTTCGCCGCGTTGCGCCAGTTGTTGCGGACCCAGCCGTGATGCCAGCGCGTGATGCCGTTGCGCACGTATTCGCTGTCCGTGTGCAGCACGATCTGCGACGGCCGCGTCACCGCTTCGAGCGCGGCGATCGCCGCGGTCAGTTCCATGCGGTTGTTGGTGCTGGCCGGCTCCGCGCCCGACAGCTCCTTCTCGTGATCCTTCCACCGCAGGATCGCGGCCCAGCCGCCGGGGC
Source organism: Rhodovastum atsumiense (assembly GCA_037190665.1). GTDB lineage: Bacteria > Pseudomonadota > Alphaproteobacteria > Acetobacterales > Acetobacteraceae > JBBCJT01. The sequence goes on along the minus strand of JBBCJT010000154.1, from coordinate 351 downwards.
CGGGGTTGGGCCGGCAGCCGCCGTCGGTCCAGATCTCGATCACGGTCTCAGAGGCCATAGGCGTCCGGCCCCTTCGCGGCGATGTGGAAGCGCAGCTTCCGCAGATACTCGATCGGGTCCTTGCGCGTGACGAGCGCATCGGCCGGCGTGTTCAGCCAGTCGTACAGCCGCGTCAGCAGGAAGCGCAGCGCGGCTCCGCGGCACAGCACGGGCAGTGCGGCGATCTCGGCATCCGACATCGGCCAGACGCTGCGATAGGCGTTCAGGAGGGTGCGCGCGCGGGTCACGTTGAAGCTGAAATCGGGTTCGAAGCACCAGGCGTTCAGGCAGATCGCCACGTCATAGGCGTAG
>JBBCJT010000153.1:0-2737 GCA_037190665.1 Rhodovastum atsumiense | reverse complement strand
GTCGGTCAGCCGCTCGATCTCGGCATTCTCGAACCAGCCGAACCAGCCGGTGGCGCCCTGGCCGCGCACGTAATAGTTCAGCGCCGGGTTGGTGATGGAGTTGCTGGTGGTCCAGGTGTGGAAGATGTTCCAGCCGCCCTGATCGATCGGCGCCTTGGACGTGCGCCGCTGGCCGAGCGTGCCCCAGTCCATGGTCTGCAGGTCGACATTCATGCCGATCCGCTGGAGGCGGTCGGCGGTGATCTCGCCCAGCGGCGCGATGGACGGGAAATCTCCCGGGTTCATCAGCACGACGCGCTCGCCGTTGTAGCCGGCCGCCTTGATCGCCTCGCGCGACTTCGCGATGTCGCGGGGCGTGTTCATGATCGACGCGCCGACTTCGTTGATGAAGGGCAGGCCGCACGGGAAGAACGATGCGCAGCGTTGCCAGCGCACGGTATCGCCGTTGACCGCGCGCATGTAGTCGGCCTGATCGACCGAGGCGAGCACCTCATGCCGCAGCTTCGCGTTGTTGAAGGGCGGGTGGAGCGCGTTGAAGCGCAGGATCGAGATGAAGCCGAGATCGTCCACCTGCGCGACCTTGATGCCGCCGGTACGCGCGAGCACGGGGGCGAGATCCGGCAGCGCGAACTCCCACCAGTCGATCTCGTCGTTGCGCAGGGCGGCCGCGGCCGTCGCCGCATCCGGCATGATCGTCCACTCGACACGCTCGAAATGCGCCCGCTTTCCGCCCGCGATGAAGTCGGCGGGCTCCTGGCGCGGCCGGTAGCCGTCGAACCGCGCATAGGCCACGCGGCTGCCCGAGACGTATTCGTCGCGCAGGAAGCGATAGGGGCCGGACCCCACCACCTCCGACACCTGCGTGTTCGCGTCCGTCTTCGCAAGCCGTTCCGGCATGATGAAGGGCGTGACCGAGGCCGGCTTGGCGAGCGCGTCCAGAAGCGGGGCGAACGGGCGGTTCAGGCGCAGCCGGATGGTGCGATCGTCAGCCGCCTCCCAGGCGTCGACATTGCGCGCCAGCGTCTGGCCGAAGCTGTCGCGCTTCGACCAGCGCTGGAGGCTCGCGACGCAGTCGACGGCGCGGACCGGTTCCCCATCGTGGAAGCGCAGCCCTTCGCGCAGCCGGATCGTCCATGTCTTGCCGTCGTCCGAGACGGTGTGGCCCTCGGCCATCTGCGGCTGCGGGCGCAGCTTGCTGTCCACGCCGTAAAGCGTGTCGAAGACGTGATAGCCGTGGCCCGTGGTCACGGACGCGGTGGTCCAGATCGGGTCCAGCGCCGTGAGGTTGGCCTGCGGAACCAGCCGCAGGACGCGGGGATTGCGGGCCCCCTGGCCAAGAGCGGGTGCTGCCAGGGCGGCCCCGCCGGCTGCGAGCACGGCGCGGCGCGTCGGCGGGCCGACGAAACGCGAAACAGGCTTCATGGTGTGGTCCCCCTGTGAGTGGAGCCGGCGGCCGTCCCTGCTGGCGGCTTTCCCGGCGCCAGTCGTGCGGAAAGTGTTCGGTCGGGGGGGAGGGGTGTCAACCGGTCATTCGCCCCCTTGGACAAGTATACGCGCTGCATCCCCTATCCGGTTGGCCGTGCTGTATTCGGCAGCCTTCGTGCTGGACGGGGAAACGACATGCGGGCGCGATCGTCGTTTCTTGCTGGGGCATGACGGTAGCCGGCGGGCTCCGCCGCGACGGCGGGGCCGCCGCCTGCTAGCGTGCCGCTGCGTGCAGCAGGAGGAGAGGCGCGGGATGGACGGGATGCCGACGGGGCTGCCGGCGTACGGCGGCGTGGCCTATGTGGACGGCGCCTATGTGCCGGCGGATCAGGCGAAGATCTCGGTCTTCGATTTCGGCTTCACCCGTTCCGACGTCACCTACGACGTTGTGCATGTCTGGAACGGCGCGTTCTTCCGCCTCGACCATCATCTCGACCGTTTTCTCGCCTCGGTAGCGACGCTGCGCATGAACCTGCCGGTGGACCGCGACGGGTTGCGGGAGGTCCTCGCCGGCTGCGTCGCGCGCTCGGGCCTGCGCGATGCCTATGTGGCCATGCTGTGTACCCGCGGCCGGCCGCCGCGCGGGTCGCGCGATCTGCGCCAGTGCCGCAACCAGTTCATCGCCTATGCGCTGCCGTTCATTTGGCTGAGCGATCCGGCGGCGCAGGCGCGCGGCATGAACGCGATCCTCGGCTCCTTCCCGCGCATCCCGCCGGAATCGGTCGATCCGCGGGTGAAGAACTACCACTGGCTCGACCTCGACCGCAGCCTGCTGGAGGCCTACGACCGCGGCGCCGACACCGCGATCCTGCTGGATGCGGACGGCAACGTCACCGAAGGGCCCGGCTTCAACGTGTTCGCCGTCATCGGCGACACCGTCGTCACGCCGGATCGCGGCGTGCTGGAAGGTATCTCGCGGCAGACGGTGATCGATATCTGCCGCGAGCAGGGCATGAAGCTGGAGGTGCGGCCCCTCGGCCGTGCCGAGTTCCTCGACGCTGACGAGATCTTCGCCACCTCGACAGCCGGCGGCGTGATGCCGGTGGTGCGGATCGAGAACCGCATCCTCGGCAACGGCGCGCCGGGGCCGGTGAGCCAGAAACTGCGCACGCTGTACTGGGGGCGGCACGACGATCCGCGCGAGCGCACCGAGGTCGATTACGGCGATGTCCCGGCGGATAAGGAAGCGGCCTACGCCCGGCAGCGCGAACTGATCCCGAACGCGGGGCGGTAGGGAGGCGGGGCTCTGCCC
>JBBCJT010000152.1:0-9360 GCA_037190665.1 Rhodovastum atsumiense | reverse complement strand
CTTCCATTCGTCGTCGGAGGCGGACGCGAACGGGGTGATCCAGACGCTCGGCCTGCCGAACGGCGTGGTCATCACGCCGAAATCGGCCTCCGAGCCGACGGTCTACCACCTGGGCGACACCGACATCTTCTCGGACATGGGACTGATTGCGGAGATCTATCAGCCGGCGGTGGCGATCATGCCGATCGGCGACCGCTTCACCATGGGCGCGCGCACCGCGGCGATGGCGGCCAAGCGCTTCCTGCCGGCGGTCAAGACCATCGTGCCCTGCCACTACGCGACCTTCCCGGTGCTGGCGCAGTCGGCGGACGATTTCCTGCACGAGATGGGCGATCAGGCCGCGCTGCGGGTCCGGGTGCCCAAAGTGGGCGAGAGCTTCACCGCCTGAGTTCTCCCTCTCCCGCCTGCGGGAGAGGGAGGGGCCCGCGCTTGCGCGGGAGGGTGAGGGCCTTGTCCGCAGGCGACAGCCTCATCGTCTCGCTGACGGACGCACCCTGACCCGAACCCTCTCCCGCGGGGTGGGAGAGGGGGTCTTGCTCACTTCGCGCTGTAGAACGCCTCCCGCACGCTGGCGGTGATCGGGCCGGAGCCGATCAGCGCCGTCTGCGTCATCACCACGCCGACGACCTTGTTCTCCGGATCGACCCAGAACTGCGTGCCCCAGATGCCGCCCCAGCCCCAGCTTCCCGTGGGCAGGCCGGTCTTCGCGGCGGCCTGGTCGGTCACCACGCCCACGCCGAAGCCATGGCCCCAGCCGGGACCGCGCAGCGTGGGCCGGTCGCCGGTGTGATTGCGCGTCATCAGCGCGACGCTCTCGGGCTTGAGGATGCGCACCCCGTCCAGCTCGCCGCCATTGGCCAGCATCTGGAGGATGCGCGCGTAGTCGCCGATCGTGCCCGAGGACCCGCCGCCGCCCGAAGGATAGGCGGTGGCGCTGAAGATGCGGTCGCGGTCGCCGATCGCGTAGCGGTCCTCGCCCGGATACTTCAGCCGCTCGTTGCCCGCCGCCGGCACGCGCAGCCCGCCGCCATCGACCGGCGTGGTCGGCACCACCACCTCGTTGCGCCGCGCCTCGGCGAAGCGGAAGCCGTAATTGGCGAGCTTCAGCGGCTGGGCGATGCGCGCGGCGATGAAGGCATCCAGCGTCTGGCCCGACGCGGCCTCGATCACCCAGCCGAGCACGTCGGTCGCGAGCGAGTACTGCCAGCCTTCGCCGGGCTGGTAGGCGAGGGGCGCCTGCGCGAGCGCCGCGCGCGCCTGCTGCGAGCCGATGTCCACATAGGCGAGCCCGTCGGTCACGCCGGCCTGCGCGTAGGCCTCGGCGATGCCGGGCGTCTTGAGGAAGTTGTAGGAGAAGCCGGCCTGATGGGTCAGCAGCTCCTGCACCGTCGGCGGGCGCTTCGCCGGCACGCGCGTGCCATCCGCCTGCAGCACCTGCAGGTTCGCGAACTCGGGCAGGTATTTGCTGACCGGATCGTCCAGCCGCAGCTTGCCGTCATCCACCAGGATCATCGCGGCGGCGGCGGTGACGACCTTGGTCATCGACGCCAGGCGGAAGAGCTGCGCATCGCCGATCGGCTCCGCGGCGGCCGGATCGCGCCGCCCCGCGGCGGCCGGATCGCGCCGCCCCGCGGCGCCGCGATAGATCGGCCGGCCTTCGTGCAGGATCAGCGCGACCACGCCCGGCGTGGTGTTGTTCTCGACAAGGCGGGAGAGCTGCGCGTCGAGCGCCTGTTTCACCTTCTCCGGCGTGAAGGCGAGCGCAGGGGCGGCTAGCGCAACGGCAAGCGTCGCGCCAAGCAGCCAGTGGCGGCGGTGCATCATGGGACGTTTCCTCGTGGGGGCAGGGGGTTGGCCCGCCACAACGATGGCACGAAGCCCGAGACGGAGTCAGTCGCTATGGTTGTGGGATGATTTGCCTTTAGGGCTTTAGCACTTTAGGGCTTTAACCGGGTTCGCAGTCTGCCTTGCCGGGCCGGCAAACAACAGCAAACGCGCCCGCACGAACGCGCGGACGCAGGGCCGGATCAGCGGCGCATCCTGGCCCGAGACCACGCGCAATGCAAGGATATAATACCTATCATCGCGACGGCAGGATGCGGTCCAGCAGCCGCTCCGCTTCGTCCTCCGCCAGCGGCTCGCTCAGGGTCCGCAGCGACGCCACCGTGCGGCGGAGCTGGTCCAGATAGGCGCGGCAGTTGCGGCACACGGCGAGGTGAGCGCGAAGCGTGAGCCGTTCCACCGGCGACAGGGTGCCGTCCAGCAGCTCGCTCGCGCGTTCGGTGACCTCCCGGCAGGTCAATCGCATCATGGTTCTCCCCTGTCGCGCGCGGGCGGCACGACGTTACGCGCCTCCAGCGCCGTGCGCAGCCGCGCGCGGGCGCGGTGCAGCAGCACGCGGCGGTTCGCCTCGGTGATGCCCAGCGCGGCGCAGACCTCCGGCGCTTCCATGCCGTGCACGTCGGCCAGCAGCACCACGCCGCGCTGCGCCGCGGGCAGGGTGTCGAGCGCGGCGGCCAGCGCGCCCGCCTCCTCCCGCCCTGCGGCCTCGCGTTCCGGCGTGATCTGCTCCCACGGCGTGGGCGCGCCGGCCCAGTGCCCGTCCGGCAGGAAACGATCCGGGTCCACGGCCGGTTCGTCGCTTGCGGTCTCGGCGGCGGCAAGCTCGCTGAAGGCGACCATCCGGCCGTCGCGCCGCGCGCGGGACTTGGCCTTGTGCACCACGATCCCGCCGAGCCACGCGCGCACCGAGGACGCGCCCTGGAAGCGGGCGATATCGGTCAGCGCGACGATCCACGCCTCCTGCACCACCTCCTCCGCCGTGGCCCGGTTGCCGCGCGCGAACAGCGCGGCGAGGCGGATGAGGTTCGCGTGGTGCAGCCGCACCAGCGTGCGGTAGGCGGCGCGGTCCCCCGCGCGCAGGCCGGCGATCAGGTCCGTTTCCGTCATGGTGCAGCGCCGCGCACGCGCCGCGGACCCGTAACGCCGCGCGCTTCCCGCAGACCTGTAACGCCGCGCGCTCTCCGCGAACCTGTAACGCCGCGCGCTTCCCGCGCGACACGGCCGCACGCCGCGCGCAACGGGAGCCTCGCCATGGACCGCACCGACCGCATCCTGAAGCTGCTCGCCTGGGGGGCGGCGATCTGGATCGCCTGGGAGTTCCTTTGGTACGAGCAATACAAGCTCACCGGCAATCCCGGTTCGGTCGAGGGCATCTTCCAGCCGCTCGCCACCTGGTTCGGCATCCCGGCGCACGAGAAGCCGATCCGCCTGTCGGTGGCGACGCTGGAGATCGTCGCCTCCGTGCTGGTGCTGGTCCCGCGCACGCGGCTGTTCGGCGGGCTGCTGGCGATGGGGCTCATGGGCGGCGCGATCTTCTTCCACACCATCGGCCCGATCGGCATCGACCCCTACGGCGACGGCGGCCGGCTGTTCAAGGAAGCCTGCTTCACCTTCGCCATGGCCTGCTTCGTGGTGTTCGCCCATCGCGACGAGCTGCGCGCGCTGCTCGCCCGCTTCCGCCCGGTCGCCGCGTGATGCAGCGCCCGGTCCGCGATGTGCGGATGGATGTGCTGCGCGGGCTGATGCAGATATTCATCTTCGTCAGCCACGCGCACGGCACGCTCCTTGGCTGGGTGATCCCTGCCGCCTGGGGCCTGTCGGACAGTTCCGAGCAGTTCGTGTTCCTGTCGGGCTTCGGCCTCGGTTCCGTCTTCGCGCTGAAATCGGTGCGCGCCGGCCGGCTTGCGGCGGTGCGCGACCTGCTGGCGCGCACCCGGCGGCTGTATCTCACGCACCTCGTCGTGTTCTTCATGTTCGGCGCGATGGTGCTGTGGGCGGCGATGGCGCTGCGCCTGCCGGAGGAGGTGGCGGAGACCGGCTGGGCCTGGTTCGCCGCCGCGCCGGCGCGCGCGGTGCCGGGTGCGCTGACGCTGCTCTATCAGCCTGCCCTCATGGGCATCCTGCCCGTGTTCGTCTGGTGCATGCTGCTGCTGCCCGGCTTCATGTGGCTGCTGGACCGCGCGGGCGACCGCGCACTGGCGGCACCGGCGGCGCTGTATGCGGTGGCGCATCTCACCGGCCTTGCGCCGCCCGCGCTGGGCGGCACCGGCATCGCGTTCAATCCGTTCGCGTGGCAGGTGCTGTTCCTGCTCGGCGCATGGTGCGGGCGGCGTGCGTTGCTGCACGGGCGCGTGCTCGCGCCGCGCCGGTGGATGGATGTCGCGGCGGTCGCGATCGTGATCTTCGGCATCTGGTACCGGCTGGTCGCCGATTACGGCGTGCTGCCCGGACCGGACCTGCCGGCGACGCTGTTCGTCGGCAAGGAGGATTTGGCCCTGCCGCGGCTGCTGCACGCGCTGTCGCTCGCATGGCTCGCCGCGCGCCTGCTGCCGCGCAGCGCGCGATGGATGGAAGCGGCACTGCCCCGCGCGCTGGCCGCTTCGGGGCAGCACAGCCTCAACGTGTTCTGCCTCGGCCTGTTCCTGTCATGGTGGGCGGCGATGGCGTTCCGGCTGCTCGACATCCGCTGGTACGGCGACGTGGCGATGATCGCGGCGGGTATCGCGGTGCTGCTCGCCTACGGGCTCGCGGCGGAGCGGCGGCGTCAGCCCACGCCCGCCACCACCCGCCCGGCGCAGGAGATGCCGCCGATGCGATAGCAAAGCTCGGCAGGCCGCCCGATCCCGTAGATCGCAAGATCGCAGCGCATCCCCTGCGCGAGCACGCCCCGATCCTTCAGCCCCAGCGCGGCGGCGGCGTTCACGGTGATGCCGCGCAGAGCCTCGGCCACCGTCAGCCGGAACAGCGTGCAGCCCATGTTCGCCGCCAGCAGCAGCGAGGGCATGGGACAGGAGCCGGGGTTGATGTCGGTGGCGATCGCGATGCGCGTGCCGGCAGCGCGCATGGCCGCGACATCCGGCAGATGCGTCTCGCGGATGAAGTAGAACGCGCCCGGCAGCAGCACCGCCACCGTCCCCGCCTGCGCCATCGCGCGCAATCCTTCGGGGTTGGCGTATTCGACATGATCGGCGGACAGCGCGCCGTAACGGGCCGCCAGCGCCGCGCCCCCGTCATCCCGCAACTGGTCGGCATGCAGCTTCACCGGCAGCCCAGCCTTGCGCGCGGCATCGAACACGCGCGCGGTCTCCGCCACGTCGAAGCCGATCACGGTGTCGGTGAACGCATCCACCGTATCGGCGAGGCCCACGGCGGCGGGCACGACCTCGTCCGCCACCCAGGCGGCGAACGCCGCGCGGCGGCCGGCGTATTCCGGCGGCGTGGCGTGCGCGGCCAGCAGCGACGTCACCACCTCCACCGGATGCGCTTCGCCGAGCCTCCGCGCCGCGCGCAGCATGCGCAGCTCCGTATCGAGGTCGAGCCCGTAGCCGGACTTGATCTCGATGGTGGTCACGCCATCCGCCATCAGCCGCGCGAGCCGCGGTTCCGCGCCACGCACCAGCGCGTCCTCGTCGGCCGCGCGCGTTGCCTTGACGGTGGAAAGGATGCCGCCGCCCTCGCGCGCGATCTGCTCGTAGCTCGCGCCTTCCAGCCGCAGCTCGAACTCGCGCGCGCGGTCGCCGGCGAAGACCAGATGCGTGTGGCAGTCGATCAGGCCGGGCAGGATCCACGCGCCGCCGCAATCGGTCGCGGGCGCGTCGCTTGCGGGCAGAGCGGCGCGGCTGCCGACGAAGGCGATGCGCCCATCCTTCGCCGCGACCGCGCCGTCCTCGACGATGCCGAGCCCGTCGCCCTGCATCGTCGCGAGATTGGCATTCAGCCAGACGCGATCGAAGCTCATGCCCGACCGCCTGCCGGCCGCGCGCAGCCACCGGCCATGGCCCGCACACTGGTGAGGGCGAGATGGCCCGACGGATCGTCAGACGGAACCGCGCGCCTCATGCCGCGAAGCCCACGTAGCGGCCGGCGCGCACCTGTGCGGCGACGGCGTCGATATCGGCGGCCATGAAGCGGTCCTCCTCCCACGGCGGCGCGACCTCGCGGATGATGGCGATCGCCTCCTCCAGCCCGTCGGAGGAGTGCAGCGGCCGCAGCAGGTGGATGCCCTGCGCGGCGGACAGCATCTCCACGGCGAGGATAACGGCGAGGTTGTCGGCCATGGTCGCGAGCCGCAACGCGGCGTTGGTCGCCATGGAGACGTGATCCTCCTGGTTCGCGCTGGTCGGCAGGCTCAGCACGCTGCGCGGCGTGGCGAGCGCCACGTTCTCCGACGCGAGCGCGGCTGCGGTGACCTGCGCGATCATGAAGCCCGAATTGCGCCCGCCATCCTCCACCAGGAACGCCGGCAGGCCGGACAGCGCCGGATCGGTCAGCAGCGCGATGCGCCGTTCCGACAGGCTGCCGATCTCGGCCAGCGCGAGCGCGATCGTGTCGGCGGCGAAGGCCACGGGCTGGGCGTGGAAGTTGCCGCCCGACAGCACGGCCCCGTCCTCTGCGAACACCAGCGGATTGTCGGAGACCGCATTCGCCTCGATGGCGAGCGTCGCCCCCGCATTGCGCAGCAGGTCGAGGCACGCGCCCATCACCTGCGGCTGGCAGCGTAGTGAGTACGGATCCTGCACGCGCACGTCGCCCTCGCGATGGCTGTCGCGGATCCGCGAGCCACGCATCAGCCCGGCGAGCACGCGCGCCACCTCGATCTGTCCCTTCTGCCCGCGCACCGCGTGGATGCGCGGGTCGAACGGCGTGTCCGCCCCGCGTGCGGCATCGACGGACAGCGCGCCCGCCACCAGCGCGGTCGCCAGCAGGTCCTGCGCGCGGAACAGCCCGTCGAGCGCGAGCGCGGTGGAGACCTGCGTGCCGTTCAGCAGCGCGAGCCCTTCCTTCGGCCCGAGCGCGAGCGGCGGGAAGGGCAGGGCGGCATCGTTCAGCAGCGTACCCTCGCCGATCAGCGCCAGCGCCATGTGCGCGAGCGGCGCGAGGTCTCCCGACGCGCCGACCGACCCCTGCGCCGGGATCGCCGGCAATGCGCCGAGGTTGAGCAGCTTCAGCAGCCCCTCGATCACATGCGGCCGCACCGCGGACACGCCGCGCGCGAGCGAACCCGCCTTCAGGGCGAGGATCAGCCGCACCACCGGCGCGGGCAGCGCAGCACCCACGCCGGCGGCATGGCTGCGCACGAGGTTGAGCTGCAGCCGCGCGAGATCGAGCGGCGGGATGCGCGTGGAGGCGAGCTTTCCGAAGCCGGTGTTCACGCCATACATCGTGTCGCCGCGGTCGAGCCGTGCCGCGATGGCATCCACCGCCTTCTGCACGCCGGCCCGCCAGCCATCGGCGAGCGCGAACCCCGCACCGTCGCGCACTGCGCGCCAGTCGTGCAGGCTGCCCTGTCCGGGCGTGACGATCACCTGCGTCATGACGCGAGCATCGGCAGGTCGAGCCCGTACTGCCGCGCGCAGTCCCGCGCGATATCGTAGCCCGCGTCGGCATGGCGCATCACGCCCGTCGCCGGGTCGTTCCACAGCACGCGCTTCAATCGCCGCGCCGCGTCCTCGGTGCCGTCGCAGACGATCACCATGCCGCTGTGCTGGCTGTAGCCCATGCCCACGCCGCCGCCGTGATGCAGCGACACCCATGTCGCGCCGGAGGCGACGTTGAGCATCGCGTTCAGCAGCGGCCAGTCGGAGACCGCATCGGATCCATCGAGCATCGCTTCCGTCTCCCGGTTGGGCGACGCCACCGAGCCGCTGTCCAGATGGTCGCGGCCGATGACGATCGGCGCCGACAGCTCGCCGCGCGCGACCATCTCGTTGAAGGCAAGCCCGAGCTTGTCGCGCAGCCCGAGCCCCACCCAGCAGATGCGCGCCGGCAGACCCTGGAAGTGGATGCGCGCCTTCGCCATGTCCAGCCAGCGGTGCAGGTGCGGATCGTCCGGGATCAGCTCCTTCACCTTGGCGTCGGTCTTCGCGATGTCCTCCTGATCGCCGGACAGCGCGGCCCAGCGGAACGGGCCGATGCCGCGGCAGAACAGCGGGCGGATATAGGCGGGCACGAAGCCGGGGAAGGCGAAGGCGTCGGCCAGCCCCTCGTCCTTCGCCATCTGGCGGATGTTGTTGCCGTAGTCGAGCACCGGCACGCCCATGCGGTGCCAGTCCACCATCGCCTGCACATGCGCGACCATCGACCGCTTCGCGGCGGCGGCGACCGCGTCGGGATCGCTCTCCCGCTTCGCCTCCCATTCCGCCACGGTCCAGCCGGAGGGCAGGTAACCGTTGACGGGATCGTGCGCGGAGGTCTGGTCGGTGACGATGTCGGGGCGGATGCCGCGGCGGACGAGTTCGGGGAAGATGTCGGCGGCGTTGCCGAGCAGCCCCACGCTGATCGCGCGGCCTTCCGTGCAGGCCACGCGGATCATGTCGAGCGCGGTGTCGAGATCGTCGGCGCGGTGATCGACATAGCCGGTCTCGATCCGCTTCTCGATGCGGCTCGCCTGGCATTCCACCGCGAGCACGCAGGCGCCCGCGAACACGCCCGCGAGCGGCTGCGCGCCGCCCATGCCGCCCAGCCCGGCGGTGAGGATCCAGCGGCCGGAGAGGTCGCCGCCGTAATGCCGCCGGCCGGCTTCGGCGAAGGTCTCGTAGGTGCCCTGCACGATGCCCTGCGAGCCGATGTAGATCCACGAGCCTGCGGTCATCTGCCCGTACATCATCAGCCCGGCGCGATCGAGCGCGGTGAAGTGCTCCCACGTCGCCCAGCGCGGCACGAGGTTGGAATTGGCGATCAGCACGCGCGGCGCGTCCGCATGCGTGGGGAACACGCCGACCGGCTTGCCGGACTGGACCAGCAGCGTCTGGTCCGTCCGCAGCCGCTTCAGCACCGACAGGATGGTCTCGTAGCTTGCCCAGTCGCGCGCGGCGCGGCCGATGCCGCCATAGACGACGAGTTCGCCGGGCCGCTCCGCCACCTCGTCGTCGAGGTTGTTCATCAGCATCCGGAGCGGCGCCTCGGTGGTCCAGTCCAATGTGGTGATCTTGTTGCCACGCGGGGCGCGGATATGGGGCGCGTTGCGAAGACGGGTGTTCATGACTGCTTGCGATCCATGGCGAGGGGGTTCAAGCTGTGCGGGCGCAACAACCGAAAGGAGGTGATCCAGTGTCTCATCGTTTGCTTACCGGCCGCACCGCCGGCGCCTGGATCATCGACGCCGCCACCGCGACGACGAGGGTCTGAGGACCGGGCGGACCCGGCCGGTCCGCACGTTGGGAAGGCCCCGCGCGGAAGCCGGGGCCTTCTTCGTGTCCGGGCCTGCTCATGCCGCGCCCCGCGCGGGCAGGTTCATGCGCATGCGCTGCGCGAGTTCGAAGCGGATGCCCGGCTGCGTCAGCAGGGAGAACGTCGTCG
>JBBCJT010000151.1:0-27768 GCA_037190665.1 Rhodovastum atsumiense | reverse complement strand
GAGTGGGGTCTGCCGACCGACCTGTTCAAAGTCTTCCTGAAGGAATCGCGGGTGCAGGGGGCCGTGCCCCCTGCCGGGGGAGTTTGAGGGGGCAGCGCCCCCTCACACCAGCAGCGAGTAGAACATCCGTATCGCTGTGATCGCCAGGAACAGCGCGAACAGCCGCTTCAGCAGCAGCGGCGGGATCGTGTGCGCGAGTTTCACGCCCCATGGCGTGGAGACCAGCGAGCTTGGCGTGATCAGCGCGAAGCCGACCAGGCTGACGAAGCCGAGCGAGTATGGCGGCATCAGCGGGTTGCCCCAGCCCGCCCAGATGAATCCGATCGTCGCCGGGATCGAGATGATGATGCCGAACATCGAGGCCGTGGCCACCGCGGAGCGGATCGGCGTGCCGAACATGTTCATCAGCGGCACGCCCACCGTGCCGCCGCCGATGCCCATCATCGCCGAGACCGCGCCGATCGCGCCCCCCAGCGCGTGCCGCGTCGCGCCGGTGGGGAAGGCGTCGCGCAGCTTGAAGTCGGTGCCCGTGACGCCGAGCTGGATCGCCACCAGCACGGCGATGGTCGCGAACACCGCCGACAGCACCGGCCCGCGCACCCAGATCGCCACCGCCGTGCCCACCAGCACGCCGATGATGATCGAGGGGATCAGCGATTTCAGCAGCGGCATGTCGATCGCGCCGCGTTGGTAGTGCTTGCGGGCCGACATGATGGAGGTGGGGATGATGGTCGCGAGCGAGGTCGCGACCGAGAGCTTCATTTGCACTTCCGGATGGATGCCGAGCAGCGGCAGCACGTTGAACAGAACCGGAACGATCACGATGCCGCCGCCGACCCCGAGCAGGCCGGCGAGCAGGCCCGAGAAGAGCCCGGTTCCGGCCATGACGAGGGCGAGCATCAGCAGCCAGAGCGGATCGTGCAGTGCGGGCATGGACACCTTCGGGGCGGTGGCGGACCTTTCCCCCTACCCCCGCCGCCGCCGCGCGTCACCTGCCGGGCCCATGCGGCGCGGTGATCCCTGCCGCCACACGCGCGGGATCATCCCTCGGCGCGCCGGGCCACGCCTCTCGCCCGGTCCGGCGGAGCAAGGATAAATCTCCTTCTCCGCAGTGCGGGAGAGCCGGGGCGGGGGGGCCTGCAGGAGCATCACGGCGATGTGTCGCCCCGGGTAACTCCCGTGTCCCGTTCCTCTCTCGCCGGACGGAAGAGGGGACCTCGCGCGACGCGCCGTGCCCTGACGCGCCCGATCTCTCTCGCGTCCGTCCAGCGCCTCTCCCTCTCCCGCGCGCGGGAGAGGGCGGGGGTGAGAGCGCGTCCACCGGCACCACGATCAGGTGTCGTCTCCGCCCAAACCCCCTCACCCTGTCCCTCTCCCGCCGGGCGGGAGAGGGGACGTTGCGCGACGCGTCTTGCCCCGACGCACCCGATCTCTCTCGCGTCCGCTCAGCCCTTCTCCCTCTCCCGCATGCGGGAGAGGGCTGGGGTGAGGGTGCGTTCACTGGCACCACGATCAGGTGTCGTCTCCGCCTAAACCCCCTCACCCTGTCCCTCTCCCGCTGAGCGGGCGAGGGGACGTTGCGCGACGCACCGTGCCTTGATGCTCAGTATCTCGCGTCCGCCCGGCCCTTCCTCTCTCTCCCGCGCGCGTGAGAGGGCCGGGGTGAGGGTGCGTTCACCGGCACCACGATGAGGTGTCGTCTCCACGCATATCCCCTCACCCTGTCCCTCTCCCACCCGCGGGAGAGGGGACCTTGCGTGACGCGTCCTGCCTTTGGTGCGGTCGATCGCCTCTCGCCCGTTGGCCTCTTCCGTGCAGCGCCCGCGAGGGCGGGAACGGCGCAGGGTCAGGACTGCAAGCTCAGCCCAAAAGACCTCTGCCACCCCTCAGCCGGCAACCCCCTCAGCCCGCGGCAACCGCCTCCACGGCATCCGCCAGCACCTTGATGCCCGTCGCCAGGTCCTCGTCGCGCGTGTCCTCCGACCAGTGATGGCTGATCCCGTTGATCGACGGCACGAACAGCATCGCTGCCGGGATCTTGCGCGCCATGTACTGCGCGTCATGACCCGCGCCGGAGGGCATGCGCTGCCACTTGCCGGGCGCGTGGCGCTCGGCCGCCTTGTCGAGCGCCTCCATCAGCTTCGTGTCGCACAGCGCCGGGATGGACAGCGACAGGGCCTCCAGCGTTACCGGGCAGGGGCCGGCCTTGTTGGCCGCGTCCACCAGTTCGCGCAGCTTCGTCTCCATCCGCTTCAGCACCTCCGTCTCCACGTCGCGGAACTGGAACAGCACCTCCGCGCGGCCGGGGATGATGGACGCGGCCCCGGGATCGAGCGCGATGCGGCCGGTGGTCCAGACGCTGCGCGGGCCAGCCACCGCGGGGAATTCGCGGTCGATCGCGGCGAGCAGGCGCACGGCGGCAAGCCCCGCGTCGCGCCGCTGCTTCATGGTGGTGGTGCCGGCGTGGTTCTGGTGGCCCTCGAAGGTCAGCCGCCACTGCCAGATCGCGACGATGCCCGTGACCACGCCGATCTTGCCGCCGGTCTCGTCAAGCGTGGAACCCTGCTCGATATGCATCTCGAAGAACGCCTTGTAGCGGTCCGGGTCCATCCGCAGCCGCGGCCGGCCGGCGAGGCCCGCTTCCTTCAGCGCATCGCGCAGGGTCTTGCCGTGGTAGCGGTTGACGGCCGCGTCGATGTCCTTCTCCTCCAGCACGCCGATGAAGGACTTGCTGCCGATGAAGCCGCCGTAATGGCCTTCCTCGTCGGCGAGGCAGACGGCATCCACCGGCAGCCCGGCGCGGGCGAGCGCCATGCCCGCGACGCAGCCGAGCGCGCCGTCGAGCCAGCCGGCCTCATTCTGGCTCTCGATATGGCTGCCCGACAGCACCTTCTTCCCCGGCCCCCGGTGGCGGCCGAGGATGTTGCCGACGCCGTCCATCTCGACATCGAGCCCGGCCTCCTCCATCCGCGCGATCAGCCAGCGCCGCGCCTCCATGTCCTGCGGCGTGTAGGTCGGGCGATGAACGCCGGTCTTGAACGTGCCGATCCTGCGCAGCTCGTGCAGGTCGCGGACGAAACGGTCGGCATCCACCTGGGCCATGGGGCTTCCTTTACAGCGACTGGTGCCGAGACTCGCCCCTCGGCCTAGGCTGCGCAAGATGGAGACGCCACAGACACGCTCGGCCGCGTACCGCCTGCCGGTCGAGGACCTCGATTTCCTGCTCCGCGACGAGCTGCGCCCGATCCGCTTCGCGCTGGAGTACAGCAAGGCGGAGCTGCATCTGCGCGAATGGGGCGTGCGGTCCACGATCATCGTCTTCGGCTCCGCCCGCATCCCCTCGCCGGAGCAGGCGGAGGCGGTGACGGACCCGAAGCTGCGCCCGCGCGCGCTGCGCCAGGCGCGCTGGTACGCCGAGGCGCGGCGCTTCGCGCGGATCGTCAGCGAGCGCGGCGGCGCGCTGACGGAAGCGGACGGGATGCGCGACAACGTCGTCGCCACCGGCGGCGGGCCGGGCATCATGGAGGCGGCCAACCGCGGCGCATCGGACGCCGGCGCGCCGTCGATCGGCTTCAACATCACTCTGCCGCACGAGCAGGCGCCGAACACCTATTCCACGCCGGACCTGACCTTCCGCTTCCACTACTTCGCGAGGCGCAAGATGCACCTCGCGATGCGCGCCGCGGCGCTCGCGGTGTTTCCGGGCGGGTTCGGCACGCTGGACGAGCTGTTCGAGGTGCTGACGCTGCAGCAGACGAACAAGGCGCCGCATGCCCCGGTGCTGCTGTTCGGCAGCGACTACTGGCAGCGGGTGATCGGCTTCGACGCGATGGTGGAGGAAGGGGTGATCGCGGCGGCCGATCTCGACCTGTTCAGCATCGTGGACGATGCCGAGGAGGGCTGGCGGGAGCTGATCCGGCGCGGGTTGCAGGTGCCGGCCGCGTAGAACATGCGAGGGGATGGTGCCGCCGGGCCGTGGCGATGGCTCTTGTCGGCAAGATGAATGCATCCGCGTGCAAGGTGGGCGCTGGGCTGCACGCGAAATGTCGGCCGAGGTCTATCCCGCAGGTGGGAGCTTTGCGGAATGCCGGACGGACGTGATGGAGAAGGCAAGGCGCGTCCCGCAAGGTCCCTCTCCCGCACGGCGGGAGAGGGACAGGGTGAGGGGAATTGTGCGGAGGCGAGACCTTGCCGTGATGCCGGCGGACCCACCCTCACCCCGGCCCTCTCCCGCGAGCGGGAGAGGGAGAAGGGAGGTCGCCGAAGGGCCATCCGGGATAGGATGGCGGAGCTGTTGGCCGGCATCGCCGGCGGGAAGGCGCGGTGGAGGGCGGCGGAGATGACATGCTGAACCGGGCGAGGGCCGGCCTGTCGGACCTGTCGCCGGCGTATTTCGGCCTTGTCATGGCGACCGGCATCGTGTCGCTGGCCGGATACATGATCGGGCACGTGCGCCTCGCCCTCGCGCTATTCTATCTCAACATCGCGCAATACGCCGTGCTCAGCCTGCTCTACGGCCTGCGCGCGGTGTGCTACCCGCGCCGCTTCTTCGGCGACATGGTGACCCACCTCAGCGGCCCCGGTTACTTCACCACGGTGGCCGGCACCGGCATCCTCGCCAGCCAGTTCATGATCCTGCGCGAGAACACCGCCGTCGGCGCGGCGCTGTGGAGCCTCGCCATCCTGCTGTGGATCGGCCTGACCTACACGATCTTCACTGCTCTGACCGTGAAGCGGGAGAAGCCCACGCTCGACAAGGGCATCAACGGCGGCTGGCTGCTCGCCGTGGTCGCGACGCAGGCGATCTCGGTCTCGAGCGCGCTGCTCGCCGCCCGCACCGGCCAGCCCTACCGCATCGAGCTGAACCTGATCGCGCTGTCGACCTGGCTGTGGGGCGGAATGCTCTACATCTGGCTGATGTCGCTGATCTTCTACCGCTACACGTTCTTCCTGTTCTCCCCGGGCGACCTCGCGCCGCCCTACTGGATCAACATGGGGGCGATGGCGATCTCGACGCTCGCCGGGTCGCTGCTGATCCTGAACGCCCCGCACGCGCCGTTCCTCACCTCGCTGCTGCCGTTCCTGAAGGGGTTCACGGTCTTCTACTGGGCGACGGGAACGTGGTGGATCCCGATGCTGCTCGTGCTCGGCATCTGGCGCCACGGCTTCAAGCACTTCCCGATCCGGTACGATCCCCTCTATTGGGGCGCGGTCTTCCCGCTCGGCATGTATGCCGCCTGCACCTGGCAGATGGACCGGGCGATGGAGTTCGGCTTCCTCACCGGCCTGCCGCGCGCGTTCTTCTATGTCGCGGGCGCGGCCTGGGTGCTCACCTTCATCGGCCTGCTGCACAACCTGACCGGCCTGCTGCGCCGGCCGGCATAGCAGGCCGGCCCCGGCCGTCGGGCGCGGTTCAGCCGAGGACCTGGATCGCCTCGCCGACCGCGATCTTGCCGCCTTCGATGACATGGGCGTGCACGCCGAGATCGGCATGGCCGTACAGCGTGCGCAGCTCCGTCACCGGATCGGCGTCGCGTTCGGCGGTCTCGAGGTTCACCTCGGTGGCGGCGCAGCGGATGATGCGCTTGAACACCTTCATCCTCGCGCCGCCGACCAGGATCTCCTGTCCCACCCAGTCGAATTCGGCCCACGGCTTCGCACTGCTGAAATACACGTTGGCGCGAAAGCGCATCAGCTCGCGCTTCGCACCCAGTTCCGCCTCGTAGGCGGCGAGGCTGGCGAGGTTGATCAGGCTCACCACCTTGCTGCGTTGGTCGCAGAAGGAATGGCCGGGCACGTGATGGAAGCGCGGCGTGCCGCGCGCCTCATCGCCCAGCACGCGGGTCAGGTACGCACTGATCGCCGCGCGGCCCTCGGCGGTCAGCGCGTTCTCCGCGATCTCGCCGTCCGGGCCGCGGATGGCGAGCATGCCGGTGCGCGGGTCGAAGGCGGAGTGCAGCTTCGCGATGCGCGCGTTCTTCATCAGGCACATGAAGTGCGACTTCTGCAGCCAGTGCGGGTCCTCCGGATCGAACGGCGCGTCGCCCTGGGCCAGCGCGAAGGCCCGGTCCCACGGCAGGCACCCGCCGGCCTCGACCGCCACCTCCTCCAGCGCCTCGGCCGAGAGTCCCTTCACCGGGTAGCGGTAGATCCGTTCGATGCGCATCCGATGCCCTTGAGTGTAGGCGGAGCTTCCAGCATGTCTGGCCCCGACGGCATTCTTGTCGGGGCGACGATGCGGCGCAAGGCAGGCACGTGGGAAGCGGGGCCGCGGACGGGACTCCCGCGATGAGCGCCGGGCAGCAGCACGGCCGTTTCGAGGCGCCGGCGCTGATGCGGTTCGCCGCCGATGTCTTCGCCGCTCACGGCCTCGCCGGGCCGGACGCGCACACGGCCGCGCATGCGCTGGTCGAGGCGGACCGGCGCGGGGTGTGGTCGCACGGTCTGGCACGGCTTTCGATGTATTGCGGCCGCCTCGCCGCCGGGGTGGCGACCGCGCGGCCCCGGATCGTGATCGACCGCGTCGCCCCCGCCGGCGTCCATGTCGATGGCGATGACGGTCTCGGCCTGATCGTCGCACCGCTCGCCATGGATGCGGCCATCGCCTGTGCGCGGGAGGCGGGGATCGGCGTCGCGGGCGTGCGGCGCAGCGGCCATTTTGGCATGGCCGGCCTGTACGCCGATCAGGCGGTCGCGGCGGGGATGGTGGGGATGGTGTTCACCAACGCCTCGCCCGCGCTGCCGCCGCACGGGGCGATGGCGCCGTTCCTCGGCACCAGCCCACTCGCGGTGGGCATCCCGGCCGGGGACGTGGCACCGTTCGGGCTCGACATGGCGATGTCCCACCTCGCGCGCGGCAAGCTGAAATTTGCCGCGCGGCGTGGCGAGCCGATCCCGCCCGGCCTCGCGCTCGACCGGCATGGCCGGCCGACCACGGACGGCGCCGAGGCGTTCGAGGGGGTCGTGCTGCCCTTCGGCGGCGTGAAGGGGGCCGGCCTGTCGTGGATGATGGATGCGCTGGCGGGCGTGCTGACCGGCGCGGCGTTCGGCGGCGACGTCGCCAACCCGTTCACCGGCACGGACCGCCCGCAGGGCACCGGCCACCTGCTGATCGCCCTCCGCGCCGACCTGTTCCTGCCTTTGGAGGAGGTGCGGGCGCGGATGGACGAACTCGCCCGGCGGGCCAAGGCGCTGCCCAGGGCGGACGGCGTGGAGGAGGTCCTGTCGCCCGGCGAACCCGAGGCCCGCCGGGCGGCGCAGAGCGATGCGCTGGGTGTCCCGCTGACGCCCGATATCGTCGCGGACCTGCGCGAGCTGGGCGCGAAGGCGGGGGTGGCATGGCCGTTCCCGTGAGCAGTCCTGACCTCGCCGATGACGGTAATGCCGCGCCGGCCGAGGCTGCTCGCCTGACCGTCCGGCAGGCCGCGTCCGGCTGCGTCCGTTTCGCGATCCGCGCCTCTTGAGCATGGCCGCCGCTTCTCCCATGTCAGGGCCGAACGGCATTCCGGCCGCTGCCTTCGTGACAGGGGCGGTCGGGACCGAGTCGCCTCACAGGAGGGACCATTGGATATCGAGAAGTTCACCGAACGCGCCCGCGGCTTCCTTCAGGCCGCATCCACCATCGCGATCCGCGAGTACCACCAGCGGCTGACCGCCGAGCACCTGCTCAAGGCGCTGCTGGACGACGAGGAGGGGGCCGCGTCCGGCCTGATCCGCGCGGCCGGCGGCAATCCGCAGGCGGCGGCACAGGCAGTCGCCGCGGAGCTTGCCAAGCTGCCCAAGGTCAGCGGCGGCGGGGCCGGCCAGCCGCAGATCACGCCGGAGCTGGTGCGCGTGCTGGATGCCGCGCAGCAGGCCGCCACCAAGGCGGGCGACGAGTTCGTCGCGCAGGACCGTCTGCTGGTCGCGCTTGCCGCGTCCGAGACCCCGGCCGGCCGGGCGCTGAAGCAGGCGGGTGCGACCGCGCAGGCGCTCGACAAGGCGGTGGCGGACATCCGCAAGGGCCGCAAGGTCACCTCGCAGAACGCCGAGGCGACGTTCGACGCACTGAAGAAATACGCCCGCGACCTGACCGAGCAGGCGCGCGAGGGCAAGCTGGATCCCGTGATCGGCCGCGACGAGGAAATCCGCCGCGCCATCCAGGTCCTCGCCCGCCGCACCAAGAATAACCCGGTGCTGATCGGCGAGCCCGGCGTCGGCAAGACCGCCATCGTCGAGGGCCTCGCGCTGCGCATCGTCAACGGTGACGTGCCGGAGGCGCTGAAGGACAAGAAGGTGCTCGCGCTCGACCTCGGCGCGATGGTCGCGGGTGCGAAGTTCCGCGGCGAGTTCGAGGAGCGGCTGAAGGCCGTGCTGACGGAGATCGAGTCCGCCGCCGGCGACGTCATCTTGTTCATCGACGAGATGCACACGCTGATCGGCGCGGGCAAGGCGGACGGCGCGATGGACGCCTCTAACCTGCTCAAGCCCGCGCTGGCGCGCGGCGAGCTGCACTGCATCGGCGCGACCACGCTCGACGAATACCGCAAGCATGTGGAGAAGGACGCGGCGCTGGCACGGCGCTTCCAGCCCGTGTTCGTGGGCGAGCCGTCGGTGGAGGACACCGTCTCCATCCTGCGCGGCATCAAGGAGAAGTACGAACTGCACCACGGCGTCCGCATCGCGGACAACGCGCTGGTCGCGGCCGCCACGCTGTCCAACCGTTACATCACCGACCGCTTCCTGCCCGACAAGGCCATCGACCTGATGGACGAAGCCGCGAGCCGGCTGCGCATGCAGGTGGACAGCAAGCCCGAGGAACTGGACGAACTCGACCGCCGGCTGATCCAGCTCAAGATCGAGCGCGAGGCTCTGCGCAAGGAAGACGACGCGGCGTCGAAGGAC
The DNA here is from genome assembly GCA_037190665.1 of Rhodovastum atsumiense. Taxonomy (GTDB): domain Bacteria; phylum Pseudomonadota; class Alphaproteobacteria; order Acetobacterales; family Acetobacteraceae; genus JBBCJT01. The sequence continues at coordinate 18,885 of JBBCJT010000151.1, read as the reverse complement.
CGTCTCGGCCGGCTGGAGAAGGAGATCGCCGAGATCGAGGAGAAGTCCAACGCGCTGACCGCGCAGTGGAACGCCGAGAAGGGCCGCGTGCAGGAGACGCAGTCGCTGAAGGAGAAGCTCGACAAGGCGAAATCCGATGCGGAGATCGCCCAGCGCGCCGGCGACCTCGCCCGTGCCTCCGAGCTTCGCTACGGCGTGATCCCCGACCTCGAGCGCAAGATCGCGGCCGAGGCGTCGGACGGGCGGCTGGTGAACCAGGCCGTGACGGAGGAGGAGATCGCGCAGGTCGTCAGCCGCTGGACCGGCATTCCGGTGGACCGGATGCTGGAGGGTGAGCGGGCCAAGCTGCTGCGTATGGAGGAGGAACTCCGCAAGCGCGTGGTCGGGCAGGAGGATGCGCTGCGCGCAGTCGCCGACGCCGTGCGCCGTGCGCGTGCCGGCTTGCAGGACCCGCACCGGCCGATCGGCAGCTTCCTGTTCCTCGGTCCGACGGGTGTGGGCAAGACGGAGCTGACCAAGGCGCTCGCCGCGTTCCTGTTCGACGACGAGCGGGCGATGGTGCGCATCGACATGAGCGAGTTCATGGAGAAGCACGCCGTCGCCCGGCTGATCGGCGCGCCGCCGGGTTATGTCGGCTACGAGGAAGGCGGCACGCTGACCGAGGCGGTGCGCCGCCGGCCGTATCAGGTGATCCTGTTCGACGAGGTCGAGAAGGCGCATGAGGACGTGTTCAACGTCCTGCTGCAGGTGCTCGACGACGGCCGCCTGACGGACGGGCAGGGCCGCACGGTGGACTTCCGCAACACGATCATCGTGCTGACGTCCAACCTCGGCTCCGACATCCTGGCCAACCAGCCGGAAGGCGAGGACGTGGAGCTGGCGCGGGCGCAGGTGATGCGCGTGGTGCGCGACCGGTTCCGGCCGGAGTTCCTGAACCGGCTGGACGAGATCATCCTGTTCCGCCGCCTGCAGCGGGCGGACATGGACCACATCGTGGACATCCAGCTCGACCGGCTGCGGGCGCTGCTCGCGGACCGGAAGATCACGCTGAAGCTGGAGCCGAGTGCGCGGGCTTGGCTGGCGAACGAGGGCTACGATCCGACCTACGGCGCACGGCCGCTGAAGCGGGTGATCCAGAAGAGCCTGCAGAACCCGCTCGCGGGCCTGCTGCTGGAAGGCGCGATCCGCGACGGCGAGACGGTGGATGTCGCCGCCGGCGAGGACGGGCTGGCGATCAAGGGGACGCTGGCCGAAGCGGCGTAAGGCTGCGGGCCCCGCCGATGAGGTTTTCATCGGCGGGGCGAGTGGGCCGGCGCCAACACCGGGCCAGCCGAAAGGCTGGCCTGTGCGAGCTGGCGGCGGGCGACCAGTTCAACGAACCTGACGGCCTGCGGCTCGGGCACGGGCCTAGAGTGCGGCCTCAGGCGCTCGGCGAACAGGGCGATGGTCTCTGCATGGAGGCTATCGGTTTTGGCGAGCCGACCCGTGGCCATGGCGAAATCGCGGATCTGACCCGGGTTGACGACGCACAGAGGCAGGCGGGCGCTGGTAAGCGCGGCGCCTCGAAGCCATCGATGGCTTCGAGCACGAGGCGGGTGGCTGCAAAGCTCGCACTTGCTGGAGAGGGAGGGGCCGCCACCGTTTCGCAAAGCTTCCGCCCTCAAGAGAGGGCCGGGTGAAGGCCGCGAACCGCCACCCGTATCAGGTCGTGAAGTCCACCTCGTAGATCCCCCGCGCCGCACGCACCTTTCCGCCAACGCGGACAGGGCGAATGTCGGCAAGTTCCCACGCCAGCCATCCGTCCTCGAAATAGCTGGCGCACGCGGCTTCCATATCCGCGGGCGTGAATGGCCGAATGGCGCTCACCCGCACGACGGCGACGGGCGTTCCGTCAGCGTCCTCCTCACCCTCACGACGCAGGTAGCGGCCGTTCTCCACGATCAGCAGGTCTTCCGACGGGTCGAGGCCGGGTGCCCAACGGCGCACCTCCAGTATCTTCCGGCCGGACGCGATCCGGCTGCCGCCCGGCCTGACGACCGACAGCGCCTTGATCACGCCGTCGCGTTCACCGCCGGCCCGGGCTGGTGCTCCCGGCTCCCGCCCAGCTTCACCCGCGCCTCCAGCCGGAACGGTGCGCCCGCCTCCGGCTGCACATAGACGGACACGTCATGCACCCGCCGCGCGCGGGGCAGGGCGGGGGCGAGATACGCTTCCGCCGCCGGGCGGATGCGCGCCATCTCCGCCGCATCCAGCCGCCGCGTCAGCGTCAAGTGGAAGCGCCATTCGTTGAAGACGTAGGGGTAGCCCCAGCGCACCAGCAGCGCGTCCTGCCGCGGCGTGAGCTTCGCTTTGCGCCGCCGCGCCAGCTCCGCCTCGGACGGCGGGCGGCGGAATGCGTCCAGCCCCTCCACCACCCGGTCCACCAGCGCGTGCAGCGGAGGGCATGGTTCGGTCTCGCAGAGGGCGAGGAACCCGTCGATGCTGTACACGGCCAGCGGCGGCAGATCGAACGGCGCGATATCGGCAGCCAGCGTCCGCGTCGCGGCGACCAGCGCCTCCAGCGTCTGCCCGTCCGCCAGCCGCATCGGCGGCTTCAGCGTCGCGTGGAACCCGTAGAGCCGCGCATCCGCTGTGATCTCCGCGATGCCGTCGATCGCCGGCTGCGGCAACGCGACATCACGTGCCGGATCGCGGCCCAGCCAGGTGCAGGCGGCTTGCCAGAGGGGGTCGTCCGGATCGGGAGCCCAGTAGAGCGCGACGCGCGCGTCAGGCGACACGCGCGCCCTCGCGCCACACCTGGCGCACCACCGGCTGGCCGTCGTGCACGCGCACCCGCACCAGATCGGCGCGCAGGCCGGGCGCGATGCGACCGCGGTCGTCCAGCCCCACCATGCGCGCGGGCCGGTCGGTGACCAGCGCCACGGCATCGGGCAGCGCGATGCCGGTATCGGCGACGCAGAGGAAAGCCGCCTCGATCAGGCTGGCCGGCACGTAGTCGGAGGCGAAGGCATCGACCAGCCCTTCGCGCACCAGCTCCGCCGCCGCGACGTTGCCCGAGTGCGATCCGCCGCGGACGATGTTCGGCGCCCCGGCGATGATCTCCATCCCCGCCTCGCGCGCCGCGCGTGCGGCATCGGCGCAGACGGGGAACTCGCTGATCAGGATGCCGTCGGCGCGGTTGCGGCGCACCTCGTCCGCGTCCCAGTCGTCGTGGCTCGCGATGGGCAGCGCGCGGGCGGCGACGCGGTCGAGCAGCCAGCGGCGCTGCGTGTCGGAGAGGCGCATGCGCTGGTCCACGAGCTTTTCGATCCGCGCGTCGATCTCCGCCATCGGCATGCCGCTGCGCGCGCGCATCTGCCGGTAGCGGTCGAGGTCACGGTACTGGCCGACGCCGGGCGAGTGGTCCATCAGGCTGACCATGCGCACCAGCGGATGATCGGCCACCGGCTCGACCAGACCGGGCATGTCGGGCGCGGGCAGTTCGCAGCGCAGGTGCAGGTAGTGGTCCGCCTTCAGCAGCCCGGTGCCGGACAGTGCGTCGAGGTCGGCCACGCCGTTGTGGAAGGTCTGGATACGTTCCGCATCGAAGCCGAGATCGCCGAGGCACAACGCGTCGAACACCGTGGTCACGCCGGCGGCGGCGCATTGCGCATCGTGCGCCACCATGGCGGAGCGCGAGGGCCAGCGCGCGGCCGTGCGCGGCTGCACCTGACGCTCCAGGTTGTCGGTATGCACATCCACCACGCCGGGCAGCACGTAGTCGCCGTCCATGTCCTGCGCGGCGGGCGATGCGGCGCGGCCCGGTTCGATCGCGGCGATGCAGCCGTCGCGGATCACGACGGTGCCGGCGAGGGTGCGGTCCGGCAGGACCAGCACGGCGTTGGTGAGGATTGTTTCGGTCATGCGGCCTCGGCGAGCGGGCTGACCTGATACAGCCGGTCGGCCACCGCGTCACGCGCAGCGGCGTCATGGAAGATGCCCACGATGGCCGCACCGCGCGCTTTCGCCTCGTGAATCATGGTCATCACGATATCGCGGTTGGCCGGGTCGAGGCTGGCGGTCGGTTCGTCCAGCAGCATCACCGGATGGCCGGCGATGAACCCGCGCGCGAGGTTCACCCGTTGCTGTTCGCCGCCCGAGAAGGTCGCCGGCGGCAGCGCCTGCAACCGCGCGGGGATGTTCAGCCGCGTCAGCAGCGCGCCGGCCTGAGCGCGCGCGTCCTCCGCCGGCACGCCGCGCGCCATCAGCGGTTCGGCGACCACGTCGCGGGCGGGGACACGGGGGATCACGCGGAGGAACTGCGAGACGTAACCGAGGGTCTCGCGACGTACCTCGATCACCGTGCGCGGGTCGGCGGCGGCGAGGTCGATCTCGGTGCCGTGGTGACGTACCCAGATGCGTCCGCTGCCGGCGCGGTAGTTGCCGTACAGGCAGCGCATCAGCGTGGACTTGCCCGCGCCCGAAGGGCCGGACAGCGCCACGCATTCGCCGGCGCGCACGGCAAGCTCCACATCCGCCAGCACGCCGATGCGCACCCCACCCTGCAGATGCAGGGTGAAGGATTTCGAGAGGTTCTCCGTCCGCAGCAGGATCATGCCTGAAGCACCGAGGCGACGAGAAGTTGCGTGTACGGGTGCTGCGGATCGTCCAGCACCTGATCGGTCAAGCCGGTCTCCACCACATGGCCGGCGCGCATCACCGCGATGCGATGCGCGAGCAGCCGTGCGACCGCGATGTCGTGCGTGACCAGCGCGACCGCGATGCCGAGATCGGCGACCAGCGCGCGGATCAGGTCGAGCAGCCGCGCCTGCACGGACACGTCCAGCCCGCCCGTGGGCTCATCCATGAACACCAGCCGCGGATGCGTCACCAGTGTGCGGGCGATCTGCAACCGCTGCTGCATGCCGCCGGAGAAGGTGCGCGGCAGGTCGTCCATGCGCGCCGGGTCGATCTCCACGCGCTTCAGCCAGGATGCGGCATCGGTGCGGATGTGGCCATAATGCCGCGCGCCCGCCGCCATCAGCCGCTCGCCGACATTGCCGCCGGCCGAGACCGCCATGCGCAGCCCGTCGCGCGGGTTCTGGTGGACGAACCCCCATTCGGAGCGCAGCAACTGCCGCAGCGCGGGTTCGGCCATCGCGTGGACATCGGCCAGATGCCCTTCCGTGCCGCGATACCAGACCGTGCCGGCATCGGGCGGCAGGCGGCCCGACAGCACGTTGAGCAGCGTCGTCTTGCCCGAACCGGATTCACCGACGATGGCGAGCACCTCGCCCGGCCACAGGTCGATATCGACGCCGTCGAGCGCCTGGATGCGGCCGAAGCCGAGGGCGAGGTTGCGGGCGGACAGCAGCGTCTGCTCCATCACGCCGCCTCCCGCGTGCGCTCGCACCAGTCGGTGTCGGAGCAGACATACATCCGCCCGCCGCGGTCGTCGGTGACCACCTCGTCGAGGTAGGTGTGCCCCGATCCGCACAGCGCGCAGCGATGCGGCGCGCGGGTGGCGCGGAAGGGATGATCGTCGAAGTCGAGGCTGCGCACCTCGGTATAGGGCGGCACGGCGTAGATGCGCTTCTCGCGCCCCGCGCCGAACAATTGCAGCGCCGGCATCATGTGCATCTTCGGATTGTCGAAGGCCGGGATCGGCGAGGGCGCCATCAGGTAGCGGCCGTTCACCATCACCGGATAGTTGTAGGCGATGGCGACATGGCCGTAGCGGGCGATGTCCTCGTACAGCCGCACATGCATCAGCCCGTAATCGGCGAGCGCATGCATCCGCCGCGTCGCCGCGCGCGAGGGTTCCAGCTTGAACAGCGGTTCGGGGATCGGCACCTGGTAGACGATGATCTGGCCCTCGGTCAGCTCCGTCTCCGGGATGCGGTGGCGGGTCTGGATGACCGTCGCGTCCTCGGTGCGCGTGGTTGTGGCCACATCGGCGACGCGGGCGAAGAAGGCGCGGATGGAGACCGCGTTGGTGGTATCGTCCGCACCCTGGTCGATCACCTTCAGCCGGTCCTCGGGGCCGAGCACGGCGGCCGTCACCTGGATGCCGCCGGTGCCCCAGCCGTAGGGCAGGGGCATCTCGCGCGCGCCGAACGGCACCTGATGGCCGGGGATCGCGACTGCCTTGAGCAGCGCGCGGCGGATCATCCGCTTCGTCTGTTCGTCCAGATAGGCGAAGTTGTAGCCCTCGCTCATTCCGCGGCCTCCGCGCGTTCCTCGGCCATCGCATCGGCGCGCATGCGGCGGATGGTTTCCAGCTCGCTCTGGAAGTCCACGTAGTGCGGCAGCTTCAGGTGCTCGACGAAGCCGGTCGCCTCGACGTTGTCGCAATGGTACAGCACGAACTCGATGTCCTGCGCCGGCGCGGTGACATCCTCGCCCAGCTCGTCGGCCCGCATCGCGCGATCCACCAGCGACATCGCCATCGCCTTGCGCTCGGCATGGCCGAAGACCAGCCCGTAGCCGCGGGTGAACTGCGGCGGCGCGGTCTTCGATCCGGCGAACTGGTTCACCATGTCGCACTCGGTGACGGTGATGTCGCCGATATCGATGACGAAGCCGAGTTCGGGCGGTACGATCTCGACGGCGACCTCGCCCATGCGGATCTCGCCGACGAAGGGATGCGTGTTGCCGTAGCCGCGCTGCGTGGAATAGCCGAGCGCGAGCAGGAAACCTTCGTCCCCGCGCGCCAGCGCCTGCAGCCGCACGTCGCGGCCGGCCGGGAACAGCAGCGGCTCCCGCGTCAGGTCGCCGGGCATGTCGGGTCCGTCGGGCTCGTCCTGCAACAGGCCCTCGCCGGCGAGGATGCCGGCGACAGGGGCCATCTTCATCCCGTCCGGCTCGGCCTCAGGCGCGGTGCCGGCGGCCATCGCGAAGTCGAGCAGGCGGTGCGTGTAGTCGAAGGTCGGCCCCAGCATCTGCCCGCCCGGCAGGTCCTTGTAGGTGGCGGAGATGCGGCGGCGCACCGCCATCGCGCCGGTGTCCAGCGGTTCGGTATGGGCGAAGCGCGGCAGCGTGGTGCGATAGGCGCGCAGCAGGAAGGCGGCCTCGATCATGTCGCCACGCGCCTGCCTGATGGCGAGCGCGGCGAGGTCGCGGTCGTAGCAGGAGCCTTCGCCCATCACGCGATCGACCGCGAGGCCGAGCTGTCCGGCGATCTGCCCGGTGGTGAGTTCGGGCAGCGAGGTATCGCCGCGCCGCGTTTCCGCGAGCCAGGAATGGGCGGCGGCGATGGCGCGTTCGCCGCCCTTGACCGCGACGTAAGCCATCAGCCGGCCTCCTCGATACGCAGGCTGCGCGGCAGTGCGGCGAGGCGCGTGCCGGCGCAGAGGATCACGTCGATGCCGCAGGGGAAGCCGGCATGGTTCGTGCCCCATGCGACGATGAAGCCGGACGGCAGGCCGGCGACGCGCAGCGTGGTGCTGCCGTCGATGCCCGGCCCGGTCAGGCGCAGCGATGTGCCCGTGCCCAGCGCATCGACCTGGAGGATCAGCGTCGCCGATGTCTCGGGCGATTCATGCGTGCCCGGATCGAGATCGCCGAGCGCGGGTGGGACGGACAGGCCGAGCGCGAAATCCGCCGCACGCGGCGCCGTCACGCGCGGCGCGCCGCAGTGGAATGCGATCCAGTCCGCGGCGGGCTCCGCTTCCGGGTCGAGGAACAGCTTCGTCTCCGGGTCCACCAGCGTCAGCAGCACCGCCGCCGTGGCGGGCGCGAGGGGCGCGGGCGGTGTCAGCGCCTCGCCCGCCGTGCCGACGAGGCCGGGGCGGCTTATGGCGTCGAGCACCGCGCGGAAGCAGCGCTGCGCATCCAGCACCGGATCGGCGAAGCCGGGCAGGTCGAGGCTCATCGCGTGGTCTGCATGGCGAAGAAATCCACCTTCGTCGCTGCCGCCTTGCGCGCCACTGTCGCGCGCGACGCTGCCTGCGCGGCGGCGAGGGGGGCGACCACGGCATCGAGCAGCGCGGCGCGGCGCGCATCGTCCTGCAATGCCGCGTCCAACGCTGCGGCCAGTTCCGCGCGGCGCGGCTCGCGGCCGGCGACATAGGCGTGGCCGATGCGCCCCTCTGCATCGCGCACCGTGCAGCGTGTGACCGTCATCTCGCCGAGATTGAACTTCGCACCCGATCCACCCGCGCGGCCGCGCACCATCACCAGTCCGACTTCCGGCCCGCGCAGCCTTGTGTGCGGCGCGAGCCCGCCGGCCGCGTCGATCCGCGCGGCGATGTCCTCGGCCGGTGCCCGGGCGAGCACGGCCATCCAGCGCTGTCGTTCGGTGACGCTCATAATGTCTAGACAGCTAGACGTTGCAACCTTCGCGGTCAAGTGCGACACTACCCGTCACACCCTGCCGGCGACGTGAACTTGCGATGACATCGACCCCATGCTCGACGTGACTGCGCCTGCCCTGCTGCGTCGTGACGGTGTCGCCCTGTGGCGACAGATCGAGCAGGCGATGGAACGCGACATCGCCGCCGGTACGATCGTCCCCGGTGCGCAGCTTCCGACCGAGGCGCAGCTCGCCGCGCGGTTCGGCGTCAACCGTCACACCGTCCGCCGCGCGATGGAGGAGCTGTCGCGCCGCGGTCTCGTGCGCGTCGAACAGGGCCGCGGCTCCTTCGTGGCCGAGGACGTGATCGACTACACGATCGGTCCGCGCACGCGCTTCAGCGAGGTGATCCGCAAGCAGAACCGCGAACCCGCGGGCATCGTGCTGCGCGTCGAGGAAGTCGCGGCCGATCGCGCGGCGGCCGATGCGCTGGGCGTGCGCCGTGGATCGAAGCTCGTGATGGTGGAGCGGCTGGCCTCGGCCGACGGGCGCCCGGTCTGTGTCGGCGCGCACCATTTCCCCGCCGCGCGCTTCGCGGACATGCCGCGCCTGATCCAGCAGGGCAACGGCATCTCCGCGGCACTCGCGGCGATGGGTGTCACGGACTATTCACGCAAGGTCACCCGCGTGACCGCGCGCATGCCCACGCCGGAGGAGGCGGAGCTGCTGCGCCAGCCGCGCTCGCGCCCCGTGCTGGTGTCCGAGAGCATCAACGTCGATGCCGCCGGCACGCCCGTGGAATGGGGCATCACGCGCTACGCCACCGCGCGCGTGCAGATCGTCTTCGAACCCTGAGAGCCGACATGACCCTGCGCATCGCGGGCGGACGCGCCCTGCTGCCCGAAGGCTTCGCCGACGCCGACATCACGGTCGCGGACGGGCGCATCGCCGCGATCGGCGGCGGGGGCGGCGGGCGCGTGCTGGATGCGCGCGGGCTGCTGGTGCTGCCCGGCATCGTGGACATCCACGGTGACGCGTTCGAGCGGCAGGTGCAGCCGCGCCCCGGCATCGGCTTTCCGATGGACATCGCGGTGCGCGACACGGACGCGCAGCTTCTCGCCAACGGCATCACCACCGCCTTCCATGGCGTGACGCTGTCCTGGGAGCCGGGGCTGCGCAGCGCGGAGGCGTGGACGGCGCTGCTCGACGCGCTGGATGCGGCGCGGCCTGTGCTCGGCTGCGACACGCGCGTGCATCTGCGGTGGGAGGCCTACAACCTCGACGCGCTCGATCTCGCCATCGACGACATCGCGCGCGGGCGCGTGCACCTGCTCGCCTTCAACGACCACACGCCTGCGATCCTGCGCAAGATCGCCGATCCGGTGACGGGGGCGAAGTTCTCCGACCGCGCCGGTATGTCGCTCGCCGATTTCCGCGCGCTCGCCGAACGCATCGCGGCGTACGAGCCGCGCGTCGAGGCGGCGCGGGCGCGCATCGCGGCTGCGGCGCGGGCGGCGGGGCTGCCGATGGCATCGCATGACGACGAGACCGTGGCGATGCGCGACGGGTTCCGCGCGTTGGGGGCGCGTGTGTGCGAGTTCCCCGTGGCCGAGGACGTGGCGCGGTCGGCGCGCGAGGCGGGTGACTGGGTGGCGATGGGCTGCCCCAACGTGGTGCGCGGCCGGTCGCATCTCGGCTGGGCATCGGCCGCGGCGATGGCGGAAGCGGGCATCTGCCGCGTGCTCACCTCCGACTATTTCTATCCGGCGATGCTGCGGGCGCCCTTCTCGCTCGCGGCGCGGGGCGTGCTGGATCTGGCGGCGGCGTGGCAACTCGTGTCCGCCCATCCGGCCATGGCGGCGGGCCTCGCGGACCGCGGGCGTATCGCCGAGGGCGCGCGGGCCGATCTCGTGCTGGTCGATGCGACGGACGCGCCACGCGTGATGGCGACCATCGCGGGCGGCCGGCTGGTGCATGCGCGCGCGGACCTGATCGCCGACCACGCGATGGCCTGAACGCCGCTGCTGCTCCCTCTCTCGCTTGCGGGAGAGGGCCGGGGTGAGGGTGTATCCGCCAGCACCACGTTGAAGTCTCTCCAACCCGCCGCCTCACCCCTCCCGCGCGAGCGCGGGCCCCGCCCTCTCCCGTCAGCGGGAGAGGGGAGGTTGCGCGGTCGTGGTCGGTGCCAGGTCCCGCACTCCCCGCTGCCCTATGGACGCCCGCGCGCCGCTCTCCGATGCTGGCGCCGATCCTCAGCGGAACATCCCCATGGCCGAAGCGCAGTCGGGCGAACTGGTGCAGGTGGTCGCGCTGCTGGGGGCGGGCGTCGTCGCCGTGCCGCTGTTCCGCCGCGCCGGGCTCGGCTCCGTGCTCGGCTACCTCGCCGCCGGCCTCGCCATCGGCCCGTTCGGCCTGCGGCTGTTCACCGATCCGCAGGCGATCCTGCACGTCGCCGAACTCGGCGTGGTGATGTTCCTGTTCGTGATCGGGCTGGAGATGCGCCCCTCGCGCTTGTGGAGCCTGCGGCGGGAGATCTTCGGCCTCGGCATCGCGCAGGTGCTCGTCTGCGGTCTGTTGCTCGCGCTGATCGGCATCGGCGCCGGCTATCCGCCGGCGGCCGCCTTCGTCGCGGGCATGGGCTTCACCCTGTCCTCCACCGCCATCGTGATGCAGGTGCTGGAGGAGCGGGGAGAGGTCGCACGGCCGGCCGGTCAGCGCGTGGTTTCCATCCTCCTGCTGGAGGATCTGGCCATCGTGCCGCTGCTGCTGATCGTCGCCGCCCTGTCGCCGCGGGCGGCTTCGCACGGCGTCGCCTGGGGCGCGGTGGCGGTTGCGGCCGGGTCGCTTGCCGCCCTGCTCGCGGCCGGGCGCTGGCTGTTGAATCCGCTCTTCCGCGTGCTGGCGGACTCGCATGCGCGCGAGGTGATGACGGCCGCCGCCCTGTTGGTGGTGCTGGGCGCGGCATTGCTCATGGAACTCGGCGGGCTGTCGATGGCGATGGGCGCCTTCCTCGCCGGCGTGATGCTGTCGGAATCCACCTTCCGCCACCAGCTCGAAGCGGACATCGAACCGTTCCGCGGCATCCTGCTGGGGCTGTTCTTCATCGGCGTCGGCATGGCGCTCGACCTCGGCATGGTGGCGCGCCAGTGGCCGCTGATCCTTGCCGCGGTGGCGGTGCTGATGGTGGCGAAGGCGTGCGCCGTCTACCTCGTCGCGCGGCTGTTCCGTGCCCCGCATCGGGAAGGCGTCTACCGCGCCGCACTGCTCGCCCAGGGCGGCGAGTTCGCCTTCGTGCTCTACGCGGCGGCGACCGGCGCGGGCGTGCTGGACGGCGCGACCGGGGCGCTGCTGACGGCGGCAGTGATCATCTCCATGGCGCTCACCCCGCTCGCGGTGCTGTCGCTGCGCTGGCTGCTGCCGCGCGAGCGGGAATCGATGGACGGAGTCGAGGCGGTGCCGGAAGGGCGGCATCCCTCGCTGCTGATCATCGGCTTCGGCCGCTTCGGGCAGATCGTCAGCCAGCCGGTGCTCGCGCGCGGCTGCGACATCACCATCATCGACAACGACACGGAGATGATCCGCGCCGCCGCCGACTTCGGCTTCAAGGTCTATTACGGCGACGGCACGCGCATCGACATCCTCCGCGCTGCCGGCGCGGAGACCTGCCGCGCCATCCTGGTCTGCGTGGATAACGCCGAGGCGGCGAGCCGCATCCTCGAGGTCGCGAAGGAGGAATTCCCCCTCGTGCCGGTGCTGCTGCGCGCCTACGACCGCGTGCACGCGGTCGAGCTGATCCGCGCCGGCGCCGACCTGCAGGTGCGCGAGACGTTCGAGGCGGCGCTGGTCTTCGGCCAGACCACGCTGACCATGCTCGGCGTGCCGGAGGAGGAGGCGGGTTCCATCATCGCGGACGTGCGCGAACGGGACGAGCGGCGGCTGCAGATGCAGATCGTCGGCGGCACCAAGGCCGGCCGCGACATGATTCTGGGCAACATGCAGGCAGCGGCGACATTGCGGAACGCGGAGGCGCGGCAGGCGGCAGGCACGTGAGGCGGCGCACATCGCGTGCCACGTCTATCTGCTAGCGCAGCCACCCTTCAGTCGGATTCCAGCATGCCCCTTTCCGCCGATGCCGCACGTGTCGTTTCCTTCTGGCGCGATGCCGGTCCCGCCATGTGGTTCGTCAAGGACCCCGCCTTCGATGCGGCGTTCCGCGACGGCTTCCTCGATCCGCACATGCGCGCCGCGCGGCGCGAGCTGGACGGGTGGGCCGACACGGCGGAGGGCGCGCTGGCGCTGATGATCCTGCTCGACCAGTTTCCCCGCAATGCCTTCCGCGGCACCGGCCACATGTACGCGACCGACCCGCTGGCGCGGACGTTCGCGCGCGGCATCGTGGATGCCGGGCTGGACCGGCAGATCGAACCGGCATTGCGGCTGTTCCTGTACCTGCCCTTCGCGCATTCGGAAGACCTTGCCGATCAGGAGCGTTCGGTTGCGCTCGTCGCCGGCCTGGAACCGCCGAACCCGGACCATGCGAAGCGTCATCGCGACATCGTCCGTCGCTTCGGCCGTTTCCCGCATCGGAACCCGATGCTTGGCCGGGTCACGACGCAGGAGGAGCGGAGCTATCTGGACGGCGGCGGATATAAGGGGTGACGCGCCCTGGCGACGGTCGGAAGGCCGATAGTTGAGCTGATCGAGCGCTTCAGGCGCTGTACGGCCAAGCGGTAAGGGCACGCGTTGCGTGCCTTATCCGTCAACGTCGCAAGCGTGATGCATTCGCTATCTCTGGCGGCGGACCAGTCCTGATAACCGCATGACATCAGCGTCGGTCACGGCAGTGAAGTGAATTCGATGCAGCTATGTGCGGTGCACCAGCGCGCTTCAATCCGCCGTCGCGCCGCCGCTTATGGACAAGCCGCGCACCGGCGTCTGTAACTTGCGCCCTCGCAAGGAAGCAGGAGCAGGTATGGACTCGACGGCAGCGTCCGGCACATGGCCGGTCTGGCACAGCCCGGAGGATGCCGGCTGGTCCTCCGCGGGCCTGCGCGCGGCAACGGACCACGCCGCCACGATCGACACCGCCGCACTGATGATCGTGGTGGATGGCCGCGTGCTGTTCACCCATGGCCGCGTCGCGGACCGCTTCAACGTCCATTCCATCCGCAAGAGCCTGATCTCGGCGCAGTTCGGCATCCACGAGGCCGAGGGCCGCATCGACATCGACGCCACGCTCGCCACGCTGGGGATCGACGACCGGCAGGGGTTGAGCGCGCGCGAGAAGCTCGCCACCGTGCACGACCTGCTCTGCGCGCGATCCGGCGTATATCACCCGTCCGGCTACGAGACGGAGTGGATGCTCGCGATCAAGCCGGCGCGGCACAGCGCCGGGCCGGGCACGGTGTGGTGCTACAACAATTGGGACTTCAACGCGCTCGGCACGATCTTCCGGCAGTGCACCGGCGCCGACATCTTCGCCGACTTCGCCGCAAGCATCGCCGCGCCGACGGGGATGGAGGATTTCCGCCCCGACACCGACGGCACCTACGTGGAACTGCCGGACTCGCAGCACCCGGCCTACCCGTTCCGCATGACGGCACGCGACCTCGCACGGTTCGGCCAGCTCTTCCTCGATGGCGGCCGTGCGAACGGGCGGCAGGTCGTCCCGGGATCCTGGGTGGATGCGAGCGTGGCGCCGATCTCGGAGGCCGGCGCGCGGGGCGCGTACGGCTTCATGTGGTGGGTGGCGCGCGAGGGCATCTTCTACCCGCATGTCCGCGTTCCCGCGGGCACCTACGCCGCGAAGGGCGCGGGCGGGCACGTGGTGCTGGTGATGCCGTCGCTGCGCGCGGTGGTCGTCCATCGCGTGGACACCGACGAGAAGGGCCGCGAGGTCACCGCGTCCCAGTTCGGCCGGCTGCTGCGGCTGATCCTCGCCGCCGCACCCTGATCGCCGGGCGGGGCGCGAACGAGGCGGGGCGCAAACGAAAGGCCGGGACCTTGCGGTCCCGGCCCGTTCATCCCGTCAGCCCGGAGTCAGGCGGCCTGGGCGAGGTTCGCCGGCGCCTGCTCGGTCTCGATCGCCTTGGGGGCAGGCGCGCTGCCGCGGATCTCGACCCGGCGGGGCTTCAGCGACTCCGGCACCACGCGCCGCAGCTCGACATGCAGCAGCCCGTTCTCCAGCGACGCGCCCTCGACCACGAGATGGTCGGCGAGGACGAAGCGCCGCTCGAACGCGCGGCCTGCGATGCCGCGGTGCAGGTACTGGCGCTCGCCGTTGGCTTCCTTGCCCCGGCCGGTCACGAGCAGGGTGTTCTCCTTCACCGTCAGCTCGATGTCCTCGGGACCGAAACCGGCCACCGCCATGGTCAGGCGGTAGGTGTCATCGCCGGTCTTCTCGATGTTGTAGGGCGGGTAGGCCGGTGCGTCGGCCTGGGAGAGGGCGCTGTCCACGAGCCGGCCGAGCCGGTCGAAGCCGATGGCGGTGCGGAACAGGGGAGACAGGTCGAAAGCGTTCATGGGTCGCAAAACCTCCTGCGAGAGCAAGGTCATGTGTCAGGGCCACCCGAAGGCGCGCCCGGTGGAAAGTCTGCCGGCCCCACTGGGCACCGGCACGCCCCGGACATGGAAAACCCCACCGCCCGTTTCAAGGGGCGGCGGGGTTCCGGAAGGCTCCGTGCACGCCCTCGATCGCAGGGCGCGGCCTCGAGTCGCTTGGCTCACGCCATAAGGCGCGGGCCGCGTTCGCGGCCTCGGGGCGAGGAAGACCTCGCGCCGCTGGAGGCGGCTACTTCTTCAGGCCGATGCCGGCGAACTTCTTGTTGAACTTAGCGACCTGGCCGCCCGTGTCCATCAGCCGCTGCACGCCGGTCCAGGCGGGGTGCGACTTGGGATCGATGTCGAGCCGCAGCGTGTCGCCCGGCTTGCCCCAGCAGGACCGCGTCTTGAACTGGGTGCCATCGGTCATGATGACGTTGATCTCGTGGTACTCGGGATGGATGTCCGGCTTCATGGCCGCGGCGCTCTCCTGCATGGCCCCGCCGATCCGACCGGCCGGGCGTAAGCGGCGGCGTATAGGGGCAGGCCGCCCCGGGGGCAAGCGGGCCGGCCCCCGGGAAAGGCCTACGGGCCTCTGCCCCGTACTCCCCGCAAAGGGCCGGGAGGCCCTTTGATCCCGTTCCGTTGGGAAAACGCCGGCTTCCCGGGTGTCAGATCGGGCAGACGCCGCCCACGCATTGCAGATGCGCCCAGTCCACTGCCTCCTTCACGGAGTCGTCGATGCCCTCGACGATGGCGGCGAAGCGGCCGGCCGGCACTTCCTCCTCCGGCAGGTACTCGTAGCCCAGCTCCGCCTCCGGCCGGCTCGGCAGCACGGAGCAGCAGCGCACCTGCGGCTGCTCGCGGCGGACGATGTCGCGGAACCCGTCCAGGTCGTGGCGGTCGGTGTAGACCTTCAGCGTGTAGCTGACCTGGTTGCCCTGCTCGGCGCCGATCCAGTGCCGCTCCAGCAGGCGCAGCCAGGCGTACTGCTCCTCGGGCGTGGCCTCCGGCGCGGTGACCAGCGCATCTCCAATGCCCAGGCGCTGCAGCAGCGGCACGGTCGGGAAGCCGACGATGGTCATGCCCGGGAAGGACCGCAGCGCCCGCAGCGGATAACCGCGCGCCTCGTAGCTCGCGAGCAGGGGATCGGAGCCCTCCGCCCAGCCGCCGGTCGCCGGGTCGCGCGTGCCCTTGAACTGCACCCAGCGCAGGTACTGCCGCCGCGCGGGCAGATGCGCACCCTCGGTCAGGCCGAACAGCTTGGAGGTGGTGCCGGCGGGCTTCACCGTCGTCACGCTCACCGGCCGCGTCATGCCGAGTTCGGCCGCATAGGCGTTCGCCTCGTCCTTCGCCGCCTGCGACAGGCGCGCGACCGCGTCCCAGAACGGGGCGGCGCGGGTCTCGTCCAGCAGGTCCCGGAAGCCGAGGCCGAAGCGCATCCAGGCCCATTCGTGCAGGCCGGTGGGGCCGATGCCGATGCGGTTGGTGCGCGCGACCTCCTGCCCGTACAGCGCGTCCATGCGGTTGGCGCGGATCAGGAAGCGCACGCCGAGGCGAACCGATTGCTCCACCCGCCGGTCCCATTCCTCGGCCAGTGCGTCCGCCGCGGTGCCCGGGCCGATCTCGCCCAGCGGCGCGGGGCAGGCGAGCAGCGGGGCGAAATCGGCGATCACGCAGTAGCCGCCGGTCACGTGCAGCGCGATCTCGCCGCACGGGTTGGTGGTGACCGGGTAATCCGACCGCGCGGCGCGGCGGGCGATCTCCGCCAGCAGGTCGCAGCCCGTCCCCACGCGGTAGCGGGCGGAGCGGAAGTCGCGCCCGTCCTCGTAGACCGGCTTCTGCCAGGCGGCCCCGGTGCGGTGGTCCTCCAGCCGGTCGCCGTTGATGAAGCCCGGCTCGCCGTTGATGAAGGCGCATTCCGTGACCTCGGCGAAGACGCGGCGGGCCTGCGCCGTCAGCGCGTCGTCCGGCGCATCCGGGTGCTGGCGGTCCCAGAACTCGCGATCGACCATCACGGAGTGGTTGGCCGTCCACAGCCCGCCGCGCGACTTGGCGCGGATGAAGCGGACGATACCCGGATCGCGCCAGGACTTGGTCGCCATCCGCGCCGCACGCCGCGCGCCGCCCACCTGCACCTCGACGGACAGGTGGTGGTCGACCAGCAGCGCCTGCTCCCACGGCTGCAGGGCCTCGTCCTGCGCGTCGCGGGTGCGGGCGGGGCCGATCACCTCCCGGCGCAGGGCCAGCAGGCCGCGCAGCAGGGAAACGGGGCCCGAGGCCGGGCGGTTCTGCATGCCGCGGATCGGCGAACCCGCCGGACGCACGGCGGACAGGTCGATCACCAGCGTGCGGTCGCGCGCGCCGGCGAACGTCATGGATTCGAGGATCTCGACCGCCTTCGCCCAGCCCTCGCGGCTGTCGGCGACGGTGTGCATCACAGCATCCTCGGCCAGCCCGTCGAGATCGGCGATCAGCTCGGCGGCGAGGAAGTCGCGCACCGCGGCCTCGTCGAAATCGGCCTCCGTCGTGCCCCAGGGCAGGATGCCCATCTCCGTGCCGAAGCGCAGCAGGCCGGCGCGGTCCTTCGGGTAGTCCCGATGCGTGGGCGACAGGTACAGGCGCAGGTCCGGCGCGTTCGCCCAGTCCACCGCCATCAGCGCGTCGTCATAGCTGCGCCCGACGCCGGAGCCGTTCAGCAGCAGGTAGAACTTGGCGAAGGAGGCGGCGGCCGTGGCGCAGTTGGTGAACACCTCCATGTTGCGGCCCGCCTGATCGGCGTCGCCATGCTGGAGGTGCCGGCCGGAGGTCAGCAGCGCGCCGGTGGCGATGGCGTCGCGCAGGCTCGCCGCCTCGCCCGGATCGACCGGGCCGAGCGCGGTGTTGCCGGCGACGACGCGGTCGGCGACGCGGCCGAAGCACTCCTGATCCTCCGGGCGGAAGACGGTGCGGCGGCCGACCGCCATCCCCATCCCCCCGTCCAGCGGACGCGGCGGCAGTTGCGCGGCACCGGCCATCCAGGCGCGACGAGTCGCCGCCGCGCTACCGGGGGGCGGGAAAAGCCGGCTGCCACCATCCATATTCTGTGCTCCGAACGAGATGGAGCCCACTATATCTGGTGAAAGCCAGCCGAGAATCCCTCAAAACCTGTTGACGGCGAGTCGTGAGTTAAAGTGATCAGGCCGCCGGCAGGGTCGCGCGGAGATATTGCGGCGGCAGCTTCACCTCCGCCCCCAGCGCCCGCGCCGCCCGCAGCGGCCAGCCCGGGTCGGCGAGCAGGATGCGGGCAAGGAAGATCAGGTCGGCCTTGCCCTCCTCCAGCACCGCCTCCGCCTGCTGCGGGGTGGTGATCATGCCTACCGCGCCGGTCGCGATGCCGGCGTCGCGCCGCAGCGCCTCCGCGAAGGGGACCTGATAGCCGGGCACCAGCGGCGGCAGCGTCTGTCCGTCGAGCCCGCCCGAGGAGCAGTCCACCAGATCCACGTCGCCGCGCGCCTTCAGCGCCTTGCCGATCGCGACTGCCTGTTCGACGCCGTTGCCGCCCTCGATCCAGTCCGCGCAGGACAGGCGCACGAACAGCGGCAGGTCCGCCGGCCATTCGGTGCGCACGGCGTCCAGCACTTCCATCAGCGCGCGCATGCGGCCGTTCAGGTCGCCGCCATAGGCGTCGGTGCGGGTGTTGGAGATGGGGGAGAGGAAGGTGTGCAGCAGGTAGCCGTGGGCGGCATGCACCTCGATCACTTTGAACCCGGCCTCCCGCGAACGGCGGGCGGCGGCGGCGAACTCGCCCGCGACGCGGGCGATGTCGGCGGGGGTGAGCGCGTGGCAGGGCGTGTGGCCGGCGGCGTGCGGCGCCTCGGTCGGGCCTTCCGGTACCCAGCCGCCGGCGCCCGGCGGGATCGGCTTCGAGCCTTGCCAGGGCGGGCTGGTGCTGGCCTTCCGGCCAGCATGCGCGAGCTGGATCGCCGGCACGGCGCCGAGCTGCGCGATCAGCGCCACGATCGGCGCCAGCGCGTCGCGATGCGCGTCCG
This sequence comes from Rhodovastum atsumiense, assembly GCA_037190665.1. GTDB lineage: Bacteria > Pseudomonadota > Alphaproteobacteria > Acetobacterales > Acetobacteraceae > JBBCJT01. Next base: position 42 of record JBBCJT010000151.1, on the reverse strand, counting down.
ACCAGATGCCGAGACAGCCCGGCGTGATGCGCGATTGCGGGG
>JBBCJT010000150.1:0-5387 GCA_037190665.1 Rhodovastum atsumiense | reverse complement strand
GTCTTCAGGTGCTCGGTCAGGTTGCTGATCCGCTCCGACAGCAGGGCGATCTGCACTTCGGGGCTGCCGGTGTCGCCGGCCTTGGTCGCGTATTCGGCAATGAGCGCCGTGCGGCGCTCCGCGGTGATCGACATCGGGTTGTTCTCCAGTCCTTGGCCCGGCGCGAGACCTGGGCGGTTGATCCTGCGCGCGCGGCCCGTGGCTAAAGCAGGCGGTCGGACTTCAGCAGCCCGTCCTCCAGCCGGCACAGGCCGACGACGCGGCCCCCCGCCATCGCGCGGACCAGCCCGCCATCGGGGCTCGCCTGCGATGGAATCCGGCCCATGAAGTCGACCAGCGAGAGCTGTTCGCCGTAATGGAGCCGGGCGGCCTCCGCCTCGGTCAGGGCCAGCGCCGGGATGTCGGCCAGCGCGGTCGCGACCGGAAGCAGCAGGTCCGGGGAAGCGGGCGGGGTATGGTCGGGACCGACGATCCTGTCCAGCGGAATCGCGTGCGCTTCCGTGAAGGGGCCGACCCGCAGCCGGCGCAGGGCAGCGATATGCCCCACCGTGCCGCAGGCCTGGGCTAGGTCGCGCGCCAGCGAGCGCATGTAGACGCCCTTGCCGGACTGCACCTCGAAGACCGCCGTGTCGGCATCCGGCCGTTCGATCAGCTCGAACCGGTCCACACGCGCGGGCCGGGCGGCCAGCACCGGCGCCTGCCCCTCGCGCGCGAGGTCGTAGGCGCGCTCGCCGCCGACCTTGATGGCGGAGAAGATCGGCGGCACCTGCATGATGTCGCCGCGGAAGGCGGGCAGCGCGGCCGCGATCGCCGCATCGTCGGGCCGGACGTCCGAGGTCGCGGTGACGGTGCCGTCGGCATCGTCGGTGTCCCGCGCCTCCCCCAGCCGCAGGGTGAAGCGGTAGACCTTGGTGCCGTCCATCACATACGGCACGGTCTTGGTCGCAGCCCCGAAGGCCACCGGCAGCAGGCCGGTCGCCAGCGGGTCGAGCGTACCGCCATGGCCCGCCTTCTGCGCATCGAAGGCGCGGCGGACGCGGTTGACGACATCCGTCGAGCCGATGCCGGACGGCTTGTCCACGATCAGCCAGCCGTCCAGCGGCCGGCCGCGACGCTTGCGCATGTTTACTCTGGCTTCTCCAGGTCGCGCACGACCTCCGGCTGGTGCATCAGCGCGTCGATCTTCATCGCGTGATCGAGCGCGTGGTCCGGCTGGAAATGCAGGTCGGGGGCGAATTTCAGCCGCACGGCCTTCGCCACCTCGCGGCGCAGGAACGGCGCGGCCCGCTTCAATGCCGGCAGCAGCGCATCCACATCGTTGCGGCCGAGGCGGGAGATGAAGACGGTCGCATGCTTCAGGTCCGGCGAGGTGCGGACCTCGGTGACCGTCACGTTCGCGTCCGCGAGCTCCGGATCGCGGAACTCGCGCCGCGCGAAGGCGGCGGCAAGCGCGTGGCGGATTTCCTCCGCTACCCGGAGCTGACGCTGGGACGGCGCGTGGTCCATCTCACGCCGCCACCATCTCGACCTCGAAGCACTCGATCTGGTCGCCGACGCGAATGTCCTCATAGTTCGCGAAGGACATGCCGCACTCGTAACCGTTCGTGACCTCGCGGACGTCGTCCTTGAAGCGGCGCAGCGTCGCCAGTTCGCCCTGGTGGATCACCACGCCGTCGCGCAGCAGCCGCACGCCCGCGCCGCGGCGGACCACGCCTTCGGTCACGCGGCAACCGGCGACCTTGCCGACCTTGGTGATCTCGAACACCTCGCGGATCTCGGCGTAGCCGAGGAAGGTCTCGCGGGCCTTCGGCGCGGTCTTGCCGCGCACCAGCTCCGCCACGTCATCGGCCACCTGGTAGATGATCGAGTAGTAGCGGATGTCCACGCCCTCGCGCTTGGCGAGGTCGCGGGCCTGGGAGGTCGCACGCACGTTGAACGCCACGATCAGCGCGTTCGACGCCTTGGCGAGCTGCACGTCGGACTCGGTGATCTGGCCCACCGCGCTGTGCAGCACGCGGACGCGCACCTCGTCGTTGGCCTGCTTCGGCAGCGTGACGGACAGCGCCTCGGCCGTGCCCTGCACGTCCGCCTTGACCACCACGGCCACTTCCTTCTGCGCGCCGGCCTGGATGGCGGCGAGCATCTGGTCGAGCGTGCCGCGCGCGGCCTGCTGGCCGGCGGCGACCTTCTCGCGGATCTGGCGCTGGCGGTAGTCGACGATCTCGCGCGCGCGGCGCTCGTTCTCGACCACCACGAAAGGTTCGCCGGCCGACGGCACGCCGGTCAGGCCGAGGACCTCCACCGGCATCGACGGGCCGGCGGCGTCGTGCTGCTTGCCCTTGTCGTCCACCAGCGCACGCACGCGGCCCCACTCGGCGCCGGCGACGATGATGTCGCCCTTGGCGAGCGTGCCCTTCTGCACCAGCACGGTGGCGACCGGACCGCGGCCCTGGTCGAGCCGGCTTTCGATCACCGCACCCTCGCCGGCGCGCTCGGGGTTGGCGCGCAGGTCCAGAACCTCGGCCTGGAGCAGGATCGCCTCCTCCAGCTTGTCGAGGCCGGTCCCCTTCAGCGCGGAGACCTCCACGTCCTGCGTCTCGCCGCCCATCGCCTCGACCACGATCTCGTGGCTCAGCAGCTCGTTGCGGACGCGGTCCGGGTTGGCGTCCGGCTTGTCCATCTTGTTGATGGCCACGATGATCGGCGCCTCGGCCGCCTTGGCGTGGCGGATCGCCTCGATCGTCTGGGGCATCACGCCGTCATCGGCGGCCACCACCAGCACCACGATATCCGTGACCTTCGCGCCGCGCGCACGCATGGCGGTGAACGCCTCGTGGCCCGGCGTGTCGATGAAGGTGATCTTCGCGTCCGACGGCAGCGTCACCTGATAGGCGCCGATATGCTGGGTGATGCCGCCGGCCTCGCGGGCCGCGACATCGGTGCGCCGCAGCGCATCCAGCAGGCTGGTCTTGCCGTGATCGACATGGCCCATGATCGTGACGACGGGCGGGCGCGGCAGCAGGTCGGCATCGACATCCAGCGCGCCTTCCAGGCCGATCTCGACGTCAGCCTCGGACACGCGCCGCGGGCGATGGCCGAATTCCTGCACCACCAGCTCGGCGGTGTCGGCATCGAGCGACTGCGTCACGGTCGCCATCACGCCCATCTTCATGAGCGCCTTGACCACCGCGCCGGTGCCGGCGGCCATGCGGTTGGCGAGTTCCTGCACCGTGATCGCGTCCGGGATCACCACGTCGCGCACGACGCTGATCTGGTTGCCGCGCAGCCGGTCCAGTTCCGCCTGCCGCCGCTCGCGCTCGCGCGCACGGCGGACGGAGGCGAGGCTGCGGGCCTTCTCGTCATCGCCCTCGATCGCGGCCTGCACGTCGATGCGGCCGGGACGGCGGCGGTCGTCGAGCCCCTTCTTGGGCACGGTGGTCGTGGGCTTCTTCGGCGCGATCACGCCGGAACGGCGCGGCCGGTCGTCATCGTCCTCGCGGCCGGTGCGCGGCGTCAGGCGCAGCGTCTGCCCCGGCGGGGCGGACGGCGCGGCGCCACCGGGCGCGGGCCTGCCGCCGGGACCCGACGGACGGGCACCGCCGCCAGCCGGGCGGGGGCTGCCGGCCGGACGGGCCGTCGCGGGACGGGCCGGCGAGGCGGGTGCGGATGGCGGGGTTGCCCGGCGCGGGCGATCGCTCTCGGCCTGCTGCAGCGCGGCCTGCGTCTCGGCAGCCTTGCGCGCGGCCACCTCGGCCTCCTTGCGGGCGGCCTCCTCGGCGGCGGCGCGAGCCTCTTCCTCGGCCTTGCGGGCCTCTTCTTCCTCGCGGCGGCGCGCTTCCTCGGCGGCGGAGAGGATCTGGAGGCGCTGCTCCTGCTCCTTGCGCTCCTGCTCGCGGCGAACCTGCTCCTTCTGCTGCTCCACCAGCGCGCGCTGGCGGGCGGCGATCTCCTGCTGGGACAGCCCGCGCGAGGGGGCGCCCGCGCCGGAACGCTGGCCGGGGCGGGACGAACCGCCGGACGGACCCTGCGCGCCGCCGCCGGGGGTGCCCGGCGTGCGCTTCTTCACCACCTCGACCTGCACGACCTTGGAGCGGCCGTGACTGAAGCTCTGGCGCACCGACCCGGCGTCCACCGTCTTGCCAAGCTCCAGCCGCCCTCCGGGGCGAAGCGAGAGCCGGCCCTTTGCCGCGTCGTTGTCGTCGCTCATCAAACCGTCCGACCTCAAACCTTTGTGGCGGGCGGGAAGCCTGCCAGCCGTTCCGAGTCAACCGCGATCGCCCCGGCCAGCCTGCCGGGGGCAATCGCCACATGCACCGCGCGGTCGCGGCCGAACACCGCGCCCAGCGTGGCGCCATCCAGCGGCACCACCACCGGCACCGCCCGCCCGCCCAGGAAGCGTGACCGCTCCTCCAGGCTGCCGTCCGCGGCCTGCACCACCAGGGCAGCGCGACCGGCAGCGAGCCATTCGCGAGCCTTGTCGAACCCCGCCACCGCTTGCCCGGCGCGCCGCGCGAACCCCAGATGACCGACGATGCGGCGGGAAAGCCCCTCCGCAATCACGCCGGCAAGATCGGGGGGCACTGCCACCGGACCGCGGGCCGCCTTGGCGAAGGCCCCACGGACGCGGGCGCGTTCTAGCACATCGGCCTTGGCGCTCAACCACATTCCCCGTCCGGGCAGCCGTGCGGCAAGGTCGGGGACGAGTTCGCGCTCGGGACCGAGCACGAAACGGATCATCCGCTCCTTCGGCAGGCTCTCGCGCGTGACCACGCAGCGGCGCAGCGGCCCTGTCTCCGGGGCCTCCGCCGCATCGTCCGCCTCGTCCGGCTCGTGCGTGGCCTCGCTCAGCCCTGCGCCTCCTCGTCGGTGAACCAGTGGGCGCGGGCGGCCATGATGATGGCGTTGGCCGCCTCCTCGTCCATCGCCTCGGCGCCGACGATCTCGACCAGCTCGTCGGAGGCGAGGTCGGCGAGGTCGTCCAGCGACTTCACGCCCTTCTCGCCCAGCCGCACCAGCATCGCCGGGGTCAGCCCCTCGACGGCCGCGACCTCGTCGGTCACGCCGAGGCTGCGGCGGTGCTCGGTCATCTCCTCGTCGCGCTTGGTCAGGAAGGTCTCGGCGCGGCGGATCAGCTCGCCCGCCACGTTCTCGTCGAAGCCCTCGATGGAGGCGAGTTCGTCAGGTGCCACGAAGGCCAGTTCCTCGATGGTTGTGAAGCCCTCGGTCACCAGCAGGCCGGCGATCATGTCGTCCACGTCGAGCGCCTCCTGGAACAGCGAGGTGCGCTTGCGGAATTCCTCCTGCCGGCGCTCGCTCTCCTCCGCCTCGGTCAGGATGTCGATGTCCCAGCGGGTGAGCTGCGAGGCGAGGCGGACGTTCTGGCCGCG
>JBBCJT010000149.1:0-3280 GCA_037190665.1 Rhodovastum atsumiense | reverse complement strand
GAGGACGAGCGCGCGATCGGCGAGCCGCTGCGCCTCATCGGCGAGCTGGGCTGCGTTCATGGTCGGGTCTCCCGTGCTCAGGCCGCCTGGGCCGGCTGGACTTGCGGATGGACGACGGCGCCGCCGCGGGTGAGCAGCACGCCCTTCGCGATCTCGTCATCCTCGGGCAGCTTCGGCGCCTTCGCCTCCTTGTCCCAGAAATTGGTCAGGAAGGTCAGCAGGTTGCGCGCGTAGAGCGAGGAGGCGGCGACGGGGATGCGGCCGGGCCAGTTGCGGTAGCCGAGAATGGTCACGCCGTTGTCGGTCACGAAGCTCTCGCCAGGCTTCGTCAGCGCGCAGTTGCCGCCCGCGTCGGCAGCGATGTCCACGATGACGCTGCCGGGCTTCATCGCCGCGACCGCCTCGGCGGAAACCAGCTTCGGCGCGGCGCGGCCCTGGGTGAGCGCGGTGCAGATGACGATGTCGTTCTTCGGGATGGTCGCGGTGACCAGCTCGCCCTGCTTGCGCATGTACTCCGCGCTCATGGCCTTGGCGTAGCCGCCGGCGGTCTGGGCCTGGGCGAACTCCTCGTCCTCCACGCCGACGAAGGTCGCGCCGAGGGACTTGATCTCCTCCTTCGCCGCCGGCCGCACGTCAGTGGCGGAGACGATCGCGCCCAGCCGGCGGGCGGTGGCGATGGATTGCAGCCCGGCCACGCCGGCGCCCATCACGATCACCCGCGCGGGCGGCACGGTGCCGGCCGCCGTCATCATCATCGGGAAGCCGCGGGCGAAGGTGGCGGCCGACTCGATCACCGCGCGATAGCCGGCGAGATTGGCCTGCGAGGACAGCACGTCCATCGACTGCGCGCGGGTGATGCGCGGCAGCAGCTCCATCGCCGCGACGTCGAGCCCGAGCGAGGCGTAGGTCTGCACCCGCTGCGCATCGCCCCAGACATTGGCGATGCAGAGCACGAGCGCGCCGCGCGGGATCAGCGCCAGCTCGTCCAGCCCGCCCTCGCCCGTCCCCAGCGGGGCGGCTACCTTCAGCACGATCTGCGCGCCCGCCAGCGTGGCGGCCGCGTCGGCGGCCACCTGCGCGCCGGAAGCGGCGAATTCCGCATCCGGGATCGATGCGCCGGCGCCGGCGCCGGCCTCCACGACGACCTCGTTGCCAAGGGCGATCAGCTTCTTCACAGTCTCCGGCGTGGCGGCGACCCGGGTCTCCGCAGGACGTCGTTCCTTCAGCACCGCAAGGCGCATGGGCTGGGGTTCCTGACGCAGCTAATTGTTGCTCCGATCCCCGACCATGGCGAAGCCCCCCGGCCGAGGCAAGGCAACCCATTGCCACGTCTCATGCGAAAGATGAAATCGGCGCCGATCCGCGCCGCGGGCCTCGACAGGCCGGCGCGCACACGGTCAATGGAGCGCGCCAGGGAGGATGGTGATGGAGCGGATCGAGACGCACGGGCTGAAGGTCGCACGGAGCCTGCATGACTTCGTCACGACGGAGGCCGTCGCCGGCACCGGCGTGGCGGCGGATGCGTTCTGGGCGGGGCTCGCCGCCATCCTGCGCGACCTGACGCCGCGCAACCGGGCGCTGCTGGCCGAACGCGACCGGCTGCAGGCCGCGATCGACGACTGGCACCGCGCCCGGCGCGGCCAGCCCCACGACGCGGCCGCCTACACGGCGTTCCTGACGGAGATCGGCTACCTGCGCCCCGCGCCGGCGGCGTTCGCCGTGACCACCGCGAATGTCGATCCGGAAATCGCGCGCATCGCCGGGCCGCAGCTCGTGGTGCCCGTCTCCAACGCCCGCTATGCGCTGAACGCGGCCAATGCGCGCTGGGGCAGCCTGTACGACGCGCTCTACGGCACCGACGCGATCGCGGACGAGGGCGAGGCCGCGCGCGGCAAGGGCTACAACGCGAAGCGCGGCGCGCTGGTGGTGGCGCGGGCGAAGCAGGTGCTGGATTCCATCGCCCCCCTCGCGGGCGGGGCGAAACATGCGGACGTGGCTGCGTATCGCGCCGGCAAGGCGCTGACCGCCACGCTGACGGACGGGCGCGAGGTCGGGCTCGCCGATCCGGCGATCTATGCCGGCTTCGCGGGCGAGGCCGGGACTCCGTCCTCGGTGCTGCTGCGGCACAACGGGATGCACGCGGAAATCCGCATCGACCGCGCCGACCGTATCGGTCGTGACGATCCGGCCGGCGTGGCGGACGTGACGCTGGAAGCCGCCGTCAGCACGATCATGGATTGCGAGGACTCGGTCGCCGCCGTCGATGCCGAGGACAAGGTCGCGGTCTACCGCAACTGGCTCGGCCTGATGCGCGGCGACCTGACCGCGAGCTTCGAGAAGGGCGGCGGCACGGTGGAGCGCGCGCTGAACCCGGACCGGAGCTGGGCCACGCCGGATGGCGGCACGGTGACGCTGAAGGGCCGGTCGCTGATGCTGGTGCGCAACGTGGGCCACCACATGTGGACCGACGCGGTGCTGGATGCGGACGGCAACGAGGTGCCCGAAGGCATCCTGGACGCGGCCGTGACCTCGCTGATCGCGCTGCACGACCTGCGCGGCAAGCGGCTGAACTCGCCGGCCGGGTCCGTCTACATCGTCAAGCCGAAGATGCACGGGCCCGACGAGGTCGCCTTCGCCGCCGAGCTGTTCGGCCGGGTGGAGGCGGTGCTGGGCCTGCCGGCCGACACGCTGAAGATGGGCATCATGGACGAGGAGCGGCGCACCTCGGTCAATCTCGCCGCCTGCATCCATGCGGCGGGCAGCCGCGTGGCGTTCATCAACACCGGCTTCCTCGACCGCACCGGCGACGAGATCCACACCTCGATCGAGGCCGGGGCGATGATCCGCAAGAACGACATGAAGGCGACGGCCTGGATCAAGGCCTACGAGGACAACAACGTCGATGTCGGCTTGGCGTCCGGGCTGCGCGGCCGCGCCCAGATCGGCAAGGGCATGTGGGCGGCGCCTGACCGGATGGCGGACATGCTGGCGCAGAAGGTCGGCCACCCGAAGGCGGGCGCGAACACCGCCTGGGTGCCGTCGCCGACCGCCGCGACGCTCCACGCGCTCCACTATCACGCCGTCGACGTGTTCGCGCGTCAGAAGGAGATCGCGGGCGAGGCGGTGCCGCCGCTCGACCGCCTGCTCGCCATTCCCGTCGCCACCGGCCGCAACTGGAGCGAGGCGGAGGTGACGCGCGAGCTCGACAATAATTGCCAGGGCATCCTCGGCTATGTCGTGCGCTGGATCGACCAGGGCGTCGGCTGCTCGAAGGTGCCCG
>JBBCJT010000148.1:0-13501 GCA_037190665.1 Rhodovastum atsumiense | reverse complement strand
TTGTAGTTGCAGCGATACTCGCTGCGCTGAACGGTTTCGCGCGCGCCGTTTCTGCTTTAGCGTGACAGCGACGGGAAGCATCCTGCGGGCGTGGCGCGCCCACCGGCTGCCGCGCCGCCGTAACGGGAAGGAAGGTATCATGGCGATCCGCAAGCTGCTGCTGCCGCTCACCGGCACCGCCGCCGGAGAATCCGCCCTGGTCACCGCGCTGATGGTGGCCCGCAAGTGGGACGCGCATTTGCGCACGCTGCATGTGCGTGTCGATGCGCGCGATGTCGCGCCGCTGGCCGGCGAAGGCCTCTCCGGCGCGATGATCGAGGAGATGATGGCGGCGACCGAGAAGGAATCGGGCGAACGCGCAGTGGCGGTGAAGGCATTGTTCGACCGGGTGGTCACCCGCGAGGGCGTGCGCATCGCCGACGACGTGGAGCCCGGCCTGTCGGCAAGCTTCCGCCTGCTGACCGGGCGCGAGGAGGACCTGTTCGCCCAGCGCGCGCGGCTCGCCGACCTGGCCGTCATCCCGCATCCCGAGGCGCCGGACGAGGTCTCCTCCTCCGACGCGCTGCACGCGGTGCTGTTCGATTCCGGCCGGCCGATCCTGATCGCCCCCCTCGCCCCGCCGGTGACGGTAGGCACGCGCATCGCGGTGGCCTGGAACGGCACCGCCGAAAGCGCGGCGGCCGTCTTCGCGGCCCTGCCGTGGCTGGAGAATGCGTCGGCGATCCGCGTGCTCTCCGCGCTCGAGTATCAGCGCCGCGGGCCGGCGGCGGAGGAACTGATCCCCTACATCACGCTGCACGGCGTGCAGGCGGAGATCGCGACCTTCCGCCCGGTGGACAAGGAAGTGGGTGCGGGGCTGCTCGCCGCCGCCAACGAGTTCGGGGCCGACCTTCTGGTGATGGGCGCGTACTCGCATTCGCGGCTGCGCCAGCTCATCCTCGGCGGCGTGACGCGGCATATCCTGGAGAAGTCCCAGCTACCCGTCCTGATGTGCCGGTAGGCGGCGCAGGCGGCGCGCCACCGCCCGACCCGCGCGTCGCCGCCTGCGTGGCGGCCTATGTGAAGCTGCTGCGCGCGACCAAGAGCGTGATCGCGCGCATCGAGCCGCTGCTCGCGGCCGAGGGGCTCACCCCCACCCAGCTCGGAGTGCTGGAGGCGGTGATGCATCTCGGCCCGCTCACCCAGCGCGAGCTGGGCCGCAAGGTGCTGACCAGCGCCGGCAACCTCTCCGACGTGGTGGACAAGCTCGTCCGCCGCGGGCTGGTCCGCCGCGTGCGGGACCCGAACGACCGCCGCCTCGCCCGCGTCGAGCTGACGGATGCGGGCGCGGCCCTGATCGGCCGGGTCTTCCCCGCCCATGCCGCCGACATCGCGGAGGCCATGGCGGGGCTCGACCAGGGCGATCTGGAGGTCCTCGGCGGGCTGCTGCGGCGGCTGGGCAAGGCGGCCGCCGAACAAACGGCGGCGAGAGCTGCGTCGGGCACGGGGCAGACCGGCGAGGCTTGATCCCGGGACACCCCGGGCCATTTTCCCCGCAGATCGTTCGATATCGAACGACTTTGCAGACAGGGAGATAGCCCGATGATCGAGGTTCGCCCCTTCGCCGGCCTGGGCGCTTTCCGCAACGGCTGGCTCAACGCCAGGCATCATTTCAGCTTCGGCGGCTACCACGATCCCGCGCGGATGAGCTTCGGCAAGCTGCGGGTCTGGAACGACGACGAGATCGCGCCGGGCACCGGCTTCGACCCTCACCCGCACCGGGAGATGGAGATCGTCACCTTCGTCCGGCAGGGCGCGATCACCCACAAGGACAACCTCGGCAACGAGGGCCGCACCGAGGCGGGCGACGTGCAGGTGATGTCGGCCGGCACCGGCATCGTGCACGCCGAATACAACCTGGAGCCGGAAGCGACCCGGATCTTCCAGATCTGGATCGAGCCCGACCGGCACGGCGCGAAGCCTTCGTGGGGTGCGAAGCAGTTCCCCCGCGACAACCGCGACGGCGCGTTCAGCCTGCTGGCCGGCGGCCGGGCGGGCGATACGGAGGCCGGCGCGCTGCCGATCAACGCCGACGCCGCCGTGTTCGCGGCGACGGTGAAGGCGGGGCAGAGCGTGCGCCACGCGCTCGGCGAGGGGCGCAGGGCCTATCTGGTGCCGGCGACCGGTGCGGTCACGGTCAACGGCGTGACGGCCGGGGCGCGTGACGGCGGGGCGATCGACGGCGTGTCCGATGTCGAGGTGATGGCGACGGAGGATGCGGAGCTGGTGCTGGTGGACGTGGCGGCCTGACAGGGGCGGCGCTGACCTCGGCGGGAAACAGAGCGCCGCGTCGGCGTCGGCCCTCATCCGCAGGCGAAAGCTCTGCTTCCCCCTCTCCCGCTTGCGGGAGAGGGCCGGGGTGAGGGTGCGTCCGCCAGCGCCCCGGCGCGGTTTCGCCTCCGCCTTCCCCTCACCCTGTCCCTCTCCCGCCCGGCGGGAGAGGGAACCTTGCGTGACGCACCTCGCCTTCTCCTAGACGACACGCCTGGATCGCTTCTCCCGTCCGCGAAGCTCGCGCAGGCCGGAGAGGAGAAGGTCCCTGCTTTCGGGGATAGAGCGTGGGGCCGGGATCAACGGACAGCTTGCGTTGCCGCCGGGTCCTGCCGCTGACCTCCATCGCTGCTCGCGCACAGAAGCGGTGCGCTGACCGTGCCGCAACCCAAGGGGCACGGGGCCGGGATCAACGGGACAGCGCGATTCCAGCGGAACCCTGCCGAGGTTCTTCCATCGTCTTCGCGGGCAGGGTCGATGTGACGGCTCCGCGCGAAACAGAGACGCGCTATCCGATCAGCCGGCAGGCCGACCGGCATCGTGGGTCGCGCTCACCCCGCAGCGGCCACAAGTCGGTACAGAACCGTCACCCGCTCCGTCCGGTCCTCCAGCTCCCGGCTGGTCGGCACCGCGTGCCGTGCGATCTCGGCCAGCCCGTCCGCCGGCAGGTAGGCGCGGCCGGGATCGGCCATCCACACCTCCGCCGTGGCGGCGCATCGCCGCAGCCATGGCACGATATGCGCCGCCATCGGCGCCGCGTAGCAGACATCGCCGCACAGGATGAGGTCCCACCGGCAGGCCGCGCCCACCAGATCGCCCAGCACCGGATCGATCCGCACGCCGTTCGCCGCCGCGTTCAGCTCCATCGCCGCGATGGCGAGGGGATCCAGCTCGCACGCCTCCACCGACGCCGCACCCGCCATCGCGCAGGCGATCGCCGCGATGCCGCCGCCTGCGGCGAAATCCAGCACCCGCCGCCCCCGTACGGCCGCAGAATGGTCCAGCACGTGGCGCGCCAGCACCTGCCCGCCCGGCCAGGCGAAGGCCCAGAAGGGCGGTTCGATCCCCTCGCGCTCCAGCCACGCCTCGCTCGCCTGCCAGATCGGCGTGATCTCGGTGGCGAGGTACAGCTCGATCTCGGGCACCAAGGGCGCGCGGGCGCGCTGCGTGTTGGCGCGGATGAAGGCGCCCGGGTCCCTCACATCCAGCCCGCGAGGATGGCGAGTCCGACCAGCAGCCCGACCTCCCGGTTCGCCTTGAACCGGCGCAGGCAGCCGGCCGGGTCGGCGATGTCCAGCGTCACCACCTGCCACGCGAGCACGGCCGCCGGCACCGGCAGCAGCGCGTAGAACCCCCAGCCAAGTCCCACATACCACCCGGCCAGCGCGACCAGCGCGACGGTGGCCACGTAGCAGACGGCGACGAACGGGGCGGTGCGCTCGGCGAACAGCCGCGCGGTGGAGCGCACGCCGATCAGCGCATCGTCCTCCCGGTCCTGATGCGCGTAGATCGTGTCGTAGCCGAGGATCCACATGAACGAGGCGGCGTAGTTGAGCGCCGCCGCCGGATCGAGAACGCCCGCCGCCGCCGCGTAGCCCATATGCGCGCCCCAGCCGAAGGTGATGCCCAGCATCGCCTGCGGCCAGAAGGTGAAACGCTTGAACAGCGGATAGACCGCGATCGGCAGCAGCGAGGCCACGCCGAGCGCGATCGCCAGCCCGTTGAGCTGCAGCAGGATCAGCAGCCCCGCCGCCAGCAGCGCGGCGAGGAAGGCGAAGGCGTCGCGCGGCCGCAGCGCGCCGGAGGCGAGCGGCCGGCCTGCCGTGCGCGCCACGCGCCGGTCGAGGTCGCGATCCCACAGGTCGTTCACCACGCAGCCCGCCCCGCGCATGATGACGGAGCCGACTCCGAACAGCGCGATCAGCCAGGCCCGCGTGCGCCAGTCCACGCCGGGCGCGAGCAGGATGCCCCACAGCCCGGGCAGGAACAGCAGCCATGCCCCGATCGGCCGGTCCAGCCGGACGAGCAGCGCGTAGGGCCGCCAGCCGGGCGGCAGGCGCGCGACCCAGCCGCCGGCCACGATGTCGGTGTGCGCCATCATCGGTGCTACCCAATGCCCATGATCCGGCTTCACGTCGAGGCGCCGCTGCGTGCGGGCGCCGAACTGCAGGGCACCGCGCGCCACGCCCACTACCTTGGAACCGTGCTGCGCCGCGGCCCCGGCGATACGCTCGCGCTGTTCAACGGCACGGACGGGGAGTGGCACGCGGAGATCGCCGCCCTCCGGAAGGACCGGATCAGCTTCCGCCTCGGCCCGATGCTCCGCACGCAGACGAAGGAGGACGGGCCGACGCTGGTCTTCGCGGCGGTCAAGCGCGAGGCGATGGACCTGATCGCGGAGAAGGCGACCGAGCTGGGCGCCTCCGCGCTGTGGCCGGTGATCTCGGCGCGCAGCAACGTCACCCGCGTCGGCGTCGAACGGGTGCGCTCCATCGCCATCGAAGCGGCGGAGCAATGCGGGCGGCTGACCGTTCCCGTGGTGGCCGCGGCAAGGCCGCTCGCCTCCGTCATCGGCGACTGGCCGGCGGGGCGAACGCTGATCGTGGCCGACGAATCGGGCGCTGCGCCGCCGCTCGCCACGCTGCTGCCCACGCGCACGCAGACGAGTCTTGCATTGCTGACCGGACCTGAGGGCGGGTTCGAGCCAGCAGAGCTTGACGGGTTGCGTCGGCGTCCCTTTGTTCTAGCTGCCGGTCTCGGCCCCCGCATCCTGCGGGCGGAGACGGCGGCCATTGCCGGCCTCGCGCTCATCCAGGCGCTGGCGGGCGACTGGCGCGGCTGAACGACCCTCCCTCCGGGCGAGTTCGCCCGCCAGACGATACGGAAGACGCATGTCCAATCCCGGCGCGGCCGACCTCACGCCGATTACCTCCGTTCGGCAACTCGTCGAGTATGTCGCGGGCGGCGCAAAGCCGCGCGAACGCTTCGCCATCGGCACCGAGCACGAGAAGTTCGGCTTCCGCCGCACCGATCTCTCTCCGCCTCCCTACGAACCCGGCGGCATCCGCGCGGTGCTGCAGGCGCATGCCGCGCGCGGGTGGCAGCCGATCGAGGACCACGGCAACATCATCGGCGCCGAACGCGACGGGGCCAGCCTGTCGCTGGAACCCGGCGGCCAGTTCGAGCTGTCCGGCGGGCTGATGCCCGACCTGCACGCCGCGCAGGCGGAGCTGGACGCACATCTGGACGAGGCGCGCGCGGTCGGCGACGGACTCGGCATCGGCTGGGCGCCGCTCGGCTTCCATCCCGTGCAGACGCGCGCGGGCATGCCGTGGATGCCCAAGAGCCGCTACGCGATCATGCGGCGCTACATGCCGCTCAAGGGTTCGCTGGGCCTCGACATGATGCTGCGCACCTGCACGGTGCAGGTGAACCTCGACTTCGAGTCGGAAGCCGACATGGTCGAGAAGCTGCGCGTCTCGCTGGCGCTGCAGCCGGTGGCGACCGCGCTGTTCGCCAACTCGCCCTTCACCGAGGGCAAGCCGAACGGCTTCATGAGCTACCGCGCCAGTGTCTGGACCGACACGGACCCGGATCGCACCGGCATTCCGCAGGTGGCCTTCGATGTCGGCTTCGGGTTCGAGCGCTACGTGGAGTGGCTGCTCGACGTGCCGATGTACTTCATCCGCCGCGACGAGACCTATTACGACCTCGCCGGCGCGAGCTTCCGCGACTTCATGGCCGGCAAGCTGCGCGACCGTACCGACAACGCCATCCCGGCCATGGGCGACTTCGCCGACCACATGACCACGGTGTTCACCGAGGTGCGGCTGAAGCGCTTCCTGGAGATGCGGGGCGCGGATGCCGGCAGCCCGGCGATGCTGCAGGCACTGCCGGCCTTCTGGGTCGGACTGCTCTACGACCCCGCCGCGCTCGCCGCTTCCGCCGCACTGGTGCGGGGCAGCGAGTGCCAGGACTACCGGTCGCTGCGGCTGCACGTGCCGCGGCAGGGCCTCGCCGCGCCGTGGTGCAACGGCACGGTGCGCGACCTCGCCCGCGACGTGGTCGCGATCGCCGTCGACGGGCTGCGCGCGCGGGGGCTGGGCGAGGAGATCTACCTCAGGCCGCTGGAGGAGATCGCCGCCGGCGGGCCGACCCAGTCCGAAACCTGGCTCGCCCGCTTCCATGGCGAGTGGAAGGGCGACGTCACCCGCATCTTCGCCGAGGCGGCGATCTGACGGACCGGCCGGCACGCCCCGATGAGGGCCGCGTGCCGCGCCTTGTCGCCTTCGACGTGGACGGCACGCTGCTGCGTGGCGAGACCATCTGCGAATGCCTTGCCCGCAACATCGGCCGCGCGGAGGAGATGCGCCGCTTCGAGGCATATCGCGAACGGTCCGATATCGCCGCGGCACGGCGGACGATGCTCGACTGGTACAGGCCCCATGGCCGCGACGGGCTGCTGCGGCATCTGGGCCAGTTGCGGATCGCGCCCGGTGCGAGGGCGGGCTTCGCCGCGCTGCGCGCGCGGGGGATCAGGACCGCCCTGGTGTCGATCACCTGGAAATTCGCGGTGGACTGGCTGGCGGCCGAGCTGGGTGCCGATGACACGATCGGAACCGGTTGGCTGGAGACGGATGCGGTCGCCGATGTCTGGCCGGAGGACAAGGCGGCTTGGCTGACGGCACGGCTGGGCGAACTCGGCCTCTCGGCGCGCCAGCTCGTCGCGGTCGGCGATTCCTGGGGCGACGTCCCGATGCTGAAGCTGGCTGCGCGCGGCTATTTCGTCGGCGCGCAGATGCCGGAACCGATGCCGCACGTCCTGCATCGCCCGGGCGGCGATATCGGCACCATCGTGGCCGAGATCCTCACGGATTGAGCAGGAGGGAAGATTTCGAGGTCAATATTACGCATCATGCCAAATGAATACGACCGGAAAGCATGAGCACGTCGCTAGGTGAATAAATCTGTAACTAGTTGACCTGCAGCGGACATTAGACACCCCGATATCACTGATTACCGACCGACTGACGATTGTTGGTCCGACCGCCCGCTTCATATCATGCTGCGATGCAGCGGGACCGCGACATCCTGGCGGATACTCTGCGCGGATACGCGCTGATCGCCATCCTGTGGAACCACCTCGCCAAGACCGCCATCGACGGCGGCTTCGCGGGCGCGCGGTCGATCACGCTCACCCAGTTCGGCCTGTCCTCCGCCGCGGAGCTGTTCGTCTTCCTCTCGGGCTACGTCTACGCGATCGCCTACGGCCGCACCTGGGACCGGCGCGGCCCCATGGCCGCCGTCGCCAAGACGGCGCGGCGCATCGGCGACCTGCTGACGACGAATGCGCTGCTGCTCGTGCTTTGCAGCATCGTCGTCGCGATGCTGTTCACCCGCCTGCCGAAGCCGGGGCCCGAGATCGCCGTCTTCCTGCACTTCGCGGAGAATCCGTGGCCGCCGCCGTGGCGGTTCCTGCTCATGGTGCGGGGCGATTCCTATGTCGGGATCCTGCATCTCTACGGCACGCTGCTGCTGGCCGCGGTGCCGCTGCTGTGGGCGCTCCGCCGCAACGTCTGGCTCGCGGCCGCCCTCGCCACGGCGCCGTGGATCGCGGTGCAGTTCGGCTATCTGGATCAGGAACTGACCGGCCAGGCGCCGTACGAGTTCAACCGGGCCGCCTGGCTGCTGCTGTTCTTCATCGGCATGTTCGCCGGCCAGAAGCGTCTTCTGCGGCACTCGCCCGGGACCGGGGCGATGTGGCTGCTCGGGGCCTTCCTGCTGGCCACCACGGTCTGGAAGCTCGGCTCGCCCACCGGGGCGCGGATGATCCTCGGCGGCGAGGCGAACGCCGTCTTCCCGCCCGTCCCGTGGCGGGCCAAGAACGACATGGGGCTGCTGCGCCTGGCCCACGCGCTGGCGCTGATCGCCTTCCTCTCGGGTATCTGGCACCGCCTGCCCGCCCTGCCCCGGGCCCCGATCGACACCGTCCTGGGCTGGTTCGGCCGGCAGTCGCTGACGGTCTATGCGGCGAGCTGCGTGGCCATCTACCTGCTCGCCGCGCTGCCGACCGTCGCCTGGCCGGGATCGCGGAACGCCTATCTCGCGGCCTATCTCCTCGCGCCGGGGCTGGTCGCGCTGATGACATGGGCGTGGACGGCCGGGCCGGGGCGATACCTGGAAGGCGGGCTGCGCGCGGCAGGTCTGGGATCGGAGCGCGGCCGGCCGCGGGACGCCGCGTACGCCGCCTCCCGCGACGGCCACCTCGCGCCCGCCCGCCGGCGCTGAACCCGCCCGCGCTGAACCCGGCGGCGTGACACGGGCGGGCCCGGCGGGGTAGGAACCCGGTCCCGTTTCATCGCACCGCACCAATGACCAGCAGCAACGACATCCGCGCCACCTTCCTCGACTACTTCGCCCGCAACGGCCACGAGCGCGTCGCCTCCTCGCCGCTGGTGCCGCGCAACGACCCGACGCTGATGTTCGCGAACTCCGGCATGGTGCAGTTCAAGAACGTCTTCACCGGACAGGAGCGCCGCCCCTACGTGCGCGCGACCACGGCGCAGAAATGCGTCCGCGCCGGCGGCAAGCACAACGACCTCGACAACGTGGGCTACACCGCGCGCCACCACACGTTCTTCGAGATGATGGGCAACTTCTCCTTCGGCGACTACTTCAAGGAGCAGGCCATCGCCTACGCCTGGGAGCTGGTGACGAAGGACTTCGCGCTGCCGAAGGACAAGCTGCTCGTCACCGTCTTCAGCGAGGATGACGACGCGGCCGCGTACTGGAAGAAGGTCGCGGGCCTGCCGGACAGCCGCATCATCCGCATCCCGACCTCCGACAATTTCTGGCGCATGGGCGATACCGGCCCCTGCGGGCCGTGCAGCGAGATCTTCTACGACCACGGCCCCTCCATCCCCGGCGGCCCGCCCGGGTCCGCCGACGCGGACGGGGACCGGTTCATCGAGATCTGGAACCTCGTGTTCATGCAGTTCGAGGAGGGGCCGCCCGGCACCCGCCGCGACCTGCCGCGCCCGTCCATCGACACCGGCCTGGGGCTGGAACGCTTCGCGGCGATCCTGCAGGGCAAGCACGACAACTACGACACGGACACGCTGCGCGCGCTGATCCTGGCGAGTGCGGAGGTCACCGGGCAGGACCCGGACGGGCCGCACAAGGTCAGCCACCGCGTCGTCGCCGACCACCTGCGCGCGACCAGCTTCCTGATCGCCGATGGCGTGCTGCCGTCCAATGACGGGCGCGGCTACGTGCTGCGGCGGATCATGCGCCGCGCGATGCGCCACGCGCACATGATGGGCGCGACGGAGCCGGTGATGTACCGCCTCGTGCCCACGCTGGTGCGGCAGATGGGCGCGGCCTATCCCGAGCTCGGCCGCGCCGAGGCCAGCATCGTGGATACGCTGAAGCTGGAGGAAAGCCGCTTCAAGGCGATGCTGGACCGCGGCCTGCACCTTCTGTCCGAGGAGACGGAGAAGCTCGGCAGCGGCGAGCCGCTTCCCGGCGACGTCGCCTTCCGCCTGCACGACACCTACGGCTTCCCGCTGGACCTGACGCAGGACGCGTTGCGCGAGCAGGGTCGCACCGTGGACATCGCCGGCTTCGATGCCGCGATGGCCGAACAGCGCGCCCGCGCGCGCGCCGCCTGGGCCGGCACCGGCGAGATCGCGACCGAGCGTGTGTGGTTCGAGATCAAGGAGCGCGTCGGCGCAAGCGAGTTCCTCGGCTACAACACCGAGACGGCGGAGGCCGAGATCCTTGCGCTGGTCTTCGATGGCGCCGCCGCGGACAGCGCGCCGGTCGGCAAGGATGTGGCGGTGGTGCTGAACCAGACGCCGTTCTACGCCGAAAGCGGCGGTCAGGTCGGCGATACGGGCGTGATCACCGCGCCCGGCCTGCGCATCGTCGTGACCGACACGCAGAAGAAGGCCGGCGGCGTGTTCGTGCATTCCGGCACGGTCGAGGCGGGCGAGGCCAAGGTCGGCGCGGCTGTGCTGGCCGAGGTGGACCCCGACCGGCGCACCGCGATCCGCGCGCATCACTCCGCGACGCACCTGCTGCACGAGGCGCTCCGCCGCAAGCTCGGCCTGCACATCGCACAGAAGGGCAGCCTGAACGCGCCCGACCGGCTGCGCTTCGACGTGAGCCACAATAAACCGATCGCCCCCGAGGAACTCGCCTGGGTGGAGAACGAGGTGAACGCGCGCGTGCGCGAGAACGCCAAGGTCACCACGCGGCTGATGACACCCGATGCGGCGGTGGAAGCCGGCGCGATCGCGCTGTTCGGCGAGAAGTACGGCGACGAGGTGCGCGTCGTCTCCATGGGCAAGGACGCGGCGGCGGGCGAGCGCGGCGGCGACTATTCGGTGGAGCTGTGCGGCGGCACGCATGTGGACCGCACCGGCGATATCGGCCTGTTCCGCATCGTCAGCGAAGGCGCGGTCAGCGCCGGCGTGCGCCGCGTGGAAGCCGTCACCGGCGCGGCCGCGCTGGCCTCGGTCGCCGAGGACGTGAAGCGGCTGCAGCAGGCGGCCGTGGCGCTGAAGGCCAACCCGTCCGAGGTGCCCGCCCGCGTGGAGGCGCTGGTCGAGCAGGTGCGGAGGCTGGAGCGCGAACTCGCCGACACGCGCCGCAAGCTCGCCACCGGCGGGTCGGGCGGCCCGGCGTTCGAGGAGGTGGCCGGCGTGAAGCTTGCCGCGCGCAACCTCGGCGAGGTGCCGCCGCGCGACCTGAAGGGCATCGCGGACACGATCCTGAAGCAGAACGGCGGCGGCGTGGTCGCGCTGGTCTCGACCGCCGAGGGCAAGGCGAGCCTCGTGGTCGGCGTCGCCTCCGACCTGACCTCGCGCTTCTCCGCCGTCGATCTGGTGCGCATGGCCGCGGCCGCCGTGGGCGGCAAGGGCGGCGGCGGGCGGCCGGACATGGCGCAGGCGGGCGGACCAGACGCGGCGAATGCGGATGCGGCGCTCAGCGCGGTGAAGGCGGCCCTTGCCGCCGCCTGATCCGGCGCGCTGCCGCGCCCGCGACCTCGGCCTCGCGCCGGGCATCTTCCGGCCCGGCACGCACAACGCCATCACCGACGTCGCCGGCGTGCGCGTCGGCCAGGTCACGCGCATCGAGGGCGAGAGCGTGCGGACCGGGATCACCGCGATCCTGCCGCATGGCGGCAACCCGTTCCGCGACCGCGTGCCGGCCGGGCTGTCGGTGCTGAACGGCTACGGGAAGCTTGCGGGCGCCACGCAGCTCGAGGAACTGGGCGAGATCGAGACACCGATCGTGCTGACCAGCACGCTCGCCGTCGGCCGCGCGGTCGAGGCGCTGGTGGACTGGACGCTCGCGCTGCCGGGCAACGAGGCGGTGCGCTCCGTCAACGCCGTGGTGGGCGAGACGAATGACGGCAAGCTGAACGACATCCGTGCGCGCGGCAGCAGCGCGGAGGACGTTCTCGCCGCGCTCGCTGCCGCGGCGGACGGCCCGGTGGCGGAAGGCACGGTGGGCGCGGGCACGGGCACCGTGGCGTTCGGCTGGAAGGGCGGCATCGGCACGGCATCGCGCGTGCTGCCGCCTGCCCTCGGCGGCCATGCGGTGGGCGTGCTCGTGCAGACGAATTTCGGCGGCGAGCTGATCGCGGACGGCGTGAAGCTCGGCCGCGCGCTGGATCGCTTCTACCTGCGCGAGCATGCGGATCGCGGCGATGCGGACGGGTCGGTGATGATCGTCGTCGCAACGGATGCGCCGCTGTCGGATCGCAACCTGCGCCGCCTCGGCTTCCGCGCCGGGGCGGGGCTGGCGCGCACCGGCGCGGCGTTCTCGGACGGGTCGGGCGACTACGCGATCGCCTTCTCAACGCATCCGGACGTGCGGCGCGGCAGCGAGGACCGCGCCCCGCGCCCGCTGCTCGACCTGCCAAACGCCAGCATGTCGCCGCTGTTCGTGGCCGTGGCGGAGGCGACGGAGGAGGCGGTGCTGAACTCGCTGTTCATGGCCACCTCCGTCACCTCCCGCCCGGTGCCGGGCGGGCCCGAGGTCACGGTCGACGCGATCGACCTCGACGCGGTGCGGCGCGCGGTCGCCCGCGCGCGCTGATCACGCCTTCTCCACGTTCCAGAACAGGCAGAAGCCGCGCGGGATGCCGCTGACGTTGCGGCGATAGGCGGTGGGATCGATCGACTGGCCGAGCGGGACGTAGGGCACGTCCTGCGCGGCCTGCGCCTCGATCTGCGCGCAGATCGCCTTCTGCGCGGCAACGTCCGGCGCGTCGAACCACGCGTCGCGCAGCGCCTCCAGCTTCGGGCTGTCCGGCCAGCCGGCGAACGCCTTGTCGCCGGTGCCGCGGAGCGTGAGGTGCCCGGCCGGCGTCATCTGGTCGAGCCCGCCGAAGGAGGTGAAGAACAGGCTCCACCCGCCCTCGGTCGGCTTCTCGCGCTTCACCCGGCGCTGGTTCATCGCCGCGTTGTCCATCGGCAGCGCCTCCACGGTGAAGCCGATGCGCTTGAGCAGGTCGATGCCGACCTCCGCCACGGAGGCCATGGCGGACGATGCGCTCTGGATCGCCACCACCGTCTCGCCGTTGTAGCCGGCCGCCTTCAGCGCGCGCTGCGACTCCGCGATCGGTGGCGGCACATGCGCGCTGCGCTCCGTGGCCATCGGGCCGGGTGCGATGAAGCCGATATTGTCGCGCCACCAGCGCCGGTCCCCGCCGATCATCGCCTGCATGAAGTCGGACTGCGCCACCGCGTTCAGCACCACCCGGCGGATCGCCGGATTGTCGAAGGGCGGATGCAGGTGGTTGAGCCGCATGATGCTGATCTGGCCGGTCGCGTCCGTGATCTCGACGGTCACGTTGCCGCCGCGCTGGATCAGTTCCAGCAGGTCGCCGGGCGGGCGCTCGAACCAGTCCACCTCGCCCGCCACGAGCGCGCTCGCCGCCGTGCCCGCGTCCGGCATGGTGATCCATTCGACGCGGTCGAGCTTCACCACCTTCGGCCCGGCGGTGAAGCTCGGCGTGCCGCCCGGACGCGGCACGTAGCCGGCGAAACGCTCATAGACGTTGCGCGAGCCGGGCACACGCTCGGCGGTGTTGAAGGTGAACGGTCCGCTGCCGATGACCTCGCGCACCGGCGTGCTGGGAGAGGTGCCGGCGAGCCGCTCCGGCATGATGCAGGGCATG